>NZ_CP160849.1:0-662500 GCF_040790665.1 Sulfitobacter pontiacus | reverse complement strand
AGGCGGACAAGTACCCAGGTCAGCTTTCTGGTGGTCAGCAGCAACGCGTGGCGATCGCGCGCAGCCTGTGTATGCGTCCGCGTATCATGTTGTTTGACGAACCAACCTCAGCCCTGGATCCGGAGATGATCAAAGAGGTCCTGGACACGATGGTCGAACTGGCTGAGGAAGGCATGACGATGCTCTGCGTAACGCACGAGATGGGCTTTGCCCGTCAGGTGGCCAACCGCGTCATCTTTATGGATGAAGGCCAGATCGTCGAACAGAACGAACCTGAAGAGTTCTTTAACAACCCCCAAAGCCCGAGGACCAAGCTCTTCCTCAGCCAAATTTTGGGCCACTAAGTTTCAAGGGCGGGGATTTCCCCGCCCTTTTCTATTGGGCAAGCATCCGTGGCGTCATGTACGCCTGTACGTCGCCGCTGTGCCAGTGCACGCCCCTCCAGTCGTCCACTTCGAATGACATCACCATTGTCGCACCCGGTGGGGTTCCGGCTGCAAGATGAGCTATGGCACCCACACGGGGCAGGAGGTGCGCCATCTCCGCCACGCCGGGGTTGTGCGCCAGAAGTAATACTGTGGACCCTTCAGCGCCCTGTATGGCCGCCATCAGTCGTTCTGTATCTGCTAGATAAAGGCGGTCTGTGAAGATTCGTTTAACAGCGGAGGGAATTTCCAAAAGTTCGAGCGTTTCCGACGTTCGCCGAGATGCAGAGCATAGCACAAGATCAGGTCTGTAGTCTTCTGCGTCGAGCCATCGCCCGATTGCATGTGCGTCTTGCCGACCTTTGTCATCCAAAGGCCGGTCAAAGTCCGTCGCGATCCCCGCCGGCCAACCTGCTTTTGCATGGCGCATCAGAATAAGGCGTCTCATCAACGTTTCCTTAATGTATCGGCCGCATAAACAAGAAGCTCAAACAGCCGGAAACAGGGGGGGGCATTATGCAGTAATTTATATAGTCGTTGTTACTGGCCGCGGATGATGCTCCCTGCACCATGTTCGGTGAAAAGCTCCAACAAGCAGGCATTAGGGGCTCTCCCGTCCAAAATCACCGCTGCGCGCACGCCACCGTCGATCGCATCAAGCGCAGTTTGTGTTTTGGGTATCATACCACCGGCAATCGTTCCGTCTGCCACCATCTCGCGTATCTGGCTCGCTGTTAGCTCCGTCAGCACGTCGCCTTCGGCATTCTTCACGCCCGCAACGTCGGTAAGCAGCAGCAAGCGGTCTGCCTTCAGCGCAGCTGCAATCGCGCCCGCCGCAGTATCCCCGTTGATGTTAAATGTTTCGCCGTTGCGGCCCATGCCAAGGGGCGCAATCACCGGGATAATTCCTTTGTCGGCTAGATCGCGTAGCAAACGGGGGTTTACTTCGGTCGGTGCGCCAACCAACCCCAGCTCTGGGTCCTCTTGGTCACAGATAATAAGGCCGCTATCCTTGCCAGACACACCGACGCAACGCCCACCCTGTGCCGTGATCGCTTGCACAATGCGGGCGTTCACAAGGCCCGACAGAACCATTTCAACGATTTCCATCGTGGCAGCGTCGGTCACCCGTTTGCCGTTTACGAATTCGGACTTGATGTTCAGCCGGCCGAGCATGTCATTGATCATCGGGCCGCCGCCGTGAATGATGACGGGGTTCACGCCGACCTGGCGCATAAGTGCTACGTCGCGCGCGAACTCTTCCATCGCATCGTCGCTGCCCATGGCGTGACCGCCCAGCTTTATAACAACGGTCGCGTCAGCGTAACGCTGCAAGTAGGGGAGCGCTTGGCTCAGGGTGCGTGCGGTGGCGATCCAGTCGCGATTCATGTCTTGTTTTCTCATTCTCTGCCTCGGTAAACGCCGAAGTGCTCGTCACTCCAACGTCGCGATAATGGCACGGAGCGTAGGGATGCCCCAGCCCTTTTCAGAAGACGTAACCACGATTTCGGGGTAGGCGGCTGGGTGCTTGGCAAGCGCACCGCGGACCTGATCCAGAACCTTCTGACGCTCTACTTCTTTAACCTTGTCGGCTTTCGTGAGGACACATTGAAAAGTCACGGCTGAGCTGTCCAACAAGGACATGATTTCGTCATCGACTTTCTTCACACCATGCCGCGCGTCGATCAGCACAAACGCACGGCGGAGCGTTTGCCGGCCTGAAAGGTACTGTTTCAGCAACCGTTGCCATTTTTCGACGACGGGTAGAGGGGCGTTAGCATAGCCATACCCGGGCAAATCGACGAGGTAGTGATCGTCGGCCGCGGTAAAATAGTTGATCTCTTGAGTGCGCCCCGGCGTGTTGGACGCTCTTGCCAGCGCTTTTGTGCCCGTCAAGGCATTGATCAAAGTCGATTTACCAACGTTTGATCGCCCTGCAAAACACACCTCCATCCGGTTGGCGGGTGGCAGGCCGTCCATCGCGACAACGCCTTTCACAAACAGCGTTTCGCCTGCAAATAGCATGCGGCCCTTTTCGGTTGCATAGGCATCAGGCTCTTCGGCGATGCTAAATTGGACTTGCATGAGTTAAAGTACCTTTACCTGGTCGCTAATTCCGACGGACCCCGTGTGAATGACCTCAGCGTATACGCGGAAATCTTGGTGACCCCAAGTGCTCAATACGCGCAACATGCCGATGTCGCGCTCGCCGTTGAGTGGATTCGCGGTGGTAGCTTGGCACCGCTTGATGGATTCCCGTACGCTTAGGACAGTTTCGCCAGCTGACACGTCGTTCCCGACCTAATCAAGCTCGCTTCATGGTGTTGCGGTATCAAACCAATGGTGCTTTTGACCCGGTGCTCAAATTTGCACAATGCGACCATTCGGTCTCATCTAGAGGCACCGTGCCATGCGCCACCGCCCAGGTCTGGTTCCAGGGCATCGACTGCCCCGTGGAGGGCGCTATATGATCCAGCTCTTCGCGACCATGGCTTTTGAGCGGGTGGCGATAGAGCTGGGTCACCGTTGTCATTATTTCGGATCACCCTTCCGTCCGAATTTCATGCTGCCTTTAATATTTCCTAGGATATCAGGCTTATAGCCCTGGCTGCGCATGATCAGGTACTGCTGCGTAAAGGTAATCGTGTTGTTTGCGATCCAGTAGACAACGAGGCCGGATGCGAAACCGCCAAGCATGAACATGAAGACCCATGGCATCCATGCAAAGATCATCTGCTGCGTGGGATCCGTAGGGGCCGGGTTCAGTTTTTGCTGCAGGAACATCGAAATACCCAGCAGCAGCGGTAGGATCCCGATAAAGACCAGGGCCAGAACGGTCCCTGCTTCGGGCGCAGCCCATGGCAGCAGACCATAGAAGTTGAAGATGGATGTCGGGTCTGGGGCGCTCAAATCCTGAAACGGGCCGAAGAAGGGCGCGTGGCGCAGTTCCAACGTGACGAAGATCACTTTGTAGAGGGAAAAGAAAATCGGGATCTGCATCAAAATCGGCAGACAGCCGGCGGCTGGGTTCACTTTCTCGCGTTTATATAGCTCCATCATGCCCTGTTGAAGCTTTTGACGGTCGTCGCCTGCATCCTTTTTCAGCTTCTCCATCTGTGGCTGAAGCTCTTTCATCTTCGCCATCGAAACGTAGGATTTATACGCAAGTGGGAAGAGCAGAGCTTTGATCAGTAACGTCAGGCCGATGATCGCGACACCCATGTTGCCGATCAGCAGGTTTAGATGGTGAAGTACCCAAAAGATCGGTTTGGTCAGGAAAAAGAACCAGCCCCAATCGATGGAGTCGATAAACTTATACACGCCTTGCGCCTCATAGTCGCGCAGAATTTCCCACTCTTTGGCACCGGCGAACAACTGTGTGGTGACCGTTGCTGTCTGCCCGCTTGCGACAGTTTGCGTCGGCATCACGGATTCGGTTTGAAAAATCTCAGTGCGTGGCAGGTACTTGACTGACAAGCGCGTTGGCTGTGCCGGATCCGGGATAAGGTTGGTCATGAAATAGTGCCCGGTGAAGCCGATCCAGCCGTTGGTTACACCGTCAATACGTTTGGATGGCACGCCGTTCACGGCGTCCAACTCGGGAATGTCATCCCAAGCGGTCTCAAGCAGTTCACCATTGTTCATGGCGACAAGGCCCTCGTGCAGAATGAAAAAATTCTGCGCGTCGCTTGGAATACCGTGGCGTGCAATTAGGCCGTAAGGTGCAAGCGAAACTGAGTTTTCGGAAGTGTTCTCAACCTTCTGTTCGATCTTGAACATATAGTTTTCGTCGATTGAGATGGTGCGTGAGAAAAGCTGACCGGCGTTGTTGTCCCAAGTGAGCGTGACCGGGGTTTCGACTGACAGCGTTTCACCTTGGCTAAGTGTCCAAAGGGTGTTTGGTCCTGGAACCTGTTCAGGGGCAATCCCCGCGCCTGGAGCCCAGCCGTAAAGCGCATAGTAGGCGTCGGGTGTGCCTGCAGGTGATAGCAAGCTTACGATAGGAGCATCTTCTTCGATAGTTGTGTTGTAATCCTTCAAATGAAGGTCATCGACCCGCCCCCCTAGCAGTGAGATTGAGCCGGAAATGCGAGCCGTTTCAACGGGAATACGCGGTGCTTCTTCGAGAGCTGCCGTTGCGTCGTCCGACGCGTCGGTCACATTGTCCGCCGCGCCTGCACTTGAAGGGACAACAGCCTCTGTCGAGGTTGCGTCCGTCACTTGCTGTGTGGCAGCCGGGTCAGTGATGGTTTCGGTTTCCGGAGGCGGGAACAACACGAACCATCCTAGGATGACTATGAAACTTAGAACCGTCGCGAAAATGAGATTCTTGTTTTGATCGTCCATGTGACCGTCACCTGATGCCTGTAATATCAGCGTGGGTTCAACAGAGTAAGGCACCAAAGGTCAAGTAGATTCGCCTTTTCCCCTTTGGTGCACACTGATCTGCCGAAGCCATACATCAACGAATGCCACCTACCACACTGGGCAGACGTGTCAGTTTTTGGCTATGTGTATGCATCCAAGTGGTCGCTTCGTGTATCTGCATGGGCGGCGCGATGCCGTCGCCTTGAACATGGTCGCAGCCCAGTTGAGACAATAAGCTATGCTCTCCGGCGGTTCGTATATCACAGGCCAGGGTTTCGACGCCCAAATCATGAGCCATCGCAACTACCGCTGACAGGATGCGGCGACGGTTGGGGTGTTTATCAACGTCATTGGTGAGAGACGGGTCGATAATCGCGAGGTCAACGCCGCATTTTTGAATAATCTCAACGCAGTGCGGACCGCTGCCAAAACCGTAAAGCGCGATACCGCATCCTAGCGTGCGAAGGTCACGGCATGTAGAAATGAGTGGGTGAGAAGGCGTATGCTGGCAAAGGTGTTGCGGCAGGGCTAGTCGCAAAGTAGCGGGTTTGACGTCAAGACGATCAAGTTCCCATTCCAGTTTTGCCGCCAGCTGCACGTCATCCACTTGCTCGGTAGAAAGGCTGCATGTGATGATAAGAGGAAAGTGAGACGTTCGTTGCAGGGTTTTGGCCCTGTGCAGCGCGTGAGTCAGATTGCTGAAGTGACTGAAAGGAGTTTCATCCTCTGCAATTTCCGAGGCGCTGAGCGGCGCGGCCATATCGGTGTTCATACTGGTGTTGCAGGCCGGAACTGCAGAGAATCCGGTGATCATGCCGGAATGAGTGGATATCTGAGGCTGAAATAGAGTTCGAGCGTGCTGCATCGGTTCCCGAGGTGTAGGATCGGTGCCGCCGCTTGGTCGGGCAGTGGCCGTCCTATCCAGCGGGCGCGGGTGCGATGGTCCTGATGGTGTACTGCGCCAGCTATCTGAAGCCAAATACAGCAGAGGGGGAGCGACAAAGCCGATGATAATCAACCCCTGCCAGCCGAACCAAAGCACGGACAACGCAAACCCCAGCAAAAGCACGAGGCCAGCGGGTAAATGGCGACGGGTTGCGCTACGCTGGGAACGATTAGATTGAAGATCATGTTGCAAATGAAGCCTCGGCTGACAGTGTTACCGCCATACCGATAGCCCTTGCCTCTGACCAAAAGATTAATGTTCTGCCTTTGATCTAAAGGATTTGAATTAAACCCTCAGCTTTTCGAGGGTTTACTTGTCTCGACTGAGGCCTGCAAAATCAAACAGGTTCGGGTCCAACAGATGCGAAGGGCGTGCGTTCATCAGCGCGCGGAACATCACCTGACGGCGTCCGGGGCTATTCGCCTCCCAGCCGTCTAGAATCGATTTTACCTGCTGGCGTTGCAGACCGTCTTGCGAGCCGCACAAATCACACGGAATGATTGGATAATTCATGGCAGTAGAGAATTTTTCGCAATCGACCTCCGCAACATGGGCGAGGGGGCGGTATAGGAACAGATCGCCTTCTTCGTTCACGAGTTTTGGCGGCATGGTTGCCAAGCGCCCGCCATGAAACAGGTTCATGAAAAACGTCTCTAGGATATCGTCACGGTGGTGGCCTAGGACAACAGCGGTACATCCTTCTTCGCGTGCGATGCGATAGAGGTGCCCCCGACGAAGCCTACTGCACAACGCACAGAATGTGCGGCCCGCGGGTATTTTATCCATGACGATGGAATAGGTATCTTGGTATTCGATGCGGTGTTTGACACCCATCTTTTCAAGAAACGCGGGCAAGACCGTGGCGGGGAAATTGGGCTGACCTTGATCGAGGTTGCAGGCGACCAGTTCGACGGGCAGAAGACCGCGCCATTGGAGCTCGTGCAAGATGGCCAGCAGGGTGTAGCTATCTTTGCCCCCGGACATGCAAACCAGCCATTTGCCGCCGGGTTCGATCATCCCGTATTGCTCAATCGCCTCGCGCGTTTGTCGCACAAGACGTTTGCGCAGTTTGCGAAACTCGGTGCTTTGGGGGGCACCGTTGAAGAGCGGGTGAATATCTTCGGGATGATCAAGCATGGGCTTGGCTTAGTGCAACTGAGTTTGCCGATCAAGCGCCAGTGCATGTGTATGGCGGCGATTGGTGATGTAAAGAAAGGAGAGAAACGGAAGGGCTAGTCAGGTACGTTGTCGATGCCGCTATCGCCCCAAGGGTGGCAGCGAGCGATGCGCCGCAGGGTGAGCCAGCCGCCCTGGATGCCGCCATGTTTAGCAAGTGCTTCCAGCGCATATGCGCTGCATGTCGGGTGGTATCGGCAGTTGTGGCCAACCCAGGGGCTGAAGACGAGGCGATACCCTTTCACAGGCAGTGCCAAAACGCGCGCCAAAGGGGTCACTTTTTTGAACCAGAGCGTTGCTTGCCGTGCAGGATCCCCAAGGCTTTGGTGAAATCCGACTGCAATTTGTCAAAAGGGAGGGATGCCGTGGCATCGCTGCGACCTACGAGGACATAATCCATACCGTCGCGTCCCTCGTGAGGGAGCGTCAGGCGTGCGACTTCGCGTAGACGTCGTTTGGCCCGATTGCGCGCGACGGCGTTGCCCACTTTTTTAGAGCAGGTGAACCCAACCCGTATGCCATCGGCTTCGCCCGCTGCGCGTTTACGCATCTGCAGGATGAAACCGGGCATGGCGACCCGAGGGGCACGGGATGCCCGTTGAAAGTCGGGACGGTTTTTGAGCGTTTGCACACGTAAAGAAACCGCCGGAAGCGTTTCCTCTGGTGTGGCGATGCTGCCATCCATAGGTGCCTCCGACGGTGTCATATCTTTTTGAAACCGAGGTCGCGTATTACGCGCTCAGTTCCTTCCGGCCTTGTGCACGGCGCGCGTTGATGATCTTGCGACCCGCTTTGGTTGCCATGCGTGCGCGGAAACCGTGGCGCCGTTTGCGCACAAGGTTTGAAGGTTGATAGGTGCGTTTCATCGCTCCGACTCCACTTTATACTTTAGCACGCGACCAGATTCGGCGCGTCACTGTCATTTCAAGCCCTGCTCCTAAAGCTGCAGCACGGGCAAGTCAAACCCTTGGTGCCGTTATTTCGGCCTTTGCAACAAATTAAGCCAGCTTATCTGCGCAATGTTACAGTTTTCTTGGGAATTGCCGTGACATCGTCATAAAAGCCGCCTTCACATCAACCACACGTGAGCACCCTATCTGGCTGGCGATATTTGACCCATCTAATAAGGAGCAACTTATACCCTTTTGAAAGTGACTCGACAGTATGTCCGCACAAGCCTCTGAAAAGCCTTCATGGTTTCGCTACTTGCCCTTTGTGGCCATCTTGGCGGTCGCGGTGATCGGCTATTTCGCCCTGCGCGATTACCTTACCTTCGAGACGCTGCGCGACAACCGCGAGGCGCTGATCGCTTTTCGTGACCATCACTACGCGCTGACGATCCTCGTTTTTCTGGGCATTTATATCATGATTGTGGGGTTTTCCCTTCCAGGGGCGAGCGTGGCAACAATCACTGGCGGTTTTCTATTCGGGACAGTGTTCGGCGTTCTGGCAAATGTCACCGGCGCGACACTGGGGGCGGTCGTGATCTTTCTTGCCGCGCGTATGGGTCTCGGAGAGACATTGAAGGCGCGCATGGACGCGTCGGAAGGGCTTGTGCGGAAGGTCAAAGCGGGCATTGACGAAAACCAGTGGTCGATGCTTTTCTTCATACGATTGGTGCCCGTGGTGCCCTTCTTTGTGGCGAACCTTATTCCTGCCTTTCTGGGTGTGCCTCTTTATCGCTTTGTGATCTCTACCTTTCTAGGGATCATTCCCGGGTCGCTTGTGTTCACCTCAATCGGTGCTGGGCTGGGTTCCGTTTTTGCACGGGGTGAAACGCCAGACTTCGGCATTATATTCGAACCTCACATCCTGCTTCCCATTCTGGGGCTTTGCGCTTTGTCGGTGCTGCCCGTCGTGTTGAAAGCTGTCACCGGCAAAAAGGAACTTTTGAAATGAACCGCATCAAAACTGACCTGTTGATCATTGGCGCAGGCTCCGGCGGGTTGTCCGTCGCGGCGGGGGCGTCACAAATGGGGGCGGATGTTGTGCTGCTTGAAGGGCACAAGATGGGCGGCGACTGCCTGAACTTTGGCTGCGTGCCGTCGAAGGCGCTGATTGCTACGGGCAAGGCGGCCTATGGGCAGCGGCACAGCGCGGAATATGGCGTGGCCAATGCGGCGGGCGAGGTGGATTACGCCGCTGCAAAAGATCATGTGGCGGACGTGATTGCGCAGATCGCGCCGGTCGATAGTCAGGAACGCTTCGAAGGCTTCGGGGTCAACGTGATCCGGGAGTACGGGCGCTTCATCTCCGAAGACGAAGTGCAGGCCGGAGATTCGGTGATCAAGGCGCGGCGCATCGTCATCGCGACGGGATCATCGCCGCTGGTGCCCCCGATTACAGGTCTGGATACAACGCCGTACGAGACGAACGAGACCTTGTTCAATCTGCGCGAAAAGCCCGAGCATCTGCTGATCATCGGTGGCGGGCCGATCGGGATGGAAATGGCGCAGGCCCACATACGCATGGGGTGCAAGGTTACCGTGATCGAGGGAGATAAAGCGCTTTCAAAGGACGACCCCGAACTTGCCGCCATTGTTTTGCAAACGCTCAAGGACGAAGGCATCGAGATTGCAGAAGCTGCGCAAGCCGCTGAAATCCGTGGGGATGTCGGCGCGATAGAGGTGGAAGCAAAAGACGGGCGCGTGTTCAAAGGCTCGCATCTTCTGGTGGCCGTCGGCCGCAAGGCAAACACGGATCGTCTGGACCTGGAAAAGGCGGGGATCGAACCGATCAAGAACGGGATCAAGGTTGACGATTCCCTGCGCACCACCAACCGCAAGGTCTATGCCATCGGCGACGTTGCAGGCGGGATGCAATTTACCCATGTTGCGGGCTATCACGGCGGCGTCGTGATCCGGTCGCTGATGTTCGCGCTGCCTGCCAAGGCGAAGACGGCGCATATCCCTTGGGCCACCTACACCGACCCAGAACTGTCGCAAGTCGGCCTGACCGAGGCGCAAGCCAAAGAGAAACACGGTGACAAGCTGGAGGTCGTGCGCTTTCACTATAACCACAATGATCGCGCCATCGCGGAGCGTAAAACCAAAGGTTTGATCAAGGTTATGGTGGTCAAGGGGCGCCCCGTGGGCGCAAGCATCGTCGGTTACCAAGCAGGAGAGTTGATCAACCTGTGGGCTTTGGCGCTGGCAAATAACATGAAAATGAGCCAGATTGCGTCTATGGTTGCACCTTACCCTACCATCGGCGAAATCAACAAACGTGCGGCGGGGGCGTATTTCAGCCCGCGTCTGTTCGAAAGCGATTTGGTCAAGACTGTCGTTCGACTGGTGCAGCGGTTCATCCCATAAAGCGCGCGCCTATGCTCAAATCCCTCTCTGGCAGGCTTCTTATTCTGACCACCATCTTTGTGATGCTGGCAGAAGTGTTGATCTTTGTGCCCTCTATCGCACGGTTTCGCGAAGAATACATGATGAACCGGCTAGAGAGGGCGCAGATTGCGTCGCTGACCCTGCTCGCAAGCGATATGATCGACCCCGAGCTTGAGGCAGAGCTGTTGCGCACCGCGCAGGTGTTTAATGTGGTGCTGCGGCGCGACCGTATACGGCAATTGGCACTGTCCTCCCCGATGTCGCAGACGATCAAAGAGACATACGATCTGCGCGATGCCTCCGCATGGGTGTTGATTCGCGATGCGTTTCATCAGCTGGCCGAAACAGAGCCGGGGGTGATCCGCGTGATCGGTGCCCCGGTACAGGATGCGGGCTTGCTGATCGAAATCACGATGGAGGCGGGCTCCTTACGGACCGCCATGATCGACTATGGTATTCGCATTCTGGTGCTTTCTGCCGCCATCTCGATGATCACGGCGTTTTTGCTGTTTCTGACCATGCGGGCGTTTTTGCTGAAACCGATCAAGGGTGTGGTCGGGCATATGCAGAACTACGCTCTTGCCCCCGAGGATGCGCGACGAATCATTTCACCTTCTGCTGGTGTGACAGAGGTGCGCGAGGCCGAGGAAGCATTGATGAAGCTTGAAACCGAACTGACCCAAGCCCTGCGCCAGAAAGAGCGTCTGGCGCAGCTGGGGCAGGCGGTGAGCAAGATCAGCCACGATCTGCGTAACATACTGACATCGGCACAACTGTTTACCGACCGGATCGAAATGTCCGAGGATCCGACGGTCAAACGCATGGCCCCCAAGCTGGTCAGCTCAATCACCCGCGCCGTGCACCTGTGCGAATCCACGCTGGCCTTTGGCCGCGCAGAAGAGCCAAGTCCGACGCTGACGGTCACGCCACTGTTGCGCATCGTCGATGACGTCGTTGATAGCGAGCGGCTGGCGATCAACGGGGCGGATCTGACGTTCACCTGCGACGTGCCGCAAGATTTGCACGTGCGCGCCGATCCGGAGCATTTGTTCAGGGTCTTGGCGAATCTTGTGCGCAACGCCCGACAGGCGATCATCGCCACGGGTAAATCCGGCGAAATCATCGTTGCTGCCAGTGAACAGGCCCGCGACTGGGTGATCCGCGTCAGCGACAACGGCCCCGGCCTTCCCCCCAAGGCGCGGGAGCATCTGTTTACTGCGTTCAAGGGCGGTGCGCGCAAGGGGGGCTCCGGTCTGGGCCTTGCGATCGCGGCAGAGCTGGTGCGCGGTCACGGTGGGACGCTCAAACTGTCAGAGACAAGCGCGTCGGGTACGGTTTTCATTGTGACATTGCCCAAGGGCGGCGGGTCTTTCTAATTTGTTTGAAGAAAATTCACGTTAGGCAAAAGAAGGGGTTGCAAACCCCCGCGCCCAGAACTAAACCCCGCCTTAACGGACCGATAGCTCAGCTGGATAGAGTACCTGACTACGAATCAGGGGGTCGGGGGTTCGAATCCTCCTCGGTCCGCCACTTTCAAACATCGTTAGATTTTGAACTTGGCGGCACAACCGTCCACATTATTTCATAATAAAATTGATCACCCTGCACGCATGATCGCGCGCTGGGCTGTTTGTGTTTAATCGTTTGATTTTATGGAGGTACGGCCCCTCGGGGCAAGGTAACCCGCGCGGGTGCAAGGGCGCGCGGGTTGTTGGTGTGGGTGCCTCAGGCGGCAGGCTTAGGCGATGGCCTCGTCCCAGCCGGTGTCCTGATCCGCCAGTTTGACACGGGTCGGCAGACCGATGGTGTCAAGCAGGGCGAACAGCGGCTTTGGGTCCAGCTCTTCGACGTTCACCATCGTGCCGGTGTCATATATGCCATCGGCAATCAGCATCGCCATCGCCACGGGGGGCACGCCAGCGGTATAGGAAATGCCCTGGCTGCCGACCTCGTTATAGGCGTCCTTGTGGTCGGCGACGTTGTAGACAAACACTTCTACATCCTTGCCGTCCTTGGTGCCTTTGACCAGATCGCCAATGCAGGTCTTGCCAGTATAGTTCGGCGCAAGGGTCGATGGGTCGGGTAGTACGGCTTTGACCACCTTCAGCGGCACGACCTCGAGCCCCTCTGCGGTCACAACGGGCTGTTCAGACAGCAGGCCAAGGTTCTGCAGCACGGTGAAGACATTGATGTAGTGATCACCAAAGCCCATCCAGAAGCGCACGTCGGCCTCCGGATAGTTCGCGGCGAGCGAATGCACCTCGTCATGGCCGGACATATAGGCCTTTTGCTTGCCAACGACGGGCAGATCCCATTCGCGGCCGACCTCGAACATCTTGTTCTCTTGCCACGCGCCTTCCTGCCAGCTGTAGACCGTGCCGGTGAATTCGCGGAAGTTGATCTCGGGGTCGAAGTTGGTCGAGAAATACTTGCCGTGATTGCCTGCGTTGATGTCGACGATGTCGATGGACTTCACGTCGTCCATGAATTCGTCCACGGCGAAACGGGCGAAGGCGTTCACCATACCGGGATCGAAGCCTGCCCCTAGAATGGCGGTGGTGTTGGCCTTGGCGCAATCCTCGCGGCGTTTCCATTCGTAGTTGCCGTACCACGGGGGTGTTTCGCAGATTTTGGTCGGGTCTTCGTGAATGGCCGTGTCGATATAGGCGACACCGGTGCGGATGCAGGCTTCGAGCACGGTCATGTTCACGAAGGGCGAACCGACATTAATCACGATCTGCACGCCGAGGTCGTTGATCAGCGCCTCTACCGCGTCGCTGTCCATCCCGTCGACCGCATGGGCCTTGAATACGCCGTCCTGTTTCATCGCGCCTTTGGCATGCACGCTTTCAATGATCGCTTCGCATTTTGACACGGTGCGGCTAGCGATATGCAGATCGCCCAACACGTCATTATTTTGCGCGCATTTATGCGCCACGACCTGAGCCACGCCACCGGCGCCGATGATAAGAACGTTACGTTTCATGTATTCAGTACACCTCTTGTAAGGGAAGGGTTAGGAGAGGGCGGATTTGAAATCCTCGTAGTCGAATGACCGGACCGATGTGATCGTTCCATCAAGTTCACGAATGGCGATGCCGGGCATCTTGACGCCGTTGAACCAGTTCTTCTTGACCATAGTATAGCCCGCAGCGTCCTGAAACGAAATGCGGTCACCCGGTTTAAGCGGGGCGTCGAACTTGAACTCGCCAAAGATGTCGCCCGCAAGGCAGGATTTGCCGCAGATCATCCAGTCGTGGTCGCCGGTGTTCGGAGCCACTTTGGCGGGCTCGCGGTAGATCAGCAGGTCAAGCATATGCGCCTCGATCGAGCTGTCGACGATGGCAAGGTTCTTGCCGTTGTGCAGCGTGTCGAGCACGGTCGTCTCTAGCGTGGCAGCACCGGTAATCGCGGCTTCGCCCGGTTCGAGGTAGACCTGCACGCCATAGGTATCCGACAGGGTTTTCAACCGCGCGGCCAGACGGTCCAGGGGGTAGCCTTCGCCGGTAAAATGGATGCCGCCACCAAGGCTGATCCAGTCCATCCGGTGGATCGTGTCGCCAAAACGGTCCTCGATCAGCGTCAGCATGTCAGCGAAACGGTCAAAATCGTCATTCTCGCAGTTGTTGTGGAACATCAGCCCGGTGATGCGGTCGGCCACGGCGGCGATCTGCGCCGGATCATGTTCCCCCAAACGGCTGAAGGGGCGGGCGGGGTCGGCCAGATCGAATTCCGATGTCGACACACCGGGGTTCACCCGCAGCCCGCGCGTATGCCCTGCCGATGCCACATCGAAACGGTCCAGCTGCCCGATGGAGTTGAAGATGATCTTGTCGCTATTGGCCAGCACCTCGGCGATCTCGTCATCGTCGTAGGCCACTGAATAAGCGTGGGTTTCGCCGCCGAATTTCTCGTACCCCAGTTTGACCTCATAGAGCGAGGAGGACGTGGACCCATCCATATACTGCGCCATGAAGTCAAAGACCGACCATGTGGCAAAGCATTTCAGCGCCAGCAAGGATTTCGCGCCGGATGCCTCGCGCAGCCAGGCGATCTTTTCCATGTTGGCCTGCAGGCGGGATTTGTCGATCAGATAATACGGGGTCTTCATGGCAGATCCTTTACAAAACGACGCAGACGCGGTGCGCGTTCCGATTAGGGGATGTTGCCGTTCAACGCAAACTCTGATGTGTCACGAATGGATGTCGCAGTGGCGGCGTGCGGGGGGCGGTTGGTGCTTAGTTGCTGCGAAAAATGCGCGACTCGCCGATCATCTGTTCCAGCGCCGCGATCCTTTCGGCACTTTGGTCGGAGCTGCGCGATTGCACGTCGGCGACCAGCGCTTCGATCAGAAAGTTAATCGCCAGCGTTGAGTCCCAGCTCGACGGCACCTCGACCATGGCGCGGAAACAGTGGCGGGCGTGTTTTTCTATAGGCGACCCCCAGGCATCGGTGAACAGCACGATGGTCGCGCCTTGCTTGACCGCAAGATCGGCGAGCTTTTCCAGCTCTTTTTCATAGCGGCGGATGTCAAAGACGATCAGCACCGAACCCGCGTCCATATCCAGCAAGGATTGCGGCCATGCACTGGGGGAGGAATCGAGCAGGGTGACCTGCGGCCGGATGATCTGCAGGTGGTTGAAAAAGTAATGCGCGTTAGACCGTGTGATCCGCCCACCCAGCAGATAGAGCCTGTGCGACGGATCGGACAGCAGCGCCGCAACCTCGTCGAATTCAGCCAGATCAAGCCGTTCAAGCGTGCGGTTCACATTGCCCGATACCGCCTGAATAAAGCGCGATACCATGTGATCGCTGCTGTCACCGGGGGTGTCGAGCTTGGCCAGCGGCTTTTTCATCCGTGCGCCGATTTCGTCGCGGATGGCGTCCTGCATATCCGAGAAACCGTCGAACCCCAGCTTGCGCGCCAGCCGGATGATGGTGGGCGATGACACCTCGGCCAGCTCGGCCAGCCGTGTGATGGATTGCAGCCCCGTGAGCAACTGGTCGTCCAGCAGAACAGCCGACAGTTTACGCTCTGCCGCCGTTAGCTCGGTCTGCTTTTCTTTCAGCAGATCGCGGACCAGTGCTTTTTTGTGCAACTCATGTTCCTTTCGGTACAGCGCGGATCAGTGTGAAGCAAAGATTACAGAAAAAATCTTGACAGGCTAGAAAATTCTGTAGTGATTGTGAGGCAACAAGACGATAGGGGCACCGTGACCAATACCGACTGGAATGCCGTAAACATCGTGAACCCGCAGGGGCAGGGGGGCTGGCTGCTGGTGTGTGAACACGCCTCGCGCCGGATACCCGATGCGCTGGACGGGTTGGGGATGTCCCCTGCGGCAAGCTGTTCGCACGCCGCGTGGGACATCGGCGCGCTGGATGTGGCGCACGCGCTGTCAGATGCTCTGGACGCGCCTTTGGTGGCCGGTGACATCTCCCGTCTGGTCTATGATTGCAACCGCCCGCTTGCGGCCCCGGACTGTATTCCGGCGCGCAGCGAGATCTATGACATTCCCGGAAATGCCGCTTTGGACGATGCCGGACGGCAGCAGCGTTTTGATCAGGTGCATACGCCATTTCACGATGCGGTCGCCCGTGTTCGCGAAAGCTGGCAGCCCACCCAAGCCGCACCGGTGCTGGTCACGATCCACAGCTTTACGCCTGTCTATAACGGGGCGACCCGCGCGGTTGAACTGGGCTTTCTCTATCACGCGCAGCCCGCCGCCGCGCAAGCATTGCTGGCGGTTGAACAGGCGCGGGGGCGCTATGCGTCGGCGCTGAACGAACCCTATGCCGCGACGGACGGCGTGACCTATACGCTTGAAAAACATGGCGAGGCGCAGGCGCTGCCCGCCGTGATGATCGAGATTCGCAATGATCTGATCGATACACCCGAAAAAGCGCAGGACATGGCGCGGCATCTGGCCGAAAGCCTGACCCAAGCCTTTCCCATCCCCGACAGCGAGGCCGCAGAATGAACGCGATGCGCAGATATATCCGGGTGGTCGACGGCTTTAACTATGGCCTTGGCCGGATCATGATGTACGGGATTTTCGTGCTCATGGGGATCCTGCTGTGGTCGTCCTATAACAAGACATTCGCCTCGCCGCAGATCTGGACGCTGGAAATGGCGCAGTTCGTGATGGTGGGCTACTACATCCTTGGCGGGCCTTATGCATTGCAGATGGGCGCGAACGTGCGGATGGATCTATTTTATGCCGAGCTGACCCCGCGCAAAAAGGCGTGGACCGATTGCATCACCGTCTTTTTCCTGCTGATCTATCTGGTGATCCTGCTGTGGGGCGGTATCGAATCCACGATGTATTCGTTCAAATACGGCGGAGAGCGCAGCCCGACCGCGTGGCGCCCCTATATGTGGCCGGTCAAAGTGACCATGTGCATCGGCATCACCCTGATGCTGCTTCAAGCTGTCTCTGAACTGTTCAAGGACATCCTTTTCCTTAAATCGGCAGAGGAGACCCGCGATGCCCTATGAGTTGATCGCCATCCTGATGTTTTCGACCATGATGCTGATGCTGCTGACCGGTCAGCGGGTGTTCGGGGCCATCGGTTTTGTCGCGGTGATTGCGGCGCTGTTTCTTTGGGGGGATCGCGGCGGCTATGATATCGGGTTCTCTGCCGCGATCAAGCTGATGCGTTGGTACCCGCTGCTGACCCTGCCGATGTTCATCTTCATGGGGTACGTGCTGTCGGAAAGTAAAATTGCCGACGATCTATATAAAATGTTTCACGTGTGGATGGGCGGTTTGCGCGGCGGGCTGGCCATCGGGACGATCGGGCTGATGGTGCTGATCTCTGCTATGAACGGCCTGTCGGTGGCGGGCATGGCGATTGGGGCCACGATTGCGCTGCCCGAGCTGTTGAAACGCAACTATGACAAGCTGATGGTGACAGGGGTCATTCAGGCGGGGTCCAGCCTTGGCATCCTAGTGCCGCCGTCGGTCGTGCTGGTGCTCTATGCGATGATTGCGCGGCAACCTGTGGGGCAGCTGTGGCTGGCGGGCGCGATCCCGGGGCTGATGATGGCCACGATGTTCATCATCTATATCGCCATCCGCTGCCGGATGAACCCTGAGCTGGGGCCGGCGCTATCTGCCGAGGAACGCGATGTGGGCTGGCCCGAAAAGCTACGTCTGCTGCGGGCGGGCCTGCTGCCTGTGGTGATCTTTGCCGTGATGATGGTGCCCTTTGTGAACGGCTGGACCTCGCTTGTCGAAAGCTCTGCCATTGGTGCGATTGCGGCCTTTCTGGCTGCTGTGCTCAAGGGGCGGATGACGCGGGCGGTGTTTGAGACTTCGGTGCGCCAGACCCTTGCGATCACCTGCATGTTCATGTGGATCATCCTCGCCGCGCTGGCGTTTGGTGCGGTGTTCGACGGGCTTGGGGCGGTCAAGGCGATTGAAAACCTGTTTACCGAACAATGGGGCCTGAACCCTTGGGTGATCCTGATCCTGATGCAGCTGTCGTTTCTGGTCATGGGGACGTTTCTGGACGACACGGCGATGCTAGTCATCGTGGCTCCGCTTTACGTGCCGCTGGTGGGCGCGCTCGGGTTCGATCTGGTGTGGTATGGTGTGCTTTATACGATCACCTGCCAGATCGCCTATATGACGCCGCCCTTTGGTTATAACCTGTTCCTGATGCGCGCCATGGCCCCGCCAGAGATCACGATCCGCGATATCTACCGGTCGATCATCCCCTTTGTCGGGGTCATGGTGCTGGCGCTCGCGGTGGTCATGGTCTTCCCGCAGATCGCGCTTTGGCTGCCGGACTATGTCTATGGAAAATAAGCATTAACAACCAAGCGGTCAGAGCAACTGGCCCTTTTCATCCCAACCCCAACAAGGAGTATGAGACATGACAACAAGACGTAAGTTCCTGAAAGGTGCCGCCGTTGCCGGTCCGGCAACCCTTGCCGCACCATCGATCCTGCACGCCCAAGAGCCGATCCGCTGGCGTTTCCAGACCTATGCGGGGTCCGCACTGGGCGAAGAGGTGACGAAACCGGCCATCGACGCGATCAACGCCGCTGCCCAAGGTGAGCTGGAAATCGAGCTTTTCTATGCCGACCAGATCGTCCCCACGGGCGAGCTTTTCCAAGCGCTGCAGCGCGGCACCATCGACGGCGTGCACTCGGATGATGACTCCATGGCGTCGCCCACGCCTGTGCGGTCCTTCGGCGGGTATTTCCCGCTGGCGACGAAACACGCGCTCGACGTGCCGGTGCTGTTCAACCAATACGGTCTGGCCGACATCTGGCGCGAGGAATACGCCAAGGTTGGCGTGCATTGGCTGTCTGCGGCGGGGCAAGACCCGTGTAACTTCAACACCGTCAAACCGATCAAATCGCTGGCCGATATGGACGGGCTCAAGCTTTATACCTTCCCGACGGCGGGTCGCTTCCTGTCGCAATTCGGCGTCGTGCCGGTCAACATCCCTTACGAGGACGCTGAAGTCGCGGTGCAGACGGGCGAGCTGGACGGTATGGCGTGGTCGGGCATCACCGAAGACTACACCGTCGGCTGGGCCGATGTGACCAACTACTTCTGCACCAACAACATCTCGGGCGCATGGATCGGGTCGTTCTTTGTCAACGCCGAGAAATGGGCAGAGCTGCCGGATCACCTCAAGCAGATCGTGAACTCCGCGATCGAGGCGAGCCACACCTACCGCAACCAATGGTACTGGGGCGGCGAGGCGCGTCTGCGTGCATCCGGTGAGAAGCTGGAGCTGACATCCGTACCGCAGGACGAATGGAAAGTGGTCGAGGAAGCGGCGGTGAAATTCTGGGACGAGATGGCGGAAGAAGGCGAAACCGCCGCCAAGATCGTGCAGATTTTCCGCGACTATAACAACGTCATCTCGAAAGCGGGCCCGCCCTATACTTTCGGCTGATCCAGCTTTGGCATCATGACCATCGGGGCGGCGCATCTGTGCCGCCCCCTCACATCAAAAGGGACGTTTGCAGATGGGCAACCTTACTTTCGACACGCTCAAGGACCTGGCCGCCAAAGGCGAGGTGGACACGGTGCTGGTGGCACTGGTGGACATGCAGGGCCGCCTGATGGGCAAGCGTTTTCACGTCACGAATTTCATCGACCATTCCCACGCGGAAACCCATTGCTGCAACTATCTGCTGGCAACCGATCTGGTGATGTCCACGCCCGAGGGCTTTGCCTCGACCAGCTGGGAAACCGGCTATGGCGACTATGTGCTGCGGCCTGATCTGTCGACAATGCGCCATGTGCCGTGGCTGGATAAAACCGTGCTGGTGCTTGGCGACGTGCTGGATCACCACACCCACGAACCTGTTTCCCATTCGCCGCGCGCCATGCTGAAAAAGCAGATCGCCCGACTGGATGCGCTTGGTTTTGACGCGATGATGGCAACCGAGCTTGAGTTCTTTCTGTTCGAGGGCGACTACCGCACCTTGCAGAAAGAGAAATACGCCAACCTCGTGCCCCTGAACGGCCATAACGAAGACTACTGCCTGTTCCAGACCACGAAAGAGGAAAGCTTCCTGCAGCCGCTGCGCAACCATCTGGTAGGGGCGGGGATTCCGGTCGAATGCACCAAGGGCGAGGCCGAGGTTGGGCAGCAAGAGCTGAACATCCGCTACGCCGACGCGCTGGCCTGTGCCGATCACCACACGATTTCGAAACAAGCGGTGAAAGAGATCGCCTATCAGCAGGGGTTCTCTGCGTCCTTCCTGCCCAAGTGGTCGGCGGATAAGGTGGGGTCGTCCAGCCACGTGCATATGTCGCTGTGGAAAGACGGCACGCCCGCGTTCTATGACAAGGACGCCAAGCTGGGCATGTCGCAGATGATGCAGCATTTCATGGCTGGTCTCATCGCCTATGCCCCTGATATCACCTATTTCTTCGCTCCCTATATCAACAGCTACAAACGCTTTGCCAAAGGCACCTTTGCGCCTACGAAAACCGTCTGGTCTGTCGATAACCGCACCGCCGGCTTCCGGCTGTGTGGCGATGGCACCAAGGGTATTCGGGTTGAATGTCGCATCGGCGGGTCTGACCTGAACCCCTATCTGGCGCAGGCTGTGCTGCTTGCGGCAGGGCTGAAGGGGATCGAAGAAAAGCTGCCCCTGCAAGAGCCGACGATGGGCGATGTCTACGAAGACGCCAACGTCACCGAAATCCCCCGCACCCTGCGTGCCGCGACCCAAACGCTGCGCAACTCTGCCATGCTGCGCGAGGCCCTTGGCGACGACGTGGTTGACCACTACACCCGCGCAGCCGAATGGGAGCAGGAGGAATACGACAAGGTCGTGACCGACTGGGAAATCAACCGCGGATTTGAGCGAGCATAAACCATGACAAACACTTTGAAATGTATCTCCCCGATTGACGGATCGGTTTACTTTGAACGCCCTGTCCTGTCGCTGGAGGCGGCACGCGATGTCTGCGCCCGCGCCAAGGCAGCACAAAGCGCATGGGCCGCGCGCCCCTTGGCCGAACGTGTCCAACTGGTGCGCGATGCCATTGCCGAGGTGGGCAAAACCACCGATCGTATGGCGCAGGAACTGGCGCATCAGATGGGCCGTCCCGTGCGCTATGGCGGCGAGTTCGGCGGCTTTGCCGAGCGCGGCAACTATATGGCCGACATCGCCGAAAAGGCGCTGGCCCCGACGATTGTCGAAGACAGCGACAAGGCCACCCGCAAGATCACCCGCGAGGCGCGCGGCGTTGTGCTGGTCGTGGCCCCGTGGAACTATCCCTATATGACGGCGATCAACACGGTCGCGCCAGCGCTGATCGCGGGGAATACCGTGGTGCTGAAACACGCCACCCAAACCCTGCAAGTGGGTGAACGTCTGGCCGAAGCTTTCCACGCCGCCGGCATCCCCGATGATGTGTTCCAGAACGTCTTTCTTGATCACGACACCACCTCGGCGCTGATCGCCGAACGGCAGTTCGGTTTCGTGAACTTCACCGGCTCGGTCGGGGGCGGCAAGGCGATGGAGATTGCAGCCGCAGGCACCTTCACCCCCGTCGCGACCGAACTGGGGGGTAAAGACCCCGGCTATGTGCGCGCCGACGCGGATGTTGACGCCGCCGTTGACGGGCTGATGGATGGGGCGATGTTCAACGCGGGGCAGTGCTGCTGCGGGATCGAACGGATTTATGTGCACGAAAGCCTGTATGATGCCTTTGTCGAAAAGGCTGTGGCTTGGGTCAATGCGCTCAAGCTAGGCAATCCGCTTGAGGCGGATACCGATATCGGCCCCATGGCGAACGTCCGTTTCGCCGCCGAGGTCCGCGCCCAGATATCCGAGGCCGTCGCCGCCGGCGCGACTGCGCTGATCGATACCTTTGAGGCGGATGACGGCGGCGCGTATCTCACGCCGCAGATTCTGACCAACGTCACCCACGACATGCGGGTAATGCGCGACGAGAGCTTTGGGCCTGTCGTGGGCATCATGCCCGTCAAGGACGACGCCGAAGCGATTGCGCTGATGAACGACTGCCAGTTCGGGCTGACCGCCGCGATCTTTACCAAGGATGCCGATGCTGCCGATGCCATCGGCGCGCAGCTGGAAACCGGCACCGTGTTCATGAACCGCTGCGATTACCTTGATCCAGCCCTTTGCTGGACCGGTTGCAAGGACACAGGGCAGGGCGCGGGCCTGTCCGAGCTTGGCTATCAGGCGCTGACGCGCCCCAAATCTTACCACCTGAAAAAGGCTTGATCCTTATGGCACTGCAAAACAACTGGTCCTACCCCACCGCCATCCGCTTTGGCGCGGGCCGTATTTCTGAAATCGGAGAGGCCTGCGTGGCCACGGGGATGAAAAACCCCTTGCTGGTGACGGACAAGGGCCTTGCCTCGATGGAGATCACGACGCGCACGCTGGACCTGCTGGACGGCGCAGGCTTTGGCCGTGCGATGTTCTCGGAAGTGGACGCAAACCCGACCGAGCTGAACCTCGAGGCGGGGCTGAAGGTCTACCGCGAGGGCGGGCATGACGGTGTGATCGCCTTTGGCGGTGGTTCCGGCCTTGATCTGGGCAAGATGGTCGCCTTCATGGCGGGACAGTCGCGGCCTGTGTGGGATTACGAGGATGTGGGCGATTGGTGGACCCGCGCCGATTCCGACGCCATCGCGCCGATCATCGCCGTGCCCACCACGGCAGGCACCGGGTCCGAAGTGGGGCGCGCGTCGGTTCTGACCAACTCTGAAACCCATGTGAAAAAGATCATTTTCCACCCCAAAGTGCTGCCCAGCATCGTGATCTGCGATCCCGAGCTGACGGTGGGGATGCCCAAACATATCACGGCAGGCACCGGCCTTGATGCCTTTGCCCATTGCGTCGAGGCGTTTAGCAGCCCGCATTACCACCCCATGTCGCAGGGTATCGCGCTGGAGGGCATGCGGCTGGTCATCGACTATCTGCCGCGGGCCTATGCAGACGGCAACGACATTGAAGCGCGCGCGCAGCTGATGTCGGCGGCGGCGATGGGGGCGACGGCGTTCCAGAAGGGTCTGGGCGCGATCCACGCCATGAGCCACCCGATCGGCGCGGTGTTCAACACGCACCACGGGACCACCAATGCGGTCTGCATGCCCGCGGTGCTGGACCTGAACGAGCCTGAAATCCGCGAACGCTTTGACCGCGCGGCAGGGTATCTGGGGATCGACGGCGGCTATGACGGCTTCCGCGCCTTCGTGCAGGAGTTCAACGATAGCTTCGGTATCCCGCGCAAACTGTCGGAAATGGGCGTGAGCGCTGACCGGATCGACGATCTGGTCGCGATGGCGCTTGAAGACCCGTCTTGCGGTGGCAACCCTGTGACATTGACCACGGAAAACCTGCGCAAGCTGTTCGAGGCGACAATCTAAGCCTCTGCAGAGGACCCAAACGAAAACCACCCCCGACGGTCTGCGTCGGAGGTGGTCTGCCGCACCGGGGGGACGGGCGGTGGGGCCCGCCGCGTTGGGGAACGCGGTCGGGCAAATCCAGCAGGGAACGAGGTAAGCCCGCTGGAAGACGCTTACGCTTTTTGATCGGCCAATGTGCCGATGGTGACCGTCCGCGTGACCTCTTTGCCCTTGTGCAGGACCATGACCTCGGCTTTCGCTTCCGGGTCGGTTTCGGCCACAGCGCGGGTCAGATCGCGCAGTTCCTTGATCTCTGTGTCGTTGAACGACAGGATGATATCGCCTTTCTCAAGACCCGCTTTCTTGGCGGGGCTGTCATCGCCGATGGCTTCGATCACCGCCCCTTTCGGCGCGTCCAGCCCCAGCACTTGCGCGACCTCTGCCGTCATCGGGCGGATTTGTACGCCAAGCCAGCCGCGGGTGATTTCCCCGTCGTCGGACAGGTCGGCTACGATGTCCTGCACCAGATCGGATGGTACGGAAAAGCCGATCCCGACAGAGCCGCCATCAGGCGACAGGATCGCGGTGTTCACGCCAATCACTTCGCCCGCGTTATTGAACAGCGGCCCGCCGGAGTTGCCACGGTTGATCGCCGCATCGGTCTGGATGAAGTCATCATAGGGGCCCGCGTTGATATTGCGCGACTTGGCCGAGATGATGCCGGTGGTGACCGTGCCACCCAGACCAAAGGGGTTGCCCATGGCGACCACCTCGTCGCCGACGCGCATGTCATCGGAAGACCCGAATTTCACCGCTGGAAGGTCCACATCCGCTTCAACCTTGAGCACGGCAATATCTGTCAGCACATCGCTGCCGACCACCTTGGCGTCAAAGCTGCGGCCATCGGCCAGCTTGACCTTGACCGTGTCAGCACCGGCGACAACGTGGTTGTTCGTCACGATCGATCCGTCCTTGGACACGATGAAGCCCGACCCAAGCCCGCGCATCGGCTGTGCGCCAGCCGGTCCTTGTGGCATCAGTTGTTCAAAACGTTTGCGCAGTTCCTCTGGCATGCCTTCGGGGAGTTGCACCTGCGCGCTGGCCTGCTTTGCCGTGCCGGTCACCTCGATGAATACAACAGCGGGTGAGATTTGTTCTACCAGATCGGCATAGCCGCCAGCGGGGACCGCCAGAGCCGCCGTCGGGGCAAGCGTCATGGCCGAGGTAGAGGCGAGGGCCGCTGCGAGCACAAAAGGTGCGGCGCGGCGGGGGGAGGAGAAAAGAGATGTCATGCGTGGTTCCTTCGTCTTCAGGGATGACACCCAAATGGCAGCCCATTCTAACAGCGGGTTTTTGCGGGCTATACAAATGTGTAAACTTGTCTCTCGCAGGTGGCAGCACGCCCTATATCAGGTATCGAAGGATCAAAGCCTCAATGGACCATTGTATATGAAACTGCTTGTCGTCGAAGATGATGCCACCACCGGAACCTATATCGCGCGGGGGTTGCGCGAAGAAGGGCATACCGTTGATCTTGTCGCCGAAGGGCGCGAGGGTCTGATACAGGCGACCTCGGGTGCTTACGACGTGCTGATCGTCGACCGGATGCTGCCAGAGATCGACGGGCTGACCCTGGTCAAGACCTTGCGTGGCGCGGGTAACCTGACGCCGGTGCTGTTTCTGACCGCCATGGGCAGCGTCGATGACCGTATCAGCGGATTGAACGCAGGCGGCGACGACTATCTTGTCAAGCCCTTTGCCTTTGGCGAGCTTTCGGCGCGTGTCACCGCCCTCGCACGGCGCCCCCAAGCGATGGAGCAGGAAACCGTGCTGCGTGCAGGCGATCTTGAAATGCAACTGATCACCCGCAAGGTGACCCGCGCCGGACAGGAGATCGACCTGCTGCCTCGTGAATTCGCGCTGCTTGAACATCTGCTGCGTCGCAAGGGCAGGGTGCAGACCCGGACCATGTTGCTGGAAGCAGTCTGGGACATCAGCTTTGACCCGATGACCAACGTTGTCGAAACCCACATCAGCCGTTTGCGGGCCAAGGTAGACAAACCCTTTGACCGCGAGCTGATCCAGACCGTGCGCGGTGCCGGCTACCGGATCGACGGATGACCGCGCGGCTGGCGCAGCTATGGCGGTCCATGCCGGTGCGGTTGGCGCTGCTGTTGGTCTTGCTGTTCTCAACCGTCAGTCTGATGGGGTTGGCGGCCAGCTATGCGGTGACGCAGAATTCATTTGAAACCGCGATCCGTGCGGATCTTGAGCAGGATATCGCGGGCTTTCGCGCGGCCCCCAATGCCCGCGCCGTGGCCCTGCTGGTGGACGCTGAATCGCGCGACGCCGATCCCAGCCGCGTTGTGCTCAGCTATATCACCCCGTCGGGGCGCATCTATGGCAACGGGGCCATTGCGCGGGATGACGAAGGCTATCATATCGTGTCGCTGGCCGAGGGACGGGCCGAATATGACGGGGTCTACCTGTCGCTGACAACGCCGCTGTATGGCGGGCAGCTGACCGTCGCCCGTAGCCGTGCACAGATCGAAGGGCTGCGCACGGTGTTTCTCAATATCCTGCTGATCAGCCTGCTGCCCACGGTGCTGGTGGCCTTGTCGGGCGGGCTTTATCTGGCGCGGCGCAGCAAGCGGCATGTGGATGTCATCGGGCGCACGCTGGATGACCTGACGACCGGCGATCTTGCTGCGCGGGTGACCGTGTCGCCGGGGTGGGCGGATGATCTGCAACGTATCGGCAGCAAAGTGAACCAGATGGCAGGCGCACAAGAGGCGCAGACCCAGATGCTGCGGCAGGTATCGTCGGACATTGCGCATGACCTCAAGACGCCGATCCAGCGCGTCGCGGTGCATCTGGACGATCTGGCGCGCAGCCTGCCCGAAGACACGGACGAAGGCATCTTGCTGGCGAAGGCGCAGGAGGAGGTCGCGGGCATCGCTTCGGTCTTTCAATCGCTGCTACAGATCGCTTCGGTCGAGGCAGGGTCGCCCAAGACGCATTTCGCCTCTGTCGATCTGAACCAGCTTTGCGAGACCCTCACCGAAGTGTACGAGCCCGCCGCCGCGGCCAAGCAGCAGCGGTTGCACAGTGCCGTGCCCGACGCGCAAATCACCGTCTCGGGCGACAAGAACCTGTTGGGGCAGATGATGTCGAACCTGCTGGAAAACGCCATGCGCCACACACCCGAGGGCAGCGAGATCACCCTGACGCTTTCCCGTGCGCAGGGACGGCCTGTGATCGAGGTGGCCGACAATGGCCCCGGCATCCCCGAAGACGCGCGCGACAAAGTGCTGCGCCGCTTGTACCGATTGGATGCCAGCCGCCACACGCCGGGCAACGGTCTGGGGCTCAGCCTTGTGGAGGGGGTGGTAAAACTGCACGGCGGGCAGATCGCGCTGCTGGACAATGCGCCGGGGCTACTTGTGCGCATCACCCTATAGCACGCCCGTCTTCTGCGGCGATTTGAGCATGTGACTTATGAGGGGTGCAGCGCTATCTAGGGTGTAAGGGCCGAAACCCGTTGTTTTTGGCCATTCACTACGAGGTACGACATGCTTGATGGGTTTTCCGCCGAGGTTCTGGCACGGGTCCAATTCGCCTTTACCGTTTCGTTTCACATTATCTTTCCGGCGTTCTCGATCGGGTTGGCCAGCTTTCTGGCGGTGGTGAATGCGCTTTGGCTTTGGACCAAGGACGAAACCTATCGGGTGCTTTTCGACTACTGGAAAAAGATCTTTGCCGTGGCCTTTGGCATGGGCGTCGTGTCGGGCATTGTGATGTCCTATCAATTCGGCACCAACTGGTCGGTCTTCTCTGACAAGGCGGGGCCGGTGGTCGGGCCGCTGATGGCCTATGAGGTGCTGTCGGCCTTCTTCCTTGAGGCCGGCTTTCTGGGCATCATGCTGTTTGGTCTGAAACGGGTCGGGCCGGGGCTGCATATGTTCGCAACGGCGATGGTTGCCTTTGGCACGTTGCTTTCGGCCACTTGGATCCTGTCGGTGAACAGCTGGATGCAGACCCCTGCGGGCTATGGCATTAACGACGTGGGGCAGTTCATTCCGCTGGATTGGTGGAAGATCGTCTTCAACCCGTCCTTCCCCTACCGCTTGCTGCATATGGTGCTGGCGGCTTATCTGACGACGGCGCTGGTTGTGGGCGCCGTGGGTGCGTGGCATTTGCTGAAGGACAATCAGGGGCCTGCATCGCGGCGCATGTTCTCTATGGCGATGTGGATGCTGCTACTTGTCACCCCCTTGCAGATCGCGGCAGGGGATTTCCACGGCATCAACACGCTAGAGCATCAGCCCGCCAAGGTCATGGCGATGGAAGGGCATTTCGACAGCCACCCCGACGGCGCGCCGCTGATCCTGTTCGGCATCCCCAATCAGGCAGAAAAACGGGTCGATTACGCCATCGAGGTGCCGAAACTGTCGTCGCTGATCCTCAAGCATGACCTGAACGCGCCGCTGGCCGGGCTGGACACGATCCCTGACGAGGACGAGCCGCCGGTTGCCATCGTCTTTTTCTCGTTCCGGGTGATGGTGGGGCTTGGATTTGCCATGCTGGGTTTTGGCCTTTGGGGTGGGATCGCGCGCTGGCGCGGGACGCTGCACAGCTCGCGCTGGTTGCATCGGGCGGCGATCGTCATGGGGCCGATGGGCTTTGTAGCCGTGTTGGCCGGTTGGATCACGACCGAGGTCGGGCGTCAGCCCTTTACCGTCTACGGGCTGCTGCGCACCAGTGACAGCCTTGCGCCGGTCAGCGCGCCTGCGGTTGGCGCATCGTTGATCTCTTTCATCGTGGTCTATTTCTTCGTCTTCGGGGCGGGGGTGTTCTATATCCTCGGGCTGATGCGCAAACGCCCCCATGTGGGCGCGCAAGGAGAGATTACCGACGGGCCGGTGCGGGCGGCGGGGACGACTCCGGTGGCGCAGGACAAGACCCAAGACATAGCAGCGTCAGAGTAGGAGACAGCAGATGTTTGGATTAGAGCTTTCGTTTATCTGGGCCGGCATCATCGCGCTTGCGGTGCTGATCTATGTCATCCTCGACGGGTTCGACCTTGGGGTCGGGCTGTTGTTCCCGTTGTCCAAGGACGAGGGCGAACGCGATGTGATGATGAACTCTGTCGCGCCGATCTGGGACGGCAATGAAACTTGGCTGGTTCTGGGTGGCGGCGGTTTATTCGCCGTTTTCCCGCTGGCCTATGCCACTGTGATGCCCGCGCTTTATATGCCGATCATTCTGATGCTGCTGGGGTTGGTCTTTCGTGGCGTCGCTTTTGAATACCGCTGGCGCACGGTGCGGGGCAAACATCTGTGGGATATCTCGTTCTTCGGGGGCTCGCTGGTGGCCTCCATGTGTCAGGGGATCGCGCTTGGCGCGCTGGTGCAGGGGATCGAGATCGAGAATCGCGCCTATGCCGGCGGCTGGTGGGACTGGCTGACGCCCTTCTCTGTCCTGACCGGTTTCGCGGTGACCGTCGGCTATGCGATGCTGGGCGCGACTTGGCTGAACATGAAGCTCGAGGGCCGTATTCAGGCGCATATGCGGCGGCTGGCCTGGCCCTTTGCCATTGCGACACTGGTGTTCATGGGGCTCGTCAGCCTTTGGACACCCTTCCTGAACGACGCTTTCTTTGGCCGCTGGTTCGCCTTTCCGACCGCGATCTTCAGCTTTCTGGTGCCTGCCTTGGTGGCCGCGGCCGTCTATGGGCTGTTCCACGGGCTGCAACGCCACTGGGATGTGACGCCGTTCCTCTGCGCGCTGGCGCTGTTCGTGCTGGGTTTTATCGGGATCGGGATCAGTTTCTACCCCTATATCGTGCCTTCCTCGCTGACCATCGTCGAGGCCGCGGCACCAGACAGTAGCCTCAAGTTCGCCTTGGTCGGCACCTTGGTCCTGCTGCCGATGATCCTGTCTTACACGATCTATACCTACTGGGTGTTCCGCGGGAAGATCGACCCCGAAGAGGGCTACCACTGATGCGACGCAACTGGATGACACGCACCGGGTGGTTTGTCCTGATCTGGGTGCTGAGCGTCGCAGCGCTTGGGCTGGTGGCCTATGGGATCCGATTGATGATCATGCCCTAAGGGGGCTATGGCGGGGCTAGGCATCTGCCGTTGGGTAATTTCACAAGGGTCGGGGCAAGGGGGTTGCAAAGCCGCCAATGCTCTGGCCCTTTTGCGTGAAATAGCAAAAGGATCCCCCGATGCGCGCCATGCAAGTCACCGCCTATGACCAGCCCCTGTCCGAACAAGAGCTGGAAATGCCCGTCCCCGCCGCTGGCGAAGTGTTGATCAAGGTCGATGCCTGCGGGTTGAACTTTGGTGACCTGCTGATGATCAAGGGCACCTATCAGCAAAAGCCGGATCTGCCCTTCACGCTGGGGATGGAGCTTTCGGGCAGCGTCGCCGCCGTGGGGGAGGGCGTGACCGATCTGGCCGTTGGTCAACGGATCGCAGCCTATAGCGGCCTGCTGGGGCTGGCCGAATATGCCGCCATTCCCGCCAATGTCTGCGTGCCGATCCCCGACGATATGCCGGCCGAGGATGCCGCAGCCTTTCTTGTGGCCTATGGCACCAGTCATGTGGCGCTGGACTACAAGGCGCGGCTGCAACCGGGGGAACGTCTGCTGGTGCTGGGGGCATCAGGCGGGGTCGGGCTGACGGCGGTGGAGCTGGGCAAGCTCATGGGGGCAGAGGTCATCGCTTGCGCCCGTGGTGCGGCCAAGCTCGAGATTTGCCGCGCTGCCGGGGCCGACCATCTGATCGATTCAGAAACCGATGACATCCGCGAGGTGGTGAAATCCTTGGGCGGGGCAGATGTCGTCTATGACCCGATCGGCGGCGACCAGTTCAAGGCGGCGCTGCGGGCCTGCAACCCCGAGGCCCGTATCCTGCCGCTTGGGTTTGCCTCGGGCGAGGTGCCGCAGATCCCTGCCAATATCCTGCTGGTCAAGAACATCGACGTGCTGGGTTTTTTCTGGGGCGGGTACAAGAACTTCAAACCGCAGGTGCTGACAGACAGCTTCAAGGTGCTGATCGACTGGTATAGCGCGGGCAAGCTGAAACCCCATGTGAGCCACGTACTGCCGCTGGATCAAGCGAACGAAGCGCTGGATCTGCTGCGCACGCGCAAGGCGACGGGCAAGGTCATCGTACGGGTCAGCTAGGTCTGCGTTTTATTGGCGATGTGGCGACTGTTGAGGTCTTTAGCGGCCCTATCGCAAAAGCTGGACCCGCGCGTTTGACCTTGGCGTTGCCAATTGATGTGCGCTAGGTTGTCGCAAAGCCATCAACGGAGAGCCCCCATGAAAATGTCAGAGACCCGCCAGATCGCAGCCAGCCCGGCAGAGGTATATGCCGCGCTGCTGGACCCTGACATGCTGATCAAATGCGTCCCCGGCGCGACCGAGGTGACCGGTTCGCCGGAAGAAGGGTTCGAGGCGACCGTGGTGCAGAAGGTCGGCCCCGTCAAAGCCACGTTCAAGGGGCAGGTCACCATGACCGATATGGTGCCCGACCAGTCGATCAAGATCAGCGGCGAAGGCAAAGGCGGTGCTGCGGGCTTTGCCAAGGGCGAGGCGGACGTGACGCTGGCTGCTGTCGATGGCGGGACCGAGCTTTCCTATGATGTCGAGGCCAAGGTCGGCGGCAAGCTTGCACAGCTTGGCAGCCGGATCATCGACGGGTTTGCCAAAAAGATGGCGGACCAGTTCTTTAACAACCTGCAAGAAACGCTTGAGGGCCCAGCCGAGGATGCGCCGGCGGAAGCGGCAGAGGCAGCGGATGCACCAGCCGAGAAAAAGGGCTGGTTCGGACGCAGCAAAAGCTGACGGGTAGGGCCTGTTCACTTTGGGATAATCAGTCTAGTTTCCGGCCAACAATACCGGAGACGCCCATGCCTGACATCGTAAAGATCACCGACCTGCGCAAGGCCTATGCAGATGGGTTCGAGGCGCTGAAAGGCGTGTCGCTGAACATCCGAGAGGGCGAAATCCTTGCCCTGCTTGGCCCTAATGGCGCAGGGAAAACAACACTTATTTCAACCATTTGCGGGATCACGACCGGCACAGGCGGTAGCGTCACTGTGGGCGGTTTCGACACGGTAAACGACTACCGTGGTGCGCGGTCGATGGTCGGGCTGGTACCGCAAGAGATTAACCTTGAACCCTTTGAAAAAGTCATCAGCACTGTGCGTTTCTCGCGCGGGTTGTTTGGGAAGCCCAAGGATGATGCAGCAGTTGAAAAGATCCTGCGGCAGCTATCGCTGTGGGACAAGAAAGACAGCCAGATCCGCGCCTTGTCGGGCGGGATGAAACGTCGTGTCTTGATCGCCAAGGCATTGGCACACGAGCCCCGCGTCCTGTTCCTGGATGAACCCACCGCCGGCGTCGACGTAGAGCTGCGCCGCGATATGTGGAATATCGTCGCGGACCTGAAGGCCAGTGGCGTGACCATCATCCTCACCACCCACTATATCGAGGAAGCCGAGGCGATTGCCGACCGGATCGGTGTGATCGCCCACGGCGAGCTCCTGCTGGTCGAGGATAAAGACACGTTGATGTCACGCATGGGGAAAAAGCAGTTGGTGGTGCAGCTGACCCAACCGATTGACGCGATCCCCGACAGTCTTGCTTCTGACGCGCTGACCCTGTCCGACGACGGGCACGCGTTGATCTATTCCTATGACACGCGGGCAGAGCGGACGGGCATCACCAAGCTGTTGTCCGATGTGGCGGCCGCGGGGCTTGTACTGTCTGATCTTGAGACGTCGCAAAGCAGTCTTGAGGATATTTTTGTCGATCTGGTCAAGGAGGACGCGGCATGAACTGGATCGCTGTCAAATCCATTTACACGTTTGAAATGGCGCGCTTCTTTCGCACCATCACGCAGAGTCTGATCTCTCCGGTGTTGTCGACATCGCTGTATTTCGTGGTGTTCGGCGCGGCGATCGGCAGCCGCATCCAAGAGGTCGAAGGCATCAGCTATGGCGCGTTTATCGTACCGGGGCTGATCATGCTGAGCGTGATCACGCAATCGATCTCGAACGCGTCCTTTGGCATCTATTTCCCCAAGTTCATCGGCACCGTGTTCGAACTTTTATCCGCGCCGGTTAACTTTATCGAAATTGTCTGCGGCTATGTCGGGGCTGCGGCGACCAAAGCACTGTTTATCGGGGTGATCATCCTGCTCACGGCGTTCTTCTTTGTGGACATCACCATTCAGCATCCGATCTGGATGGTGGCCTTTCTGGTGCTGACCTGCATCAGCTTTTCGCTGATGGGCTTCATCATCGGTATCTGGGCGGGCAACTTTGAACAGTTGCAGCTTGTGCCGCTGTTGATTGTGACGCCCTTGGTTTTCCTTGGGGGATCGTTCTATTCGATCTCTATGCTGCCGCCGGTGTGGCAGGTGATCTCTCACTTTAACCCGGTGGTGTATCTGATCTCGGGCTTCCGCTGGGCCTTCTTCGGATCGGCGGATGTGCCGATTGTGACGAGCCTTTTGGCCATCGCGGGCTTTACGGCGCTGTGTCTTGCGGTGATCGGTTGGATTTTCCGTACCGGCTGGCGGATTAGGCAGTAAGTATCGGGTGCCCTCCTTGTTTGCAGGTATGGTGCACTCTACATGGGAAGGTATGAGAAAATACCTTCCCTTTTTGGCCTCCCGTCCGACGGTTTCCGTGGTGCGACTGTCCGGCGTGATCGGGGGCCGCACCCGTGGTGGTCTGAACGACAGCGGCATTGGCCCTGCCATCGACAAAGCATTCAACCGCGGCAAACCCGCGGCTGTGGTTCTGGAAATCAGCAGTCCCGGCGGTAGCCCGGTGCAATCGTCGTTGATCGGCGCACGCATCCGGCGTCTGGCTGAGGAAAAGAACATCCCCGTCATCGCCTTTGTCGAAGATGTCGCGGCCTCTGGCGGATATTGGCTGGCCGCGGCTGCGGATGAAATCTATGCCGATCCCAGTTCCGTTCTGGGGTCCATCGGTGTGATCTCGGCGTCTTTTGGTGCGGATGAATTTATCCAACGCCACGGGGTAGAGCGGCGGGTTTATACTGCGGGCCAGTCCAAATCCATGCTCGACCCGTTCCGCCCTGAAAAGCCCGAAGATGTCGCGCGGTTGAAGCAACTGCTGGAGGATATCCACGGGAACTTTATCGATCACGTCACATCACGCCGCGGGAGCAAGCTTTCCTCTGATACTGACCTGTTCACCGGAGAGGTCTGGCTGGCGAAACGCGCCACCGAGCTGGGGCTGATCGACGGCATCGGCCACCTGCGCCCGATGATCAAGCAACGCTTTGGCGACAAGGTGAAGTTCAACCGCTACGGCACCAAAAAAGGGCTGCTGTCCCGCTTTGGTGCGCAGATCATCGGCGACGCGGTCGACAGTATTGAAGAGCGCGCGGCCTATGCGCGGTTCGGGCTCTGACGCATGGTCTTTAAGATTGTCTTATTGTTTCTGGTCGCCATGGGCACGCTCGCATGGTTTGGAAAGATGCACTGGCTGGGCGGTAAGCGCCTGAGCCAGAAGAAATGTAATAATTGTGGACGCTATCGCATTGGGAAATCTCCCTGCGGATGCGGGGGTAAACGCGGATGATTATGCCTTGGGTTCTAAGTGTTTTGGGGCTGGTAATTTTGTTGCTGGCCGGGGATGCGTTGGTTAAGGGGGCGGTCAACCTGTCCTTGCGCCTCGGCGTGCCCGCTTTGATCGTCAGCCTGACGATTGTGGCGTTCGGGACGTCTGCGCCCGAATTGCTGGTGTCGATCAAGGCGGTGCTGGACGATTCACCGGGGATCGCATTGGGCAATGTCGTGGGGTCGAACACCGCGAACATCCTGCTGGTCCTCGGGGTGCCCGCCTTACTGGCGACGATGCACACGTCAGAGTGTAGCACGCGCAAGACGTTCAACATGATGATTGCCGCTTCGGTGTTGTTCATCGGGCTGGCGTATCGTGGCGTTTTCGATTTCTGGGCGGGTTTCGTGTTGCTGGGGGCCTTGGCCTATGTGCTGTACGACATGTACCGCGACGGCAAAGAGCATCGCCGCGAATGTAAAAACGCTGCCGCCGCTGACCTGGAAGAGCCCGAAGGGGCCGATCCCGATATGCCGGGCTGGCGCATCGCGGTATTCCTTATGCTCGGGTTGGTGGGTTTGCCCCTCGGGGCGGGGCTGCTGGTGGATAATGCGTCCATGATCGCGCGCGCCTACGGGGTTAGCGACACGGTCATCGGGCTGACGCTGGTGGCGATTGGAACCTCGATGCCCGAACTCGCCACAACTGTTATGGCTGCGCTGCGTCGTCAGGCCGATGTCGCCTTGGGTAACGTGATTGGGTCCAACCTGTTCAACCTGCTGGGCATTATCGGTATCGCGAGCCTTGTAGGTCCGATCCATGTTGATCCGGAATTCCTGCGGTTCGATCTGTGGGTCATGCTGGGGGCGTCGCTGCTGCTGATCCCCTTTGTGTATCTGGGGCGTGACATCAACCGCATCTGGGGCATCGTTCTATGTGCCGTCTATGCGGGCTATATGGCGGCTGTTCTGATCTAAAAGAGGTGCGGTATGAAACACGCGTTGGTAACCGGAGCCGGAGCCCGCTTGGGGCGTGCGATGGCGCTATATCTCGGGGATAGCGGGTATGACGTTGCGGTGCATTACAACAGCTCGTCCGACGGTGCCGACGAGGTTGTGTCCGAATTGAAGGCAAAGGGGCGGCAGGCTGTCGCCCTACAAGCCGATCTGCTGGACGAGACCGCGACGCATGATCTGCTGCCACGCGCGGCAGTGGCGCTTGGCGGGCCGATCACCTGCCTTGTGAACAATGCGTCGATTTTTGAATACGACAACATCTCTACCGCGACAGAGGAAAGCTGGAACCGCCATATCGGCAGCAACCTGCGGGCACCTTTCATTCTGACGCAGGCCATGGCCGCGCAAGGATTGGCTCCGGAGGCTGACGCACAGGACGAGCCCGTCGCCGTGGGGCTGATCATCAATATGCTGGACCAGCGTGTGCGCAAGCTCACGCCGGAGTTCATGACATATACTATCGGCAAAATGGGGTTGTGGGCGCTGACCCAGACATCTTCCCAAGCACTGGCGCCGGCGATACGGGTCAATGCAATCGGTCCGGGGCCGACCCTGAAGGGGGCCAAGCAGACCGACGAACACTTTGCGCGGCAGCGGTCCAAGGTGATTCTCGAACGGGGGGCGAATCCCCGCGATATTACCGCTGCATTGGGCTATTTCCTTGATGCGCCGTCGGTCACGGGGCAGTTGATCTGCACTGACGGGGGGCAGCACCTAGGCTGGAAAACCCCCGACGCGCAAGGCCTAGAATAGGCTTTCCACGCAAGTTGTGCACCGCGGTCACATCGGTAACAAAACCGTTACAAAAAGGGGCGTGTTTTCAGTGGGTTGGAAAGTGTTAATAAAAATAACGCCTAAAATCAATGACTTGCATATATGCCTAAAAATTAGGCAAACACTGGAAGCCCCATTAATACATGAGAAAATCCGCGCTGTTTGAAAGTTATCTGCAAGGTTATCCACAAGAGTCGTGGGTATGTTTAATCTTGTCCTACCGCTAACACTGTTGCAGCCAAAAGGTCCGAACGCTCGAATCAATGTCAGACGCTAACGAAAAACCCAAAACCGGCCATGAGGTGATTCAATCGTACCTGAAAACGATTGATGGCTCTCCTGGTGTGTACCGGATGCTCGATTCGGAAAGCCGTGTCCTTTACGTGGGCAAGGCGCGGAATTTGCGGGCGCGGGTAAGCAACTACGCGCGGCCGTCGGGTCATTCGGGCCGGATCGCGCGGATGATATCAAACACCGCATCGATGATGTTTCTGACCACGAAAACAGAGACCGAGGCGTTGCTGCTTGAACAGAACCTGATCAAACAGCTCAAGCCGAAATTCAACGTGCTGCTGCGCGATGACAAGAGCTTTCCCAATATTCTGGTCACGGCCACGCATGATTATCCGCAGATCAAAAAGCACCGTGGGGCCAAAAAAGAAAAGGGCAATTACTATGGGCCCTTCGCCAGCGCCGGTGCGGTGAACCGTACGCTGAACCAGCTGCAACGGGTGTTCCTGCTGCGCGATTGCTCTGACGCGATGTTCGAAAGCCGCTCGCGCCCCTGTTTGCAGCATCAGATCAAGCGTTGCTCTGCCCCCTGTGTGGGTAAGATCTCGCCCGAGGAATATCGCAAGACGGTGCAGGATGCGGAGAAATTCCTCAACGGTAAGTCCACCGATATTCAGGGCAGGCTGGCGACCGAGATGGCCGAGGCGTCGGAGGCGATGGAGTTTGAACGCGCCGCCGCCCTGCGCGACCGGATCAAGGCGCTGACGCAGGTGCAAACGGCACAGGGGATCAACCCGCAAGGCGTTGCGGAAGCGGATATTATCGCGCTGCACCTGGATCAGGGGCAGGCTTGCGTGCAGGTCTTCTTTATCCGCGCCAACCAGAACTGGGGGAACCGCGACTACTATCCCCGTGTGGGCCCCGATGTGGATGCCGCCGAGGTGCTGGAGGCCTTTATCGGTCAGTTTTATGACACCCGCGAACCACCGCGCCAGTTGATCCTGTCGAACGACATCGAAAGCCCCGATCTGATGGTCGAGGCGCTGTCGGGCAAGCTGGGACGTAAAGTTGATATTGTGGTCCCCAAACGTGGCGAAAAAGCAGAGCTGGTCGATGGGGCGCTGCGCAACGCGCGCGAATCTCTGGCGCGTAAACTGGCAGAGACAGCGACCCAGTCGAACCTTCTTAAAGGTATCGCTGACGCCTTTGATCTGCCTGCGCCGCCGCAACGGATCGAGGTCTACGATAACTCCCACATCCAGGGGACGAACGCGGTTGGCGGTATGATTGTCGCCGGCCCCGACGGGATGATGAAAAATCAGTACCGCAAGTTCAACATTCGCGGCGATGACCTGACGCCGGGGGATGACTTTGGCATGATGAAAGAGGTGCTGACCCGCCGTTTCAAACGGTTGCTCAAGGAAGACCCGGACCGCAAGCTTGGCATGTGGCCCGACCTGCTGTTGATCGACGGTGGTGCAGGGCAGGTGAGTGCTGTGGCGTCCATCATGCGCGAATACGGGGTCGAGGATATTCCGATGGTCGGCGTGGCCAAAGGTGTGGATCGTGATGCGGGCAAAGAGGAATTTTACCGCGTCGGCAAGCGCCCGATGGCCTTGCGGCATAATGATCCGGTTTTGTATTTCATCCAGCGTTTGCGCGACGAAGCCCACCGTTTCGCCATCGGCACCCACCGCGCCAAACGTGCCAAGGCCGTGGGGGCGACGCCCCTTGATGACGTGCCCGGCGTCGGTGCCGCCCGCAAACGCGCGCTGCTGGCCCATTTCGGGTCAGCCAAGGCCGTTGGTCGCGCGAACTTGAGCGACTTGAAGGCCGTCGACGGGGTGTCGGTTGCTTTGGCCGAACGGATTTATGCGTTTTTCCATGAACGCGGATAGCCCAAAATTTCAGCCGTCGGGCACGTGGTGGGGGCAGGACGCTCCGCGGGGAGTTTATTTTGCAAAATGAAGGCGATGTCTTGGCACTTTCCCCTGTCGTCTTGCCACTGTAGGGTGACGCTATGAAGTGGAATATCCCCAATATCCTGACGCTCTTGCGTCTTGTCGCGGCCCCGGGTGTGGCTGTGATGTTCTTGTATTTTTCGCGTCCCTATGCGGACGCTTTGGCGATGTTCCTGTTCATCGCCGCCGCAGTCACCGATTGGTTTGACGGCTATCTTGCGCGCGCATGGGGGCAGGAAACCAAGCTGGGGACCATGCTGGACCCGATTGCTGACAAGGCGATGGTGGTGATTGCGCTGATGGTGATCGTCGCGTTTTCAAGCTGGTCGCCATGGCTGGTGCTCCCTGCCACCGTGATCTTGTTTCGCGAAGTCTTTGTTTCGGGCCTGCGGGAGTTTCTGGGGGATGTGTCCGGCACCTTGAAGGTCACGGCGCTGGCCAAGTGGAAGACAACCGCGCAGATGGTCGCGATCGCCGTATTGTTCGGGCAGGGGCTGTTTGAACATTACTTTGGCATGTCGATTTTCGGCATGGATAACGCCTTGGTCGGTGCCATACTCTCTGGCGAGGAAGAGGACGTTCTAGGGCTCACTTGGAAGTTCCACGGGATGATCTGGGCCGGCCGGATCGGGTTGGTGCTGCTTTGGATCGCGGCGGCGCTGACGGCGATCACCGGCTATGATTATCTGCGCAAATCCATGCCCCATCTGGTGGAGCCACGCTAATGAATATTCTGTATTTTGCATGGGTTCGCGAACGTATCGGGCTTCCTCGTGAGAAGGTCGAGACATCGGCGCGCACCGTCTTGGATCTTGTAGAGGAACTGCGCGCGCGCGAAGAGCGCTATGCTGTCGCCTTTTCCGATCTGTCCGGCCTGCGTGTCGCCGTGGATCAGGAACTTGCCGATTTCGATGCCTCGTTGGAAGGGGTGCGCGAAGTGGCGTTTTTCCCGCCGATGACAGGGGGTTGAGATGAAGATCTCGGTTCAGGAAGCGGGTTTTGATCTGGGGCAGGAAAGCCAGGATTTTGCTGCCGGTCATCGGGATATGGGAGCCATCGTGACCTTCACCGGCATCGTGCGCGATCTGCCCGATGATCCGTTGCAGGCGATGGAGATTGAACACTACCCCGGCATGACCGAATCTGCCCTGACCGAGATGGCCGAAACCGCGATGGCGCGGTTTTCGCTGGGGGATGCGCTGGTCATTCACCGCTTTGGCCGATTGCTGCCGGGCGAGATGATCATGATGGTCGCCACCGCTGCGCGCCACCGCAAGGATGCGTTTGAAGCGGCTGAATTCCTGATGGATTACCTGAAGTCGCGCGCGCCCTTCTGGAAGCGTGAGATCACTGCCAAAGGGGCGGATTGGGTTGCATCAAAGGCAGAAGACGAAGACGCGCTGGCCCGATGGTAAGCGGCACGTCGGCCTTTCAGCTGGCCTGTTGACGATCGATGTAGGCGCGCATTTCTTCCGCTTCATGGCGTGCATCGCGCAACCCGTCCATCGCCGCGCGCAGCTCTGCCTCGGTCTGGTTGAGCTGGTTCGTCAGCTCTGCCTCGCGCTGTTGCAGATAGGTGATCGCCTGATCGCGGGTTTCTTCGGCTTCGTGCAATTCCTGGCTCATCCGGTCAAGCTGGGCAACATCGTCGGCCGCCACGCGGGTAAAGCGGTGCAGCAGCCAGTTGGCAAACCATCCAAGGCAGAAGGCGACGAATAGGATAATCGCTGTCGCGATGACAAATTCGGTTCTGCTCATGTTAGTTGCCTTCTTGGGTCTGTTCGGATGGTGTGTCTGTATCGCCTGTATCCGCGCCATTTTCCAGCGCTGTTTCGTCAGAATCTTCCGACGGGCCTTCATTGATCAGCTTAAATTCGATCCGGCGGTTCGCCTCGCGGCCTTCTTCGGTGTCGTTGGAGGCAACGGGCGATTCTTCACCATAGCCCTTGGCCACGAAGGAGCCGGTGATTACGCGGCGGGCGCGCAGTTCGTTCAGCACCGATTGGGCCCGCGACTGGCTGAGCGCGAGGTTCATTTCCTCGCGGCCCTGGCTGTCAGTATAGCCCTGTACCTCAAGTGCTATGTCGCGGCAGTCTTGCAGGATTTCGGCAATTTGATCCATCGTACCAAGCGCCGAGGCGTCAATGGTGGCGCTGCCGGGTTCGAAGTTGATCTTGCCCTTGGCCACAACTTTGCCGATCTCGGCTTCGCATTCCTGCGGGGTGGGCAGGCCCAGAACGGGGTCGAGCTTTTCTTGATAGGCGACTTTGACCTCATAGTCTTTGCCTTCGCCCAGTTTGCCCGCCAACAAGGTTGCGATCTGCGTGCTGGCATCGGGGTTACCGGTGTTGCCCGCGACGCTGACGCTATCGGGGGTCACGATGACCGTGCCATTGGCGAGCTTGGACAGCGCGTCGAGCGCCGACAGCACGCGCGTCGGCCAATCGGCGGGCAGATCATCGACAATCCGCGCGGCGGTATAGACCTTGTCCGAGCCAAAGCTCGCCTTGGCGTAGCTGTCGGCCAATTCGCGCAGCGCGTCGTCTGTCAGACGGCCGCGCAGCTGCACCTGACCTTCGGGCGAGAGCGTGGCGACAAATTCGGGCGGGCCGGCGTCGGGGTCGACAGCTTGGGGCAGGCGGGCATTCAGCGCAAAGACGTCAGGTAGGGCGTTTTCCAGCTCTCCGACGACGCGGTCAAAGACGGCGCGTTCGGTGCCTTCGGCGGCGATCAGGCTGATATCCGCATCGGCAAAGCTGACGGAGCCGCCACCGATCTTGGACAGCGCGCCGATGGCTTTTTCCACGGCTTCCGACCACCGCGGGCTTGGCACGCCAAGACCCACCGTGCAGCGTGCCGACCCCGGTGCGCCAGCCGCAACGGCCGCCTTGAGGATCCGGGCGCTGGCCTGTTCGGTATCCGCGCTACAGGCGTCAAAGCCGGTGCTGTCTTCCTCGATCTGGAAGCGCAGGGTGAAGGGCGTGATCACCGGGCGCGGCGCGGCGATCTCCAGTGTCACCACCAGCCCGGGAGGGGCCGCACGTTTCAGCTGGTTTTCCAGCCGTGCCTTGGCTTCTGCGCTGTCGGAAATGGCCGTGATCGCCACACGCCCCGCTTCGGCAGAGACTTTGGCACGGGGCAGTTTCTCCATCGCGGAAATGGCGAAACCGAAGGCGTCTTCCCATCCGTCGGGGGCAGGGTAATTCGCTGATTCCAGTAGGTCGGCGACATGATCTTGACCGGCGATAGATTGGAAACGGTCGATGGCCGCATCGCGGTCCGTGGTCGTGGGAATCAGCCCGATGATCGAAACGCCGGAATCATTGCGCAAAATCTCGACCGAGAACTTCGGCGCGGCGATTGCGGCCTGCGCGGTCACATCCATCTGGTCAATCACGCGGGCAGCATCGACGATGGTGCCTGCGGTGCTTAGCGCATTGAACCGCGCGACTTCGTCCGGCGCGGTGCCCGACAGGGTGACCTGCAACCCGTCTGCCTGCACTTCGGCCCATGTCATCTCTTTTGCATCAAGCGCATCACGCACGCCGATCTCGGAGTTTTCCTCGATCAGGGTTACCGAAAAATTCGCGGCCACCAATGAGACGGTCGCAGCGGCGGTAAAGGTCATCGCGATGATCAGGAGTGCAGATAGGCGCATAAGCTCGTTTCTGAAACCGTTAACGTTGGAGCCTTTGATACGCCCGAGGGGGCAGGGGTGCAATCACACCAGCAGGGCTGCGGCAAAAAACACCAGCGGGATCATGCCGGTATCGCGGTTCACACGAAACAGGCGTAGAAGCTTGTCGTTGTCGTTGATGTCGATACCACGCAGCTGCCACGCCATATGCCACCCCATTGCCCAAGGCCCGCCAAGGGCGATGACCATCGCCAGAAAGGATGCGGAATCGCGCAGGGCAAAGATCACCGCCAGCCCCATCAGGCCCACGGTGGCGATCAGGAAGCGCCGCAGCCAATGGCCGGTATTGTCTCCGAACAGGCGGGCTGTGGATTTGACCCCGATCAGGGCGTCATCTTCCTTGTCCTGATGGGCATAGATCGTGTCATAGAACAGCGTCCACGCGATTCCCGCAGCATAGAGCACCACCGCAGGCGCGCCGAGGCTGCCGGTATGGGCGGTCCAGGCCAGCAGCGCGCCCCAGTTAAAGGCGATGCCAAGGAAAACCTGCGGCCACCACGTGAAACGTTTGGCAAAAGGGTAAACGGCGACGGGCAGCAGGGCCAGCACACCAAGGGCGATGGCAGCCCCGTTGAAGGTCAGCAAAATGCCAAGCGCGATCAGCATCTGTGCGATCATCCATGCCAGCGCAGCTTTGACGCTGACCTGACCCGAGGGGATGGGGCGTGACCGCGTGCGGGCGACCTTGCCATCGATATGCCGGTCGGTGATGTCGTTCCACGTGCACCCCGCGCCGCGCATCAGCCAAGCACCGGCACCGCAGCCGATGAAGATCCACAGGTCAAACCAGCGCGGTTGCTGGTCAAACAGCATCGCCAGCGTCAGCCCCCACCAGCAGGGCAGCAGCAACAGCCAGGTGCCAATAGGGCGGTCGGCGCGGCTGAGCCGCAGGTAGGGGCGGGTGAAACGCGGCGCAAAACGGTCGACCCAATTGTCCGCAGGGGCATCGACCACGCGTGTCGCATCATTCCCATCTGGTGTCGGCGAGGTGTCGTACATATATCTGTGCCCATGAACGCGAAAATCAGACTTTATGTAGATCATCCGTTGGGGCAGGGGCAATCCGTTCCTTTGGACAAGGCGCAGGCGCATTATCTCTTTGGCGTGATGCGCCAATCGGTGGGCGCGTCGGTTCTTTTGTTTAATGGCATTGATGGCGAATGGCGCGCCGAGGTCGCCGAGGCGGGTAAACGCGGCGGTGTGCTGGTCTGTGCCCAGCAGACGAAACCGCTGCAGATGCCGCCCGACCTGTGGCTGATCTTTGCGCCGATCAAAAAGGCGCGCACGGATTTCATTGTCGAGAAAGCTGCCGAAATGGGGGCGCGGCGTATTGTGCCGGTGCAAAGTGAATTTACCAACGCCGGCCGCGTGCAGCGCGATCGTCTGCAAGCCCACGCGGTCGAGGCAGCGGAGCAATGCGGCGGGACTTTCGTTCCGGAGGTGGCCGATATGGTCCGGCTGGACCGTCTGATCGATCGTTGGGAGCCCGAGCGGTCCTTGATGTTCTGCGACGAGGCGCTGGCGGGCGAGGAAGAGGGGCTCGCGTCCGCGCGGCCTGGTCCTTGGGCCATCCTGATTGGGCCGGAGGGCGGGTTTTCGGACAGTGAACGCACACGTTTGCGCGGGTTGGACTGGTCGCGCCCCGTCGCATTGGGGCCGCGCATCTTGCGGGCGGATACGGCAGCAGTGGCGGCCATGACCCTGTGGCAAAAGACGTTGGGAGATTGGGCGTGAGTGCGGTTTCTGGCACGCGCGTCGGAGTGGGGGTTTCACACCCCCACGCCCCCGTGGAGTTTATCTGGCAAAATGAAGCCTGCAGTAGGAGAGCACGATGAGTTTTCTGCGACCTGAGGCGAAGGCTGAACTGTGGCGTTGGCGCGAGGTTCTGGGCGGAATCGCGGTCGCTTTGATCGGGCTTTGGCTGGTGGCGGGGCCGGGGTTGCTGTTGGCGATACCGGGCTATGCGCTGATCCTTGCGGGGGTGATCTTTGTCTGGATCGGCGGGCAGCGTGTGCGGTTTCGCAAGACCGGACTCGGGGCCGGAGCGGTGCAGGTGGATGAGGGGCAGATCGCCTATTTCGGTCCCCTGACCGGCGGCGTCATCGCCCTACGCGAGATGGAGCGTCTGAGCCTTGAGCGCGGGGCCTATCCGGCGCATTGGAAACTGGAACAGCCTGGACAAAATCCCGTGATGATCCCCGTGGATGCCGCGGGGGCGGACGCGCTTTTTGACGCTTTTGCCGCACTTCCGGGGCTGCGTACCGAAAGAATGTTGGCCGAATTGGCCGATGACAAGACCCTGTCCGTCGTGATTTGGGAGCGGCGTTCGATGCGGCCGGCCTCGACCCTGTTGCATTGACACCCCGTCCAAATCGCACCATCCCTTAGACCACAGAAATTGAACTCGGAGCCACCCCACATGTCTATCCCTCAATCCGGCGGCGGCCCGATCGAAAGTTACGACCAGCTGGTCAACTATCTCGCGGACGGGTGCAAGCCCAAGGAAGATTGGCGCATCGGCACCGAGCACGAGAAATTCGGCTACAACAAAGAGACGCTGCTGCCCTTGCCCTATGAGGGCGATTGTTCGATCCGCGCCATGTTGGAAGGGCTGCGCGACGGCCATGGCTGGGATCCTGTGGAAGAGGGCGGCAAGCTGATCGGGTTGGTCAAGGACGGGGCCAATATCTCGCTCGAGCCGGGCGGTCAGTTGGAGCTGTCGGGCGCGCCCGTCGAAACCATCCACGAGACCTGCGACGAGGTGAACACCCATCTGCGCGAAGTGCGCGATGTGGCGGACCGGATTGGGGCGGGGTTCATTGGCTTGGGCGCGGCACCGGAATGGTCCCACGACCAGATGGATCTGATGCCCAAGGGCCGGTACAAGCTGATGAACGAATATATGACCAAGGTCGGGACTATGGGCCGGGTCATGATGCGTCGGACCTGCACGGTGCAGGTGAACCTTGATTTCGGGTCCGAGGCGGACATGGTGCAAAAGCTGCGCGTGGCGCTGGCCTTGCAACCTGTCGCGACGGCGCTGTTTGCGAATTCGCCGTTTTTTGAAGGTAAGCCCAACGGCCATAAGTCATGGCGCAGCCGCGTGTGGCGTGATCTGGATGCGGCGCGTACGGGCATGTTGCCCTGGGTGTTTGAAGACGGCATGGGCTTTGAGCGTTGGGTGGAATATGCGCTCGATGTGCCGATGTATTTTGTATACCGCGATGGAAAATATATCGATGCCCTGGGGCAGTCTTTCCGCGACTTCCTGAAAGGCAAGCTGCCTGCGCTGCCCGGGGAAATGCCGACGCTGAGCGATTGGGCGGACCACCTGACCACCGCCTTCCCCGAGGCGCGGATCAAGAAATTCATCGAAATGCGCGGTGCCGACGGTGGGCCTTGGCGTCGTCTGTGTGCCTTGCCCGCGTTCTGGGTCGGGCTGACTTATGACCAACAGGCGCTGGATGGTGCTTGGGATCTGGTTAAAGGCTGGGACGCGGAAACGCGCGAGGCGCTGCGGGTCGCGGCCTCTGTCGACGGGTTGCAGGCCAAGGTGGGCGGCGTGCGCATGCACGACATCGCGCGCGAGGCCGTGGCCCTGTCCGAACAAGGGCTGAAAGCACGGGCGCGCAGCGGTGCGGGCGGTATGGTCCCGGACGAGACGCATTTCCTGAACGCGCTGAAGGAAAGCATCGAGACCGGCAAGGTCCCTGCGGACGAGCTGCTGGAGGATTACAACGGCAAGTGGAAGGGCGACCTCAGCCGGATCTACGCCGATTATTCTTACTGATCCTCGATGATCAGCCCGCGGACAAAGGCGATGACCTTGGCCGCGGGCATTTCGCAGGGATAAAGACGTGCGCCGCTGGCGAGCGCATAGAGGTTCAGGCTGATATAGTCCGGACCGCCCAATTCCTCGGCAACCAGTTTCCAGCTTTTACCTGTGTTGAAGGTGCTTTTTGACCAAACATAGCGGCGGGTTTGATATCTGCCGGTGTGAGTGCCGTCAGGCAGCGCGTGGAACGCGTCCAAAAAGCGCGCGTCTACGGTAGCCGTCACAGGGTCAGTCTTTCTTGGCACCGATCTTGGGTTCGGTGCCCGCGCGGATGCGTTTGATGTTCTCGCGGTGGCGCCAGAACACCAGCAGGGTCAGCAGAATGCCCAGAAACAAGGCGCTGCCGTAGCCCAGGAAGATCATAAAAAAGGTCGATGCCGCGGCGGATGCCAGCCCCCCGATGGACGAGGTGCGGGTGACGGCCATGGCGATCAGCCACGCCAGACAGCAGGCGAGGCCGACGGGCCATGCAAGTGCCAGCAACACACCAAGGAATGTCGCGACGCCCTTGCCGCCCTTGAACCCCAGCCAGACCGGATAGCAATGACCCAGCATCGCGGCCAATGCGGCAATTTGGGCGGCGTCCTCGCCCGCGAAGAGCCGTGCCAGCAGCACTGCAACGGCCCCTTTGCCCCCATCCAGGATCAACGTCAGCGCCGCCGCTTTTTTGGAACCAGTGCGCAGGACATTGGTGGCACCGATATTGCCCGACCCGATGCTGCGCAGATCGCCTAGATTCATCGCGCGGGTCAGCACCATGCCAAAGGGGACCGACCCGATCAGATAGGCCGCAACGGCCCAGAACAGGAGCACGAATAGGGAAGAGTCGATCAGGGGCATATTCAGGAGGCCTTATAGATGCAGGTGCCGGAAACGTAAGTTTCCAAGACCTTACCTTGCATGCGCATCCCGTCAAAGGGGGTGTTGCGCGATTTCGACCGCAAAACCTCGCGGTTCATCACGAAAGGCGCGCCATCATCAAACAGCACCAGATCGGCGGGGGCACCGACGGACATCCGCCCCCCGGGCAGCCCCAGACGTTTCGCAGGGTTGAACGACAGCGCACGCCACAATGTTGCGATATCGATCATCTCGGAGTGGACCAGTCGCAAGGCTGCCGGCAGCAGGGTTTCCAATGCGACGGCCCCCGATGCGGCTTCCTCGAACGGGAGCCGTTTGGATTCCTCGTCCTGCGGGGTGTGCATGGAACAGATGATATCGATCAGACCAGAGGCCACGGCCTCTATCACGGCGATGCGATCCTCTTCGTCGCGCAGGGGGGGCTTGAGCTTGAAGAAGGTGCGATAGTCGGCCACATCCAGCGCGTTCAGCGTCAGGTGGTGGATGCCGACCCCGGCGGTGATATCCAGACCGTTCTTCTTTGCGCGCTCCAGCGCGGGTAGGGCGCGGGCGGTGGTGATCTGGTCGGCGTGATAGCGGGCACCCGTCATTTCGATCAGGGCGATGTCGCGGTCCAGCCCCATGCGTTCCGCCATGGGCGAGACGGCAGGCAGCCCGCGCAGCGACGCGAATTTACCAGAGGTCACCGCCGCCCCCTTGCTCAGAATGGGTTCCTGCGGGTGAGCGATGACAAGCGCGCCAAGGCTACGGGCATAGGTCAGCGCGCGGGAGAACACTTTGGTATCCGTCACCACGCGATCACAATCGGTAAAGCCCACGGCACCGGCATCCATGAGAAATCCGATCTCTGTCATCTCGCGGCCTTCGCGGCCCTTGGTCAGCGCGGCCATGGGCACGACGTTGACCGGCGCGGCCTCGTTCGCACGGCGGGTGACGAATTCAAGCACTTCGGGGCTGTCGATGGTGGGGTCGGTGTCGGGGCGGGTGACCATTGTCGTGACCCCACCCGCAGCCGCTGCCAGCCCCGCAGAGCGGAAGCTTTCCTTGTGTCGCTCCCCGGGTTCACAAACCTTGACGCCCAGATCGACGATACCGGGGGCGAGGTATTTCCCACGGCAATCCACGACCTGCGCATCTCCGGGGATCGGTGCGGTATCGTCCAGTACCGCCGCGATCTTGCCATCCTCGACCCGAAGCGTGCCGCGGGTGACGGTGCCTGCTTCGGGGTCGATCAGCTGCGCGTTGATAAAATGCAGGGTCATGGAGGAGCCTTCGTCGTTAGGAAAACAGGGGTGCCGCGGGGGCAGTCAGAAAGGTCAGGACCCGATCCACACCATCATGCCCGCCACGCCAAAGGCGACAAGCAGGGCAATCATGGCGATACGTCCGGACATCTTGGGATCGGGTTTGGGTTCTTTCACAGCAGCCACCATAGAATAAGACCGATCAGCACGATCACCGCCAAAAGCACGATCATACCGCCGGCACCGCCCTTGGGCGGGGATTTCGGGGTCATATCCGCGGCACCGGTGTAGGGCTGTGCAGAGTCAGCCTCAAGCGGGGTGACGGACATATCGGGCTGCGCCTCGCCATAGGTGCCGATCATCGTCAGTTCGGGGCCAAGGTCCAGCGTCGCTTCCTGCCCGTCAAAGGCCGAGGAGAACAGCAGCAATACATAGCCGTCCAGCGCATCCAGTCGCGCGCGGTCGCGGCTGATCTGTTCACGCGGCACCGCATAGCCATCCCCCAGGTAGGAGGCGAGACCTACGCCGGTCAGATCCGACACGGGGAACAGCTCGGCCGCGCCTTCGGGCATAGGGCGGCCCAGCAGATCAGCAATCAACGCCTCTTTGCTGTCGTTGCGCAGATCGCGGGCCAATTCGTCAATCGGGCGGTTCACGGCAAACAGGCGGATCTGGCCGATCTCGCCCTTGGGGATTTCGAGTTGTGTCATCGTGTTGCACCTTTGTACGGGGTTACCATCAATGCACTTAATCTGTCGCTGTCTTCGACATATTCAAATCCTAGATGCGCGGCGCGTGCCGGATTGCCCGGCTGTTCATGCCGGATAAAGAAAACCGACGGCGGGCTGGTCGGGCGCAGATCGGGTTTCGTCTCGGCGCTGCGGGGGAAAGCTTTGGCACGGGTGCCGTCGCGGGTCAGTTTGAAAAACAGGGCGCGGTGGTTGGTCAGCGCATAGCGGGTGCGGCGCAGGTCGGTCAGACGTTTCATCCCGCGCAGCAACGACAGCGCCACCAGCGCGACGATCACAGCCACCACGACCGATTGCGACACGGGCAGGGTGTTGCCCCGCAGCACAAACGCCCCCGCGATCACGGTGCCAATGGCCCCGACAAAGGGGCCGAACAGCTGAAAATTGCGCAGCGACAGCTTGGGGCGGGGGCGCCCCGTCCAGAGCAGTTCTTCCTCGGGTTCAAGCAGGTCTTGCCAAAAACGATCGCTCATGATGCAGCCTCTATCGCTTGGGCAAGGCGGGCCTTGGTCTCTGCCCGGTTCGGCACCAGCGGCAAGGTGATCCGCTGGCCGTCGGGCAGGCCAAGGCTGATCGACCACAAGGACAGTTTCCCGATCGACCGGATGTCGGTCAACGGCAGGACCAGCGGCTCTGCCGTATCGGGGGAGTTGATATAGAGCGCACGGTTGGTCAGCCGCCAGACGGTATTGCGGTTGCTGTACCAGATCTGGAATTCCTCAAACACCCACATGTAGAACACCGCAATCAGGACCGAGGCAAGCAGCCACGTGAACGGGTCCAGCCAGATGAGCAAGGGCAGTGTGAACAACATGGTCAGCACCGCCAGCGCCACGCACCGCCAAAAGAACGCCCGCGGCGAGATACGCCAGTGCAGCAGGTCCTGTTCTTCGGGCGGGGCTGCGGTCATGCGGTGGCCTTGCGGCTGTCGACAAGGTTGCGCGCCAGCAGGTCCATCGCGGCCATGCGCACGGCGACGCCCATCTCTACCTGATCCTGAATGACGCTGCGGTTGATGTCATCGGCAAGCGTTCCGTCGATCTCTACCCCGCGGTTCATCGGGCCGGGGTGCATCACGATGGCATCGGGCTTGGCATGGGCCAGTTTTTCGGCGTCCAGCCCATATCTGTGATAATACTCGCGTTCGCTGGGGATAAAGCCGCCATCCATGCGTTCTTTTTGCAAGCGGAGCATCATCACAACGTCAACGTCCTTCAGCCCTTCTTCCATGTCATCGAAGACTTCGACGCCGAATTCACCGATTTGCGCGGGCATCAGCGTGGGCGGCGCGATAAGGCGGATGCGGTTCTCCATCTTGCCAAGCAGCATGATGTTGGACCGTGCCACGCGACTATGGGCAATGTCGCCGCAGATGGCGATGGACAGGCGATGCAAGCGGCCCTTGGCACGGCGGATCGTCAGCGCGTCCAGCAGTGCTTGCGTAGGGTGTTCATGCCGCCCGTCACCCGCATTGAGCACCGCGCAGTTCACCTTCTGTGCCAGAAGATCGACGGCACCGGATTGCGGATGGCGGACCACCAGCAGATCGGGGTGCATGGCGTTCAGCGTCATCGCCGTATCAATCAGGGTTTCGCCCTTTTTGATCGAGGACGCCTGCATCGCCATATTCATCACATCCGCACCCAACCGCTTGCCCGCGATCTCGAAGCTCGCCTGCGTCCGGGTGGAGTTTTCGAAGAACATATTGATCTGTGTCAGCCCGCTCAGCGCGTCGCTGTGTTTATGGGGCTGGCGGTTCAGATCGGCATAGCTGTCGGCCAGATCAAGCAGGGTTGTGATGTCGTCCTGGGACAGGTGTTCAATGCCCAGAAGATGGCGGTGTGCGAAACTCATGACGGGGGACCCCACGTTATTTTTGGCGTTATAGGCGGCGGCGCAGGGCGGGGCAAGTCGTCGGGCGGGGGCATCCGGCCGTGGGGGCCGCGTTGGATTTAAGACCATTTGGAAGTTGGCATTTTTATTGCCGACACCAGCGCGTAAGTTGGGCGCATGGAATCAGTGGATTATCATCAGGCGCTTGCGCTTTTGCATTGGCAGATCGAACTTGGCGCGACCGAGGCGATTTGCGATGCGCCGGTGAACCGTTACGAGGTGCCCGCCGCGGTCGAGAAGCCGAAGGCGCAAAAGGGCAAGAGCGGACCAGTGCCTTTGGCTGCCCAAGGGCCGGATGTGGTGGCAGAGGCGACACTGGCCGCGGCTGGGGCTGCGACGCTGGATGAATTGCGTGCCGCCATGGCCGCCTTCGAGCATTGCGAGCTGAAACGCGGCGCGCGCAAAATGGTTTTCTCGGACGGGACGCCGGGGGCACAGGTGATGATCGTGGGCGAGGCACCAGGGCGGGACGAAGACCGCGAGGGCCGGCCCTTTGTCGGGCGTGCCGGCGTGTTGCTGGACAAGATGCTCGCGGCCATCGACATGGGGCGCCATCACCAGACGTCGCCTGTCTATATCACCAATGTCTTGCCCTGGCGGCCGCCGCAGAACCGCGATCCGAAGCCGGATGAAATCGCGATGATGAAGCCATTTCTGGCGCGGCATATCGCTTTGGCCAAGCCCGAGGTGTTGGTCATCGTTGGCAATTGGTCCGCGCAGGCGTTGCTGGGCAAACGTGGCATCACCCGCTTGCGCGGTCAGTGGACGCAAGCCGAGGGGTTACCCGCATTGCCCATGTTCCACCCCGCCTATCTGCTGCGCAGCCCCGAGTTCAAACGCGAGGCCTGGGCCGATTTACTCTCACTGAAAGCGAAATTGACGCATGGTTGATCCCCTCACATTGCTGGCCTTTGTGCCCGCCGCCCTGGCGCTGAACCTGACACCGGGCGCGGATATGATGTTTTGTCTGGGGCAGGGCATGCGCTTTGGTCCGCGCGCCTCGGTTGCGGCAAGTGCGGGGGTCGCCCTTGGCGGTATGGTGCATGTGACCTTGGCGGGGCTCGGCCTTGGTGCGGTGGTGGCAGCCCTGCCGTGGGCCTTTGACGTGATCCGCTGGATCGGGGTTGCCTATCTTTTGTGGCTGGCCGTGCAGACCTGGCGTAGCAGCGGCGCGGCCGCAAATCCCGTGCCTGCGCCGAAATCCGCGTTTCGCAGCGGTTTGATCGTGAACCTGACGAACCCCAAGGTGATCCTTTTCGTGCTGGCCTTTGTCCCGCAGTTCGTCGTGCCAGAAGCGGGGCCGGTTTTGCTGCAGTTTCTGATGCTGGGGTCGGTGCTGTCGCTTGGCGGGTTGATTATCAACGCCTTGGTTGGTGTGTTTGCCAGTGGCCTGGGCCGCCGGATGGTGGGGGGCGGGCAGGCGCTGCGCTGGATCAGCAGCGGTATTTTCGTGGCCCTCGCCGCACGTCTTGCAGTATTGGAGCGGACATGAGCCGGATTGACGAGACGATTGATTTTATCCCCGTGCGGATCGCGGTGCTGACAGTATCCGATACCCGGGGTTTGGCCGAAGACAGGTCAGGCGATGTCTTGGTCGCGCGCATCGCCGAAGCGGGGCATTTCCTCGCGGCACGCAGCATCATCCGCGATGAGCGCGGCGAGATTGCCGACCAGTTGCGCGACTGGTGTGCCGACCCTGAGATTGACGTGGTGATCAGCACGGGGGGCACAGGGCTGACGGGGCGCGATGTGACGGTCGAGGCACATCGCGATGTCTACGAGAAAGAGATCGATGCATTCGGCACCGTGTTCACGATCGTATCCATGCAGAAGATCGGCACCTCGGCGGTGCAAAGCCGGGCCACCGCCGGCGTCGCCCAGGGGACGTATCTCTTTGCGCTGCCCGGGTCTCCGGGGGCGTGCAAGGATGCGTGGGACGAGATTTTGATCAAGCAGCTCGATTACCGGCACAAGCCCTGCAACTTCGTTGAGATCATGCCGCGTCTGGATGAACACCAGCGCCGGAAATAACAGCTGGGGCGATGAATTTAACCCAATTTTCCCGCGCTGCTTTGCGATGCGCCTGATAAGCCGTGCGTGGCTGTCACAACTGTGATTTTGTTCTGCAGGCCTGCGGGGTAAGCTGGCACGGACGAAATAGGATCGGGGCAAGATGCGTTTTCTACGGCAAAGCATGATCGGGTTGTTTCTGGCAGCGGCGACTTTGGGGTTTCTGGTGCTTGCGGCGGACCTCATTGGCGGGGCGGTTCAGCAGCGTCTGACCGACACGCCGCCCGAGCGCGTCCCGCGAGAACGGGTATTCTCGGTCAATGTGGTGCGTGCGCAGTCTGGGACCGAAGTGCCGATCCTGCAAAGTTTTGGCGCGGTGCAAAGCCGCCGCACGCTAGAGCTGCGTGCGGCCGTTGGCGGGCGCGTGGTCGAGCTGGCACCGGACTTCGAAGAGGGCGGGCAGGTCACGGCGGGTCAGGTTCTGGTGCGCCTTGACCGTTCGGACGCTTTGGCCGAGGTCGCGCGGGCGCAAAGTGCCGTACGCGATGCAGAGGCAGAGGGGCGCGATGCGGACCGCGCGCTGGCTTTGGGACTGGACGAGCTTGCCGCCGCCGAAGAGCAGGCCGCGCTGCGCACTCGCGCGTTTGACCGCCAGCGTGATCTGGGCGAACGCGGTGTCGGCACCGCGACGGCGACGGAAACGGCAGAGCTTGCTGCCTCAAGCGCGCGACAGGCCGTTCTTGCACGTCGACAGGTGGTGACCCAGACAGAAGCGCGCGTGGATAACGCGGTGCGCTTGTTGTCCAACGCTCAAATCGCGTTGGAGGATGCGCAGCGTGCGTTAAAGGAAACCACGATCACCGCGCCGTTCGATGGGGCGCTAAGCGAAACCTCGGTCGTCGAAGGGCGCTTGGTCTCTGCGAACGAGAGGCTGGCAGAGCTGATCGCGCCGGATGATCTGGAGATTTCCTTTCGCATCTCGACCGCGCAATACGCGCGTCTGCTGGATGCACAGGGCCGGTTGATCAAGGCAGAGGTTACGGCGCGCCTTGATGTCGCGGGCGTGGACCTTGAGGCCCGCGGCCAGATCACCCGTGCAGGGGCCGCAGCGGGCGAGGGGGCCAGCGGCCGGTTGATCTTTGCCACGCTGATGCAGGCACCGGGGTTCAAGCCGGGCGATTTCGCGACGGTACATGTGCGCGAACCTGCCCTGGACGATGTGATCCGCCTGCCAAGCTCTGCCCTTGATGCCACCGGGGCGGTCTTGGTGCTGGATGCGGAGAACCGATTGGAAAGCATTCAGGTCTCTGTTCTGCGCCGCGTGGGCGACGACGTGTTGGTCCGTGGTCCGGTCGAGGGTCGCGACGTGGTCGAGGCGCGGTCGCCCCTGCTGGGGGCCGGTATCGCGGTCAAGCCGTTGCGTCCGGGGGCGGATGAGACCGCGCAGGGAGATGTCCCCAGCATGATCGCCCTGACAGAGGAGCGTCGGGCAAAGCTTGTGGCCTTTATCGAGGGGAATAGCCGAATGCCCCAAGAGGCGAAGGCGCGCGTGCTGGCGCAGCTGGCCGAGCCGCAGGTGCCGGCGCGCATGATCGAACGCCTTGAAAGCCGGATGGGAGGCTAGGGAGATGGCGCGCAGCATGTCCGGTCGTGCAGGGGGGATCCTGTCGTATTTCACCCGTCACCGGACGGCAGCCAACCTGCTGCTTGTGGTGCTGCTGGTCTGCGGGGCGGCCGCTGCGCCGAATATGCGGGCGCAGTTCTTTCCCGATGTGATCATCGACAGCGTGTCGGTCACAACCGTTTGGGAGGGGGCGGGGGCCGACGATGTGGACAGCGCTATCGTGCAGGTGCTTGAACCGGTCTTGCTGGCGGTCGAAGGGGTCGAAAGCTCCACCGCTGCCTCGCGCGAGGGCAGCGGGACCGTCTCGCTTGAGTTCGAGCCCAATTGGGACATTGCCCGCGCCGCGACGGATGTGCAAACGGCGGTGGATTCGGTTACCACACTGCCAGAAGATGCCGAAGATCCGGTGGTCCGGCGTGGTATCTGGCGCGACCGTGTGACCGATGTCGTGATCACCGGCGCGATCAGCGCGGAACAGCTGGGGCGTTTCGCGGATGAATTCGTCACGCGGCTGTTCGCGGCGGGTGTAACGCGCAGCACCATTCAGGGGGTCGCGGCACCGCAAACCCTGATCGAGGTGCCGTCGACCAGACTGATCCGTCACGACATCACCATGGCCGAAATCGCCGCCGTGATCGCGGCCGAGGTGGACGCCAACCCCGCCGGTGATGTGACAGGTGCCAATGCGCGCGTGCGCACCGGCACCGCGAAGCGTAGCGCGGACGCCCTGTCGCGTGTGGTGTTGCGCAGCAATGCGGACGGGTCGTCATTGCTGGTCGGGGACGTGGCGCGGGTGATCGAGCAGGGCTCCGACCGAGAGGTAGGATATTTCGTGGGGGATGACCCCGCGATCTCTGTGCGTATTGACCGCTCTGACGGGGGGGATGCCATCGGTATCCAGCACAGCGTCGAAAGCGTCGCGGCGGATATGGCTGTGATGCTGCCGAGGGGCGTGACGATAGAGCTGATCCGCACGCGGGCCGAGGCGATCACCGGGCGGTTGGACCTGCTGATTGATAACGGGCTGATGGGGCTCGCACTGGTGGTGGGGTTGCTGTTCCTCTTTCTTAATGCGCGCACGGCCTTTTGGGTGGCCGCGGGCATACCTGCGTCGATGGCCGCGGCGATTGCGCTGATGTATGCGGGGGGGATCACGATCAATATGATCTCTTTGTTCGGGTTGATCATCACGCTTGGCATCGTGGTTGATGATGCGATCGTTGTGGGCGAACACGCGGATTATCGCCACAAAGAGCTGGGCGAGCCCCCCATGCAAGCGGCAGAGAACGCGGCGCGGCGGATGGCGATGCCGGTCTTTGCCGCAACGATGACAACGATCATTGCTTTTTTCGGTCTGCTTGCCGTGGGCGGGCGCTTTGGCAGTCTGATCGGGGATATCCCCCTTACAGTGATTGCCGTGCTGGCCGCGTCACTGGTTGAATGTTTTCTGATCCTACCGAACCATATGGCCCATGCGATGGCAGCAGGGGCCAAGCAACGGTGGTATGACCTGCCCAGCCGAGTGGTCAATCGCGGGTTTCTTTGGGTGCGCGAACGGCTGTTCCGCCCCTTCATGGCGGGGGTGATCCGCGCGCGCTATGTGGTGCTTGCCGGTGTGGTCGCTGTGCTTGCCTCGCAGGTGGCGCTGTTCATCCGGGGTGACGTGCAATGGCGGTTCTTCAATGCGCCTGAACGCGGGTCGGTGACGGGTAATTTTGCCATGGCCGAAGGGGCCACCCGCGCCGATACGCTGGCGATGATGCGCGAAATGCAACGCGCGACAGAAGCGCTGGGCGCGCAATACGCCGAGGAATACGGCACCAACCCCATCGACTATGTGATCGCGCAGGTCGGGGGCAATGCGGGGCGTGGTCTGGACGGGGCCGACAGCAAGGACGCCGATCTGCTGGGCGGCATCTCGATCGAGCTGATCGACGCCGATCTGCGCCCCTATTCCAGCTTCGCCTTTGTCGCTGAACTGCAAGACGCGGTGGTAAATCATCCCCTTGCCGAAACCGTCAGCTTTCGCGGCTGGCGGTCGGGTCCCGGGGGGGACGCGCTGGATGTGCAGTTCTACGGCGCTGACACGCAGGTGTTGAAAGCCGCATCGCAGGATCTGCAGGATGCCCTGCGGCAATATCCCGAAGTCAGCGCGGTGCAGGATAACCTGGCCTACGACAAGGAAGAGCTGATCCTTGATCTGACGCCGCAAGGACAGGCGCTTGGGTTCACGATTGATACCTTGGGGCGGGTGCTGCGCCACCGTCTGGGCGGGATCGAGGCGGCGACCTATCCCGACGGTCCACGATCGGCGACAATCCGGGTTGAACTGCCCGAGGGTGAGCTGACGGCGGATTTCCTTGAACGGACGCAGATGCGCACGCCGGACGGGCAATATGTGCCGCTGGCCGATATCGTCAGCGTGGACCGACGCACCGGCTTCAGCACGGTGCGGCGCGAGAATGGCATCCGGCTCATCTCAGTCACGGGCGACATATCAGAGGATGACCCCGCCCGCGCGAGCGAGATCACGACGGCCCTGCGCGAGGATATCCTGCCGCGCATCGCCTCTGAACGGCAGGTGGATTTCCGCATCGGCGGATTGAGCGAGCAGGAAGATACGTTTCTGTCGGATGCGCTGACCGGCCTGATCCTTGTGCTGACGGGCATCTACCTTGTTCTCGCCTGGGTTTTTGGCAGTTGGACGCGGCCCATGGTGGTGATGGCGGTGATCCCCTTTGGTCTGGTCGGCACAATCTACGGGCACGCTCTGTGGGAGGTGCCGCTGAGCATGTTCACGGTCGTGGGCCTGTTGGGGATGACAGGGATCATCATCAACGATTCCATTGTTCTGGTGGGTACGATTGACGAATACGGTGCCACCCGTGGAGTGATCCCGTCGATCATTGATGGCGCGGCGGACCGGTTACGGCCGGTGATGCTGACCACGCTGACCACGGTCCTTGGCATGGCCCCGCTGCTTTATGAGCAAAGCCAGCAGGCGCAGTTCCTGAAGCCCACGGTGATCACGCTGGTCTATGGTTTGGGTTTTGGCATGTTTCTGGTGTTGCTGGTCGTGCCTGCGCTGGTCGCGGCGCAGCATGATATCGGTCGCCAGATCCGGGCGATGCGTCGGGCCATGCGGGCACGGGCAGGGGGTCTGCGCCTCGGCATTCTGGCGCTTTGGGTGCTGGTGGTGCTGTGGGGCGGGGCCACGCTGGGGTGGGTTGCGGTGACAGGCGGCTTGCATCCCGCACTGGTCGAGCTGCTGCCTAAGCTGGGGGCGATGGCCCCGCGCAGCGCGGCGCTGCTGCTGTTCCTGGCCGGGGCGGCTTTGATCGCGCTGGTGGGCTATATCGTCGGCGCGGTGGCGTTGCTGCTGTCGCGCCGCAAACGGGCCCTGTGATCAGCCCGCGTTGCATCCCACAATATCGACGGCCTGCTTGCTGCCCAATACCGTCATGCGGATGTGCGACCGGTTCAGTGCCACGGGGCCGCCGCTGACGTGGCCCACGTCCACCCGCGCATGTAGGACGTTGCCCTTGCGGGTGGTATCTGCCTCGCTGACCCAAAGATCTGGGTTGCCGGTTTCGATCACCACCAGCTCTTGCCCGCCCGCGGGGGGAAGGGTGATCGCGGCGTCCAGTGTCAGGTCCGCGCCTGCCATACCGATGGTGCAGGTCACGTCTTTCACACGGGCCTCTTTCGCCGAAAACGGCCGCTGCGCCAATGAGGCGGCAATCGCTGGATCGGCGCGGGTTGTGGTGGTGTCGATCACGCCGCTCAGTTCAAGCGAGGCGGGCACGCAGATGTCACTGCACACGCCCAGATCAATGGTGGTCTGGACCGTGACGGGGGCCCCTTTGTCGGGCACGCTGATCCGCAGCGGCAGCACGACCTGATCCTTATACCCGATGGTGGTCAGATTGGGTTCGCGGAACACCGTGGGCGCAGGCCACTCCACTGCCACCGCCGACAGGTTGCGCGAGCCGGACCAGTCGAAGCTGGGCGGGATACCCATGTCACCGGGCGCGCGCCAGTAGGTTTTCCAGCCCGGCTCCACCGTCATGCGGATCGCGGCCATGCGGTTGCCATCGGGCAGCACCCAGCCTTGCAGTATTTCCCCGTGGATCACTTCCATTGCAGAAGCGGGCAGCGGGGCGATAAGGGCAGCGGCCATCAGGCCAAGAATTTTTCTGATCATGGCGCTTTCATGGGCCATCTGCCCCCCGTTTGCCAAGTCACGTTTGCATTATGATGTGTTGCAGTCGCGGGGGTTGAAAGCCGCAGGGGCGCAGGTCATGCTATTGGAATGACGCATAAGGACGACAGCATAAAAATGGATCTGACCGGCCAGCTTTTAGTGGCGATGCCCGGCATGGGGGATCCTCGGTTCGATCATTCGGTGATCTTTATCTGCTCGCATGACGACGAAGGCGCGATGGGGTTGATCGTCAATAAACCCGCCGCTGATCTGAAGCTTGGCGATGTGCTTGACCGGCTCAGCGATGTGGACATGGACGATGTTTCCGGACTGGGGGTGCATGTGGGCGGCCCCGTCGAGACAGAGCGCGGATTTGTCCTGCACAGCGCCGAATACCGGTCCGTGATGCAGACGACGGATATCGCGGACGGGGTGGCGATGACAGCGACGCTGGACATCCTCGAAGACATCGCCCGCGGCAAGGGGCCGCGTCGGGCGATGTTGATGCTGGGTTATGCCGGTTGGGCGGCCGGCCAGCTAGAGGCTGAGATCGCCCAGAACGGCTGGCTGACCTGCCAAGGCGATAGCGCCATCCTGTTCGACCTGCCCGATGCGCGCAAATGGGAAGCGGCGCTGAGCTCTATCGGGGTGGACCCTTTGGGGCTCAGCGCGACAGCAGGGCGCGCCTGAACTGCCACGATTTGCGGGGCAAAAGCCCTAACGCGGTGCCGCCGCACGGCGCAAACGGTCATTGATGGCACGGCCCAGACCGGTTTCAGGGATCGAGGCCACCGCAATCGGCTTTCGCAGCCGGTCAAGCGCGTGCAGTCGGTCAAACAGATGCGCCGCCGCTTCCACCAGATCGCCACTGGCCGATAGGGTCAGGTCATCCGGCCCGCTCCCGCTTGCTGCGCCAAAGCCAAGATAAACCTCTCCATCCGTCGCCGTTTGGGCGTTCAGACGCACGCTGGCACGGGGCGCGTAGTGAGAGGCGAGCTGACCCGGGGCGATAATCTCTGCCCCGTCGGCCACATCCAGCGGTGCGCCAAGAGCTGCCTCTATCGCCTCCGACGGCAGCCCGCCTGCGCGCAGCAACGTGGGGCGGGGCTGGTTCAGGCCGATGATGGTGCTTTCCAGGCCCACCGTGGAGGGGCCGTCATCAACCACAGCGGCGATCCGCCCCCCAAGCCCCGTCAGAACATGTTGCGCCGTTGTGGCGCTGATCTTGCCCGAGGGGTTGGCCGAGGGGGCCGCCACCGGACCGCCAAGCGCACGCAGAATGGCGCGGGCCGTGGGGTGCGCGGGCACGCGGATGCCGACGCTGTCCAGCCCCGCCGTCACCAGCGACGATAGCCCGTGCCCGTCGGCCAGAGGCAGCACGAGTGTCATCGGACCGGGCCAGAAGGCGCTTGCCAAAATCTCGGCGGTGTCGGACCAGCGCCCGTAGCGTCGCGCCTGATCCACATCGGCGACATGGATGATCAGCGGGTTGAAGCTGGGCCGCCCCTTGGCCTCGTAGATGCCCGCCACCGCCGTCCCGTTACGCGCATCCGCCCCCAGACCATAGACCGTTTCAGTCGGCAGCGCGACCAATGCGCCTTGCTGCAGCAGGGTGGCGGCGCGGGAAATACCGGAAGGGTCGGCTGGAAGAATCTCGGTCATTGGCTTCTCTCACGGGGGATGACGCCGCGTTTTGGGTTGCGGTGCGCAGGCTTGAGCGACATTCTCGCCGCAACAGCCCGGAGTATCGCCTTGGGCTTATCAGGTCGCTGTTCGGTTTGCCAAGCAGACGAACGCGTTAATGGAGGAAAACTATGCCCTATCGCGCCCCTGTCGAAGATTTTGCCTTTCTGTTTGATCATGTCGTAGGGCTGGACGCTGTGCGTCAGACCGACCGCTTCGAGGACGCCAGCGAAGACGTCACCCGCGCGATCCTCGAAGAGGCGGGCAAGATGACCAATGACGTTCTGGCCCCGCTGCAACGCGCCGGCGACCAGACCCCCGCCAAGCTTGAAAACGGCGTCGTGCGCACCTCGCCCGGTTTCGCCGACGGGTTCAAGGCCGTGGCCGAAGGCGGCTGGATCGGCATGTCGGCCGACCCCGAATTCGGCGGCATGGGCCTGCCCATGACCCTGACGACCGCCGTCAACGAAATGATGAGCGGCGCCTGCCTGTCCCTGCAACTTGCCCCCTTGATGAGCCAAGGCCAGATCGAAGCGCTTGAGCATCACGCCAGCGACGCGATCAAGGAGCTGTACCTGCCCAAGCTGATCAGCGGCGAATGGACCGGCACGATGAACCTGACCGAACCGCAAGCGGGGTCGGACGTGGGGGCGCTGGCGACCAAGGCCGAAGACAATGGCGACGGCACCTATGCGATCTCGGGTCAGAAGGTCTATATCACCTGGGGCGACAATGACTTTGGCGGCAACATCTGCCACCTTGTCCTGGCGCGTCTGCCCGGTGCGCCTGCGGGCACCAAAGGCATCAGCCTGTTCCTCGTGCCGAAATACCTGCCCAATGACGACGGCAGCCTTGGCAATGCCAATAGCCTCAAGGTGGTGAGCCTCGAGCACAAGCTGGGGATTCACGGGTCTCCGACATGCGTGATGCAATATGACAAGGCGACCGGCTGGCTGGTCGGGCCCGAGCAAGGCGGCATGGCGGCGATGTTCACGATGATGAACAACGCGCGGCTTGGCGTTGGCGGGCAGGGTATCGGCATCGCCGAAGCGGCCTATCAACACGCGCTGGCCTATGCGCTGGACCGTAAACAGGGCAAGACATCGCGCCCCGACGGCACTGGCACCATCGTGGATCACGCCGATGTGCGCCGCATGCTGATGACGATGAAGGCCGAAACCTTTGCCGCCCGCGCCATCGCGCTGTGCTGTGCCAAGGCCATCGACATGACAAACGCCACCGGTCAGGCCGAGTGGAAAGCCCGCGCGGCCTTCCTGACCCCGATCGCCAAGGCTTTTGGCACTGACACCGGCATGGCCGTCGCTGAGATGGGCGTTCAGGTCCACGGTGGCATGGGCTTTATCGAAGAAACCGGTGCCGCGCAGTACAGCCGCGACGTGCGGGTGACCGCCATTTACGAAGGCACCAATGGCATTCAGGCGATGGATCTGGTCGCGCGCAAGATGATGGACGGGGGCGAGGCCGCGAACCGTCTGCTGGACGAGATCGAGGCAGACGCCGAAGCCGCCCGCGACGTTTTTCCGAATATGACGGATGCCCTGTGGCAAGCCTCGGAAACCCTGCGCGAGGCGACCGACTGGCTGACCGAGCAATCGAGCATGGACACGCGCTTTGCCGGAGCGGTGCCATACCTGCGGGCCTTTGCACGGGTGCTTGGCGCGCATATGCACCTCAAGGCGGCGCTGGCCGATAAGGGCGGGCCACGCGAAAAGCTGGCGCGGTTCTACATCCTGCGCTTGCTGCCGGAACACGTTGGCCTGCTGGCCCATGCCCAAGCGGGCGAGGCTGATCTTTTCGCGCTTTCTGCTGACGAACTGGCCGCCTGATGCCTGATACCGCACCCACCGGTTTGCGTTTCCCCTGGGAGACGCCGCCCGCCCATGATGCGGCGATAGAGGTCGCCCCCGGCGTGCTTTGGCTGCGTCTGCCGCTGCCGATGAAGCTGGATCACGTCAACGTCTATGCCTTTGACGAAGGCGACAGCTGGACGATCATCGACACGGGGTTCGCGTCGAAAAAGTCCAAGGCGCTGTGGACGGACCTGATCGCGGGGCCCTTGGGCGGCAAGCCGGTGTCGCGGGTGATCGTGACCCACCACCACCCCGATCACATCGGGCTGGCGGGCTGGTTCCAGACCGAACACGGGGCAGAGCTGGTGACGACGCGCACCGCGTGGTTGACCGCGCGGATGCTGACCCTGGACCCGCAAGAGGCACCGCCAGCCGAGACTTTGGCTTTCTACAAACTGTCGGGGATGGATGCCGCGCTGTACGAGAAACGCGCCTCCGAGCGGCCATTCAACTTTGCCGACATCGTCTCGCCTCTGCCGCTTGGCTTTACGCGGATCAAACAGGGCGACGAGATCACCATCGGGGGACGCGTGTTTGACGTGCATATGGGCAATGGGCACGCCCCCGAACACGCCACCTTCTGGAGCCGTGATGACAATCTGGTGATTGCAGGCGATCAGATCCTGTCGTCCATCAGCCCTAACGTCGGGGTCTATGCCACCGAACCCATGGCCGACCCCATTGGCGAATGGATCGAGGCCTGTGACCGTCTGTCGTTGCTGGCGCGCGAGGATCATCTGGTGCTTGGCGGGCACAAGCTGCCCTTCACCGGTCTGCCCACCCGCATGCGCCAGTTGATAGAGAATCACCACAGCGCCCTGCGCCGTCTGGAAAAGGCGATTGCAGAGCCGAAGTCGGCGTCTGAATGTTTCTCGACCCTGTTCAAGCGCAACATTGGCGAAGGCGAATACGGTCTGGCGCTGGTTGAAGCGGTCGCCCATCTCAGCCATCTTTACCAAACGGGCCGTGCCACACGCAGCTTGCGGGCGCTGGACGGGGCTTGGGTATATCAATCAAGGGGCTGACCGATGGATAACGAGATCAAGACAGCGGCCGAAGCGATCGAGGCCGACGCGCTGCCGCGCCTCTACGAGGTGCATTCGGACCCCGACAGACGCAATGCCTCTGACCAGCCGGTGCCCAAGGGGATGACCCAAAAACCCGCCGCGCAGAAATCACCAGCGCAATGGGCCTACGAGCGGGTCGTGCTTTACCTTAGAAATTTCGAAGAGCAGCTGGATGGCGATCACGAGGTCGCGATGGGGTTCGCAGGCGGTGACGCCGGTGTGCTGCGGATCGAGGGTATGGGCTATTTCGATCCGGACATCGTGACCTTTTACGGCAAGGACAACGCGGGGGCACGGATGCAGCTGGTGCAGCATGTCACCCAGTTAAATGTCGCCCTGCGTGCGCTGCCCAAAGCGGTGCAGGAAGCCCCAGCGAATCGTATCGGTTTCCGCTTGGCGCAAGACCTCGAGACGCAAGAGCCGGCACAGACAGGCGAAAACACCTGATCCCGCGCATTTTGATGCCGTGACATAGGCAGATGAATACAGTATTCCCCAGTTCAAATCATACGCACGTTAAGACAAGGATCGCGCAAATGGCCAAACATGAACACGGCTCGATGGACACCAGCACGCACGAGAAGACTTTTGACAGCTTCATGAACTTCGTCAAATGGTCGAGCATCGTGATTATTGCCATTCTGGTCTTTATGGCGATCTTCGCGCGCTAAGGCGGGCAAACCTAACCGACAGGATATTTCTATGCGTGTTTGGATGGCTTTGGCCTGCGTCGGGCTGCTTGCGGCCTGTGCGAATGATACCGGGATTGATAACACACCGGCAGAAGTCGCGGCGGCCGCCTATGTGGCACCGGGGCCGCGATCCATCACGTTGATGACGATGATCAACAACCGCACCGGCAGCGGCGGCCATACGGCGCTGGTGGTCAATGGCTCGCAGCAGGTGATCTTTGACCCCGCCGGTTCCTTCCGCGATCCGCGCGTGATCGAACGCGGCGACGTGCTTTACGGTATGACGCCCAAGTGGATTCAAGGCTACAAATCCTCGCACGCACGCAGCACCTACCATGTTGTCAGTCAGGAAATTCAGGTGACGGACGCGCAAGCGGAACAGATTTTGCAGCTTGTGATGTCGAACGGCACGGTAGCAGGGGCGTTCTGCGCCAATGCGACCTCGGGCATTCTGTCGCAGGTCCAAGGGTTCGAAAGCATCTCCAAGACCTTCTATCCGGCCAAGCTCAGCGAACAGTTCGCCAGCTTGCCCGGTGTCACGACGACAAAATACTACGAGAATGACGATGGCGATGTGATCGACGCGGTGCGGGCGTCGCTTCTAGCCCAGTAACCAAAGCAGACTGTAAAGCGTTGCTGCACCGCTGATGATGGCGAGCAGCACGTTTTTGGTGATCACCCCGATTGTCAGGGCCGCAGCCGCTGCCGCCATGCGCGGCAGGTCAAGCTGCCCGTCCGTGGCTGCGGGCCAGATCACCTGCGGAGCCACAAGCGCGGGCAGGATCGCCACCGCCGTATAGCGCAGGTGCCGCAGCAGCCATGCGGGCATCTCGCGGTCGCCAACCAATCCGGTAAAGACAAAGCGCAGCCCGAAACTGCCGATGCCAAGGGCGATGATCACGAACCAAAGTGTGCCGGTGTTGATATGATCCATTATACCGCATCCTGTTCAGGGTGTTGGGGCTGGCGCCGTTCCAGCCAAAGCTCTGTCTGCGCACCGGCCATCATCCCCGCAAGCCCCGCGATGATCAGCCCCAGCGAATAGGGCACTCCCGCCGTCAGCAGCCCCGCGACAGAGGCAACCAGCGCCGCGACCACATGGGCCGGCGTGCGGAACATCGGCGCGATCATGGCCAGAAAGGTGATCGGCAGCGCAAAGTCCAGCGCCCAGCTTTCGGGGATCTGCGCGCCCACCATCGCCCCCACCAGCGTGAACAAATACCACAGCGGTACAATCGGGGTCACGCAGCCAAAGAAATACGCCATCCGTTGCGGGATCGTCATATCGGGCTGCTTCTCGTACTGCGCCATCGCGCAGACATAGGATTGATCGACCGTCAGATAGGCCGCCAGCGCGCGCTGCCACAGCGGGGCGGAGCCGATGTAAGGGGTCAGCGACGCGGAATACATCGCCATCCGCAGGTTCACCGCCAGCGCAGAGGCCAGCACGATCGCCGTCGGGGCATGTTCCTGCATCAGTTGCAACGCGGTGAACTGTGCTGCCCCCGCAATGACCACAACCGAAAAGGCGAGCGTTTCGAATACGTTCAATCCTGCCTCGGTGGCGAGGATGCCAAACAGCGACGCAAAGGGGATGATCACCAGAACAAAGGGTGCGGCGTCGGCAAGACCTTTTCGAAAGGCCGATTTCGTGGTGGTGATGGCCATGCGTTCCCCCTAGATTGCCGGGACATGCTTAACTGCCGCTTTGGGGGGATGCAATTGTCCGTCAAGACAGACACCGATGCTTATTTGATCGCACCGCAACCGGGGTTGGCGCGGCTGACCCGTGCCGTGACCGGGCGCGACCAAACAGGGGCTGAAACAACGATCAATGTGGTCGAGGAACGCCCGCTGACGATATATCTGAATGCGCAGGAAATCGTCACCGCGATGACGATCGGCGATTACCCCGAATACCTCGCGCTTGGGTTCTTGCGCAATCAGGGCATGCTGCGCGACGGTGAGGATATCACTAGTGTAGACTATGACGAAGAGCTTGAGGTCGTCGTGGTCCGCACCGCCCGCAAAACCGATTACGAAGACAAGATGCGCAAGAAGACCCGTACCTCCGGCTGTGCGGTCGGTACGGTTTTCGGCGATATGATGGAGGGGCTAGAGGATGTGTCTCTGCCCACGACCCCGCTGCGGACCTCGTGGCTGTATGATCTTAGCGCGCAGATCAACCGCACGCCGAGCCTGTACCTGGAAGCCGGGGCGATTCACGGCACGGTGCTGTGTCAGGGCAATCGCCCGCTGGTCTATATGGAGGACGTGGGTCGCCACAACGCGGTCGACAAGATCGCGGGCTGGATGCTTTCTGAGCAAGTCCCGGCCGAGGATAAGATCCTCTATACCACGGGGCGGCTAACCTCCGAGATGGTGATCAAGACCGCGATGATGGGCATCCCCGCGCTGGTGTCGCGCTCCGGCTTTACCGCCTGGGGGGTAGAGATCGCGCAGCAGGTCGGGCTGACGCTGATCGGCCGGATGAAGGGCAAACGCTTTATCTGTCTGGCGGGCGAGGACCGGTTGATCCGTGACGCGGACCCCGACGGAATCGCGGATGAACCGAAACGATCTGGGCGAAAGGGCAGCGCATGAAACAGCCACTTGGGGTGATCCTTGCCGGTGGGCAGGCGACGCGGATGGGCGGCGGCGACAAGGGGCTGTTGCAGCTTGGCGTTCAAAGCGTGCTGGGTCATGTGATTGAACGGCTGACCCCGCAGGTGGATCGCGTCGCGTTGAATGCCAATGGTGATGCCGCGCGGTTTGCGGGGCTGAAGCTGCCGGTGTTGCCCGATAGTATCGACGGGTTCGCCGGTCCCCTTGCGGGCGTGCTGGCCGGGCTGGATTGGGCCGCTGAACAGGGCGCGGATACCATCGTCACGGCGGCGGCAGACACGCCGTTCTTCCCCGGTGATCTGGTGCCGCAGCTGTTGCTGGCAAGCGAGGGGATGACCCATCCGCTGGTGCTGGCCGCCACGCCGGATGCCAAACGCGGCACCGCGCGGCATCCGACCTTTGGCCTCTGGCCCGTGGCCTTACGCGACGATCTGCGCGCCGCCTTGCAAGGGGGGCTGCGCAAGGTCGTGATGTGGACACAAACGCATGAGGGGCGCGAAGCGCTGTTCCCCCATGAGGTCGCGTTCTTTAACATCAACACCCCCCAAGATCTGGCCCGCGCACAGGAGATGCTATGAGAGTTTACGGCGTTGTCGGCTGGAAAAACGCAGGCAAAACGGGGCTGATGGAACGCCTTGTGACCGAAATCACGGGCCGCGGGTTTTCAGTGTCTACCGTGAAACATGCGCACCACAGTTTTGATGTGGATCATCCGGGCAAGGACAGCCACCGCCACCGCGTCGCTGGCGCGCGCGAGGTGCTGTTGGCCTCGCGCAACCGCTTTGCCCTGATGCATGAGCTGCAGGGCGAGGATGAGCCGACGCTCGACGCGCTGCTGGCCAAGCTTGCGCCCGTCGATCTGGTGCTGGTCGAAGGCTACAAACGCGACGGTCACGCCAAGGTCGAAGCGCATCGGGCCGAAACCGGCAACGCGCTGATCGCGCCGGAGGATCCGACGATCAAGGCGATTGCCAGCGACACCCCCATGACGTTGGATCGCCCCGTATTCGATCTGAATGACACCAGCACCATCGCCGATTTCATTCTGGCCGAGGTGGGGTTGTGAGCCCTTTCGACACGCTTGTTGTGGTCGATTGGTCCGGCGGTAATGACACCGGACCAACCCCGCGCAAAGATGCGATTTGGGCGGGGGTGTCGCGCGGGGGCATCTCGGACCCGCCTGTCTATCTGCGCAACCGGTCCGAGGCAGAGGCGTGGATCGCCGCGTTGATCGAAGCAGAGCTGGCGCAGGGTCGCCGTCTGTTCATCGGCTTCGATTTCCCCTTTGCCTACCCCAGCGGTTTTGCCGAGGCCCTGACGGGCAGCGACGATCCCTTCGCCCTGTGGGAGTGGTTCGAGGCGCGGGTCGAAGATGCGCCAGACCGTAACAACCGTTTCGATCTGGTGGCCGAGATCAATCTGGGTCTGGGCGATGGCAGCGGCCCTTTCTGGGCCAACGGGCTGCCCAACCGCGATATCGCAGGGCTGCCGCGCACCAAGGCAGGCTACGCCAACCCGTTTCCCGACAAGCGCGCGGGGGAACAGCGTGCCAAGGGCAGTTTCACCTGCTGGCAAATGGCCGGGGCAGGGGCTGTCGGGTCGCAGGTGGTCATGGGGCTGCCTGTGCTGTCACGCCTGCGTGCTCGTTTTGCCGATCATGTCGCGGTCTGGCCTTTTGAAAGGCCGGATGCGCAGGTGGTCTTTGCCGAGATCTGGCCGTCGCTCACCGTGGGGCCCGCCCCTGACAACATGATCAAGGATGCGTGGCAGGTGCAGGAGCTTGCACGGCAGCTGGCCGCCGTCCCCGCCGCCGATCTGGCGCAGATGCAGGATGTCGAGGCAGCGGAAGAGGGGTGGATTTTCGGTCTGGGCTTCGAACATCTGCTCAAGGCCCCGCCCCCCCTGCGCAACGATTGTTTTGCCCTGCCGCCGGGCGTGCACTGGACGCCGGTGGACGAGGCGCTGGCGCAGCTGCGGGAACGGCTGCATCCGGTGACCCCTGTCGAAGACGTGCCTTTGGCTGCCGCCTTGGGGCGCATCGCCGCGGCGGACGCGCTGGCACGCCGCGCCAATCCGCCGCTGCCAAATACGGCTGTTGATGGCTATGGCTTTGCAGGCGGGCGCGCGGCCGGGGCCCATGCGATGCCGCTGGCCGAGGGGCGCGCGGCGGCGGGGGACGCGCCGGGGGTGCTGGCCGAAGGGCAGGCGATCCGCGTGCTGACAGGGGCCGCGCTGCCCGAAGGCGTCGATACCGTGGTGTTGCAAGAAGACGTGACCAGCGACGGGCGCACCCTGCGGTTTAACGGTCCGGTGAAACAGGGTGCCAATACCCGCAAAGCGGGGGAGGACGTGACAGCGGGTGCCGTGACACTGCGCGCAGGACGGCGGATCACAGCGGCGGATATCGCCTTGCTCGCGGCCACGGGGACGGCGTCTGTGTCGACCCATCGGCCGTTGCGCGTTGGCGTGCTATCGACAGGGGATGAGATCGTCGAGGCCGGTCAAACCGCGGCCGACGGGCAGATATTCGATGCGAACCGCCCGATGTTGCTGGGGTTGGTATCGCAGTTCGGACATCAGGGCGTGGATCTGGGACATGTGGGTGACGATCGCGCAGCTTTGCGCAGGCGGCTGGATGAGACGCAGGGACGTGTTGACGCGATCCTGACCAGCGGTGGTGCGTCGGCGGGGGATGAGGACCACGTGTCGGCCCTTTTGTCCGAGGCGGGGGCGCTTGACCTGTGGCGCATTGCGGTCAAACCGGGGCGGCCCTTAGCGCTTGGCATGTGGCAAGGCGCGCCGGTCTTTGGTCTGCCGGGCAACCCCGTGGCGGCTATGGTCTGCACCTTGATTTTCGCGCGCCCTGCGTTGGCACGGCTGGCCGGGCAGGACTGGCCTGTACCGCAGGGGTTCGACGTGCCCGCAGATTTCAGCAAACGCAAGAAACCGGGGCGGCGCGAGTATCTGCGCGCGCGGATGCGCGACGGGCGGGTGGAGGTCTTTGCATCGGAGGGGTCGGGGCGGATCAGCGGGCTGGCTTGGGCCGAAGGATTGGTGGAACTCCCGGACGCCGCGGCCGACATCCAGCCGGGCGATCTGGTGCGCTATATTCCCTATGGGTCTTTCGGGATCACCTGACCGCTAGTCGAACGTCCCTGCCACGCGGCCCAGCAACATGAAGGCCCGCACGGTGCGCGTGTCGGTCAGTGCCGAGATGTCGGCGTCAGAGGCCTCGGCTTCAAAGGCGGCAAAGGCGCGGTCGAAACGGCGCAGGAAGTGATGCGCGGCATCGCGGAAGATCGGGTCTTGCTTCATGCGGGCACTGGTCAGCGCCAGCGAGGACCGGTCGCGGATGCCGCCCAAAGCTGCGATCGGACGGCCTCGGGCCCCTTGGGCGAATTGGCGCCAGATTTCGGGGCGTGCACGGTCGGGGCGCAGGTCATCCATATAGATACCATCCTGACTGAGCAGCGTCAGCACGTCCTGCGAGGCCTGCACCAGCTGGGACGCATTGCGGTCTTTCAATGCCTTGCGCAGTGCCGAAAAGCCTTCGGTATCCTCTGCGGTTTCGGGGAAATTCAGCGCGCGAATGAAATCTTCATGCGACAGCGGCGGGGTCATATCCGCGGCCGAGGTGCCAAGCGCCAGCGCGGGCTGGTCATCGACCACCGCAGGCTTGAGAGGCGCGAGGCGGGTGCTGGCGTCGCGGCGGCTTTGGAAGGTGGCCAGCGTGCTTTCGGTCTTGCGGGCGGCGGCGGCGATTTCATCCAGCTTGCGCGCGACGGTCGCGTCTGCGCCAAGGTTCTGCCCTTGCTGTTGCGCGATATACGCCTGCCGGATCGCGTCGATCGCGGCCTGCAAGCGTTTGCTTTCCTCGCGCATGACACGGCTGGCGCGGGCCGCTGTGGCGGCGACCCAGATCATGCCAACGGGCATGAAGATTGCCAGCATCATCATCAGGAACCGCAAGCCGGCGCCGCCCGTATCGGGTTGCTGATCCGACGGCAGCATCAGGAAAAAGATCGCGGACCCCAGCAACCATACAGCGCTTAGCGCTGCGGCGATGAGTTCAATGTTCGAGATCCCGCCGTCGTTCGGGCGCGAATAGACGCCAAAGGGGGTCGACCGCGCGGATTGGCGCGGCGCGTTCGGTGTCAGCTGCGGTTTGTCGGTCATCTCTTTGTCCCCGGCTTATGCGTAGACGATTTTGAGAACCTCATAGGATTTGTCCCCCCCGGGTGTCCGCACCTCGACGCTGTCGCCTTCTTCCTTGCCGATCAGGGCGCGGGCGATAGGGGATTTGATGTTCAGCAGGCCTTTTTCGATGTTGGCCTCGTATTCACCAACAATCTGGTAGGTCTTCTCTTCGTCGGTGTCTTCGTCCACGAGGGTCACGGTCGCGCCGAACTTGATCGCGCCGGACATCTTGGCCGGGTCAATCACATCCGCAAGGGAGATCACGCCTTCAAGCTCTTTGATGCGGCCTTCGATGAAGGACTGCTTTTCCTTGGCGGAATGGTATTCGGCGTTCTCGGACAGGTCACCGTGTTCGCGGGCTTCGGCGATGGCTTTGATGATGGCAGGGCGTTCAACCGACTTCAGATGCTTGAGTTCGGTTTCCAAAGCCGTGTGACCGGCGCGGGTCATGGGGATTTTTTCCATCAGGGGGCGTCCACGCAATGAGGGTCACAGCCCCCGAACTGTCGTCCGAGGGTGCAACCGATTTGAATTGATCCTTACCTGACCCAAACTGCCCCGCGATTGCAAGAGCAGAGTCAGCCGGTCCGCGGCAATCCGCGCTTAGTCATCGTATTGGACCAGCTCGTATTCGACACCGTCGTGATCGCGAAAATAGAAGCGCCGCCCGGGTTCGTAATCGGCGTGGTTCACCGGCGTGAAGCCCTGCGCTTTGACCAAGGTTTCGGCGGCGTCCAGATCATCGACGGTCACCCCGATATGGTTCAGCGCGCCGGTGGTGTCATAGCTGCTGGTGCCCGTGGCCGGCGTCTTTTTCGGTGTGTAAAGCGCCACGTATGAACTGTCGGTTCCGATGTGAATAGTATGTCCGCCCGCTATCGCATCGCCTTGCCAGCGGATACGCCAGCCAAAGATCTGCGCCATCCAGGCGGCGGTGGCTTGCGGGTCGGTTACGGTGATGTTGGCATGTTCCAATTGTGCTGGCATTGTCGGGTCTTCCTTCCGTGTTTGTGACGTTGACCCTATGGTGTGTAATTTCTAAACCTAACTTTAGGTCAAGGATTATTTCGGGGAATGTCTATGGCGGTGAATGACGGGTTGTCGATTGGCGCTTTGGCGCGGCGCACAGGCTTGGCGGTGTCCGCCATCCGCTATTACGAGGCGCAAGGGTTGATCAAACCGTGGCGCAACAGCGGCGGGCAGCGACGGTTCGAGCGTGCCGATCTGCGGCGGCTTAGCTTTGTGATGATCGCGCAGCAACTCGGCTTTACCTTGCCGCAGATCAAGCAAGAGCTGGACCGCCTGCCAGATGGGCGCACCCCAACCAAACAGGACTGGGCGCGGATCAGCCAGGCGTTTCGTACAACGCTGGACGACCGGATCGCGACGTTGACCCGCCTGCGTGACGACCTAGATGGGTGTATCGGATGCGGCTGCCTGAGCCTACAGGCCTGTGCGCTTTATAACCCTCAAGACCGCGCGGGGGAGAAAGGGCAGGGGCCGCGCTATCTAATGGGAGATCCGCGCAGCTAGCATTTTGCGATGCGAAACAATATTGCTGCACCTGCAACATTTAAGATGCAAACTGTCGTGGGTGCGCTAATTTACGCTGTGTTGCGATTGCAATAGCGACCGTGCTGGTTTAGCGAAATCCAAACCGTTTTCTGCCCGAAGAGGAGCCCCAAATGGCCGAAGTTGAACGCGAAGCAATGGAATATGACGTCGTTATCGTCGGTGCGGGCCCTGCCGGTCTGTCCGCCGCGATCCGTCTGAAACAACTCGACGCCGACTGCAATGTGGTCGTGCTGGAAAAGGGCTCTGAGGTGGGGGCGCATATCCTGTCGGGTGCGGTTCTGGACCCGATCGGTCTGGACGCCCTGATGCCCGACTGGAAAGAAAAAGGCGCGCCGATCAAGACCAAGGTCGAGGAAGACAACTTTTACATGCTGGGCGAGGCGGGTAAAATCCGGGTGCCGAACTTCCCCATGCCACCGCTGATGAACAACCACGGGAACTACATCGTTTCCATGGCCAATGTCTGCCGCTGGATGGCAGAACAGGCCGAAGAGCTGGGGGTCGAGATTTTCCCCGGCATGGCGTGCTCCGAACTTGTTTATGGCGAAAATGGTGAGATCAAAGGCGTTGTGGCCGGTGAATTCGGCATCAGCGCCGATGGCACCAAGGGCGACGGCTATGAGCCCGGCATGGAACTGCACGGCAAATACGTCTTCCTGTCCGAAGGCGTGCGCGGCAGCCTGTCCAAGCAGGTGATCGCGAAATACGATCTGGACGCCGGTAAAGAGCCGCAGAAATACGGTCTTGGCATGAAAGAAATCTGGGAGATCGACCCCGCCAAGCACAAAGAGGGCACCGTGACCCACACGATGGGCTGGCCTTTGAACAGCAACGCGGGCGGCGGGTCGTTCATCTATCACATCGAAAACAACCAGGTGTACGTCGGTTTCGTTGTCCACCTTGGCTACAAAAACCCGCATGTCTTCCCCTACATGGAATTCCAGCGCTTCAAGCACCACCCGATGGTTGCTGAGCTGCTGAAAGGCGGCAAGCGCGTGGCCTACGGCGCGCGCGCCATCACCGAAGGCGGCTATCAGTCGATGCCCAAGATGGTCGCACCCGGTGTGGCGTTGCTGGGCTGTTCGGTGGGCATGGTCAACGTGCCGCGCATCAAGGGCAACCACAACGCGATGCTGTCGGGCAAAGCTGCCGCCGAAGCGGCCTATGACGCGATCCAGGCGGGCCGCGCCGGTGACGAGCTGACCGCCTACGAGGAAGATGTCCGCAGCGGCGAGATCGGGAAAGATCTAAAAAAAGTGCGCAACGTCAAACCGTTGTGGAGCAAATACGGCCTTGTGACCTCGCTCGCCGTGGGTGGGTTCGACATGTGGACCAATACCTTCGGCTTCTCGCTGCTGGGGACGCTGGGGCATGGTAAATCCGATGCTGAAGCGACCGAAAAGGCCGACAAGCACAAGAAGATCGACTACCCCAAGCCCGATGGCAAGCTCAGCTTTGACCGTCTGACCAACGTGGCGTTTTCATTCACCAACCACGACGAAAGCCAGCCCGCGCATTTGACGCTGAAGGATCCGTCGGTGCCGGTGAACATCAACCTGCCGGAATACGCTGGCCCCTCGGCGCGGTATTGCCCTGCCGGCGTGTATGAATTCGTCGAGGAAGACGGCAAGGACCCGCGCTTTGTCATCAACTTCCAGAACTGCGTGCACTGCAAGACCTGCGACATCAAGGATCCGACGCAGAATATCGTCTGGACCACGCCGCAGGGTGGGGATGGCCCGAACTATCCTAATATGTAAGCGTCGCTTACGGGCCTAATATGTAAGCGTCGCTTACGGGCCTAATATGTAAGCGTCGCTTGCGGGCCTAACGTGTAAGCATCACTTACTGGATGAAATCGATCAAAGGCGTGCTGCGGCGCGCCTTTTTTCATGCAAGGTTCCGCCGATAGAGGATAAGCGGGATGTCCCTTTGGATAGGCGGCATTGCGCTTGGTCGTGAACCTGTTAGCCTTGCGCGCAAATACAAATGAGGCGTGCCAGTATGATCCGTAACCTTCTGTTGACCGCAAGCGTTTTGGCGCTGACCGGAGCCGTTGCAATGCCCGTACAGGCGCAATCGGCGGCGGGGGCCTATCTTGCCGGTCGGCATGCTGCGGTGCGCAGTGATTTTGCGGAATCTGCCAAGTATTATGGCGAAGCGCTGGCGCTTGATCCTAAGAACCCCGAATTCCTTGAAAGCACGGTTCTGGCGCTGCTCTCGCTGGGGGATATCGACCGCGCCCTGCCTTTGGCGCGCATCATGGCCGCGTCGGACCAGCCCGGGCAGATCGCCTATCTGGTGACAACCGCTGGCATGGCGCAGGAAGAAAACTATGCGGGTCTGATCGAACAATCCGCAGACGAGGGCGGGATCGGCCCTTGGGTGGACGGTTTGGTCAAGGCTTGGGCGCATGTGGGCGTGGGCGACATGACCGCCGCCATCACCCAGTTCGACGATCTGAGCAAAGAAGCCGGCATGCAGGGGTTCGTGCTGTATCACAAGGCTTTGGCACTGGCGTCGGTCGGCGACTACGAAGGGGCGGAGGCGATCTTTGCTTCGAACCAAGCGGGATCGGCAGGGCAAACACGGCGCGGTGTGATCGCGCGGGCGGAAATCCTTGGCCAGCTCGGGCGAAATGAACAGGCGCTTGCGCTGCTGACCGATAGTTTCGGGGCCAGCAGCGACCCCGAGCTTGACGGGTTGGTCGCCGCCTTGCAGGGGGAGGGGCAGGTCGCCTTTACCCAGATCCCCGATGCCAAGGCAGGCATTGCCGAAGTCTTCTTTACCTTCGCGGCCGTGCTGCGCAATGAAAGTGCCGGTGACTACTATGTGCTGCTTTATTCGCGCATCGCGCGTTACCTGCGCCCCGATCATATCGACGATCTGCTACTGACCGCGGATCTGCTGGAAAACATCGGCCAGTACGAGCTTGCGATCGAGGAGCTGCAGGACGTACCCGCCGACAACCCCGCCTATCACGCAGCCGAGCTCGGGCGTGCGGCGGCGCTGCGACGGTCGAACAAACCGGAACAGGCGATCGAGGTTCTGCAACAGCTGACCCGCAGCCACGGCACATTGCCGTCGGTCCATTCCGCCTTGGGCGATGCGTTGCGTGCGCAGGACAACTTCAAGGCCGCAATCAAATCCTATGACCGCGCGATAGAGCTTACACCCGACAGCAATCCGCAACGCTGGGTGCTGTATTACGCGCGCGGCATTGCCGAAGAACGCTCTGGCAATGGCGAGGCGTCCGAACGGGATTTCCGCGTCGCTCTCGAGATCAACCCCGATCAGCCTCAGGTGCTGAACTACCTCGGCTATTCACTGGTCGAACAGGGGCGGAACCTGGACGAAGCGTTGAACATGATCGAACGCGCCGTCGCGGCGAGCCCTGACTCAGGCTATATCGTCGATTCACTGGGCTGGGTCTTGTACCGTTTGGGCCGCTACGAAGAGGCCGTCGACCAGATGGAAAGGGCCGTTGAACTGGTTGCCGTTGATCCGGTGGTCAACGACCATTTGGGCGACGTTTACTGGTCCGTTGGCCGTCAACGCGAGGCTGAATTCCAATGGCGTCGGGCGCTATCGTTTGTTGATCCCGAAGACAAAGACAGCGAGGCCGATCCCGTCCGCATGCGCCGCAAACTCGAGGTGGGGCTGGACGCGGTATTGGCCGAAGAAGGGGCCGAGCCGCTCAGCAAAGCCTCTGCCGAGAAATGACGACCCAAGGCGCTGCCCTCGGGGTTGCCAACGCGGGTTTCGCCTGGGCCAAGGTGAACCTGACCCTGCATGTCACGGGGCAGCGCAGCGATGGCTACCATCTGCTGGATAGTCTTGTGGTGCGCGCGGGCGTGGGCGACCGGATCGCGGTATCTCCCTCTGACCAGCTTGAGCTGTTTATCGATGGTCCCTATGGCGGTGCCGCCCCCCATGATGATCGCAACCTCGTGGTGCGTGCGGCAAGGCTGCTGGACGCGGGCGCGGGCAGGGGGGCGCGGTTGCATCTGACGAAAAACCTCCCCGCCGCGGCAGGGATCGGCGGAGGGTCGGCAGATGCAGCCACGGCGCTGCGCTTGCTCTCGGCGCATTGGGGGCTTCCGGTGCCCGAGGATGTGGCGCGACTGGGTGCCGATGTTCCGGTTTGCCTGCATGACACCCCCCAGCGGATGGAAGGGATTGGCGAGCGATTGACGCCCGCGCCCAAGCTGCCGCCCTGCTGGCTGGTGCTGATCAACCCGAATAAATCCGCCGCCACGCCCGAGGTCTTCTCGCGGCTCGAGTCCCGCGCCAACGCGCCCATGCCCAAAGAGCTGCCCGCATTCACCAGCGCACCTGCCTTCGCCGCCTGGCTGGCCACGCAGCGCAACGATCTGGAGGCACCGGCGATCCAGGTGGTGCCAGAGGTGGCAGAGTGTCTGGGCAGCCTACAGGACGCGCTGCTGGCGCGTATGTCAGGCTCTGGTGCGACCTGCTTTGGCCTTTACGAGACCGAGGCACTGGCGCAGCGCGCCGCCACGCGTATTGCCGCGGCACAGCCCGGCTGGTGGGTCACCGCCGCACCGATGCTGGGGTAGCTTCGACACGCCAAGGTGGGGTGACGATTAGCTGATACGCGCAACGACGTAATCGGCCAGATCGCGCAGCATCTGCGTCAGCTCGTGATCCGGCAGGGTGTTCAGCGCAGTCTTGGCCTGTTCCGCCCATGCCAGCGCCTCTGCCTTGGTTTCATCCAGAGTGCCATGTGCATTCAGCAGCGACAGAGCGTGTTCAAGATCGCCGTCTTCCTGCTTGCCCTTCTCGATGGTGCGGGTCCAGAAGGCACGTTCGGCCGCGTCGCCTTTGGCGATCGCCTTGATCACGGGCAGGGTCAGCTTACGCTCGCGGAAGTCATCACCGATGTTCTTGCCGGTGGCATTCGGGTCGCCTTGGTAGTCCAGCAGATCGTCGACAATCTGGAACGCGATCCCCAAGGCATCACCATAGTCAAACAGGGCATGAACCTGTGCGTCAGGGGCCGTGGCAATCACCCCGCCCACCTGCGTCGCTGCCGAAAACAACGCCGCCGTCTTCCCGCGCACGACCTGTAGGTAGATGCCTTCATCCGTGGCCAGATTCTGCGCGGCGGTCAGTTGCAACACCTCGCCCTCTGCAATCGTGGCGGAGGCATTGGCAAGGATCGCCAGCACGCGCATGTTATTCGTCTCGGTCATCAGCTGGAAGCTGCGCGCGAAAAGGTAATCGCCCACCAGCACCGAAGATTTGTTATCCCACAGCAAGTTGGCCGTCGGTCGCCCGCGACGCTGCGCGCTTTCATCGACCACATCGTCGTGCAGCAGGGTCGCGGTGTGAATGAATTCTACCGTGGCGGCAAGGTGCACGTGGTAGGGGCCGTCATAGCCGCACAGACGCGCCGCAGCGAGGGTCAGCATCGGGCGCAGCCGCTTGCCGCCTGCCTCTACCAGATGCGCCGTGACCTCGGGGATGCGCGGCGCATGTTCTGACGCCATGCGGTCGCGGATCAGATCGTTCACCGCGGTCATATCCGCGTTAAGATAGGCCGCCATCCGGTCATGTGGTTTCTGGGTGTTTTCGCTCGTCATTTACACGACCTTAATTGGAAGGCTCGACAATCAACGTCGATTGCCCTTACATCTCTGTTATGAAGGAACTTTTGCGCACAACCGATCCGACAATAATCGCCTTTGCCAGCGCCCTTCTTCAGGGCGAGGATATAGACTGCTTTCCGCTGGACGTAAACATGAGCGTGCTTGAAGGCGGGATCGGCATTTTCCCCCGCCGCTTGATGGTGCACGACGACGATTACACCGCCGCAACGCGGGTCCTGCGCGACAACGACATCCCCACCGGGTTGCCCAAATAACCGCTGTGGACGTCTTTGATCCCGACGCGCTCACGCGGGATGCGTTTCTGGGCGGCAAGCTGCATTTGTGGCAGCCGCGTAAAGGCTACCGTGCGGGCGTTGACCCTGTTTTATTGGCTGCAACGGTGCCGGCGCAGGCCGGTCAGCGCGTGCTAGAGCTGGGCTGCGGGGTAGGGGCGGCGTCGCTTTGTCTGGGCGCGCGGGTGCCGGGCTTGCAGCTGACAGGGGTCGAGATTCAGCCTGCCTATGCCGCGCTTGCACGGCGCAATAATCCAGCATTTGAAGTGGTTGAGGCCGACATTGATGCCATGCCGCTGGCCCTGCGGCAGCGACAATTTGACCACGTTCTTGCCAACCCGCCGTATTTTGATCGCCACGCCTCAGTCGCTGCGACGAACAGCGGTCGTGAAACCGCCTTGGGTGAAGCGACCCCTTTGGAAACCTGGGTCAAGATCGCGGCCAAACGCCTTGCCCCGAAAGGGCAGGCGCATTTTATCCATCGGGCGGAACGCCTGCCCGATCTGATCCGCGCGCTACCCCATGATATGGGCAGCATAGAGGTGCTGCCGATCGCACCGCGCATTGGTCGCATGGCTGAACTGGTCATCCTGCGTGCGCGCAAAAGCGGGCGGGGGGCGTTTCGCTTGAACGCGCCCCTTGTCATGCACGAAGGCGCACAACATTTGAGCGACGGCGACAGCTATGTGCCCGAAATACGAGCGGTCCTGCGCGAGGGCGCAGCGCTGCCATTCTAAGCAGCCTCTCGCCGATATCTCAACTTGTCGATAGTTTTGCTGCGCTGCCGCGTGACAGGTGGAATATTTCGTGCTTCAATCATTCTACGCAACATAACCTAAGGAGAGTTACATGGCTTTTGACGCACATCTGGATGCTCTGAAACGGAAGCATTTGGCAATGAGTGACGCTGTAGAACAGGCCCAACGATCGCCGAGTATGGACGGGCTAAAGGTTGCGAATATGAAAAAGGAAAAGCTGCGCTTGAAAGAGGAAATTACCCGGCTTTCCGCCTGATAGATTTCAATTCCGTTGGCGTGCCCATTGGTGGGCCGCCGACAAAAAGGCCAGCGCGAAATGCGCTGGCCTTTTGCGTTCAGGTAGGCCGTTTAGACCAGATGCTGTGCACCATTCGCGGTGATCGTGGACCCGTTGATAAAGCCCGCGTCATCACTGACTAGGAATACAACCGCGCGGGCGATTTCTTCGGGTTCGCCCAAGCGGCCGGTCGGGATTTGCGCCACGATAGAGTCGCGCACCTTCTCGGGCACCGCCATCACCATATCCGTCGCGATATAGCCGGGGCAGATCGCATTCGCGGTAATATTGGCGCGCGCGCCTTCCTGCGCGAGTGACTTCACAATGCCCAGATCGCCTGCTTTGGTCGCGGCATAGTTCACCTGGGCGAACTGACCTTTCTGCCCGTTGATCGAACTTATGACGACGATCCGACCGAACTTGCGTTCGCGCATGCCAGGCCAAACCGGGTGGATCGTATTGAAAACACCCGTCAAATTGGTGCCAACCACTTCGTTCCACTGGTCGGGCGTCATCTTGTGGAAAGGTGCGTCGCGGGTGATACCTGCGTTCGCTACGACCACGTCGATCGGGCCTAAATCTTCTTCGACTTTGGCAATCCCGGCTTTGGAATCGTCATAGTCGGCGACGTTCCACTTGTAGGTTTTGATGCCCGTGGTTTCTGTAAACTGCGCAGCTGCCTCGTCGTTCCCGGCATATGTTGCCGCGACGGTGTATCCTGCGTCTTTCAAAGCTGTGGAAATAGCCGCCCCGATCCCGCGGCTTCCCCCTGTTACAAGTGCAACACGTGACATAAATCTCTCCCCTTAAGGCAATGTTGTTTCGTTTGCCTTGTTAATTTCGCAATTTAATTACGTGGAGAATTTGTAGTCAGGCTTGAAATTCATTGCAACAGTTTACGCAGGGAAAAAGCAGATGTTTTTCGCGTGGCGCGCGTTCTTGCCGAACGCGCGCCACGCCTGATTGATTAAACAGCGTTATGGACGCTCAAGGCACATGGCCACGCCCATGCCGCCGCCGATGCACAGGGTCGCGAGCCCTTTTTTCGCGCCGCGTCGCTGCATCTCGAACAAAAGGGTGTTCAGGATGCGGGCACCGGAGGCACCGATGGGGTGGCCGATTGCGATGGCACCGCCGTTCACGTTCACGATCGATGGATCCCACCCCATGTCCTTGTTGACCGCGCAGGCCTGCGCCGCGAACGCTTCGTTGGCTTCGACAAGGTCTAGATCCTCGGCCTTCCAGCCCGCTTTCTCAAGCGCTTTACGCGATGCATAGATCGGGCCGGCACCCATGATCGTCGGGTCCAGGCCAACGGTCGCATAGGACGCGATGCGCGCCAAAGGTGTGATGCCGCGCTTTTCGGCGTTGTCTGCGGACATCAGCAATGCGCCAGCGGCGCCGTCGTTCAGGCCGGACGCATTGGCTGCGGTGACGGAACCGTCTTTGGTGAAGGCGGGGCGCAGTTTCTGCATCGCTTCCATCGTGGCACCGTGGCGGATGTATTCATCTTGATCGACAACCACCTCGCCCTTGCGGGTTTTGACGGTGAAAGGCACGATTTCGTCTTGGAATTTACCGGCCTTCTGGGCGGCTTCGGCTTTGTTCTGCGAGGCGACCGCGAATGCGTCTTGGGCGTCGCGACTGATATCCCATTTAGCGGCAACGTTTTCAGCTGTTTGGCCCATATGGTACCCGTGGAACGCATCCCACAGACCGTCGCGGATCATCGTATCGATAAGTTGCATGTCGCCCATTTTCTGACCCGGACGCAGATTTTGTGCGTGGGGGCTCATCGACATGTTTTCCTGACCACCGGCTGCCACAATATCGGCGTCGCCCAATTGGATGTGCTGCGCTGCCAAAGCGACCGCGCGTAGACCAGAGCCGCAGACCTGGTTGATCGACCATGCAGCACTTTCGATAGGCAGACCCGCGTTCACATGTGCCTGACGGGCAGGGTTTTGCCCCTGAGCGGCGGTCAGAACCTGACCCAGAATTGTTTCATTGACCTCGGAAGGGTCGATGCCTGCGCGGGCGACGATCTCTTTCAGCACCGCGGCGCCCAGATCGTGCGCTGGTGTATTTGCAAAGGATCCGCTGAAGCTGCCGACAGGCGTGCGCGCTGCGGATGCGATGACAACGTTGGTCATATGTGTTCTTCCCCTGAACTACTGACGTGGGGTAATATAATACGGCGTTTTCCCGTTCCCCCGTCTTCTATGGTTTGGACATATCCCATTGCTGCACATGCGGCAATCGCGCCATGTTCGCTTACGCATTTTTGCGCTCTTCCGGCGTGCTCTGCCAGTAGGGTTGGGTGGTTGGTGCGCCATACAGAAAGCCCTGTTGGCAATCGACCCCAAGCGCGAGAAGCAGGGATGCATCGTCTTGATTTTCCACCTGTTCGGCGACGGTAATCATGTCGAAGTTGCGGGCAATCGACACCATGATCGACACGATTGCACGATTGTCGGGGTGGTCGCTTACGCCGCGGGCGAACTGCCCGTCGATCTTCAGAATGTCAAAGAACATCTCTTTCAAATAGCGGATGGCGATGTAGTCAGAGCCAAAGTTATCCAATGCAAAGCAAACGCCCCGTGTCTGGAGCTGGTCCATAAAGCTGGCGACAAGCTCTGGCATCTGCATCGCCGATTTTTCGCTAATTTCTAGGATGAGACGTTCGCCAATGGTGCCGTCGCGCGACAGCCACCGGTTCAAAAGGGTCGTCCATCCCGCATACCCGATAGAGCGCGCGGACATGTTGATGGAAAGGCGTAACCCTTTGTTTTCGCTCAGCGCGGCAAGCCCCGCATTGAGCGATAGCACATCAATCTCGCGGCCAAGCTGGGTCTTCTCGACCACGGGCATGAATTCGCGGGCGGGAATGACGCGACCGGTGGGATCCAGAATGCGAATGAAACCTTCGTAAAAGGCGATTTTTGGGTCGTCCGCGTCCCGCATGACAGGCTGGTATGCCATCAATGTCTGATTATGCGCGACAGCAGCCCTGACCATGGCCAATGTGCTGCCGTCGCGTTGGGTCAGCGCGTAGTCGAGCGGGTTTTTCGTCCCCTCGGGCAGGTCGGCGAGCGGGTGTGGTGATATATCTTCCAAAGTGGCGCTTCCATTTATCGCTGTACTCATGTCACCTTGGCGCGGAAACTTGTAACGCCGGGTTAACGCGGCAATGCAGTACAAATTTTAGCCATCCGGCCAGATCCGTCGGAGAAGGGGATGTGGATGCAGCGGTGTGACTGGGCTGGGCCAGAGCAAATTTATCTGGATTATCATGACACTGACTGGGGTGTGCCGGAGTATGACAGCCGCGCGCTTTGGGAAAAACTGATCCTTGATGGCTTTCAGGCAGGGCTGAGTTGGATCACGATACTTAAAAAGCGAGAGAATTTCCGCGAGGCTTTTGCCGGTTTTGACCCTAATGTCATCGCTACATGGGGTGAAGCCGAGGTTGAACGCTTGCTCGCCAACCCCGGCATTATCCGCCACCGCGGAAAGATCGAGGCGGCGATTACAAATGCACGCGTTTGGCAAGAGATTGAAAAGAAGGAGGGATTTGATCGGTGCTTATGGAAATACGTGGGGTTCGAGCCACTGCAAAACCGGTTTGAGCGTCAGTCGGATGTTCCCGCATGGACGCCGCTTTCAAAGCAGATATCGGCTGATTTGAAAAAACGGGGGTTTAAGTTCTGCGGCCCGACAATCGTCTATGCGTTTATGGAGGCTGTGGGCATGGTGAATGACCATTTGACGTGCTGTCCCCGTCATCAGGCTGTGGCGCAAAGGCCCAAACACGACTGGGACGCCGGCTAGGCCGCTGTTACCGTGTTAGGCGGTAACGGTACTTAGGCGCTTTGCGAGTTGGTCAAGCATCACAATCGTGTCGCCGCTGGTCGAGAATGCCTTGGTGCGGCAGTAGTCGACGTTGACCACGATATCGCGATGACATGCTGCCTCTGGCGAGGTCTGGACCGCGCTCTTCACCACGTCAGCAATATTGAGCGTGGATTGCGTTTTAAGCGCGGGCGAGAGCGCGGCGAAGGTGCCGTTTGATCGATATGTCACGATAAGGTTCAGGCTGCTGAGCGCATCGGTCAACCTGCGTGCCAATCCGACAGAAAACTCGACGCGCTGGTCTTGCGGAACCTGCGCAAGCACATCCGCAAAGTTCTGCAGCACGATCACAGCGATCTGCATGCCGCCACCAAACTCGGATTGCATGCGCATAATGCAGTTTTCAAAGGCGTCCTGCGGGACAAGGCCGCTCTCGGAAAGCTCGGACGGCGACATTGGACGGTCGAGCGCGAGCTCTTTCAGAACGTCGAAATTCTCTTGGTTGGGGGATTCATGCGGGCGTTTCAGGTGCCGGACAAATTCGGCGTTGCGCATTTCCGCACCATGAATGCGTGCCTCAAGGTCGAAGAACTCGAACGGTTTGATGATATAGTCCCACGCGCCCGCCACGAAGGATTTCGCGATGCTTTCGCTGTTCTTTACCCCGGTGAGCATGATGATGGGCACGAATTCGTACCCGTCGATTTGTCGGATGTGGGGGATCAGCTCTACGCCGGACATTTCCGGCATCTGGATGTCGAGCAGTAGGCAGTCGAAAATAACCGGCGCGCTATGGATGACTTCAAGCGCCTCCTTGCCGGAGGCGGCCGTGCGGACATATTCGTGATCTTGCGTCCGAAGATATTCTTCTAGCAAATTGCGCAGATCTTGATTGTCCTCGACGGCCAAGATCCTCATGCGCGTGGTCTTTCGACGCGATGCACCACAACTGCGTTATGAGTTCCGATGAAGTGCATTGGATGCAAACAGTATCCGCCGCGATAGCCCATGTTATGCGTCACACTAGCCCCCTCAAACCGTTCAACACCTTGATGCTGCGTGACAATCGTTAACATTTCAACTTAAAAGTGCCCGCTTTAACTTTTTGTTAACGATTTTGGCGATTTTAAGGCAACGTTCGGCGGGTCACATGACGTAGGGCGGCGGAGCGTTCATCGAAATGCGCATTTTCGCGGACTTCCCGACCGCTACTGCCTAATTAGCTACGATTTGAGGCTAATTGGGCCAAGTTCGTGCATTGACTCCAACCCGCAGCACCGTATAAGCGCCGCTTGATTGGTGTTGGTGGACCCCGCAAGGGGAACCCTGTCAGGCTTCGGCCAGAGGACAACGCCCTTTACCGCCCGTCGCAATCCTGCGGGGGCCTCAAAAAGGAGAACAGCCGTGACTAAGCGTACAGCTGCCAAGCACAAAATTGACCGCCGTATGGGCGAAAACATCTGGGGCCGTCCTAAGTCCCCAGTGAACCGTCGTGAATACGGCCCCGGCCAGCACGGTCAGCGCCGCAAGGGCAAAATGTCCGACTTCGGCATTCAGCTGCGCGCCAAGCAGAAGCTGAAAGGCTACTACGGCGATCTGACCGAAAAGCAATTCCGCCGCATCTACGGCGAAGCCGAGCGTGTAAAAGGTGACACAGGTGAAAACCTGATCGGTCTGCTGGAGCGTCGTCTGGACGCCGTTGTATACCGCGCCAAATTCGTCGCGACCGTTTTCGCTGCGCGCCAGTTCGTGAACCACGGCCACGTCAAAGTGAACGGCAAGAAGGTTAACATTCCTTCCTACCGCGTCAAAGAAGGCGACGTGATCGAAGTGCGTGACCGTTCCAAGCAAATGGTTGCCCTGCTCGAAGCGACGCAACTGGCAGAGCGTGACGTGCCTGACTACATCGAGGCGGATCACTCCAAGATGACAGCGACATTTGTGCGCACCCCCGCTTTGGGCGACGTGCCATACCCTGTCATGATGGAACCGAACCTCGTGGTCGAATTCTACGCGAAGAACTAAGGTTCCTCGCATATCAATGCCGAAGGGGCCACGCTGGAAAGACCGGCGTGGCCCTTTTTGCGTTTGGTGACGCGCCTTTAGCGCGGGGCCATATGACGCTGGGACAAGATCGTAGTGGCGCTGGCGACGGCGCGCGTTTATGGTCCGCCCGACAGGAGACATGACAGATGACAACCGCTATTCGCCCGCAACCCGGCATTATGGACATCGCGCTGTATCAAGGCGGGGCGTCCCATGTGGCGGGGCTTGATAATGTGATCAAGCTCAGCTCGAACGAGAACCCGCTTGGCCCGTCCGACGCGGCCGTCAAAGCGTTCCGCGATGCGTCCTATGATCTGCATCGCTATCCGTCCTCTGATCATACCGCGCTGCGTCAGGCGATCGCGCAGGTGCACGGGCTGGACGCTGACCGCATTATTTGCGGGGCCGGCTCGGACGAGATCATCGCCTTTTTGTGCCAAGCGTTCTCGGGCGAGGGGACAGAGGTGCTGCACACGGTGCACGGCTTTGGCATGTACCGGATCTCCGCGCTGGCCAACGGCGCGACCCCGGTCGAGGTGCCCGAAAACGAACGGGTCACGGATGTGGACGCGCTGCTCGCGGGGTGCACCGACAAAACGCGGCTGGTGTTCATTGCGAACCCGAACAACCCCACCGGCACCATGATCGGGCTGAGCGAGATTGAACGTCTTGCCGCCGGTATCCCCAAACAGGCAATTCTGGTGCTCGACGGGGCCTATGCCGAATATGTCGAAGGCTATGACGGCGGCGCGGCTTTGGTCGATAGCCACGATAATATCGTGATGACGCGGACGTTCTCCAAGCTTTACGGTCTGGGCGGGCTGCGGATCGGTTGGGGCTATGCTCCGGCGCATATTATCGACGTGCTGAATCGTGTGCGCGGGCCGTTCAACCTGTCGCAGGCCGCGCTGAATGCCGCGACGGCGGCGATCAAGGATACCGGCTACGCCGCCCATTGCCGGAGCGAGAACGCCAAATGGCGCAATTGGATGGCTGATGCGCTGGCAGAGATCGGCGTGCCGTCTGATGTGTCTTGCGCGAACTTCATCCTCGCACGGTTCAAGTCGCAGGACGAGGCCGAGGCCTGTGATGAATACCTCAAGACCCAAGGGTTGATCGTGCGGCGCGTGGCGGGCTACCAGCTGCCGACCTGCTTGCGGATCACCGTGGGCGATGAAAGCGCATGCCGCCGCGTGGTGCATGCGATCCGACAGTTTAAAGGCGACTGATATGCCCGTAATTTATGAGAAAGTCGCGCTGATCGGCTTGGGGCTGATCGCCTCTTCGATGTTCTGGGCGATGAAGCGCGGCGGGCTTGCGGGCCATGTGTCGGGCTTTGCACGCAGCGCCGAAACCCGCGACACCGCCCGCGAGATTGGCCTGTGCGACGAGGTCTGCGATTCCATCGCCAAGACAGTGAAAGACGCGGATCTTGTGGTGCTTTGTGTACCCGTCGGCGTCATGGGGTCGGTCGCGGCCGAGATGGCCGGGCATCTCAAACCCGGCTGCACGGTGACGGATGTGGGGTCGGTCAAGGCGGATGTGATCGCGCAAGTGGGCCCACTGCTGCCCGACGGGGTGCATTTCATCCCGGCACACCCTTTGGCGGGGACCGAACACTCCGGCCCACGCAGCGGCTTTGCAGAGCTTTTTGACAACCGCTGGTGCCTGCTGGTGCCTGTGCCCGACACCAACGCCAATGCGGTCTCAAGGTTGCGGAACCTCTGGGATGGTATGGGTGCCAATGTCGAGGAAATGGATGCGGAGCATCACGATCTGGTGCTTGCAGTGACCAGCCACGCGCCGCACTTGATCGCGTATACGATGGTGGGCGTGGCCGATGATTTGCGCCGCGTGACCGATAGCGAAGTGATCAAATATTCCGCCGCGGGCTTTCGCGACTTTACCCGCATCGCGGCAAGCGATCCGACCATGTGGCGCGATGTGTTCCTGACCAACAAGGAGGCCACGCTCGAGATTCTGGGCCGCTTTACGGAAGAGCTTTTCGCATTGCAGCGCGCGATCCGTATGGGGGATGGCGATCATCTACATGATTACTTCACCCGTACCCGCGCGATCCGTCGCGGGATTATCGAAGCGGGGCAGGACACGGACGCGCCGAACTTTGGTCGCCAACCCGGCAATAAATGATCCGGACGGCGCTGATATACGCGCTGCTTTCCGGTGCCGCACTGGCCGGCCCCGATACCTCTTTGCGCCCGCCGGCTTTGGCCGGGGGGGCTGCGCTGACACCCCAAGGGTCGATTGCCACGCCGCCGCGCAATGCGGGGGCCAAACGCGCGATAGCGGCCACGGGCGGGATCGCCTCCTCGCTACGGCCCAGCCTGCGCAGCCGTAAGGCAGAGCAAGCGGCCAAGGCCAAACGCCGCCTGCTGGCCAAGGGCGCGGTATGCGGGGATATTTCCATTCAGGGCAAGGCGATCGGACGGGTGCAACCCAAGCTCAAGGGCTGCGGCGTCAGCGATGCGGTGCAGATCCAATCGGTGTCGGGCGTGCGGTTGAGCCAAGCAGCGGTGATGGACTGCAAGACTGCCAAAGCATTGAAAACATGGATTGATCAATCGGCAAAGCCCGCTTTTGCCGGTCAGGGTGGCCTGCGAGGGCTGCGTGTCGCCGCCCATTACGCCTGCCGGACGCGCAACAACCAGCCGGGTGGCAAGATATCAGAGCACGGGCGCGGGCGGGCGATCGATATCTCGGGTTTCCAGATGCACAGCGGAGCCGAGGTCAGTGTGTTGAAGGGCTGGAATGCCCCCGCGAGCCGTAAGGCCATGCGTCGGGTGCACAAGGGAGCCTGCGGGACCTTTGGCACGGTGCTTGGCCCGAAAGCGAACCGTTTCCATCTGGATCACTTTCATTTCGACACGGCGCGGTATCGCAAGGGGACCTATTGCCGTTGATTTAACGCAATTCAGCGCAAGATAATCTTGGGTGCTCGGCCCAAGGGGATGAAACCCATAGACATCTTTCCGTCCTTCACGGTGATGTCCAGATCCAGCGCATCGGTGTTCCCCGACATTTGCGCCAACCCCTTCAGCATTTGTTCCGCTTGGGGGCGGAAGTTGGGGGGGATGTATCCCGCGCTCTCGGCCATGGTCAGCATCGTCGGCCAGTCTTGTGCCGCGACCGACAATGTCCCTGTTGCCAGACCATCTTCGGCGACCGCAATTGTACCGCGCAGGGACAGGGCGATGTCGCCCCAGGCAAGCTTGGCATGACGCAGGTCGATCACGCGGGGCTGGGGGCGGGTCCGGCCAAGGGCCTTACGGTCCCACAGCCGGTCAAAGGTGATGGTCGCTTTGGCGGTGACGGTGTCAAACGCCTCTGCCCAATCGTCGGGCAGGCCGAACAGGCCGCGCAGTGCGGCACTGGGGGTGACGTTTTGCGCGTCCAGCGCCAGTTCATAGATCGGCTGGCCGACGGTCTGTTGCACAGCGCTGACGTTCAACCCGCGCCCCTCGACAGGGCCGGTGACGGGCAGGTCAAGCACCCAGGCCCCGCCGTCCAGCGTCAACCGGTCAAGCTGGCCGGAAACACTGGGGCGTAGGCGCAGATCGGTTGTCACGTCCTCGGCCGACAACATGGCGCGCAAGTTGGGGCCGGACAGGCCAAGTTCGATATAGGGCGAGGCTACGGTGACATATCCGGGCCAGTATGCGGGGGTAGAGATGTCGATGCGCTTTGCCGCGACGGCACTGGCGATCCCGCGCCCGGCACTTTGGGCCGGCGGGGTCAGGGTCACATCGGTCAGACGGGTTTGCAACCGTGAGGGGAAGCCCTGCTTTTTCATTTCGCCCACGTCTGCCTGCCATCCGGCTGCGCGGCGCGTTTCGATCAGTTTCGCGATGCCACGCTGCAATCCAGACGAGGCAGCGACCCACCATCCGCACCAAACCGCCGCCAGAACGACAATAACCAACACGACCTTGCCCATTTTACCCAACACCTTATTAACGCCTGCGATAGCGCAGCTTTAAACAAGCCAATGATAAAGGACCAGAGACATGGCAATGTGGGTGTTCGGTTACGGCAGCTTATTGTGGAAACCGGGGTTTGACGTCGCGGAAAGCGTGATCGGGCGGTTGCCCGGGTATGCGCGGTCGTTCTGCATGCGCTCCATCCACCACCGTGGCTCGGTCGAACGTCCGGGGCTTGTGCTGGCGCTGGATGCGGATACGGGCACGGCCTGCGATGGCATGGCGCTGCGCGTGGCACCGGGCACCGAAGAAGCGACGCTGGCCTATTTGCGCGAACGCGAGCTTGTGTCGTCGGCTTATGTAGAGAAAACGCTGGATGTGCAGCTAGAGGACGGGCGCACGGTTGCGGCCTTGGTCTATGTGATTGACGCGGAACATGACCAATACTGCGGCGGCTTGCCGCTGGAAGAGCAGGCGCAGATCATCTCGGGCGCGGTTGGCGGCATGGGGCCGAATACCGAATATCTGTTCAACACCGCAGCGCATCTGACGCAGATCGGGCTGCATGATCCGTCGCTGGCGTGGCTGCACGACCGCGTAAAGACTTTATGCGCATAAACCCGTGGCATAACCGTCGGGATTAAGTGTAGGCTGCGGCAACAGAAGCACAAAAGTGTCAGGAGCCACGAGGCATGGCGCAGTCAGATCGCGAATCCAAACCACAGTTTTCCCAGCCGGTGCGGCAGATCACGCTGATGCTGATCGCCCTCGGGTTGACCTGCATCGGGGCTTTTCTAGCGCTGCCAAGCGTTTTGCCTATTTTTGCGGCGAACCCCTATTTGAACGGGGTCATCATTGTCGTTTTCTTCATCGGTGTGATCGCCTGCTTTTATCAGGTGGTGCAGTTGATCGGCTCTGTGCGCTGGATCGAGAATTTTGCCTCTGACGCGCCCAATGCCGATGCCGTCGCCCCGCAACTGCTGGCACCGCTGGCATCGCTGCTGCGCACACGCGGCGCGCGGATGCAGGTGAACGCGACCTCTACCCGATCTATCCTGGATTCCGTCGCCACCCGCATCGACGAAGCGCGCGAGATCACGCGTTATATCGTCAACATGCTGATCTTCCTCGGGCTTCTGGGCACGTTCTACGGCTTGGCGACGACCGTACCGGCGGTGGTTGAAACCATCCGCAGCCTCGCCCCGCAAGAAGGGGATGGCAGCACCGATATGTTCGCGCGCCTGATGACAGGGCTGGAATCGCAGCTTGGCGGTATGGGGGTGGCGTTCGGGTCGTCCCTTTTGGGGCTGGCGGGATCGCTGGTGGTTGGCTTGCTTGAACTCTTTGCCGGTCACGGGCAGAACCGCTTTTATCAAGAGCTTGAAGATTGGCTCAGCTCGATCACCCGCGTTGGTTTTTCCTCGGGCGAGGACGGGGCGTCGGATCAAAACGCGGTGGCTGGTGTGCTGGATCACATGGCCGAACAGATGGACAGCCTGCGTCAGCTGATCGGACAATCGGCGGAAAGCCAGACCGCGCTGAACAGCAAGATCGGTGCGCTGGCCGCCACGATGGAGGAACTGTCAGCGCGGGCCGCACAGACCGATACGCCGGCCGAAAGCCTTGATCGGATCGCCAAAGGGCAGGAGCGCATGGTGGCCGTGCTTGAAGGGCAGGGTGAACACGAACGCGCGGATGCGGAAAGCCGGATGCGCCTGCGGTCGATCGACGTGCAGATGCTGCGTATTCTCGAAGAGATTTCAGCCGGACGGCAGGAGACGATGGCCGAGTTGCGCAAGGATATATCTTTGCTGGCCAAGGCGCTGTCGGCCCCGCGTGGCGCTGAGCCGCGCCGCTTGCGCACCCCTGACCGTACCGACACCGAGGGCAGCTGATCATGGCGCTTTCCCGACGCACTGGGGCACGGTTTCAGGGCTCGATCTGGCCGGGATTCGTGGATGCGATGACGGGTCTTTTGCTGGTGCTGATGTTCGTGTTGACCATCTTTATGGTGCTGCAAGCCGTACAGACCCAGCGGATCAACGGGCAAGAGAACGAACTGAATTCACTGTCGGGTGAAGTCGCGGCGCTGGCGCAAGCGCTTGGGATGGAACGGCAAACCACGGCCGAGCTTGAGGCAGAACTGGGGACGCTGAACACATCCCTCACCGCTGCCCGCGATCAGGCGGCAGAGCAGGCGGCGATGATCGCCTCCTTGACCGCGACACGCGATGCGCAGGCCGCACAGCTTGATGCGGCAGAGGCCAAGATCACCGGTTTCGAGGCGCAGGTGGCAAGCCTGTTGTCTCAGCGGGACGCGGCGGTCGCCCGTGGAGAGGCGCTTGAGACGCGACAAGAAGAACTGCTGAGCGCGCAAGAGGCGTTGAACCTTGCCTTGGCGCAGGCGCGGTCAGAGACGGACGCCCAGGCCGAAGCCGCCCGCCTTGCCGCCGCCCGCCGTGATGCGCTGACGGCGCTGGTGGATGATCTGCGGGCGCAAAATCAGGATGCGCAGGCCGCATTGGAAACCGCCGCCGCACAGAACGCCGCCGCGCTGTCAGAGGCCGAAGCCGCCCGTCTGGCCGAAGCTGCCGCCGCCGAACGCTTGCGCGAAAAGCTGGAAAATGCCGATGCAGAGCTGACCGCAATGACGCTGGCGCTAGAGACGCAGCGCCAAGAGGCCGAGGATACGCTGACCCTGCTGGCCGCCGCCCGCGCTGCCAAGGAAACGCTGGATGCAGAACTTGCCGCTGCGCTGGCGGAAACCGAAACTCTTGAAGCAACTCAGGCCGATCGGGCAGAGCTGCGCGCCAAACTGGCGGATGCGCTTGCGGCAAAGCTTGCCGCTGAGAACCGCGCCGAGGCAGAGCTGTCGGATGCAGAGAAACAGGCCGCTTTGCTGGATGCCGCCCGGTCCGAGCTGGCGCAGGAAGAAGCGGCGACTGCCGCCGCGCAGCGCCAAACAGAACTATTGAACCAGCAGGTCGCCGCCCTGCGCGGCCAGTTGGGGGAACTGCAATCCCTGCTGGATGATGCCGTCGCACGCGATGCCGCGAAGGAGGTGCAGTTGCAATCGTTGGGGTCAGATCTGAACACCGCCCTCGCACGGGTCGCCGCCGAAGAACGCCGCCGCGCCGAGCTTGAAGCGGCTGAACGTGCGCGGCTTGAGGCCGAGACAAAGAACCTTGAACAATACCGGTCCGAGTTCTTTGGCCGCTTGCGCGCGCTTTTGGGCAATCAGGAGGGTGTGCGCATCGAGGGGGACCGTTTCGTCTTCTCTTCCGAGGTGTTGTTCCCCCCGGGGGCCGCCACGCTGTCCGCCGATGGTCGCGGAGAGATCGCCAAGGTCGCCGGTATCCTGCGCAACATTGCGGCCGATATCCCGCCTGAAATCGACTGGGTCATTCGCGTAGACGGGCATACCGACAACCAGCCGCTGTCGGGGTTGGGCGAATTTGCGGATAACTGGGAGCTTAGTCAGGCGCGCGCCCTGTCGGTGGTCAAATATATGATCAACTTCCTCGGGATCGCACCGGAACGGCTGGCCGCGAACGGCTTTGGCCAATATCAGCCCGTTGCCAGTGGCAACACCGAAGCCGCCCGCGCACAAAACCGCCGGATCGAGCTGAAGCTGACCGAGAGGTAGCGCTACTTAACCTCGATTTCCGTGCTGCGTTGGCTGATGATCTGCAGGCCGCGGATCATCGTCACCGTGCCGGTATAGGTGCCCGCGGGCCAGTCCACGCGGCCACGTTTGCCGATGGCGCGAAAGGCTTGGGCCTGGGTTTTGGTCAGCGTCACATCATCCGCGATCACCATGCCGTCAGGGCCGGTGATGGACAGGTTCACGATGTCATCCGCCCGCGTGCCAAACATATAGCCCCAGACAACCAGCGCATCCGCATCCACGGGCAGGGACGCCGCCGCTGCCTCGCCTTGTTTGATGGCGTCATAGGCGGGGACCGCATCGGCAAAACCAATGCTGATCAGCCCACCGGCGCGGTAGTCGGGTCGTTCAGCCCATAGATTGCTATCACCGGGGGCGTCGCAGCTGGTGGTCCCATCGGGATCGAAGGGATCAACGACGGCCCCATCGTTGCGCACCGACAGATGCACATGGGGGAAGGCGGCCTTTCCCGACTGCCCGACAAAGCCGATGGTATCGCCCAAAGCGACCTCTTGCCCCCTGGTAACGCTGACCGAGCCTTGTTTGAGGTGGCAGTACTGGGTTTCCCAACCGTTCCCGTGGTCAAGCACGACGCCGTTGCCACATTCCTTACCATCAATACCGGCGGCGTTTTCTCTGGTATAGCCGCTGTCAGCCATACCGTCGCGCATACCGGTGACACGGCCTGCAGCGCTGGCAAGGACGGGGATGTTGTCGGCGATACGGGCCCGGCTGGACAGTGCGAAATCCGTGCCTTTGTGCCCGTCATAGCTTAACGCGGCACAGGTGAAATCCATCGCATCAGACGACGGATCGCTATCGACATACTGCTGGATGAAGCAGTCTGTGCCAAGGTCGCAGTCAAGGGGCCGGGAGATAAGAAAACCCTCTGCCAGCACGGGGCTGGCAAAGGGCAGGGCAAGCGCAAATACGGCGCTGCGTGGTATCATTCAGCTGTCAGCAACGGTGGCTTGTTGCCTGTCAGCTTGGGGTTTTCCGACCCGAGGATCGTCAGGTCCAGCTCGCCCTTCTTGACGTTGACCTTGACCACACCACCTTTCGCCAGCTTGCCGAACAGCAGCTCTTCGGCGAGGGGCTTTTTGATGTGCTCTTGGATGACGCGTCCAAGGGGGCGCGCACCCATTCGTGCATCATAGCCTTTGTCGCCCAGCCATTCGGCGGCTTTGGTGGACAGTTCAATCGTCACGTTGCGGTCCATCAGCTGAGCTTCAAGCTGCAGCACGAACTTCTCGACCACCCGCAAGATCACGTCTTTCGGCAGCGGCGCAAAGCTGATCACCGCGTCCAGACGGTTGCGGAATTCGGGCGTGAAGGTCCGTTCGATCGCGGCGGTATCCTCGCCGGTGCGACGGTCACGGCCAAAGCCGATCGCTTCCTTCGCCTGCTCGGACGCGCCTGCGTTCGACGTCATGATCAGCACGACATTGCGGAAATCCACTGTCCGGCCGTTATGGTCCGTCAGCTTGCCGTGATCCATCACCTGCAACAGGATGTTGTAGACGTCCGGGTGGGCTTTCTCCATCTCGTCGAGCAGCAGAACGCAGTGCGGGTGCTGGTCAACGCCATCGGTCAACATGCCGCCCTGATCAAACCCGACATAGCCGGGAGGGGCACCGATCAGGCGGGACACGGCGTGTTTCTCCATGTATTCAGACATGTCGAAACGCAGCAGTTCCACACCAAGCGTGTCGGCCAGCTGTTTCGCCACCTCGGTCTTACCCACACCTGTCGGCCCTGCGAACAGGTAGTTGCCGATGGGTTTTTCCGGCTCGCGCAGGCCGGCACGGGCCAGTTTGATCGCGGACGACAGGGCTTCGATCGCCTTGTCCTGACCGAAGACGACGCGTTTCAGCGATGCCTCAAGATCCTTGAGCACAATCACATCATCCTTGGATACGTTCTTGGGCGGGATGCGCGCGATCTTCGCCACCACGGCCTCGACTTCTTTGGTGCCGATGGTCTTGCGCCGTTTAGAGGCCGCCAGCAGATGCTGCGCCGCGCCCGCTTCGTCGATCACATCGATGGCGGAGTCAGGTAGTTTGCGGTCGTTGATATAGCGGTGCGCCAGTTCAACCGAGGTCCGGATCGCGTCAGAGGTATATTTGACCGAGTGGTGATCCTCGAAATAGGGTTTGATGCCCCGCAGGATTTTCACCGCATCCTCGACCGAAGGCTCGTTCACATCGATCTTTTGGAAACGACGCGCAAGGGCACGGTCTTTTTCGAAATGCTGGCGGAATTCCTTGTAGGTGGTCGACCCCATGGTGCGCAGCTTGCCGCCCGCAAGCGCGGGTTTCAGCAGGTTGGAGGCATCCATCGCGCCGCCGGATGTGGCACCGGCACCGATAACGGTGTGGATCTCGTCGATGAACAGGACGGCGTTGTCATGTTCTTCCAGCTCGGTCACGACGGCTTTCAGGCGTTCTTCGAAATCACCGCGGTAGCGGGTGCCGGCCAGCAACGCGCCCATGTCGAGCGAGTAGATCGTGGTTTCGGCCAAGACCTCGGGCGTTTCACCGGCAACGATCTTGCGCGCCAGCCCTTCGGCGATGGCGGTTTTCCCGACGCCGGGGTCACCTACCAGCAGCGGGTTGTTCTTGCGGCGGCGGCACAGCACCTGGATGCAGCGTTCCACCTCGTCCGACCGGCCGATCAGCGGGTCAACGTCGCCTTCGCGGGATTTCGCGTTCAGATCGACGGTGTATTTCGCCAGCGCGGATTCTTTCTTGTCGCCATCGGTGACGCCTTGGGCTTCTTCCTCGTGATCCGGCGCACCGGACACGGGGCGTGGTTCACCGAAAGCCGGATCCTTGGCGACGCCATGCGCGATGTAATTGACCGCATCATAGCGCGTCATATCCTGTTCTTGCAGGAAGTAGGCGGCGTTGCTTTCGCGTTCTGCAAAGATCGCGACCAGCACGTTCGCGCCGGTCACTTCGGTCCGACCAGAGGATTGCACATGGATCGCCGCACGCTGGATCACCCGCTGGAACGCTGCCGTTGGCACCGCTTCGGAGCCGTCAACATCGGTGACCAGATTGTTCAGGTCTTCATCGACAAATTCGACCAGCGTTTCGCGCAGTTCGGTCATATCGACGGAACAAGCTTTCATCACCTGCACGGCGTCGGGTTCGTCGATCAGGGCCAAAAGAAGATGTTCAAGCGTAGCGAATTCATGTTTGCGCGCATTGGCAAGGGCCAGCGCCGCGTGAATGGCTTGTTCTAGGGTAGACGAGAATGAAGGCACAGGCGTGCTCCTTTTCGATCTGTGTCGGAGGGGGCGTCAGAAACAGGACGCGCCGCAACCGAGCATGGCCTCATAGTATTAGAGTTTGGTTGATCACGGCGCAGCTTCAAGGTTTTTCTGCAATATCGCTGTCACATTTATCGTGAACGTCGATTTTAGACCATGATTGCGGCGGTCAGAAACGGTCTTTGCGCGCGCGAATTTCGGCAAACACATCGGTGTCGGTGGCGTTGACCATCCCCAGTTGCGCACGGATGCCCGGATCGGACGGGCGCAGGAAGGGGTTGGTTTCAAGTTCCGTTGAAAGCGTCGAGGGAACTGTCGGCTCGCCATCAGCACGGGCCTGATCGATCTCTCTTGCACGAGATATAAGTGCCGTGTTTTCCGGATCAACCGTCAGGGCGAATTTTGCGTTCGACTGCGTGTATTCGTGACCCGAACATACGGTGGTATCGGCGGGCAGGCGCATCAGCTTTTGCAGGCTGTCCCACATCTGCGCGGGCGTGCCTTCGAACAGGCGACCGCAACCAAGCGCCATCAGGCTGTCGGCGGTAAAGACGCATTTGGCCGCGGGGACGTGAAAGGCGATATGTCCGACCGTATGGCCCGACACGTCGATCACATCGACCGTATGCGCGCCGAAGCTGAAGGATTGCCCGTCGTCATAGGCCGCGTCCAGCGGGGGCAGGCGTTCGGCATCAGCCTTGGCACCGATCACGCGGGCAGGGTGGTCGGCAATCAGCGCGGGCACGCCCTGAATGTGGTCGGGGTGGTGATGGGTCAGCCAGATTTCTGTCAGCGTCCAGCCCAGCTCGTCCAGCTTGGCAGCGATCGGCGCGGCCTCGGGCACGTCGATCAAGGCGACCTTGCCGCTGGTCTGATCGCGTAGCAGGAAGGCGTAGTTGTCGGACAGGCAGGGGATGGTCACAAGATCAAAGGACATAGCAGCGGCTCCGGTCGGGGTTTCGGGGTGCGGATCACCACGCTAGCGCGGGCGGGGCGGTGCTGCAAACGGGTTTCGCGCAGTCCGCTCTTTTGCGGCGCGTGGCTTTGGTCTAGGGTCGGGGCGATCCACCCAACAAGGCCCTTTGTCCATGCACCTTGATGTCCAAGACCTGCGCAACTTTTACTATCGCAGTGCCCTTGGCCGCGCGGCGCAGCATTCCTTGCGTACCCGCATGCTTGAGCTTTGGCCCGAGGCCAAGGGGCAGACCGTTGTGGGCTTTGGTTTCGCTGCCCCCTTGCTGCGCCCCTATCTGGCGGATGCGCGGCGGGTGATGACGCTGATGCCGGGGCCGCAGGGGGTCATGCCTTGGCCTGCGGGCATGCCCAATACCTCTGTGCTGACCGAAGAAACGCTTTGGCCGATCGAAACCGGACATGTCGACCGGCTGGTTCTGATGCACGGGCTTGAAACGTCTGACCGGCAGGGCGACCTGCTGGAGGAATGCTGGCGCGTGTTGGGGCCGGGGGGCAGGGCGCTGTTCATCGTGCCCAACCGTGCAGGGTTCTGGGCGCGTAGCGATATCACGCCCTTCGGATATGGGCGGCCCTATTCGCTGGGGCAGCTCGAAACGCAACTGCGCAAACACCAGTTCCTGCCAGAGCGCCAGTTGGGTGCGCTGTATCTGATGCCCTCGACCAGACGGACGTTCCGGCGCGCGGGGCCGCTGTTTGAAAAGGTCGGGCGGCACATGCCGACGATCATGGCGGGCGGGGCGTTTATGGTCGAGGTGACCAAGCTGGTGTACCCGCCCAAGGGCAAGGTTGCACGCACGCCAGCGCGCCGGTCGATCCGCGTTCTGGAAGGGGTCGGCGCGGTGACGCCTTCGGCCGTTCAGGCGGTCCTGCCGCAGCCTATGTGACCCCCGCGCCACGGCGGCAAGAATCGCTGCCACACCCGAAATTGCCGGATGTCTATTGATTTTTAGGCAGGTTGATCAGGTCAAAGCGTCGCAGGGGTGCATTGCGCTAAGAATAAGGGGCGCTTTCCTGTGGCAACCTCACTATACTGTGTTGCGGGATGCGGGTCCGTCTGCTACATCCGCCCTGATTTAGACGTCTTGGGTAATTTCAAGTCGCGCCAACACCCCGGTGACGCGATGTATTCGCTTATCCGGCCCTGACGTATGAGAGGATGGACGTGTCCGAAACAGCATCAATCTCTACAGGTATCGCACAACGCTATGCGACCGCCGTGTACGAGCTGGCCCAAGAGGCCAAAGCCCTTCCCCAGATCGAGAAAGATCTTGATGCGCTGCAAGCCGCATTGGCCGAAAGCGAAGATTTCCGCGATCTGATCAATTCGCCGATCTACACGCGCGAACAGCAAGCCGCGTCGATCAGTGCCATCGCCAAAAAGATGGACCTGTCCCAGACGCTCGCCAGCACGCTGGAACTGATGGCCAACAAGCGCCGTCTGTTTGTCCTGCCGCAGCTGGTCCAGAACCTGCGTGACATCATCGCCGTTGAAAAAGGCGAAGTGACTGCTGATGTGATTTCGGCCAAGGCGCTGACCAAAGCGCAGTCCGAAAAACTGTCCAAGTCGCTCGCCGCGACCACAGGCAAAAAAGTAACGTTGAATGCGACCGTTGATGACTCCCTCATTGGCGGTCTTATCGTAAAAGTGGGCTCTAAGATGATCGACACGTCGATCCGCGCAAAGCTCAATTCCCTCCAGAATGTAATGAAAGAGGTCGGATAAATGGGTATCCAAGCTGCAGAGATTTCTGCGATCCTGAAGGACCAGATCAAGAACTTTGGTCAAGAAGCAGAAGTTGCCGAAGTTGGCCGCGTTCTGTCCGTTGGTGATGGTATCGCTCGCGTGTATGGTCTGGACAACGTCCAGGCTGGCGAGATGGTCGAATTCCCCGGCGGCATCATGGGCATGGCCCTGAACCTCGAGACAGACAACGTTGGTGTTGTTATCTTCGGTTCCGACCGCGACATCAAAGAAGGCGACACCGTCAAGCGCACCAACTCCATCGTGGACGTGCCAATCGGCAACGGTCTGCTGGGTCGTGTTGTTGACGGTCTGGGTAACCCCATCGACGGCAAAGGCCCCATCGAATCCACCGAGCGTGGCCTCGCGGACGTTAAAGCCCCCGGCATTATCCCACGGAAATCGGTACACGAGCCAATGGCGACTGGCCTGAAATCCGTTGACGCGATGATCCCCGTTGGCCGTGGCCAGCGTGAGCTGATCATTGGTGACCGTCAGACCGGTAAAACTGCCGTTGCTCTGGACGCGATCCTGAACCAACAGCAGATCAACGACGCCGCAGGCGACGACGAGAGCAAGAAAATGTACTGCGTGTACGTTGCGATCGGCCAAAAACGTTCGACTGTTGCCCAGCTGGTTAAAAAGCTCGAAGAAACAGGCGCGATTGATTATTCCATCGTTGTTGCCGCCACCGCGTCCGAGCCTGCGCCTATGCAGTACCTCGCACCATACTCCGCAACAGCTATGGCGGAATTCTTCCGCGACAACGGCCGTCACGCGCTGATCATCTATGATGACCTTTCCAAGCAAGCCGTGTCCTACCGCCAGATGTCCCTGCTGCTGCGTCGTCCGCCCGGGCGTGAAGCTTACCCAGGTGACGTTTTCTATCTCCACTCCCGTCTGCTCGAGCGTTCGGCGAAGCTGGGCGATGACGCAGGCAACGGCTCTTTGACAGCGCTGCCGATCATCGAAACCCAGGGTGGTGACGTTTCCGCGTTTATTCCAACCAACGTGATCTCGATCACCGACGGTCAGATCTTCCTGGAAACCGAATTGTTCTACCAAGGTATCCGTCCTGCTGTGAACACCGGTCTGTCGGTTTCGCGCGTTGGGTCCTCGGCTCAGACCAAAGCGATGTCTTCTGTTGCTGGTCCGGTTAAGCTGTCCTTGGCTCAGTACCGCGAAATGGCGGCCTTTGCTCAGTTCGGTTCCGACCTTGACGCGTCCACTCAGCAGCTGCTGAACCGTGGTGCGCGCCTGACAGAGCTGATGAAGCAGCCTCAGTACTCCCCCCTGACCAACGCGGAAATCGTCTGCGTGATCTATGCGGGTACAAACGGCTACCTCGACAAGATCGACGTCAAAGAAGTCGGCCGCTTTGAAGCGGGCCTGCTGGCGCATCTGCGCAGCAAGCACGCCGACCTGATGGCTGACATCACCAACAACGACCGCAAGGTGAAGGGTGAGCTGGAAGACAAGATCAAAGCTGCCATCGATTCTTTCGCCGCTGACTTCGCTTAAGGGAGGGAGGGCACATGCCAAACCTCAAGGACCTAAAAAACCGGATCGCGTCGGTCAAATCGACCCGCAAGATCACGAAAGCCATGCAAATGGTTGCCGCGGCGAAGCTTCGCCGCGCGCAGGAAGCTGCCGAGCAATCCCGCCCCTACACAGAGCGTTTTAACGCTGTGATGTCGCGGTTGGCTGCATCGGTAGGTGGGTCTGACACCGCCCCCAAGCTGCTGAGCGGCACGGGGTCGGATCAGGTTCACCTGTTGGTTGTCATGACCGCTGAACGTGGCCTGTGCGGTGGCTTTAACGCCAACATCGCCAAGCTTGCCAAAGCCCATGCCCGTGGCCTTATCGCCAAGGGTAAGGAGGTCAAGATTTTGACCGTTGGCAAGAAAGGCCGCGACAGCATCCGTCGTGACTTTGGCGACCTTTTGGTCGGTCACGTTGACCTCAGCGACGTCAAGCGCCTTGGCTATGCCGATGCGCAGGGGATCGCCAAGGACGTACTTGGCCGTTTTGACGCGGGTGAATATGACATCGCCACGATCTTCTATTCGAAGTTCGTGAACGTCGTCAGCCAGATCCCGACGGCACAGCAGATCATCCCGGCGACCTTCGAAGAGACCGAAGGCGCGGACGAGGCGACGACACTGTTCGACTACGAGCCCAGCGAAGAGGCCATCCTGGCCGACCTGCTGCCGCGCGGCGTTGCAACGGCGATCTTCTCGGCTCTGCTGGAAAACGCGGCCTCTGAACAGGGTGCCCGGATGTCGGCAATGGACAACGCGACACGGAACGCCGGTGACATGATCGAAGATCTGACCATCGAGTATAACCGTTCGCGTCAGGCCGTCATCACCAACGAGCTGATCGAAATCATTTCCGGCGCGGAAGCGCTGTAGGACAAATCGGAGAAACGACATGGCAAATGCAGTCGGCAAAATCACACAAGTCATCGGCGCCGTCGTCGATGTGCAGTTCGAGGATCACCTGCCAGAGATCCTTAACGCTGTTGTAACTGAAAACCACGGCAAGAAACTGATCCTCGAAGTGGCTCAGCACCTTGGCGAAAACACCGTGCGTACCATCGCGATGGACGCGACCGAAGGTCTGGTTCGCGGCCAGCGCGTCGAAGACACAGATGCGCCAATCTCGATCCCAGTGGGCAACGCCACATTGGGCCGCATCATGAACGTTGTTGGCGAAGCCATCGACGAAAAAGGCGACATCCAGTCGGCCGAGCGTCGCTCGATCCACGCGGACGCGCCCGAATTCGCGGAACAGTCGACCACATCCGAAGTACTGGAAACAGGCATCAAGGTTATCGACCTTCTGGCACCTTACGCCAAGGGTGGTAAAATCGGTCTGTTCGGTGGTGCCGGTGTTGGTAAAACCGTTCTGATCATGGAACTGATCAACAACATCGCCAAAGTGCACTCCGGTTATTCGGTTTTCGCGGGCGTTGGTGAACGTACCCGTGAAGGGAACGACCTGTACCACGAGATGATCGAATCCAACGTTATCAACCCTGATGATCTGGAAAAATCGCAGGTTGCGCTGGTGTACGGCCAGATGAACGAGCCTCCCGGAGCGCGTATGCGCGTTGCTCTGACCGGTCTGACACTGGCCGAACAGTTCCGCGACCAATCCGGTACCGACGTTCTGTTCTTCGTCGACAACATTTTCCGCTTTACCCAAGCCGGTTCCGAGGTTTCGGCTCTGCTGGGTCGTATTCCTTCGGCCGTGGGCTACCAGCCAACACTGGCGACCGACATGGGTGCGATGCAAGAACGTATTACATCGACCAAATCCGGTTCGATTACATCGGTTCAGGCCGTTTACGTTCCTGCGGATGACCTTACCGACCCTGCGCCGGCGACATCCTTTGCGCACCTTGACGCGACAACCGTTCTGGACCGTTCGATCTCGGAAAAGGGTATCTACCCTGCTGTTGATCCGCTCGGCTCCACATCGCGTCTGATGGACCCATCCATCGTTGGCGAAGAGCACTACAACGTGGCACGTGACGTTCAGGGTATCCTGCAACGCTACAAGTCGCTGCAGGACATCATCGCGATTCTCGGCATGGACGAACTGTCGGAGGACGACAAACTGACCGTTGCCCGTGCGCGTAAGATCGAACGCTTCCTGAGCCAGCCTTTCGACGTTGCGAAAGTGTTCACCGGCTCCGACGGTAAGCAGGTTCCACTGGAAGAGACAATCACCTCCTTCAAGGCGGTTGTTGCCGGTGAATACGATCACCTGCCCGAAGGTGCCTTCTACATGGTTGGCGGCATCGAAGAAGTGAAAGCGAAAGCTGAAAAAATGGCGGCAGACGCCGCTTAAGGAGCGCTGAAAATGGCAGACACAATGCAATTCGACCTCGTTTCGCCCGAGCGGCGGCTGGCCTCGATGCAGGTGACGGCCGTTCAGATTCCGGGTGCGGACGGGGACATGACAGCCATGCCTGATCATGCTCCCACCATCACCACGCTGCGCCCCGGTGTGCTGCGTGTTGAAGGCCCGGAAGGCACTGCTGAGTATGTGGTAACCGGCGGCTTTGCCGAGATCTCTTCCGAAGGCGTATCGGTTCTGGCCGAACGCGCGGTGTCCAAGGGTGATATGACCCAAGAGCATCTGGACGAAATGATCGCCGAAGCCAAAGCCATGTACACAACGGCAAAAGAGGGTTTCGTGAATGAACCTGGCCCCGTAGACGACGCAGCCAAGCTGCTGTCCGACATGGTCGCCATGGGGGACGAAATCGGCTTGTCGAGCAAGCAACCCAGCCTCTGACGTTTCCTTGCCCGTTTTGATGAAAAGGCCCTGCATCCGCGGGGCCTTTTCTATTTGTTAACCTTAACTTATGGTTGTCAGGTTGTAGGGGTAGGACAGGTTGGGGCAGGCCATCACGATGAAAAGAATGAACGCAAGCAGCGTTGGTATCGATAGCGGAGAAACGGTGTTGTTCTCCGATTTTCAGGATGGTGGCGAGATGTGGACGGGGAAGGGCCAGCGCGAGCGGCGCAACCATATCACCTTCTCCACGCCGTACCGCGATATCCCCACGGTACACGCCTCGCTTGCGCTGTGGGACGTGGATAACGCCACGGTCATGCGCGCGGATCTGCGATCAGAGAATGTGACGAAGGAAGGTTTTGAACTGGTGTTCCGCACCTGGGGCGATACGCGTATCGCGCGCGTCAGGGCGTCTTGGATGGCCATCGGGCCGTTGCCGCAGCAAGACGACTGGGAGCTTTAAGCAGCGCCCCCAGCCGTTGTTTCAGGGGCGCTTAGCCGGGTTTGTACATGCCGTCGTAGATCGGCTCTAGCGTGTCGGCGTCGAACAGGGACGAGACCGAAGTGCCGTTCCAGATGTTCAGGATCGCCTGCGCAAAGATCGGCGCCGTGGGCACGATCCGGATGTTTGTAGCTTGCTTGACGGCGGGCGTGGGCGCGATGCTGTCCGTGATGACCAGCGATTTCATCACCGAATTGCTGACGCGTTCGACCGCAGGGCCGGACATAACGCCGTGGCTGATGTAGGAGTGGACTTCCTTCGCGCCGTTTTCCATCAGCACTTCGGCCGCTTTGCACAGGGTGCCGGCGGTGTCACAGATGTCGTCCACGATCAGGCAGACCTTGTCGGTCACATCGCCGATCACGGTCATCTCTGCAATCTCGCCGGGCTTTTCGCGGCGCTTGTCCACGATGGCGAGGGGGGAGTTGATGCGCTTCGCCAGTTCGCGTGCGCGGGCCACGCCGCCCACATCCGGCGAGATGACCATCAGCTCGTCCATGCGGCCCTTGAATTCGTTCTGGATGTCCAGCGCAAAAACGGGGGAGGCATAGAGGTTGTCGACAGGGATATCGAAGAAACCCTGGATCTGTGCGGCGTGCAGGTCCATCGTCAGGATACGCTCAATGCCGCTGCCGACCATCATATTCGCGACCATCTTGGCGGTGATCGGCGTGCGTGCCTTGGTGCGGCGGTCCTGACGGGCATAGCCGAAATAGGGCAGAACAGCCGTGACACGCGCCGCAGAGGACCGGCGCAGCGCGTCGGCCATGACCAGCAGTTCCATCAGGTTGTCATTGGCAGGGTTCGACGTTGGCTGGATGATGAACATATCCTCGCCGCGGACGTTCTCGTAAACCTCCACAAAGATTTCGCCGTCATTGAACCGTTCGACCCGTGCGTCGACCAGCCCTACGTTGACCCCCCGATGCAGCGACATCCGCCGTGCGATGGCTTTGGCCAACGGCATGTTCGCGTTACCTGAGATCAGTTTGGGTTCGGTGGTTTGAGCCATGTGCAAAGGGTCCCTGGATGCAGAACATGTGACAGAATCGTGACGTTGACACCGCTTAGCATGGCCTTACGGTCTGGCAAAGCTGCACAGCCCTGATCGGAGACCCAAATGCCCCATATCGACTATTTTTTTGCGACACTTTCACCATATGCCTATCTGGCGGGAAACCGGCTTGAGGAAATCGCCGCCAAACACGGGGCGACGATCAGCTATAAACCTTTCGATCTGATTACCGCTTTCGGGCGCACGGGCGGGCAGCCTCCGAAAGATCGGCATCCGTCGCGGCAAGAGTATCGCGCGATTGAACTGCCGCGTCAGGCCAAGAAGCTGGGCATGCCGTTCAATCTCAAACCCGCGCATTGGCCCACCAACGGTGCGCCTTCATCCTATGCGATCATCGCAGCGCAGAACGAAGGAGGCGACGTAGGCAAGCTGTGCCAGCTGATCATGACCGCCGTCTGGGCCGAGGAACGCGATATTGCCGAAGATGCGGTCGTGCGCGACTGTCTTGAAAAAGCGGGCTTTGACCCCGCGCTGGCCGATAAAGGCTTGCTGCAGGGGGCTGATACCTACGCGCGCAATCTGGAAGAGGCGGTCGAAAAGGGCGTCTTTGGCGCGCCATTCTATATTCTGGACGACAGCCACAAGTTCTGGGGCCAGGACCGGCTTGAAGACCTTGACCTCGTGATGGCAGGTAAATTGTGAGTTCAGGTTTATATACACGGCAATTCGGGCATGGCCCACGACACGCGCTGGCTGTTCACTGCACGCTTGCCCATTCCGGCGCGTGGCGCGGCGTGGGCGAGGCGTTGGCAGATGAACTGACGCTGCTGTGTCCCGATCTGCCCTCCCACGGGAAATCCGCCGATTGGGACGGGCAGGGGGATATCCATGCCCGGGCGACCGATCTGGTGCGGGAGCTGGTGACCGAACCGATTGATATTATCGGCCATTCTTTTGGCGCGACGATCGGCTTGCGGATCGCCATCGAGAACCCCGAACTGGTGCGCAGCCTGACGATGATTGAACCGGTCTATTTCGCGGCGGCCCTGGCTGACGATCCGGCACGGGTGGCGGCCGCGGATCGCAACTCTGACGGGTTCGATGCGGCTTTTGACGCGGGCGACCGGATGGAGGCCGCGCGCATCTTCAACACCGGCTGGGGCGACGGCAGCGGATGGGAGCAGACGCCGGAAAAGCTGCGCCAGTATATGGCTGACCGTATCCATTATGTGCCCGCCAGCCAGCCGTTTTTGCGGGACGACAATGCCGGATTGCTAGAACCGGGCAAGTTTGCCCGCGCCGCGATGCCGGTGCTGTTGATGGACGGGGGCACATCGGCGGATATGGTAGATGCGATCAGCACGTCCATCGCCCGCCGTTTGCCGAACGTGACACGCAAGGCAATCGAAGGGGCGGGGCACATGGCTCCGATCACGCACCCGCAGGCCGTCGCCGCTGAAATCCGCAGCTTTCTCGAAACGGTATAGCCGTCAGAAATACGATAGGAACTGGTCGATCGCCTCTGTGCCGATCGACCAGTCACAGACCAGCCGCGCCGATAAAGGCTCATTCGGGTCGTCGCCCTCTAACGGGCCATCCATGACATAGTATTTCGCCCCCGCATCATGCAGCTTCTGGTGGATGCGGCGGGGCCATTTGGCAAAGATCATGTTGGCGTCGGGTTTATGTAGCAGCGTTGCCCCTGCGGTGCGCAAACCCTCGGCCAGATGGCGCGCGTTGGCATTGGCCCGGGCGGCGGTCGTCTTCCACAGTTCGTCCTGCATATAGCCCGCCATCTGCGCAGACAGGAACCGGTGTTTGGAAAACAGATGCGCCCCGCGTTTGCGCCGCAGCTCGAACTCCCACGCCTTGGCGGGGTCGAAGAAAATCACCGCCTCGACACCCATGCAACCGTTCTTGGTGCCGCCAAAGCTGACGACATCCACGCCCGCTTTCCACGTCATCTCTGCCGGGGTGCAGCCCAGGGCAACCAGCGCATTGGCAAAGCGCGCCCCGTCCAGATGCACCGGCAGGTCGTAGCTTTTGGCAACAGCGGTGAGGGCGTTCAGCTCTTTTAGCGAGTGGACCGAGCCCCGTTCGGTCACCTGCGTGATCGACACCGGCCCGCGCTGCGCGCCATGTACATTGCCCTCGGGGTGTTTCTCGATCGCCTTTGTCAGCGCCTCGGGCGTCATCTTGTCGTCGGTTTCAACCACGGTCAGCTTTGCGGCACCGGCATAGAACTCGGGCGCGTTACATTCGTCTTCGTGGATATGCGAGGTGACGGAGCAAAAGATCGTCTGCCACGGTTGGGTGTAGCACGCCAGCGCGAGCGCATTGGCCGCGGTGCCGGTTGCGACCAGATAGACCGCGGCCTCGGGTGCCTCGAACGCGGTGCGGATCGCGTCGCGGACTTCGTCCATGATGGGATCATTGCCATAGGGCATCGCGTGTCCGGTGTTTGCCTGAGCCAGACGGTTCATGATCTGGGGGTGAACAGGGCCCGCGTTGTCAGAGGCAAAAAACATCAGGTTGGCTCCTCGATGATGTGGTCTTCCCATTCCTCGAACGGGGTGTCGAATTCCGAGACGGTGTTATGCTGCACCGAGATTCCCGCGCGGTGCACGCTATCAGGGTCACCGCTGATCAGCGGGTGCCAGTCATACAGCGGCTTGCCCTGCCATAGCAGCCGATAGGCGCAGGTGAGCGGCATCCAATAGGCGTGGGTATCCAGATTGTCGGGCTTCAGAACGATGCAGTCGGGCACAAACTGGTGCCGGTTCTCGTAGTGGCTGCACCGGCAGGTCGCATCATCCAGCAGGCGGCAGGCCACGCGGGTCAGGGCGACTTCTTCGGTGTCTTCGTCTTCAAGCTTGTTCAGGCAGCATTTTCCGCAGCCGTCACACAGCGCTTCCCATTCGTCTTGCGACATCTTCGTCAGCGGCTTCTTTTCCCAGAACCGTTTGGCAAGACCTTTGGCGGCAATCGGATCGGTCATAGCGCGGCCAGAATGCTGCGGGCCTGAGCGCTGTCCGCATCCATCTGGGTGATCAACGCCTCAAGACTGTCGAATTTTTCCTCGCCGCGCAGGTGGTCGACCAGCGCGACCGAGACATGCTTGCCGTAGAGATCGCCTTTGAAGTCGAAGATGAATGTCTCGAGGTTGGCCTTGTTCTCGCCGAACATAGGGCGCACGCCAAGGCTGGCAACGCCGTGGTAGCGCCCTGCCTGCGGCCCTTCAAGCACATCGACAAGCACGGCATAGACACCAAAGGCTGGCGGGTGCAGCCCGTCGATCGACATATTCGCCGTCGGGTAGCCCAGTTCGCGCCCGCGCTTTTCACCGTGCAGGATCGGGCCTTCAACACGGTGCCAATGGCCCAGCATCGCGGCGGCATCGCGGGGGCGTGCCTCTGTCAGCGCGTTGCGGATCGCGGTCGAAGACACGGTGTCGGGGCCCTTCGCCATCAGCGGCGCGATGGTCACGCCGAACCCCATCTCGGCACCGAAGGCCTGCAGCTGTTCAGCGGTGCCCGCGCGCGCCTTGCCAAAGCGGAAGTCCGCACCCACGACCACATGGCGCAGGCCCAGACCATCAACGATCACCTCCTGCGCAAAGGCGCGGGGGCTGAGGCCGGATAGAGCGGCATCGAACCCCAGCTCATACAGCTTGTCGACGCCGATCTTTTGCAACTGGTGCGCGCGCGCCTCTGCGCCCATCAGGCGGAAAGGCGGGGCGTCGGGGGCGAAATATTCGCGGGGATGTGGCTCGAATGTGACCACACCCAAGGGCGCGTCGGGCAGGGCAGCACGGGCCATGTCGATGACCGACAGATGTCCCAGATGCACGCCGTCAAAGTTGCCAATAGCGGCGGTCGCCCCCTGATCGGAAGCGGATACAAATTGATAGTCGCGAATGATTTCCATGCGCTTGGTGGTAGCCCCCTCTGCCGGTGCTGACAAGCAGCGGGGCGGGTCACGGTACCGAAAAACCGCAGCGTCCCGGGACGGGGGCTGGTCGCAGGGGTGTCGTCAGTCGAACTTGCGCGACGGGGCCAGAACGGTTGCTTCGCCAATCAGGACCTTTTTGCCCTCAATCGCACAGTGACAATCCAGTTTCACACGCCGCTTGTCGAATTCGATATTGGTGACCTTCACCTCGGCATAGACCAGATCGCCGGGGCGCACGGGGGCCAGAAACTTGAGCGACTGCGCCATGTAGACGGTGCCATGCCCCGGCAACTGCTCTCCGATCACGGCAGAGATCAGGCCCGCAGTCAGCATGCCGTGGGCGATCCGCCCCTCAAAGATCGTGTCCTGCGCATAGGCGTCGTCCAGATGTACCGGATTACGATCAGTGGACACTTGCGCGAACATCTCGATGTCTTCGTCGGTGATGACCTTGCGCAGATAGCGCGTCATGCCGATTTCGATATCTTCAATACAGATCGTTCCACGGGGCAGATTATCCAACATGCCAGCCCTTTCAGTAATAAAGTGACGCCAGTTTTATCCAGTGTGAAACTTAATTACTTTGCAGGCGCAGAAACGCAAGGAAAAAGTAGGTCAGCGTAGGTGCCCAATTGTGTAGGTCGGAGCCGATGTTTCCTTTTCCAAATAACGGATTAGCGCCTCGGGATCGGGCTGGGTCTGCGTTTCGGTTTCCCGCGCGGCCAGACCGCCAGAGATGAAAAGCGAATCGATATCCTCGCCCATGGCCCCTTTGACATCGGTATGGATCCCGTCGCCGATGGCGAGAATGCCATTGTCGGTGATGTCCTTGTCCAATGCGTAGAGCTTGCGGCGGGCCAGATCATAGATCGGCGGGTGCGGCTTGCCGAAATACAGGCTTTCCCCGCCCATCTCGGTATAAAGCGCCGCGATGGCACCAGCGCACCATTCGCGCACATCGCCACGGTCCACCACGATATCGGGGTTCGCGCAAAGCAGCTTGAGCCCCTTTTGCTTGGCATAAAGAAGTTGCGGGCGCAGCACGGAGGGGTCTTCGGACGGATCGAACGGGCCGGTGCAAACGATGCCTTCGGCGTCTTCCAGATCAACGCGCTGGATATCGACAGGATCATCAAGCACGTCGCTGGGATCAAAGAAGTGCTTGTCCGTGGGCGGGCCAAGGTGCCAGACCTGCGTGCCCACCATGCCGCGATACATCGCCGTACGCGCAGAATCGCCCGAGGTGGCAATATCGTCCCACGCATCATCCGGTACGCCGAAATGCGCCAGTTGTTTGATCACGCCGTCGCGGGGGCGGGGGGAGTTTGTGACAAGCACCACCTTGCCGCCGCCGTTGCGATAGGCTTGCAGCGCGGTGACCGCATCTGGCAGCGCCTTGACCCCGTCGTGGACGCAGCCCCAAAGGTCGACGAACAAGGCGTCATAGCGGTCAGAGATTTCGAAAAGGTTATTGATAATCTGGGTCATCGGCCGCTTTCCAATCTGCAAGAGCTTTGCACCGCAGAAAACACACATCTCCCCGCGGGGCAACTGGGCAGCGCAACAGGCCCGAGCCGTGATGCGCGTCAGAGCCGCGCCAACCCGTCCGCGATTTCGCCCGCGATGGCGGCGGCATCCACCCCCTCACGTTCCGCAGAGACGCGCAGCCCCAGCACATCGGACTGGTAGCGCCGCGCCAGGCTGCGCGGATCGTGATCGGTGCTGATGTCACCGGCGGCTTGGGCTTGGGCAAACAGCTCTGCGAACATCTGCTCCATTTTCAGCAGATGGGCGTTTGCCTTTTGCGCCAGCGGGTGACGGTGGGCTTGTAGTTCAAGCAGGGTTTTCGACAGCATGCAGGCTTTGGCCGGTGCGGTGTCATTCGAAATCACCATGCGGGGAAATTTTTGCAGCGCGGGCAGGGGGCCTTCGTTACGGGCAAGCGTCTTCATCCGCTCTGACCCGTCAGCGGCGTAACGGTCCAGCGCCAGTTCGAACAGAGCATCCTTTGACCCGAACGCTGCATAGAAGCTACCCGGCTTCATCTTGAGGCTCGCCTCCAGGTCCTTCAGCGACGTGCCCGCCCAGCCGCGTTGCCAGAACAGATCGCGGGCGCGTTCGATCAGATCTTCACGGTCATAGCTGGGTTTGCGGGGCATGGGATCACCTTTTCTTGAATGATTGCTCAATTATATACTTGAGTGATCGCTCAATAAACCCTAAATGTACTTTAGCGAAACATTTACAGGAGCTTTTCCATGTCCTTCCCCTCTCACGATCTTGATACCGCACCCGAAGCCTCCAAGCCGCTGCTTGAGCAGTCGCAAAAAGCCTTTGGCCGTCTGCCCGGTTTGCACAAGGTTCTGGCCGAAAGCCCACAGGCTTACGAAGGCTATCAGGTGCTGCACAAGCTGTTCACCGAAACCGATTTTGATGCGGAAGAGCTGACAGTGGTCTGGCAGGCGATCAACGTCGAGAACGAATGCCACTACTGCGTCCCCGCGCACACAGGTATCGCCAAGATGATGAAGGTATCGGACGAAATCTCTGACGCGCTGCGCAACGAAACCGCGCTGCCGACACCCAAGCTGGAAGCGCTGCGCACCTTTACCGTCCAGATGTTCCGCCAGCGCGGCAACGTGTCTGACGATCAGATGAAAGCGTTTTTTGACGCGGGCTATGGCCACCGCGCGGTGCTGGATGTGATCCTTGGGATGGCGCAGAAAACCATCTCCAACTACGTGAACCACGTCGCGCAGACACCCGTCGACGACGTGTTCAAGCCGCTGGCATGGGAACGCGGCGATACCCCATTGAAGGTATAAGCCCCTCGCGCTTCGGCGCGGCGCTGAAATGACAAAAGCCCCCCTGATCTCAGGGGGGCTTTTGCGTTTGTGCCCCCGCCAAGCAGGGGGCCGGATAGGTCCGTTTAGACTTTGATGTTCGGGATGATCTGCTTCTTACGGCTCATCACACCGGGCAGGACAACGCTGTCACCGGTGACGGTCGCGCCAAAGCTTTTCTCTGCCACAGACTTGGTAAAGTCGTTGGGGATCAGCATGGTGGCTTCTTCGTTCAGGATGTCGACTACGAAAAGCAATACCTGATCGGCCCCGTCTTCTGTGGCAACGCCGGGCATTGCGGCCATCAGCGCGTCTTTGCGGTTCAGCACGGCTGCGGGCGATGTGGTTTCCAGAACGGAGACGCGGAATTTCTTGCCGTCGACTTCGTATTCTTTCGAATCCATGCGCAGCAGCTCTGCTTCGGAGAAGGACGAGACGTCGGATTTCGCCGCAAACATCTGCGCCGCATATTCAGGGATGTCGATACCCAGATCCTTGGCCAGCGCGTGGGCGATGGCGGTGTCTTCTTGCGTTGTGGTAGGGCTGCGGAATTCCAGCGTGTCGGACAGGATGCAGGTCAGCATCGCGCCTTTGATATTGGTCGGCATCTGCGCCATGTCATCACCGATCATCTTGTACATGATCGTCGCGGTGCAGGCGAGCGTCTCCATCACGATGTTGACGGGGCCTTTGGTTTCAAGCCCGCCCACCAGACGGTGGTGGTCGATGATGGCGGTGATGTCCGCGTCATTGATGCTGGCGGGCAGCTCGGCAGGGTTGTTGGTGTCAACGATCACAACGGGCTGGTCGGCTTGCACGTCGTCGATGATCTGCGGCTTGTCCAGCTTCCAGTGGTCCAGCATGAACAGCGCTTCGGTGTTGGGCTCGCCCAGCAGAGCGGGGGCGGCGTCGACGCCTTTGATTTCATTCAGATACCATGCCCAGATGATCGGGCTGCCGGTGCTGTCTGTGTCGGGGGATTTATGGCCAAAAACAAGCGTTGTCATAAGAATGTCCTGCAGTGGGAGAGTGTTGATTTGCGCGCCTTATATGGTTGGTTGGCGCAGTTGTCACCACCTGCCTGATAGCCGCGGCTTTGGGGTTCTCAGCAGCGGGGCAAAGCTGGTAGCACTGCACCCATGACAAACCCGCGCGAAACCGACCTTTACCCGCCGATTAAATCCTTTCTCGAGGATCAGGGCTATGTCGTGAAGTCAGAGGTGGGGGCTGCCGATGTCGTGGCCGTTCGCGGGGCAGAGCCGCCGGTGGTGGTCGAGCTGAAGCTGGGCTTTAGCCTCGCGCTGTTTCATCAATGTATCGCGCGTCTGTCGGTTAGCGATGATGTCTATCTGGCGGTCGCCCGTCAGCCGGGCAAACGTTTTGCCAAGGCGGTCAAGGACAACACGGCACTGGCGCGGCGTTTGGGGTTGGGGTTGATCACGGTGCGGCTGCAGGATGGTCTGGTCGAAGTGCATTGCGATCCGGGCCCTTATGCGCCGCGCAAAAGCGCCAAGCGGCAGGCGCGGCTGCTGCGTGAATTCGCACGGCGTCAGGGCGACCCGAATGACGGCGGGCAGACGCGGGCAGGGCTGGTCACTGCGTACCGGCAGGATGCGCTGAAGCTTGCGATGTATCTATTCGAGGCAGGGGCCAGCAAAGGTGCCCATGTCGCGCGCGAAACCCAGGTTCAGCGGGCAACCGCCATGATGCGCGACAATCACTACGGATGGTTTGAAAAGATCGAGACAGGCATATACGGCCTGACCCCGACAGGTGCCGAAGCCGTTTCCGCCGCGGGGCGGGTGCTCGGGTCGGACTAGCCTGCTCGGGCCACGGTGCAAGTTGGCTAAAATTTTTCAAATTACCGTGGTTGACTAGGGCCGTGCACATCCTTAGCTATCCCTCGTTAGCACTCGGCAGGGCTGAGTGCTAATGGCTGCACCCCTCGACCGGAGGGGCGGCTTGGGAGAATAACTTTGAGCCTTAAGGAGCTGAAAGATGGCATTTAAACCGCTGCATGACCGTGTGCTGGTGCGCCGCACCGAAAGCGAAGAAAAAACCAAGGGTGGCTTGATCATCCCTGATTCCGCAAAAGAAAAACCCTCCGAGGGTGAAGTTGTTTCTTGTGGCGAAGGCGCGCGCAAGGACAGCGGTGAGCTGATCGCAATGGCTGTAAAAGCCGGCGACAAGGTTCTGTTCGGCAAATGGTCCGGCACAGAAGTCACCCTGGACGGCGAAGAACTGCTGATGATGAAAGAAAGCGACATCATGGGGATCCTGTCCTGAGCTCAGGCAGACCGGGGCCTAGCGCCTCACCCAAGATACGCTGACATCAACCCAAGATTTTAGGAGAGACACTATGTCTGCTAAGGACGTAAAATTCGGGACCGACGCCCGTAACAAGATGCTTAAGGGTGTGAACATCCTTGCCGATGCCGTCAAAGTCACACTGGGCCCCAAAGGCCGTAACGTTGTGCTGGACAAATCCTTTGGCGCGCCTCGCATCACCAAAGACGGTGTATCCGTAGCGAAAGAAATCGAACTGGAAGACAAGTTCGAAAACATGGGCGCACAGATGGTCAAGGAAGTTGCTTCCCGGACCAACGACGAAGCGGGTGACGGTACAACAACCGCAACCGTTCTGGCCCAAGCCATCGTCAAAGAAGGCATGAAATCGGTTGCCGCTGGCATGAACCCGATGGACCTGAAGCGCGGCATCGACATGGCGACCACCACTGTCGTCGAAGCGATCAAAGCAGCAGCGCGCCCTGTCAACGACAGCGACGAAGTTGCCCAAGTCGGTACCATCTCTGCAAACGGCGAGAAAGAAATCGGCCGTCAGATCGCGGACGCGATGCAGAAAGTCGGCAACGAAGGTGTGATCACCGTCGAAGAAAACAAAGGTCTGGAAACAGAGACCGATGTTGTTGAAGGCATGCAGTTCGACCGCGGTTACCTGTCCCCTTACTTCGTCACCAACTCCGACAAGATGACTGTCGAGCTGGAAGACGCGATCATCCTGCTGCACGAGAAAAAACTGTCCTCGCTGCAGCCAATGGTTCCCCTGCTTGAGCAAGTGATCCAGTCGCAAAAACCACTGCTGATCATCTCGGAAGATGTTGAAGGCGAAGCGCTGGCAACTCTGGTTGTCAACAAACTGCGCGGCGGCCTGAAAATCGCAGCGGTCAAAGCACCTGGTTTCGGCGATCGCCGCAAAGCTATGCTGCAAGACCTTGCAATCCTGACAGGCGGTCAAGTGATCTCCGAAGATCTGGGCATGAAGCTCGAGTCCGTTACAATGGACATGCTGGGTTCGGCCAAGAAAGTCACCATCACCAAAGACGAAACAACAATCGTTGACGGCGCTGGCGAGAAGGCAGAGATCGAAGCACGTGTTGCTCAGATCCGTAACCAGATCGAAGAAACCACATCCGACTACGACAAAGAGAAGCTGCAAGAACGCGTTGCCAAACTGGCAGGCGGTGTTGCCGTGATCCGCGTTGGCGGCATGTCCGAAGTTGAAGTGAAAGAGCGCAAAGACCGCGTTGATGATGCCCTGAACGCGACACGTGCCGCTGTTCAAGAAGGTATCGTTGTTGGTGGTGGTGTTGCACTGGTCCAAGCGGGCAAAAAGCTCGAAGGGCTGACAGGCGACAACGCAGACCAGAACGTTGGTATCGGCATCGTCCGCAAAGCGCTCGAAGCGCCTCTGCGTCAGATCGCTGAAAACGCTGGTGTTGACGGTTCCGTAGTGGCCGGCAAAATCCGCGAAAGCGACGACCTGAAGTTCGGCTTCAACGCTCAGACCGAAGAATATGGCGACATGTTCAAATTCGGTGTTATCGACCCTGCCAAAGTTGTGCGTACAGCGCTGCAAGACGCGGCATCCGTTGCTGGTCTGCTGATCACAACCGAAGCCATGGTTGCCGACAAACCGTCGAAAGACGGCGGCGCAGCCGGCGGCGGCATGCCCGACATGGGTGGCATGGGCGGCATGGGCGGCATGATGTAAATCACGCTGCGGGGGCGATCACGCCCTTGTGCTGACAGAATGAAGGGGCGCATCACCAGATGCGCCCCTTTTTCGTGGTACGTCGCGCGTCGGTAGCCTAAGCAGGCGCCATGCGTATTTTCTTCGTCACCGCCCTTGTGATGGTCGCCTTCGCGGCCAATTCTGTCCTGACCCGCTTTGCCATTGCCGGCGGGCATATTGACCCCACCGGATTTGCCTTGGTGCGGGTGTTGTCGGGGGCGGTGCTCTTGGCGCTGCTGGTCGTGCTGCGCGGCGGGCGGGTGCCCTTGCTGCGACGTCAACGGGGGCTGGGGGCGGTCACGCTGGCCATCTATATCATCGGTTTCTCGCTCGCCTATCTCACGCTGGACGCAGGGTTGGGCGCGCTGATCCTGTTCGGTGTGGTTCAGATCGCCATGTTCGCCCACGGTGCGCTGTTCGGCGTGACACCGACACCGCGCAAGCTATTGGGGGCGGGGGTGGCCTTTGCCGGATTGGTGCTGGTGCTTTGGCCGTCGCAAGGCGTGGCGGTTGACCCATTGGGCGCCGTATTGATGATCGCCGCAGGGCTCGGCTGGGCCGCCTATACGATCATTGGCCGAGGTGCCTCCGACCCGCTGGCAGGCAGCGCGGGGAACTTTGTGATCTGCACGCCCTTGGTCGCTATCCTGCTGCTGGTGCAGCCGACATTCTACACCCCCACGGGCATTGCTCTTGGCGTGGTCTGCGGGGCCGTCACCTCGGGCCTCGGATACGCGCTGTGGTATGCGGTGCTGCCAAGGCTGGCGCAGGCGACGGCGGCGGTGGTGCAACTGTCGGTGCCGGTCATCGCGATTCTTGCCGGTGCGCTTTTGCTGGCAGAGCCTTTGGGCGCAAAGGTGATCATTGCCACCGCGTTGGTGCTTGGCGGGATCGGGCTGGCGGTCAGCGCACGATCGGCTCCAGCGGGTCGTAGCTGATCGGGTCGTTGCCAAAGGCGACCTGCGCCAGACTGTCCGGCTTGACCCGCAGGCCGCGCATCTCGTCCGGGGTGACCCAGCGGCGGTCGGTCACGATGCTTTCGGCGTCCTGCCACGCGGGGTCCACATCGGCAGAGCCGGTCACCGTGCAGCGAAAGTAGATATCCACCTGATGGAAATCCCCCTCGGGGTCGTGGAATTCATTCACCAAGCAGGGCACCCCTACGGCGATCTGCAGGCCGGTTTCCTCAAACACCTCGCGGACCAGATTGTCGGGCAGGGCGCTGCCGCGTTCTACCCCGCCGCCGGGCGCGCACATCAGGTCGCTTTTGCCATCGGGATAGGCGTTGACCAGCAGCAAGCGGCCTTCATGGACCAACACGGCACGAACCGCCAAACGCGGGCTATTTTCCGCCATCTTACCCTCAATCTCGCGGCGCATGCGTCAAAGCATTTCACATGCGGCGTTTTCAGTCTATTTGACCCTAGCTATGAAAACACTGGTCACAATCACTTTCTCGCTTGGCGTGCTGTCGGGCATGGCACAGGCGCAAGCGCCGCTTTCCACCGCCGGAGAGGGGCGTTGCGTGGTGCTGTTGCACGGGCTCGCCCGAACAGAGACCTCCTTTGCCGTGATGGAGGCCGCGCTCGAGACCGAGGGCTACACCGTGGTGCGCCCCGGCTACCCGTCAACCACCGCCCCCGTCGAAGAGCTGACCCGCCGCACCTTACCCGACGCAGTTGCGGCCTGCGGGACGCAAAAGGTTGATTTTGTGACCCATTCCATGGGCGGTATCCTTCTGCGGCAATGGGTTGCCGAAACGGGCGATGCGCGTATTGGCCGCGTCGTCATGCTGGCCCCGCCCAATCACGGCAGCGAGGTCGTGGACACGCTGGGTGATCTTGCCGCCTTTGACTGGATGAACGGTCCCGCAGGGGCGCAGATGGGGACGGGTGAAAACTCCCTCCCGCTGCGGTTGCCTCCGGTTACCTTTGATCTGGGCGTAATCGCGGGGACGCAATCGCTGAACCCCTATTTCTCGTCGCTGCTGCCGGGGCGCGATGATGGCAAAGTGTCCGTCCAATCCGCGCGGGTCGACGGGATGCGCGATTTTCTGATGCTGCCGGTGACGCATACGTTCATGATGATGAACCCGACGGTGATTGCGCAGACGATGACCTATCTGGACACAGGGAAATTCGACCGGTCGCTGGGGTTCGTGGACGCGGTGCTGGATTCAATCGGCTGCCCCGATGGGGCCTGCTTGCCGGGACAAAAGGCTAACGATGCTGAACGTTGAATTTACGGGGGCGCACGTCCTGGGCGCGGATGCGCTTGAACCCCGCCCGCTGGCGGTTGCGCAGGGGCTGATTACCGATGTGGCGCAAGCCGCACGCGTTGATCTTGACGGTTACATGATACTGCCGGGGATCGTCGATGTGCATGGGGACGGGTTCGAACGGCACCTCGCCCCCCGTCGCGGTGCGATGAAAACCATGCAAGAGGGTCTGGTCGCCGCCGAGGCAGAGCTGGCCGCCAATGGCATCACCACCGCCGTGCTGGCGCAGTTCATCAGCTGGGAAGGCGGCTTGCGCGGCTATGAATTTGCCGAACAGGTCTTTGGCGCGATCCAGCAGGTGTCGGATACGTTGGTTACGGACCTGCGCGGACAGCTCCGGCTCGAGACGCATCTGCTGGACCTTTACGCCGATCTGCCGCAGCGCATGCAGGATTGGGGGCTGTCCTATGTCGTGTTCAACGACCATCTGCCGCACGACCGGCTGGCGAAAGGGCAGGTGCCCAAACGCATGGTAGGTCAAGCGCTTAAGGCGGGGCGCAACCCGGACGACCATCTGCGGATGATGGAAGACCTGCACGCCCAAAGCGCCGATGTCCCCGGCGCGCTGGACTGGCTGTGCAAGGTGCTGGCGGCGCGGGGCATCCAGATGGGCAGCCATGATGACACCACCGCCGAAGGGCGCGCCCTATGGCGCAAGCGTGGCGTGCGCGTCGCCGAGTTCCCCGAGACGCAGGAGGCAGCCGAAGCCGCAGCGGCGGCGGGGGATCATGTGGTGCTGGGGTCGCCCAATGTGGTGCGCGGCGGGTCGCACAACGGCAATGTTTCCGCGCTTGACCTGATTTCGATGGGGATCGGCGGGGCGCTTGCCTCTGACTACCATTACCCGTCGCCACGACGCGCGGCCTTCATGCTGGCGGATCGTGGTGTATTGCCCTTGGTGCAGGCGTGGCACTTGGTATCGGCAGGGCCCGCGGCGGTGTTGGGGCTGTCGGATCGGGGCGTGATCGCCACCGGAAAGCGGGCTGATCTGCTGGTGCTCGACGCGCAGACGCGCCGTGTGGCCCTGACGATGTCGGGCGGGCGCGTCAGCTATATGTCCGGTGATATTGCCGCGCGGTTCCTTCGCTAGGCCCGCGCGGATAGTGCCCTAGCTGGGCCGTTTGACGATGTTCACATGGCCCATCTTACGGCCCGGTTTGACATCAGCCTTGCCGTACAGATGCAGCGCCGTGTCGCGCTGTTTCGCCAGCTCGGGCACGCGGTCCATATCGTCGCCGATCAAGTTCTCCATCACCACATCTGCATAGCGGCTGCCGTCGCCCAAGGGCCATCCCGCCACGGCACGGATGTGCTGTTCGAACTGGTCCACCGCACAGCCGTTCTGCGTCCAATGACCCGAGTTATGCACCCGTGGCGCGATCTCGTTCACGATGAAACCTTGCGGCGTGACGAAAAGCTCGACCCCCAGCACGCCGACATAATCCAGTGCATTCAGGATCTTGGCGGCCAGCAGTACCGCATCCATGCGCTGTGCGGCGCTTAGCCGGGCAGGGACGGTGGTGGTGTGCAGGATGCCGTCGCGGTGCACGTTCTCGCCCGGATCGAAACAAGCAACCTCGCCCGAGGGGCTGCGCGCGGCGATCACGGACACTTCGGCGGTGAAGTTCACAAAGCCTTCCAGCACCGCAGGATTGCCAGCCATATCCGCCAAGGCACCCGCCGCATCATCCGCACTGCGCAGACGCGACTGGCCCTTGCCGTCATAGCCGAAGCGACGGGTTTTCAGGATCGACGGCGCGCCAATGGTCGTCATCGCGGCCTCCAGATCGGCGGCATTGGCGATATCGGCAAAGGGCGCGACAGTCAGGCCCAAACCTTCGAGGAACTGTTTCTCCACCAGACGGTCCTGACTGGTGCGCAGCGCCTCGCGGTTGGGACGGATGGGGGTGATGTTTTCGATCACATCCAGCGCATCAGTCGGGATGTTTTCAAACTCGAAGGTGACGATATCAACCGATTTGGCAAAGGCGGTCAGCGCGTCGACGTCATCATAGCCAGCGGTGGTCAGCGCATGGGCGACATCACCTGCAGGCGGGTTGGCACCGGGTTCAAAGATATGCGTGCGAAACCCCAGACGTGCGGCGGCAACGGACAGCATGCGCCCCAATTGCCCGCCGCCCAAAATCCCGATGGTGGCCCCTGTCTTCAATGCTTCAGTCATCCAAAGGCTCCTCTGGGATAGACGCGCTGAGCGCATCGCGCCAAGCGTCAAGACGGGCGGCAAGGGCAGGGTCTTGGAGGGCCAGAATGCCCGCAGCCATCAACGCGGCATTCGCGGCACCTGCTGCACCGATCGCCATGGTCGCGACCGGAAAGCCCCGGGGCATCTGCACGATAGAATAAAGCGAATCCACACCCGACAGCGCCTTGGTCTGCACCGGCACGCCGATCACCGGCACGCGGGTCTTGGACGCCATCATGCCGGGCAAATGCGCAGCACCACCCGCACCGGCGATGATCACCTGCAGGCCACGGTCGGCGGCGGTTTTCCCATAGCTCCACAACCGGTCGGGAGTGCGGTGTGCCGATACGATCTTGGCCTCATAAGCGATACCAAGTTCATCCAGCAGCGTCGCTGCTTCGCGCATCGTGGCCCAATCGGACTGCGAGCCCATGATGATGCCGACAGGTGGATTTTCCATGAAAAGGGGCCTTTGCTAGAGCGTATAAGAAGCGCGCACTATAGCCATGATCGCCCGCGTGGCAATCCGCTGGCGGGCGCTGTCAGGCGGTAATATCGGGGGTCAGCCGGTCTTCGATCTGGGCAATCAGGTCTTTCAGGCGCAGCTTGCGTTTTTTCAGCCGCTGCAGCGTCAGCTGATCGCCTGTCCCCTTGTCGACCAGCGCCTGAATGGCATCATCCAGATCGCGATGCTCGCGGCGAAACACCTCAAGCTCGACACGCAGGACATCGTCATTCTTCATCGACAGGTCGGAGGGAGGATTCATAGGTTTGGCTGATTCTTGCTATATCTAGGCCTGCGAATATAGGCGGTTGCAATTCAAAGGCATAGCCCTTGCGTCCTGCCCCCATGGCCCCCATATTTGATGCAGGTCGCCGAATACGGGGCCGGATGACTGACTGTCGCTTATCTTAAAGGACGTGTCTTATGACGAAATTAACGCTGGCTTCCTACCCGCATATGCTGGGTTTCGAGCAGTTGGAACGGGTGATGGAACGTACGGCGAAGGCCGGAAACGAAGGCTATCCACCGTTCAACATTGAACAAACATCGGACTATAGCTACCGCATTACGCTTGCGGTCGCAGGTTTTGCGGAACAAGATCTCTCTATAACCGTTGAGGATAGACAGCTTGTGATCCGTGGCCGTCAGGTCGACACGCAAGAAGACCGAATCTTTTTGCACCGCGGGATCGCCGCACGCCAGTTCCAACGATCCTTCGTACTGGCCGACGGTGTAGACGTTGGCGAAGCGCTGATTGAAAACGGCCTGTTACACGTCGATCTCACCCGCGCGAAGCCCGAAAAAGTCGTTCAGACCATCAAGATCAGAAAAGGGGAATAAAATGCATAACGAAGAAACGCATGTTCAGGACCGTACCGTCTACGTCAAGATGATTGCCGTGTCCGACCTTCCCCTCGAAGTGCGCGAGCAGGCGGAAGGGCTAAAACAGCTATACGCCGTGCATGACGCCGAAGGGCAGCAGCTGGCGCTGGTCGGTGACCGCAAGCTCGCCTTTAGCCTCGCGCGCGATCATGACTATGCGCCCGTGATGGTGCATTAAGGCGCAACATATAAAATTAAACAAAAAGGGTCGCTGTTTTGCGGCCCTTTTTTGTGCACGACGTCCAACAACGCGCACGTAAAAGGCCAGCCTATGAGGGCTGGCCTTTCTGTATCCGACTTGGCGAAAGGGTTACCCCTTAATCAGCCCCATGCTTTCCAGCTTGAGCAGCACCTGATGCGCGCAGTTGTCCACGTCGACATTCTCTGTCTCGACGCGCAGTTCGGGGGTTTCGGGAACGTCATAGGGGTCTGAAATCCCTGTGAATTCCTTGATCTTGCCTTCGCGCGCCAGCTTGTACAGCCCCTTGCGGTCGCGGCGTTCGCATTCCTCGATGGAGGTGGCGACATGGACCTCGACGAAGGCGCCAAAGCTTTCCACGTCTTCGCGCACGGCGCGGCGGGTGGTGGCGTAAGGTGCAATCGGCGCACAGATGGCGATGCCGCCGTTCTTGGTGATCTCGGAGGCGACATAGCCGATGCGGCGGATGTTCAGATCGCGGTGCTCTTTGCTAAAGCCCAATTCCGACGACAGGTTTTTGCGAACGATATCGCCATCCAGAAGCGTGACGGGACGGCCGCCCATCTCCATCAGTTTGACCATTAAAGCATTGGCGATTGTCGATTTCCCCGAGCCTGAGAAACCGGTGAAGAAGACGGTAAAGCCCTGCTTGTTGCGTGGCGGCTTGGTGCGGCGCAGCTCTTCAACCACCTCGGGGAAGGAGAACCATTCGGGGATTTCCAGCCCTTCCTGCAGCCGGCGACGCAACTCGGTGCCCGAGATGTTGAGGATGGTGATGTCATCCTTGTCTTCGATCTCGTCAATCGCCTCGTATTGTGCGCGCTCGGCGACCCAAACCATATGTTTGAAGTCAACCATTTCGATGCCCATTTCTTCCTCATGGGCGCGGAACAGATCCTGCGCGTCATAGGGACCATAGAAATCCTCACCGGCAGAGTTCTTGCCGGGGCCCGCATGGTCGCGGCCCACGATGAAATGGGTGCAGCCGTGGTTCTTGCGGATCAGACCGTGCCACACCGCCTCGCGGGGGCCGGCCATGCGCATGGCGAGGTTCAGCAGGCTCATCGCGGTGGTGGCGGCGGGGTATTTGTTCAGCACGGCCTCGTAGCAGCGCACGCGGGTAAAGTGGTCCACATCGCCGGGCTTGGTCAGGCCGACAACGGGGTGGATCAGAAGGTTCGCCTGCGCTTCACGCGCGGCGCGGAAGGTCAGTTCCTGGTGTGCCCGGTGCAGGGGGTTGCGGGTCTGGAAGGCCACAACCTTGCGCCAACCCATCTTGCGGAAATAGGCGCGCAGCTCGTTCGGCGTGTCGCGACGCGCCTTGAAATCATAGTGGACGGGCTGCTGGATGCCCGTCACAGGGCCGCCCAGATAGACGTTGCCCGCGGTGTTGTGCAGATAGTTCACCGCCGGATGCGCGCTGTCATCCGCGCCAAAGACTTTCTCTGCCTCGCGGGCCTTGTTTGGGGCCCAACGGTCGGTGACGGTCATGACCGCCAAAATCACGCCTTCCTGATCGCGCAGCGCAATGTCCTGCCCGATCTCGAGCCCTTCGGCAAACTTTTCGGACACATCAAGGTTGATCGGCATCGGCCACAGCGACCCATCCGCCAGACGCATGTTTTCGACAACACCGTCATAGTCTTCTTCGGTCAAGAAACCCTTAAGAGGGTTGAAGCCACCGTTCATCAGCAGCTCTAGATCGCAGATCTGGCGCGGCGTCAGGTCATGGCTGACCAGATCGCCAGCTTCCACCTTCAGCTTCTGCGCCGAGTCGTAAGAGACATAGAGTTCAGGGATCGGAGCAAGGTTGGGCGTTTGCATGGGCGTCTCGCAATATTTTAGGTTCAAATTCGAATATTCGGGCTGATAGACCGCACCGATTGGGCTAGGCAACCTTTGTAGCCGCTTTGCGGCGAATTACGGACAGCGACGTGTTTTTTGCTGGGAAAAGGCAATCTTATCCCAGCAAATGCCATCCTAGGCGAACGTTATGCGTCGTCTTTTACCTCGGCTCCATAGCCAAGCGGCAGCGATGTGTCTTTGCCTTCGTCATCGCCAACTTCCGCAAGGAATCGTTCAGCCTCTAGCGCGGCCATGCAGCCCATGCCGGCGCTGGTCACGGCCTGACGGTATTTGTGGTCGGTCAGGTCGCCCGCCGCGAATACACCGGGGACAGAGGTTTCGGTGCTGTCCGGCTTGGTGACGACATAGCCGCCCATATGCGTTTCCAGCGTATCCTTGACCAGTTCATTCGCGGGCGCGTGGCCGATGGCGACGAAGACACCTTTGCACGGAATATCGGTGATCTCGCCGGTTTCGACATGCTTGACCTTGACCCCTTCGACACCAAGCGGCGCATCGGTACCATAGACTTCATCCAGTTGGTGGAACCACAGCGGTTCGATCTTTGGATTTTTCATCAGCCGGTCGATCAGGATCTTCTCGGCGCGCAGCTCGTCCCGGCGGTGGATCAAGGTGACCTTGGAGGCGAAGTTGGTCAGGAACAGCGCTTCTTCCACGGCGGTGTTGCCACCCCCGATGACCACGATTTCCTGATTGCGATAGAAGAAGCCGTCGCAGGTGGCACAGGCCGAAACGCCGAAGCCTTTGAACTTCTCTTCGGTCTCAAGCCCCAGCCATTTTGCCCGTGCACCTGTTGCAAGGATCACGGCGTCGGCCACATAGGTCGTGCCGCTGTCGCCCTTGGCGTGGAAGGGGCGGCTGGACAGGTCCAGATCGGTGATGATGTCGCCGATGATCTCGGTCCCCATCGCCTTGGCGTGGTCCTGCATGCGGATCATCAGATCGGGGCCCTGCACCTCGCTGTCGCCGGGCCAGTTTTCAACCTCGGTTGTGGTGGTCAACTGCCCGCCCGGTTCGATGCCTTGTACAAGGATCGGGTTCAGCATCGCGCGGCTGGCATAGACACCGGCAGTATATCCAGCAGGGCCGGAGCCGATGATCAAAAGCTTGGTTTCGCGAGTTTCGGCCATGATAAAGAACCCCAGAATGTGTCATTTGTTGCGTTCCAACCGATATAGACGCCCCTCGGGTTGCCTTAAACCCCAAGTTTGCATATCCGCCCTGCAAAGATCGCCGTCATCGAAAATGCGGTTGATTTTTGCTTGAATTCAGAACATTGCGCACCGGCGAAAGATTATTGCGTCCAACGATGTTGGTGCTATAACAATTGAAAATCCTATGGGGGTATTATGGCAGGGACGCGGCTTGATCCGATTGATCGGAAAATTTTAGCCGAATTGCAGGCGGACGGGCGCATGACCAACGTTGAGTTGGCCAAACGTGTAGGCATCTCTGCACCGCCGTGCCTGCGCCGGGTCCGGACCCTTGAGGAAAGCGGATATATCCGCGGCTACCACGCGAATGTTAACGCGCGCGAGCTGGGGTTCGAGGTACAGGTCTTCGCGATGGTCGGTCTGGCCAGCCAGGCTGAATCCGACCTCACCGCCTTTGAAGAGAAGTGCCGCAACTGGCCGCTGGTCCGCGAATGTCACATGCTCAACGGCGAGGTGGATTTCCTGCTGAAATGCGTCGCCCCCGATCTGTCCAGCTTCCAGAGCTTTCTGACCGGACAATTGCTGACGACTCCCAATGTGGAAAGCGTCAAAACCAGCCTTGTGATCCGCCCGGCCAAAGACGAACCGGGCGTGCCTTTTGATGTGCTGGAAAGCCGTCTGAAAAGCGAACCCTAAGGGCTATTGCGCAGCGTAGATCGGGTCTGACCGTTCTGACGCGCGGGGGTGGCACAGCGGGCCAAAGTCTTTGGCACCACCGATATGCGGAAACATTGATAAAAACGCGTCACGTTGATGCAGCGGCAGGGCTGCGATTGTCGACGGGCCGGGGTGAAATGTCTCCATCTCCAGACCGCTGACGCTGATCGCGGCATGACGGGCAAGACCCAAGTGATACAGCCGTACCGGCGTCGGAGGCTGAATTTCGATTATATTCACCCCGTCCACCAGATCTCGCATCAGGGTAAAGACCTTGCGCGTCTGTTCTGCGCCGCGAAGACTTTGTGGCGTATGCAGGATGCGCGCAGCGGGGCCGAAGGTCAGGAAACCAGAGGGGCGCGCCAGCCCTAGACTGTCCGCCATGACCCGTACAAGCGGCGTGCGATGGCCGATATCCGCAGGGACGAACTTGCTTGATCCAACCCAAAGAAGCGGAGTGTGCAGCCCGTCGGCCTGTACGATCCGGTCACCGGGGCAAAGGTCTTCGACCGGGATTTCCCCTTGGGTCGTGCTGATCAACGTGCCATGGGCGAAAGCGGAAAACGGTTCTTCGAACAACGGTGTGGCAGGGGCGTAGCCTTCGGTCACAAAGACGGAGCCGTCCTGACGCAGCACCGCAATCTCATACGCGCGGGTGCGTCCGGTAGATCTGGCACGCGCCTCCCGCATAACCGAACGGGAGGCTGCTGATTGCGCCGTATGTGTAGGGGAGGGGATGAAATCGGGGGCAGTATGCAATGTCATAATGTGACCTTTATATGGTCGATCCCACGTGCCTAGCCCCCGCTGAAACACCTGCGATCCGGATTAATCCGCGCGAGAGAGGCCCGCGCGCAGAGAATGTTTGTGATCGGTCTCAAACCATCTGTGTGGACAGGCACCCGCCCGTCGCGCGCAGGGTCACCGGCTGGCCCAAGAACCCCGGGGCCGTAAGCCGACCCTGTTCAGGCGGCTTTTTGCTGGGACGTCAGGGCAGCGCGTTTCGCGATAAACGCGGCGCGGCGTGTGCCACGGGACCAAGGCAGGTTCACGCCTTCCTTGTTGGAAGCGTCGATAACCGATTTGATGAAGCGTGCGTTGGTTTTCATGCTCTGTATCCTATTGTCTATGGGCAATGCCCTTTCGTCGAGGATCACTATGCAAATGCTTTCGGGCACCGATTGGACATTTCGCGAAAAAATACAGATAATTCGAGCAGACCTGGGCGCGGTTTGTGGCACGGCCTCAAAAGCGCGGAACACCCTTGAATTTATGACCTGTGGTAGAAAATGCGCCGCCATTCAAACAGGCTGCTGGCCAGCTATGGGGCGAAATCTGGGCAGGTGCCTGTCGCATTGCTGCCTAAATTCACGCTTCTATAGCACAATCGCAGCGATCAGCCGGCCATAGTCAGCCTCTTTCGCGTGGGTGCTGCGACGGTAGCTATAGAAACGATCAGCATCGCTATAGGTGCAGTGGCGCGTCCATTCCGCATGGCCCACACCCGCGGCGCGCAGGCGGTTCAGGCCAAAGCCCGCAAGATCGAACTGCATCCGGTCATCGGTGCCATTTGCGAAATAGCGGGCGAATGTCGGATCTTCTGCTAGGAAGGCGTCGATGAACTCTGGCCCGACCTCATAGGCGCGCTGGCTGATGCAGGGGCCGATCACCGCTGTGATATTGTCGCGCGTGGCGCCAAGGTCTTCCATCGCCTCGACCGTGGCCGTCAGCACCCCGTCGAGCGCGCCGCGCCAACCGGCATGCGCCGCCCCGATCACGCCGGCCTCTGCGTCGTGGAACAGCACAGGCTGGCAATCAGCGGTCAGGATCGACAAGGCCAGCCCCGGTGTCGCGGTGACCAGCGCATCGGCGCGGGGTTTCTCGTTCAGGGGGCCATCGACGCTAATGACGGTGGCGGAATGGATCTGATGCACGCCAACCAGATGGTCCGGTGCCACGTCCATTGCATCGGCGACACGGGCACGATTGATCTCTACGACCTCGCGCTGGTCGGAACTGCCAACCCCGCAATTCAGCCCGACAAACACGCCAGAGGAAGCACCGCCGCGGCGCGTAAAGAAACCGTGGCGCACGTCGCCAAGACTATCGGAGGTGAGTATTTCCAGCGTCATGGTTCCAATCCTGGGGGCGGGCTATGGTGCGGAGGATAAATCCCCATCACTTTAAACAAATTTCCCATTTCTGACGGATGCGTCAAGCGTCTATGTGCGGCGACATGGGCGTTCAGCGCGTCCTCGGTCATGCTCTTGGCAAGGGTCTGTGCGCGTTGAGTGATCCCGAGGCGTTCAAGAAAGACGCCCTGCGGGGTGATGCGAGTGTGGCTAGCCGGTGCGGCTGCGAGGGCAAGCTTTTCAAAATCGACGTGTGCTGTCAAATCGGCTTGGCCAGGGGCGGCCAGCGGATCGGCTTTTTCATGGCCCTGCAGCGCCTGCAAGGTATCGCCCAGACTGTGCCAGTCGCCATAATCCACGATCAGCGCGGCACCGCCGTGGGTCGCGATCCGTTCCGACACCGGGTGGAGGATCGGCGCAAGCTGGGTGCAATCCTCGACCAGATCGCCGGGTGTGGTATCGGCCAGCCGGTCGGCCAACGCGGGTTGCGGCAGCTCGGGCCCCAGCCCAAAGCTCAACGCGCCGTCCGCCAGCCCAACCTGTCGTTCGCGCCACGATGTATCGCCACGGACGAACTGGCGGATCGGCAGCGCGTCGAAAAATTCATTCGCCACCAGAAAAAGCGGCTGGTCGGGCAGCGCGTCGGTCCCGTCGGCCCAGATCACCTGATGCCCCGCAAGGGTCTTGGCCTGCACATCGCGCAGCGTCGGGGACGCCTCTACCAGCGTAACTCGCGCCGCCTCGATAAAGCCGGGCACGTTACGGGTCGCGCGCAGGATATCGGCCATCAGGGTGCCGCGGCCGGGGCCAAGCTCGGCCAAGGTGAAGGCCGAAGGCGCGTCTTGGGCGAGCCAGCTCTGCGCGAGACACAGGCCCAACAGCTCTCCGAACATCTGGCTGATCTCGGGGGCAGTGGTGAAATCGCCTTGGGCACCAAAGGGGTCACGGGTGGTATAATAGCCCTGCGTTGGGTGCAGCAGGCAGGTGGCCATATATTCGTCGATCCGCATCGGCCCGTTGGACGCGATGCGGCTGTGTAGAATGTCGCGTAGTGTGGTCATGCCTTGCGCGTCGCCCGCAAGATCAGGAACACCCCGATTGCAATCATCGGCAGGCTCAGCAGTTGGCCCATGGTCAGCCCCCAGCCGTTCACATGCCACGCCAGCCCCAGCGGGTTGTTGGCGCTGACAAATTGCGCATCAGGTTGGCGTACGAATTCGACGATGAAACGCGCGGCCCCGTAGCCGGCCAGAAAGACTCCGCCAATCAGCCCCTCTGATTTCAGCCCGCCGCGGCGCCATGCCAGATAGATCAGCAGGGCCCCAAGGATCAGCCCTTCAAGCAGCGCCTCATATAGCTGCGAGGGATGCCGTGCACAGATCGTCGCAATGTCCGGGCAGTCCTGTGCGGCCACCGTGGGAAAGGCCACGCCCCAGGGCAGATCGGTGGGGCGGCCCCAAAGCTCTGCATTGATGAAATTCGCCAGACGCCCCAGAAACAGGCCGGGTGCCAGCCCCAGACAGACGACATCACCGGTAGAGATCGTGCTGATGCCGTGACGTTTGGTATAGGCGATGCCCGCAAAGATCACCCCAAGCGCGCCGCCGTGGAACGACATGCCCCCCTCCCAGATCCGTAGGATCTGCGCGGGATTGCTGAGGTAATAGCCCGGTTGATAGAACAGTACATATCCCAGACGCCCGCCCAGAATGACGCCGAGAATGACCCAGAAAAGCAGATCCTCGACCTGCTGTTTGGTCATGACGGGGGTATTGCCCGCCCAAAGCCGGGGCCGTTCAACGGCGCGCACAACGATGCGCCAGCCGACAAGGATGCCGACGATATAGGCCAGCGCATACCAGCGCAGGGCGACGGTCATGCCAAATAACGTGAACGAGAAAATCTCGGGCGACAGGTCGGGGAAGGGGAGCATTGCATTCATGCGCTGATTGAGCCTGACCGTAAACGGAAGTCAACCTTGCGAGAACCCGCTTTGCACACCATATAGTGAGCAACAGCCGATCAGGAGAGAATGACCATGCAAACGCGCAACAAGATTTTCGACGACATCTCGCAGATGATGACCAATGCCATGGGCGTGGCCCAAGGGGCCAAGACCGAAGCAGAGACCGCGATGAAGGGCATGCTGGACCGTTGGCTGGCAGACCGTGATTTCGTGACACGCGAAGAATTCGACGCGGTGCGCGCCATGGCGCAAAAAGCCCGCGAAGAGAATGAAGCGCTGAAGGCGCGGCTTGATGCGATGGACAGCAAGGGCTGATCGCCGCGCTTACCTTCGGCCTACGTTGAACGATGTGATCCGCACCCGCCTTTTGGCGGGTGTGTTCATTTTCGGGGTGGCATCTTCGCCTCTAATGCTGTCTGTCGGGGTCAGTGCTCTATAGATTGGGGGTTATGCTGCTTTTATCCACAAGATACTGAGGTTATCCCCTATCTTTCGTGGTTACCCCCAGAAAAAGACTTGCCTCAGGGCCGCGTTGCGCGCACCATATTTGGTATAGGTCGCTAAGAGCTTCGGCGATTTATGGTAGATGCACCCATGTATTGATGTGCCTGCGCATATGAATACCCGGATCCAAAGAGGTGACCACATGGCCCTGACAGAGCAGTATCTTGAAGAAGACATTCACCCCATCGACATCGTAGAAAATCTCGCGGCGTATCACGACTGGGACTTCGACCGTATATCGGACGAACAGATCGCGATGGCCGTCGAAGGGCAGTGGCGGACCTATTCCATCACCCTCGCGTGGTCGCCCTTTGACGAAACCCTGCGCCTTGTCTGCACCTTCGAAATGGATCCGCCCGCGGAAAAACTGCCGGTGCTCTATCACTTGCTCAACGATGTGAACGATCAATGCTGGACCGGTGCCTTCACATATTGGCCGGAACAAAAGCTGATGGTTTATCGCTACGGGCTGGTTCTTGCCGGGGGGCAGGATGCCTCTGCGCAGCAGATTGATACCATGATCAACGCCGCCGTGAGCAACGCAGAGCGGTATTATCCCGCGGTGCAACTGGCGGTTTGGGGCGACCAGACGCCCCGACAAGCCCTTCAGGTTGCCATTGCAGAGGCGTACGGCCACGCATAGGTGTATCCCCGAATGTTAATTTAGGGGTACAGATATGAAAGATACGCGCATCGCCAAAGACGGTTTGGTTCTACTGGGCTGTGGCAAGATGGGATCCGCGATGCTGGCGGGCTGGCTGGCACGCGGGCTTCCGACATCTTCGGTATATGTCATCGATCCGAAACCCTCTGACTGGTTGAAAGAGCAGGGCGTGCAGTTGAACGTCGATCTGCCCAAGGAGCCGGCTGTGGTTCTTGTGGCGGTGAAGCCCCAGATGATGGGTGACGCGCTGCCCACGTTGCAGGCCATGGGCAACGGCAAGACGGTGTTTGTCAGCGTCGCCGCCGGCACCACCATCGCGACGTTTGAGAAAACGCTGGGGGAGCAGACGCCGATCGTGCGCGCCATGCCCAACACACCCGCCGCCATCAGCCAAGGCATCACCGCCATCGTCGGCAACGACCACGTCGACGCCAAGGGTATGGATGAAGCTGAAGAGCTGCTGTCGGCCGTGGGCGACGTTGTCCGGCTGGAGGAAGAATCCCAGATCGACGCGGTCACAGGGGTCAGCGGCTCGGGTCCGGCCTATGTCTTCCACATGATCGAAACCATGGCCGCGGGCGGGATCGCGCAGGGGCTTAGCCCCGAGCTCGCGCTAAAGCTCGCCACGGCCACGGTCGCAGGGGCCGGGGCGCTGGCGAAATCCGCGGACGAAGGCCCGGACCAGCTGCGCGTCAACGTGACCAGCCCCAACGGCACCACACAGGCCGCGCTGGACGTGCTGATGAACGAGCAAGACGGCTTTCCGGTCTTGCTCAAACGCGCTGTGGCGGCGGCCGCCGACCGATCGCGCGAGCTTTCGAATGGCTGAGATCAGCTTTGACGACTTCATGAAAGTCGACATCAGGGTCGGGACGGTCACCCGTGCCGAACCCTTCCCCGAGGCGCGCAAGCCCGCGATCAAGATGTGGATCGACTTTGGTCCCGATATCGGTGAGCGTATAACCTCGGCCCAGGTGACGGTGCATTACACGCCCGAGACGCTGATCGGCACGCAGGTGATGGGGGTGGTCAACTTCCCGCCGCGTCAGATCGGGCCGTTCATGTCCGAAGTTTTGGTGCTTGGGGTACCGGACGAGGACGGGGCGATTGTGCTGATGCGCCCCACGCAACCCACCCCGAACGGAGGACGTCTGCATTGACGAAACTACTGATCGCCCGCCCTGCACCCCCCGAAGTGCACGAGGCCCTGGAAGGCTTTGACGTGACCTATCGTGAGGACAGCGCGCCCCTGTCCGAGGACGAGATGCAGGACGCCCTGCGCGACTATGACGGGGTGCTGGCCACCTTGGGCGACCGCTTTACCGCGGATGTCTTTGGCAAGGTCGGCATGCCACGGTGCAAGATGCTCGCCAATTTCGGGGTGGGCTATAACCACATCGATGTCGAGGCGGCAAAGGCGGCGGGGCTTCAGGTCTCTAACACGCCCGGTGCTGTGACCGATGCCACCGCCGATATCGCCATGACGCTGATGCTGATGGCCGCACGCCGTGCGGGAGAAGGCGAACGGCTTGTGCGGTCAGGTCAATGGTCCGGATGGGAGCCTTCGCAGCTTTTGGGCATGCATCTGACGGGCAAGACTGTCGGGATCGTCGGGATGGGGCGTATTGGTCAAGCCGTCGCGCGGCGCTGTCACTACGGCTTTTCGATGGATGTGAAATACTTTAGCCGCAGCGCGAAAAGCGTCGCCTATCCGGCGGAACATATCAGTGATCTCAAACGGTTGGTTGCCGCTGTTGATGTGGTTGTTATCGCCGTGCCGGGCGGGGACGACACGCAGCATCTGATCAATGCGGATGTGCTAGCGGCGATGCAGCCGCATGCCTTCCTGATCAACATCGCGCGCGGCAATATCGTCGAGGAAGCCGCTTTGATCCAGGCCCTGCAAGCGGGCACCATCGGCGGCGCAGGGCTGGATGTGTATGAGTTCGAGCCAGAGGTGCCGCAAGCCCTGCGGGATCTGGATAACGTGGTGCTATTACCGCATCTAGGCACGTCTTCCCGGGAGGTGCGTGTGGATATGTGGATGATGGCGGTTGAGAATTTGAAAGCGGGCGTCGCGGGCGAAACGCCCCCGAACCTCGTTTAACGGCCCACGGCTTCGCGCCAATGTCGGCGGCACAATGAGATATAGGTCTCGTTGCCGCCGATCTGCACCTGCGCCCCTTCGCGGATCGCTTTGCCTTCGGCATCCTGTCGCACCACCATCGTCGCTTTCTTGCCGCAGTGGCAGATCGTGCGCACCTCGCGCATTTCATCGGCAAGGGCGAGCAGCGTCGCAGACCCGGGGAAGAGCAGACCACGGAAGTCCACGCGCAGCCCATAGCACATGATAGGCACCCGCAGGTCATCCACCGCTCGGGCCAATTGCCAGACCTGATCAGGGCTGAGGAACTGCGCCTCGTCGATGAAGATGCAGGCGCAAGGGCCTTCAGCCAAACGCTTTTCGATCTTCGCCAAAAGGTCTTCGTCCGTCTCGAAAGTGTCGGCCTCGTGCCCAATCCCGATACGCGATGCGATCCGCCCGTGTCCGGCGCGGTGGTCGAATTTCGCGGTCATCAGATAGGGGACCATGCCGCGTTCGACATAGTTATGAGCCGCCTGCAGAAGCACGGTCGATTTGCCCGCGTTCATGGTCGAATAATGAAAGTAAAGCTTTGCCATGGCCCTCTTTAGCGTCAGGCGACCTTGGCGTTCAAGGTGGGGGGAGGGCAGCGGGGACGCGTCTGTCGCAGACCGCGCCCCACATGTCACAGGTGTTGAGGTGGCTCTTTGCCGGTGGCTCTTTGCCGGTGGGCCTAGCCGTGGCGCTGTACCAGCACAGACCCCACGGAATATCCGGCCCCGAAGGAACAGATCAGCCCGGTGTCCCCATCAGTCAGATCGTCGGAGTATTTTGAGAACGCGATGATCGACCCGGCAGAGGAGGTGTTGGCGTAGTCTTGCAGGATGTTGGGCTGCTCGCCCGCTTCGGGCGCGCGCCCTAGCACTTTGCGACCGATGAAGTCATTCATCGATTTATTCGCCTGATGCAGCCACAGACGCTTTAGATCAGTGGCCTCAACGCCTTCGTCAGCCATGTGGCCCGCGATGTGTTCGGCAACCATCGGCAGCACTTCTTTGAACACCTTGCGCCCGTTCTGCATGAACTGCATGTCGCGGCGGTCTGCGACGCCATCGGGGCGGGACCGGCGTAAGAAGCCGTTGTTGTTGCGGATGTTGTTCGAGAACTCGGTCGCGCAACGGGTCGACTTGATCTCGAAATAAGCACCGGCTGCGTCTTCGGCGCGTTCAATCAGCACGGCGGTGGCCACGTCCCCAAAGATGAAGTGGCAGTCACGGTCGCGCCATTCCAGATGAGCCGAGCATATCTCGGGGCAGACCACCAGCGCCGAGCGGATCGAGCCGGAGCGGATCATATCCGCCGCCGCTTGAATGCCGAAGGTCGCGGACGAACAGGCGACGTTCATGTCAAAGGCAAAGCCGTTGATATCCAGCAACTGCTGGATTTCGATCGCCACCGCCGGATAGGCGCGTTCAAGGTTCGACGCCGCGCAGATGACGGCATCAACATCAGCCGCGGTTTTCCCCGCCGCCTGCAACGCCTTTTGCGCCGCATCCAGCGCCATCTCGGCCATCAGGCCGGGTTCGTCGTCGGACCGTTGGCGCAGCAGGGGGTGCATCACTTTGGGGTCCAGAATACCCGTCTTATCCATGACATAGCGCTGTTCGATCCCCGACGCCTTGACGATGAACTCCTCTGACGAGTGTTCCTTGGCGGGAAACTCTCCGGCCTCGATCTCAGCGGCGTGTTCGGCATTGTACAGATCGGCATAGGCGTTGAACGCCTTGACCAGCTCGGCGTTGGTGATGACCTGTTCCGGCGTAAAGATGCCGCTACCAGTAATGGCGGGTGTGTACATGGGTAAACCTTTTTCAGCGTTGTCCGAGTAGGCCAAGAAACGGCTGCGGGGTCAAGTCCAGCGGGGCTGGCATGCAAGGGCGACGGACAATGAGAGGGGGGGGGAGGAAAGGGGAAAGACCTGCGCCACGCATCAAAGACGCGGCGCAGGTCAGAAAGGGCAGGTTAGCCCTGAAGCGATTTAACGCCGATCTCGTCTTCGGCTTGTGCCTTGATGGCCAGCGCTGCGGCATAGGCACCGGCGGCCGTGGTGAAATACGGGATCTTGTCATACAGCGCGATAGAGCGGATGGATTTGCTGTCCTCGACCGCCTGCGCGCCTTCGGTGGTGTTCATCACCAGTTGGATCGCTTCGTCCTTCATCATGTCGGTGATGTTCGGGCGACCCTCGTAGACCTTGTTCACGATCTCGCAGGCGATGTCATGCTCTGTCAGCCAGGCGGCGGTGCCACGGGTGGCGCGCAGGGTGAACCCTTGCTCCAGCAGGATACGCGCGGCGGTCAGCATGTCATCCGACTTGTCCATATCCTTGATCGAGAAGAACACACAGCCGTTACGCGGCAGCGGGTTGCCCGCGCCCATCTGCGCCTTGAGGAAGGCACGCGGGAAATCGCGGTCCCAGCCCATAACCTCGCCCGTTGACCGCATTTCCGGCCCAAGTAGCGTGTCGACGCCGGGGAAGCGGGCGAAGGGCAGCACGGCTTCCTTGACCGAGAACCAAGGCATGTTCGGGTCCGCCAATGTCATTGGATCACCCAAAGGCAGCACGTCGTCATAGGCGGCATCGTCACGGTAGGGCGCGCGTTGCGGGAAGGCCGACAGCTTTTCGCCCGCCATGATCCGCGCAGCGATTGACGCAATCGCGCTGTCCGTCGCCTTGGCGACAAAGGGCACGGTGCGCGAGGCGCGGGGGTTGACTTCGATCAGGTAGATCTCGCCGTCCTTGACCGCGAACTGGATGTTCATCAGGCCCACTACATTCAACGCCAGCGCCAGCGCCTTGGTCTGTTTTTCGACCTCGGCAATGATGTCGCGGCTCAGCGAATAGGGGGGCAACGAACAGGCGCTGTCGCCCGAATGAACGCCGGCCTCTTCGATGTGCTGCATGATACCCGCAACGTGGACATCCGTGCCGTCTGACAGCGCGTCTACGTCAAGTTCGACCGCACCGGACAGGTAGTGGTCCAGCAACACGGGGCTTTTGCCTGATACGACCACCGCGTCGCGGATATAGCGTTCAAGGCTGGCCTGATCGCGCACGATCTCCATCGCGCGGCCGCCCAGAACGTAAGACGGGCGGATCACCAGCGGAAAGCCGATGTCTGCTGCGATCTCAAGCGCTTCGGCGTCGGAGTGGGCGATACCGTTATGCGGCTGCTTCAGGCCCAGCGATTGCACCAGCTGCTGGAACCGTTCGCGGTCTTCGGCAAGGTCGATCATGTCGGGCGTGGTGCCAAGGATCGGGATGCCCGCCTCTTGCAGCGCTTGCGCGATTTTCAGCGGTGTCTGGCCGCCGAACTGCACGATGACGCCGTGCAGCGTGCCGTTTTCCTGTTCAACCCGCAGGATTTCCATCACGTGTTCAAAGGTGACGGGTTCGAAATACAGCCGGTCCGAGGTGTCATAGTCGGTCGAGACGGTTTCGGGGTTACAGTTGACCATGATCGTTTCGTAGCCCGCATCGGTCAGCGCATAGCAGGCGTGACAGCAGCAATAGTCGAACTCGATCCCTTGGCCGATCCGGTTCGGTCCGCCGCCCAGAATGACGACTTTCTGACGGTCGCTGGGGCGGGCTTCGCATTCAACCTCGTCAAAGGCGGGTGCCTCGTAGGTAGAATACATGTAGGGCGTTTGCGCTTCGAATTCTGCGGCGCAGGTGTCGATCCGTTTGAACACGGCCTTGACGCCAAGGTTCAGACGCGCGCGGCGCACGTTGTCTTCGTCGCGACCGGTCAGCGTGCCAAGGCGCGCATCGGTAAAGCCCATCATCTTGAGCTTGCGCATCCCGTCTTCGGTCAGCGGCAGCCCGTCTTTGCGGACTTGCGCTTCGGCGTCGACGATCTCGCGGATGCGGGCAAGGAACCACGGGTCGAACATGGTCACACCGTGGATATCCACGTCAGACATGCCGTGACGCATCGCCTGAGCAATGGTGCGCATCCGGTCGGGGGTTTGCTTGCTGATCGCGGCAATCAGCGCGGCTTCGTTCTGTGGTGCGTCGGCGGGCAGGTCACTGTCCAGACCGGGGATGTCGATTTCGTCAAAGCCGGTCAGCCCGGATTCCATCGACGCCAGCGCTTTTTGCAGCGACTCGTGGATCGTGCGGCCAATCGCCATCGCTTCGCCGACAGACTTCATCGCGGTCGTCAGGTAGGGTTCGGAGCCGGGAAATTTCTCGAACGCGAATTTCGGGATCTTGGTGACGACATAATCGATTGTCGGCTCGAAGGAGGCAGGCGTCACACCGGTGATGTCGTTGTCCAGCTCGTCTAGGGTAAAGCCCACCGCCAGCTTGGCCGCGATCTTGGCGATGGGGAAACCCGTCGCCTTGGACGCCAGCGCAGAGGAGCGCGATACACGCGGGTTCATCTCGATCACGACCATGCGGCCGTCTTCGGGGTTCACGGCCCATTGCACGTTCGATCCGCCTGTTTCCACGCCGATTTCGCGCAGCACGGCGATCGAGTGGTTACGCATGATCTGGTATTCTTTGTCGGTCAGCGTCAGGGCAGGGGCCACGGTGATCGAATCGCCTGTGTGCACGCCCATCGGGTCGACGTTCTCGATCGAGCATACGATGATCGCGTTGTCAGCAGTGTCGCGCACCACTTCCATCTCGTATTCTTTCCAGCCAAGCAGGCTCTCATCAATCAGGATCTGCCCCATCGGCGACGCGTCCATCCCCGAGCGGCAGTAGAATTCGTAATCGTCGCGGTTATAGGCCACGCCGCCGCCGGTGCCGCCCATGGTGAAGGCAGGGCGGATGATCGCGGGCAGGCCGACATATTCCAGCGCGTCGAGCGCAAGCTGAACGCCCGCCGCAAGGTCTTTTTTACCGCTGGCGGCAACGGGCGCGGTGACGATGGTCGCCTTGGGATTTTCGATGCCCAGACGGTCCATTGCCTCGCGGAAAAGCTTACGATCCTCTGCCATTTCAATGGCTTCGCGTTTCGCGCCGATCATCTCGACGTTGAATTTCTCGAGCACGCCCATCTCTTCGAGCGCGAGCGAGGTGTTCAGACCGGTCTGCCCGCCCATCGTTGGCAGCAGCGCGTCGGGGCGTTCTTTCTCGATGATCTTGGCGACGATTTCAGGGGTGATGGGTTCGATGTAGGTGGCATCTGCCAGCCCCGGATCGGTCATGATCGTCGCAGGGTTGGAGTTCACGAGGATGACGCGGTAGCCTTCCTCTTTCAGGGCCTTACAGGCCTGCGCGCCGGAGTAGTCGAACTCGCACGCCTGACCGATGACAATGGGCCCCGCTCCAATGATCATGATCGACTGGATATCGGTTCTTTTTGGCATGGCTCAGGCCCCCGGATGTTTGCAAATTCTCCGCGTTATAGGCTTTGGGGGGAGAGGTGCAAGGGGGCATGTCGGGATATGGGGCGTGTTTTCAGGCAACACCCATGTGGCAGGGGCGCAGCACCGCCCGATGCGGTGCCCCTTTGCCTCACCCCAGCGTCAGGAAGGCCCGCAAAGACGCCTCGAAGTCGCGCGGCTTTTCTGCATGCAGCCAATGGCCCGTGTCCGGCAGCTTGGCAAAGCGCGCTTGCGGGAACAGCGCCTTGATCACGGGGCGGTCTTCGGGTTTGACATAGGTTGAGTTGCCGCCGGACAGGAACAGCACCTCCCCCTCGTATTGTCCATCGACCCCATCGGGCCAGCCGACGATCTTGGACATCTCTGCCTCAAGCACATCAAGGTTCAGCTTCCACACCTTGTTGGGCACATCCAGAGACTGGGTGAAAAAGCTTTGCAATGCGGGCTCGACCCCCGCAGCCGCCAATTGGTCAGAGGCGTCGGAGCGGCGGGTGAGCGTACCCAGATCGACCGTGCGCATCGCATCGATAAACTCTTGCTGGCTGTGGCCATAAGCGACAGGAGCGATATCGGCGACCACCAGGCGTTTCACCAGTTCGGGATGGTTCAGCGCCAGCATCATGGCCGCCTTACCGCCCATCGAATGCCCGCAGACGTCCATTGGCGCGCCAAGATGGGTGATGACCTCTGCCAGATCGGCGGCCATTTCGGGGTAGCTTTGCGTCTGCGCGCGCGGGCTGTCCCCGTGGTTGCGCATGTCGACGGTCACCACGCGGCGCTGATCGGACATCCGTTTGGCGATCACGCCCCAATTGCGGCCTGACCCGAAAAGACCATGCACGATCAGCAGGGCAGGGGCGTCGCCTGCGGTGCCATATTCAGTGTAATTCAACATGCCCAAGATGTAGGGCCATTGCAGCCGATGTGCCAGACCGTTTAGGGTTGAAACATGCTGGATCAAAAAGACCTAGAGACCAAGGCACGTGAAATGCAGCGCGGCTTGCAGGCAAAGCTGGGTGTGCAGGGGCGCGATGTCTCTCATGCGTTGGCGCGCGCAGGGCGCCGTCTGCCCGCGCGGGTGCGGCGTGAGGGCAAGGTCTTTGCACAGGCGGCTTTTATGGCGCGCAACCCCAAGATGGCACGCAGGCTCGAGGGGGCAACGGTGCAGTCCGCCTATGACCGCGTGATGGAGCATCTTGCCGGGATCGACGTGGCCGAACGGCGCAAGGACCGCTGGCTTGGTCTTGCGGCCAGTGTGGCGTTCAACCTGATGTGCGTTGCGGTGGCGTTCATCACATTTCTGTGGTGGCGCGGCTACGTCTGACGGGCGCTGCTGTTACGATCGAATACGCAAAAGCCCCGCTGCGGACCTGCAAGCGGGGCTTTGTTTTTAGGCGTGGTTTGGGGCGCTGCCCCGCCCTTGCGGGCCCCCCGGGATTTAATCCATTTGGAAGGGCCCGGGGCACATCGCTTTGAAGGTTGGGGCTTTAGAGGTTGGGGTAGATCGGGAAGCGGGCGCAGAGCGCTTCGACTTCGGCTTTGACCTTGGTTTCGACCTCGGCGTTGCCATCGGCACCATTGGCAGCCAGCCCGTCGACAACCTCGATGATCCAGTCGGCGATCTGACGGAATTCATCCTCACCAAACCCGCGTGTTGTTGCCGCAGGCGAGCCCAAACGGATGCCGGAGGTGACCATGGGCTTTTCAGGGTCAAACGGCACACCGTTCTTGTTGCAGGTGATATGCGCGCGGCCCAGAGCTTTTTCGGTGTCGTTCCCTTTGACGCCTTTGGGGCGCAGGTCGACCAGCAGCAGGTGGGTGTCGGTGCCATGGGTGATCGTGTCGAGCCCGCCTTTGATCAGCTGGTCGCTGAGTGCTTGGGCGTTCTTGATGACCTGTTGGATGTAGGTCTTGAACTCGGGCTTGAGCGCTTCACCAAAGGCCACGGCCTTGGCCGCGATCACATGCATCAGCGGGCCACCCTGAATACCGGGGAAGATGGCCGAGTTGAACTTTTTCGCCAGCGCTTCGTCGTTGGTCAGGATCATGCCGCCGCGCGGACCGCGCAGGGTTTTATGCGTGGTGGTTGTCGCCACATGCGCATGGGGGAAGGGGGAGGGGTGTTCGCCCGCAGCGACCAGACCGGCAAAATGGGCCATGTCCACCTGCAGGTAGGCACCGACCATATCGGCAATCTCGCGCATCCGCTTGAAGTCGATCTGGCGCGGGATGGCGGAACCGCCGGCGATGATCAGCTTGGGCTGGTGTTCCTTCGCGAGCGCTTCGACCTGGTCATAGTCAAGCTGGTTGTCTTGTTTGCGCACGCCGTACTGGATGGCGTTGAACCATTTGCCGGATTGGTTCGGCTTGGCCCCGTGGGTCAGGTGGCCGCCCGCGTCGAGGCTCATGCCCAGAATGGTGTCACCGGGTTGCAGCAGCGCGGTGAACACGCCTTGGTTGGCTTGGCTGCCCGAATTCGGCTGCACGTTGGCGAAATCGCAGTTGAACAATTTGCACGCGCGTTCAATCGCCAGGTTTTCCGCCACATCGACAAAATCACACCCGCCATAATAGCGACGGCCCGGGTAGCCTTCGGCGTATTTGTTGGTCATCACCGACCCCTGCGCCGCCATGACAGCCGCAGACACGATGTTTTCGGAGGCGATCAGTTCGATCTCGTTACGCTGGCGACCCAGCTCGTCTGTAATGGACCCGAAGATTTCGGGATCGGCTTCGGACAGGGGGGTGGTGAAAAAACCGGACATGGGCGTGGTTCCTTTGACTACGTGTGCGGGTTGCGGGCTATCTAGCTTAATCCGGCACGGGGGTGAAGGTCGTAATGCGCCGGTCGCACCGTCATATGCGGCAAAGCTGGTAGGTCGGCGCGATATGTGGTTCTTTTGACTGTGAATATCCCTCATTGGAAACATCCGCCCATGAAGATCGCTTTTATCGCCAGCCGCTCTGATGTAGCACAGGATGCGTTGACGGCGCTGAGCGCGCGATACGGCAATGTCACGCGCGAGGAGGCAGAGGTTATCGTCGCGCTCGGGGGGGACGGGTTCATGCTGCAGGCGCTGCACGACTCGCAAGAGCTGTCGACGCCGGTCTATGGCATGAACCGCGGCACCATCGGGTTCTTGATGAACGCCTATGCCGAAGAGGATCTGGTGGATCGTCTACGCGCAGCAGAAGAGGCGGTGATCAACCCGCTGGTGATGGTCGCCACACATGCGAATGGCGAGACTTCCAAGGCGCTGGCCTTGAACGAGGTCGCCTTGCTGCGCGAGGGGCCGCAGGCCGCCAAGCTGCGGATCAGCGTCGACGGGCGCGTGCGGATGGAAGAGCTGGTCTGCGATGGTGCGCTGGTGGCGACGCCTGCCGGGTCCACCGCCTATAATTACTCCGCGCACGGCCCGATCCTGCCGATTGGCGCGGATGTGCTGGCCCTGACGGCGATGGCGGCGTTTCGGCCACGGCGCTGGCGCGGGGCTTTGCTGCCGAAAACGGTGACCGTGCGCTTTGATGTGCTGGAGCCCGCCAAACGTCCTGTGATGGCCGACGCCGACGGGAATTCCTACCGCGATGTCGTTGCGGTCGAGATCACCTCGGACCCGTTGATCAAGCACCGTATCCTGTTCGATCCGGGCCACGGTCTGGAAGAACGGCTGATCAGCGAGCAGTTCAACTAATCCGCGTTTCAGGCGGAACCGCGGTGCCTTTGGCGCGTTGATATTGCGAGACGCATGAGAGGCCATTCAGGTGCTTTCATCGTTTGGAATTTTAGCAAAAGGAGACCTGACATGAATTGGGATACAATCAAAGGTAACTGGAGCCAGATGACCGGTAAGGTCAAAGAAGAATGGGGTGATCTGACCGACGATGACCTGACAGAAGCCGCCGGCGAACGCGACCAGCTGGTCGGCAAGATTCAGGCGCGCTACGGCGTTGCCAAAGACGAGGCGGAGCGTCAGGTAGACAGCTTCGTGGCCAAACACTAACTGGCCTGGATATTGAATAGAAAAGGCGGCTGTTACAGCCGCCTTTTTCGCGTTCTGGGGTGCCGGATCTATCAGGTGTCCTTGGCGTAGCCGATGGTTTGCAGCGCCGACTTTATCTCGTCCAGAATGGCCGGATCGTCGATCGTCGCGGGCAGCTTGAACGGCTCTGCATCGGCCAGTTTGACCATCGTCGCCCGCAGGATCTTGCCTGAACGCGTCTTGGGCAAGCGATCCACCACCAGCGTCATCTTATAGGCAGCCACTGGCCCGATCTGGTCACGCACCCGTTGCTGGCATTCGGCTGCAATCTCGGCATGGGGGCGGTCGACCCCTTTGGACAGGCACACAAACCCCATCGGAGCCTGTCCTTTCAGCGGATCGCTGACGCCGATCACGGCACATTCAGCCACATCGGGGTGGCCTGCCAGAACCTCCTCCATCGCGCCGGTGGACAAGCGGTGACCGGCGACGTTGATCACGTCATCGGTGCGCGCCATGATATAAAGATATCCATCCTCGTCGATCCTGCCCGCATCCCCCGTTTCGTAGTATCCGGGATAGGTCGTAAGGTAACTTTTGCGGAAGCGATCTTCGGCATTCCACAGGGTGGGCAACGTGCCGGGAGGCAGGGGCAGCTTGATCGCGATAGACCCCAAAGTGCCAGCGGGTTGCGGTTCACCCGCCTCGTTCAGGATTTGCACGTCATAACCCGGCATCGGCACCGTGGGGGAGCCGACCTTGACCGGCAGCGCCTCTAGTCCGGCGGGGTTGCCCACGATGGTATAGCCGGTTTCGGTTTGCCACCAATGGTCATAGACGGGTATGCCCAGCTTTTCCTGCGCCCAGATCACGGTGTCTGGGTCAGCGCGCTCGCCCGCGAGATACAGCGCGCGCAGGCAGGAAATGTCATATTTGCCAATCTCCTCGCCCTTGGGATCTTCGCGTTTGACGGCGCGGATCGCGGTGGGGGCGGTAAAGAAGCTGCGGACATTGTGTTCGGAAATGACGCGCCAGAAGGTGCCCGCATCGGGTGTGCCCACGGGCTTGCCTTCGAACACGACGGTGGTGTTGCCATGCACCAGCGGGCCATAGCAGATATAGCTGTGCCCCACGACCCAGCCCACATCGGAGGCGGCCCAGAAGACATCGCCCGGATCGACGTTGTAGATGTTCTTCATCGTCCAGTTCAGCGCCACCAGATGCCCCGCGGTTTGGCGCACCACGCCCTTGGGCGCGCCGGTCGTGCCCGAGGTGTAAAGAATGTAGGCGGGGTGGTTGCCCTCCACCGCGACGCAGGGCGCGGGGGTGGTGCCTTTTTGCGCCGCGTGCCAATCCAGATCGCGCCCCGGTGTCAGATCGCAGGGGGCCTGTTCGCGTTGCAGGATCAGGCAGAAATCGGGTTTGTGGTCGGCCTGTTCAATGGCCCCGTCAAGCAGCGGCTTATAGGCCACGACGCGCGCTGGTTCCAACCCGCAGGAAGCGGCGATGATCGCTTTGGGGGTGCAGTCGTTGATCCGCACGGCGAGTTCGTTCGAGGCAAAGCCGCCGAACACGACCGAATGTACCGCCCCGATCCGTGCGCAGGCGAGCATCGCCTCAAGCGCTTCGGGCACCATCGGCATATAGATGATCACGCGGTCGCCTTTGCCCACGCCATTGGCCTGTAGCGCACCGGCGACAGCGGCGACGCGGGTTTGCAGCTCGGCAAAGGTGATCTTGGTCTGGGTGCCGGTGATCGGGCTGTCATGGATGATCGCCACCTGATCGGCACGGCCGTTTTCCACATGGCGGTCAACGGCGTTGTAGCACGCATTTACTTTGGCGTCGGCGAACCATTCGTACAGATCATTGCCCTTGTCGAACAACGCCTGACGGGGCGCTTCCTCCCAATCGATGGCTTTGGACTGCTCTAGCCAGTAGGCTTCAGGGTTGTCCTGACAGCTTTTGTAAATGTCGTGATATCCCATATGCGGCTCCCTCCCGTGAACGCGAATACCATTTGGTAGGCCACGGCCGCGGGAAAGAGCAAGAGCTTGCGCCTATATCGCGGCCATCCGGCAACAAAGTTTACAGCCGCTCCCCCGCGCGCGGTGTCAAAATTTACAAGCGCGTTTCGGCCTATTTCCGGTAGCGCACAGAATTTCGCGCAGCTCATGTCGAATATGACCTACCGCGTCGAATTTGGATCAGATCAATCGCGCAAAGGGGCGCAGCATCGCGGTTAGGGACGGCATGTCGCCGCCCTTCGTCTTTGAACAAAGGTTCAGAACAATGGGTGATAAGCTCGCCAACAAGAAGAAAAAGGCCAAAGCAGACGCACGGCCTGCCAAGCCGATGCCAAGCAGCGTGTCTGACATCAAGGCACCCTTTGCGGCCAAGGGCGCCAAACCGGCCAAGTAATTCCGGCCGGTTCCGGTCCATGCGCCGCCCCGTATAAGGGCGGCGTTTTCACGCGGGGCGTCAGCCGTATTCGGCGACCGGCGTACCGGCGATCGCACCGACGTTCAGCAGCCCGCGCGCGGTGATCGACGGAGAGACGATATGGGCACGGTTGCCCATCCCCATCAGGATCGGCCCAACCTCAAGCCCGCCTCCCTTCATCTTCAGAATATTGCGCACGCCCGATGCCGCATCCGCATGGGCAAAGACAAGAACATTCGCAGCACCTTCCATCCGGTTCGAGGGCAGCAGACGGCTGCGCAGCTCGGGGTCGAGTGCGGCATCGATGTTCATCTCGCCCTCATAGCAGAAATCATGGTTGCCCGCATCCAGCAGCCGCAGCGCCGCGCGCAGACGTTTGCCCGACCCTTCGCCCTGATTGCCGAACTGGCTTTGCGAACACAGGGCGATCTTGGGCTCGATGCCGAAACGTTGCACATGGCGCGCGGCACCGATGGCGATCTCGGCGATCTGTTCGGGGGTGGGGTGCAGATGCACCTGCGTATCCGCGATAAACAGCGGCCCATCTTCCAGGATCATCAGCGACAGGGCCCCATGGGGGCGCCGCCCGTCGCGACCGAGAACCTGTTCGATATAATTCATATGCCAGCGGAATTCCCCGAAGGTGCCGCAGATCAGACTGTCGGCCTCTTCGCGGTGCACCATCACCGCGCCGATGGCGGTGGTATTGGTGCGCATGATGGCGCGCGCGATATCAGGCGACACGCCGCGGCGGGCCATCAGGTTGTGATAGGTCTCCCAATAGTCGCGGTAGCGCGGGTCGTTTTCGGGGTTCACCAGATCCACCGTCTCGCCCAGCTTGATTGTCAGACCAGCCTTTTCGATGCGCCGTTCGATCACCTCGGGGCGGCCGATCAGGATCGGGCGTTCCTTGGTTTCCTCCACCATGGCTTGGGCGGCGCGCAGCACGCGTTCGTCTTCGCCTTCGGCAAAGACGATCCGGCGCGGGGCCACGCGCGCGGCCTCGAACACGGGGCGCATCAGCATGGACGATTTGAAGACCGAGCTGTCCAGCTTGTGGCGATAGGCGGCCAGATCCTCGATCGGGCGGGTGGCGACGCCGGTGTCCATCGCGGCTTTCGCCACGGCGGTAGACACGACCCCGATCAGGCGCGGGTCAAAGGGTTTGGGGATCAGGTAGTCGGGGCCAAAGGTCAGCTGTTCGCCCTGATAGGCGGCGGCAGCCTCGGCCGAGGTGGTGGCACGGGCAAGCGCGGCGATCCCGTCGATACAGGCGATCTTCATCTCGTCATTGATGGTGGTTGCCCCCACATCCAGCGCACCGCGGAAGATAAAGGGGAAGCACAATACGTTGTTGACCTGATTGGGAAAATCCGACCGGCCCGTTGCGATAATCGCGTCAGGGGCCACCGCGCGGGCGAGATCGGGCATGATCTCCGGCGTGGGGTTGGCCAGCGCAAAAATGATCGGCTGCGGCGCCATTTTCTGCACCATTTCGGGGCTCAGGACACCGGGACCAGAGAGCCCGAGGAACAGGTCGGCATCATGGATCACGTCGGCCAGATCACGCAGGTCGGATTTCTGCGCGTATTCCGATTTGATCGGGTTCATGTCGATCTCGCGGCCCTCGTAGACCAGACCGTGAATGTCACAAAGCCAGACGTTCTCGCGCTTCACGCCGAGTTTCAGCAGCATGTTCAGACAAGCAATGCCCGCCGCGCCGCCGCCTGTGGAGACGATCTTGATGTCCTCGAACTTCTTGCCCGCCACGAAAAGCGCGTTCTTCACGGCGGCCCCAACGACAATCGCAGTGCCGTGCTGGTCGTCGTGGAAAACCGGAATGTTCATTCGCTCGCGGCAGATGCGTTCGACGGTAAAGCAATCGGGGGCCTTGATGTCTTCGAGGTTGATCGCGCCGAAGGTCGGCTCTAGTGCGCACACCAGTTCGGCGAGCTTTTCGGGGTCATTCTGGTCCAGCTCGATGTCGAAACAATCGATATTGGCGAATTTCTTGAAAAGGACGGCCTTGCCCTCCATCACCGGTTTGGAGGCCAGCGCGCCGATGTTGCCGAGCCCCAGAACCGCCGTGCCATTGGTCACCACACCCACAAGGTTCGCGCGGGTGGTGTAATGCGCGGCTGTGGTCGGGTCGGCCTTGATCTCAAGGCAGGCTTCGGCCACGCCGGGGGAATAGGCGCGCGCCAGATCGCGGCCGTTCGCCAGTGGTTTGGTCGCGCGCACTTCGAGTTTTCCGGGCTTGGGGAAAGCGTGATAGTCAAGTGCGGCTTGGCGCAGATTGGGCGCATCGGTCATGTTTTGGCGGTCCTTTAAGAGAGTAGTTTAGCGTTAAACTATTTTACCAGCCGCGCCAACACGACTTTTGGAGCGGGGCGTGTCACCGCCCATGCGGCGCAGATTGTAGGGCGGGAAGGGGGCCAGCCCCCATCGTGGCAGGCCACGATTCCCCCGGAGTTTGTCTGGCAAAATGAAGCATGGCATTTTTCCGCTTTTGGCATCGCAACTTTGGCGAAAGGTTTTTATAGTTTTGTGAAACTTGGGGGAATTATGACCAGTGATTTGCGACAGCACGCCAGCGCCGTGCAGGAAAATGCCTATGCGCCCTATTCCAATTTCAAGGTGGGGGCCGCGTTGCGCACGGCCTCGGGTGCGGTGTTTGTCGGCTGCAACGTGGAAAACGTCGCTTACCCGGAAGGCACCTGTGCCGAAGCCGGTGCCATCGCCGCCATGATCGCGGCGGGCGAGACGGCTTTTGTCGAGGCTTATGTGATTGCGGGCAGCCCCACGCCCGTCACCCCCTGTGGCGGCTGCCGTCAGAAACTGGCGGAATTCGGTGAGGGGGACGCGCGGGTGACCATGGCGACCCTGTCGGGCGTGGAAGAGGTGATGACCATGGCCGAGCTGTTGCCCGGTGCCTTTGGCCGCGCGCATATGGAGGGCTAAGTCATGGATGCCCGCGCGATCCTGTCCAAACTGCGGCACCGGCGGTCGCTGAACCGAGAAGAGCTTGTCTGGTTCGCGATGGCCCTTGCCGACGGGCGGGTCAGTGATGCGCAGGCGGGGGCCTTTGCGATGGGGGTCTGTCAGGTCGGGCTGAGCGATGTCGGCCGTGTGGCCCTGACGCTCGCCATGCGCGACAGCGGGCGGGTGTTCGACTGGGATCTGAACGGGCCGGTGCTGGATAAACATTCGACGGGCGGTGTGGGCGATTGCGTCAGCCTTGTGCTGGCCCCTGCCTTGGCCGCCTGCGGGGCCTATGTGCCGATGATCTCGGGCCGTGGGCTGGGGCATACCGGCGGGACGCTGGATAAGCTTGAGGCCATTCCGGGTGTGAATACCACATTGGACGAGGCGCAGTTTCGCGCCGTGGTGGCGAAGGCAGGCTGTGCGATTGTCAGTGCGACCGACGGTATCGCCCCCGCAGACAAGCGGCTTTATGCGGTGCGCGATGTGTCATCGACCGTGGACAGCCTCGATCTGATCACCGCGTCGATCCTGTCGAAGAAGCTGGCGGCGGGGCTGGATGGTTTGGTGTTGGACGTCAAGGTCGGCAGCGGTGCCTTCATGAAAGATCTGGCGCAGGCGCAGGCGCTGGCGACGGCGCTGACCAAGACCGCAAACGCCAGCGGGTGCCGGACGACGGCGGTTATCAGCGATATGAGCCAGCCCCTGGTGCCGAGCCTTGGGAACGCGCTGGAAGTGGCCGAGGTGATGCGCGTGCTGACGGGGCACAACAAGGGGCCGATTGTCTCGGTCTGTGCGGCTCTTGGGGGGGTGTTGCTGGCCAATGCAGGTCTGGCGGGCGATGTGCAGGTCGGGGCGGATATGATCGTGCAGGCGATCCGGTCGGGCCGCGCGGCGGAACGCTTTGGCGTGATGATCGCGGCCATGGGCGGGCCTGCGAAGTTTGTCGAAAACTGGACGCGGTTCCTGCCCGAGGCGACGATCATCGGAGAGGTCCCCTCACCGAAAACCGGATATGTAACCGCGATTGATGGCGAGGCCTTGGGCCTTGCGGTCGTCGCTTTGGGCGGCGGGCGTGCGGTCGAGACGGACCAGATCAACCCGGCCGTGGGGATTTCGGATGTCGTCCGCCTAGGCGCGAAAGTATCGTCCAAGGGGCCACTGGCGGTGGTTCATGCCGCCCGCGCCGGTGACGCAGAGCGGGCCGCACAGGCGGTGCGCGGTGCGATTACCATCGGCCCGAAGCCGGTCGCCGTGCCGGATTTGATTGTAGAGAGGGTCGGCTGATGGCGCGTGCTTTTCTGGTTGTGATGGATTCAGTCGGTATCGGCGGTGCCCCCGATGCGGACACCTTCTTTAACGGGCGCGTGCCGGACACCGGCGCGAATACCCTTGGTCATATCGCGCAGGCCTGTGCGGAGGGCCGTGCAGAAGACGGGCGCAGCGGCCCATTGAACGTGCCGCATATGGCGTCGCTGGGGCTTGGCCCCGCGATTGAACTGGCCAGCGGGCTGCATATCGCAAGCCTTGATGGCGCCGTCAGCGGCACATGGGGCGCGGCGACCGAAATCTCGCGCGGCAAGGATACGCCCTCGGGCCATTGGGAATTGGCCGGTTTGCCGGTCCCGTGGGAGTGGCATTACTTTCCCGATGTGTCGAAGTCCTTTCCGCCTGCGCTTGTTGCGCAGCTTGCGGCCTTTGCCGGCACGGACGAGATTTTGGGGAATTGCCACGCCCCCGGCACCGCCATTATCGAGGAGTTCGGCGCGCAGCATATAAAGACCGGTTTCCCGATCTGCTATACCTCGGCCGACAGCGTGTTGCAGATCGCCGCGCATGAAGAGAGTTTCGGCCTGCAACGGCTGTTGGAGCTATGCGAAAACATGGCCCCGATCGCGCATGAGATGAAAGTCGGACGGGTGATCGCGCGTCCCTTCGTCGGGGATGCGCAAAGCGGTTTTACCCGCACCACCAACCGTCGTGATTTTGCGATCACGCCACCCGCGCCGGTGCTGAGCAACTGGGTGCAGGACAGTGGTGCCCGTGTTTATGCCGTTGGAAAGATCGGTGACATCTTTTCGATGACCGGTTTTGACGAGGTGCGCAAAGGGTCTGACGAGACGTTGATGGGGCATCTTGGTGATCTGGTTGAAAGCGCCGAGGACGGCAGCCTGACGTTTGCGAATTTTGTGGAGTTTGACAGTCTTTATGGGCATCGGCGCGATGTGTCGGGCTATGCCCGCGCGCTTGAGTGGTTTGATGCCGAGATCGGTAAGCTGCTGGGGCAACCGCGTGACGGGGATTTGCTGGTGCTGACCGCAGATCACGGGAACGACCCGACATGGGTGGGCACCGACCACACCCGCGAACGGGCGCCGGTTCTGGTGGCAGGGCAGGGCGCTGGCAGCTTGGGGCAGATCGGTTTTCGCGATGTCGCTGGGCTGGTGGCGCGGCATCTTGGGGTTGCGGTGCCCGACTAAACCCTGTTCGGCGGCGTATCGGTCGGGTGGGGGCCAGCCCCCATCGCGGCAGGGCCGCGATCCCCCCGGAGTTTGACTGGCAAAATGAAGCTGGCGAAGATGCGATGGTTGCGGGGCACGGCTTTTCGGGGCATGAGTTCAGCCAAGTAATATGGAGAGCGCCCCGATGTCCGATATCGTTGAACACCTGACCGTCGTTAATCATCCGCTGGTGCAGCACAAGCTGACAATCATGCGGGATAAATCCACATCGACCGCGGCGTTCCGCCAGTTGCTGCGCGAGATCAGCCAGCTTCTGGCCTATGAGGTGACCCGCGGCCTGCCGATGACGACCAAGCGGATCGACACGCCGATGCAGCCGATGGACGCACCTACGCTGGACGGCAAGAAGCTGGCGTTGATCTCTATCCTGCGGGCGGGCAACGGCTTGATGGACGGCGTGCTTGAGCTGATCCCGTCGGCACGGGTAGGTTTTGTTGGCCTGTATCGTGACGAGGAAACGTTGCAGCCGGTAGAATACTATTTCAAAGTGCCAGAGGGTATGGACGACCGTCTGGTGATCGCCGTGGACCCGATGCTCGCCACTGGTAATTCATCCGTGGCTGCGATCGACATGCTGAAGAAAGCCGGTGCGACCAATATCCGCTTCCTGTGTCTGCTGGCGGCCCCCGAAGGCGTGGCCCGCATGAAAGAGGCGCATCCCGATGTGCCGATCGTCACCGCGGCGGTCGACGAGAAGCTGAACGAGCAGGGGTATATCATTCCCGGGCTTGGTGACGCCGGTGACCGGATGTTCGGGACCAAGTAAGGCGCAAAATGGGCGATCCGGTGATCAGGGTGCTTTACTCTGAAACCGGGATCGCGCATGGTTTATTTACTACATTGTGTGGGGGCGCAGATGAAATTTACTAGTATTGTGGCAGTTGCGGCATTGATGACGACGTTTGGGGCAGGTATTTCCCAAGCGCAAAGCTTTCGCGATCAACCGGCGGAATTCCCGTCGGCCTCGTATAAGGGCAAGCAATATGTCGACAGCAAAGGCTGTGTGTTTATTCGGGCCGGTATCGACGGCAATGTGACCTGGGTGCCGCGCGTGTCGCGCAAACGTCAGGGTGTCTGCGGCTTCAAGCCGACCAATGTGCAGACAGCGGCCAGCGCGCCTGCCGGTGGTGCTGATGCGCCGGTGCAGATCACCGTGAACAACGCGCCCGCCGCGGCCAAACAGCCCACGGTTGCGGCACGCCCTCTGCCACAGCGCAAGGCCAAGCCGGTTGTTGTACGCCAGAAAGCACCCAAGCCGGTGCGCCAGCCGGTACCACGCTCGGTCGACGTGCCAGCCGCACCGCGCGCGCAAGCGCCGGTGGCGGTGGCGCAGGTGCCGACCACCTGTGCCGGACGCTCTGCCATCAGCCAGCAATACTCCGGGTCGCGGACCAAGGGGCTCGCCGTGCGTTGCGGCCCACAAACCGCGCCGATCCTGCCCTCCACCGCGCAGGCCGGGGCCGTGGCATCTGCGCCGTCCTATGGGGCAGCCACAGGCAGCGTCACAACTACGGCGAGACCCGCAGCGGCGCATGCGCATACGCGGATCGTGCCGAAACATGTCGCGATCAACCGCCAGAACACCTATGCCAACGTCTCGGTGCCCAAAGGATACCGCCCCGTGTGGGAAGACGACCGTCTGAACCCCAAGCGGGCCGAACAGAACCTTGAGGGGCGGTCCAAGATGTTGTTGATCTGGACCAACACCGTGCCGCGCCGTCTAGTGAACCAAAGCACAGGGCAGGACGTGACCGCGCGTTTGCCGCTGGTCTACCCCTATACCTCGGTCGAGCAGCAGCGCCGCGAGTTGGGCGAGGTGACCTTTGCCAAGCGCAACGGCCAGCTGGTCAAACGTATCGTACGCAACAAGAACGCAGCGCCTGCCGCGCGCAAGCCGGTTTACTCTAGCCGTTCGACCCCCAAGCCAGTCGCCACAGCCCCAGCGACCCCGCGTGCCGCGGGCAAGACCTATGTGCAGATCGGCGTCTATGGGGACAGCGCGAACGCGCAGCGTGCGGCACAACGTATCGCGCGGATGGGGATGGGCGCGCGCATCGGCAAGTCCACCCGCGGCGGCAAGACCTATCTGTCGGTGCAGGCGGGGCCCTTTGGCGCGTCCTCTGCACCTGCGGCTTTGGGTAAGTTGCGCGGTGCCGGTTACGGCGATGCCTACATCCGCTGACGCAACCGCACGACAGTGCAGATAAAAGGCCAGTCGGGGCGATCCGGCTGGCCTTTTGCGTTGAAGGTCGGAGTGTGTATCTCTGCCTTAGCCGCCGCAGATATTTTGCAGCCGTAGCCAGTCGGCATCGTTCAGCAGAGGGTCGGTTTCCTTGCCGTTCATCGGATCGCCTTCGATCAGGGGCAGCACCGTCTCTCCGGTGATGTCACGGGCTTGCGCGTAAGGCGTGCTGTGCAGGCGCTGTTTTTCGAAACGGGCAAGCAGGGCGTCAACGGGCGGTTCCGGCGCGGGTTCGGCCATCAGATGTTCGGCGTAGCGTGTGAGGGCCGCATCCGAGACATCGCCTGTGGTCAGCAGGCGGAAGTTTTCGCGGATGCCGATGGTGGCGAGCATATGTTCAAGCGGGTCCGTGACGGCGCGTTTCGCTTGCTCCGCCAGAATATAGCCGCCCGCGATATCGGGGGACTCGTAATCCTCGAACAGGGTCTTGTTCAGCACGATCAGCCCGCCGGGCAGGTGCAGGCTGGGGCGGGTCATGGCGGGCAGAACCACCATCGGATCAGACGACAGCCGCGCGCCGAGCTTTGCCAGCGCCGTGCGCCCGCGGGCGTTGGTACAGGCGGGGCCGGACACCCGTTCGATCTTTTTCAGCAGCGCCGCCCCGATGGAGGCGCGTTTGACCTTGGGCACCACCCGCAGCGTGTGATCTTGCAGCGCACCCGGCAGCCAGAACAGCGCCACCGCCGCCACCACCAGCGCCGAGGTCAGCACCCCGGCAAAGCGCAGCCGCCCCGGGCGGGGGCGACGGCGTTCGACCACGCGGCGCAGGGTTTCGATGGCGTCGATCATCTCTCCCTCGCTGTCGGGGATTTCCAGCGTTTCACTGGGGTCGCCGTCGGGGTGGAAAATCGCGGGGCGGGTGCCGGGGTTTGAACGCGCCAAAGCCGCCAGTGACCAATGGGTCAGCGCCTGATCCTTGAGGTCGGAAATCACCAGTGTCGCATCGCCGATCGACACGATGACCTCGCGACGTTGGGCATCGGGGGCCGAACGCCATAGTCCGGTTGCTTCCAACCGGGCGTATTTGGAAAGGGCTGTCATATCCTGAAGTATAGTGCCTAACTGTTTTGGATAGTTTACCACCTGACACGGGTTGAGCAATGGGTGGACTTAAGACAGCATAGGAGAATTCGAAAGGAGCGTCCCATGCAGATCAAGCCCGCACATCCCGATGATGCCGCCAGACTTGTCGAGATCTGGTATCGTGGTTGGCATCAGGCCCATGCCGATGTCGTGCCGCCCGCCTTGACCGCCCTGCGCAGTTTCGAAGAGTTCACGATGCGGATGCGGGTGCACCTTAAGCATACGCAGGTGGTCTGGGTCGAAGGGCAGATCGCCGGGTTCTTCATGGTGGACCATGACGAGATCTACCAGTTCTACGTCAGTGATGCCTTTCAGGGCAGCGGTCTGGCGCAGCAGATGATGGCGGCGACGGAAGCAGAACTGGGACATGGGCTGAAATGGCTGGCCTGTTCGGTTGGCAACACCCGTGCCGCGCGGTTCTATGAGGCCTGCGGCTGGGTGCAGGCGGGCACAATCCCTTACGAGGTCGAAACCGGCGAGGGGCCGTTGCAGATTGACGTTTGGCGGTACGAAAAACGGCTCGGCCCGCAAGAGCAGGCAGAGGCGGTGATCGTCGCCGATCCGGTTGTCACACAGCGCGCGATGTAGACTGCACTAAAGCCTGGCGGCCTGCGCGCGCAGTTCGAATTTCTGGATCTTCCCGGTCGAGGTTTTCGGCAGCTCTTGAAACACCACGCGTTTGGGTGCTTTGAACCCCGCAAGCGTGTCGCGCGCAAAGGCGATCATGGCGGCTTCGTCTCCGCTCCGGCCGGGTTTCAGCTCGACAAAAGCACAGGGCACTTCGCCCCATTTCTCGTCCGGTTGCGCGACAACGGCGGCGAGGTTCACATCCGGATGGCCCATCAATACGCCTTCGACCTCGACGGACGAGATGTTCTCGCCGCCCGAGATGATGATGTCCTTGGCGCGGTCGGCGATCTGCATATGTCCGTTCGGATGCTGCACCGCCAGATCGCCCGAATGGAAATACCCGCCCGCAAAGGCCGCGCGCGTGGCGGCGGGGTTCTTGAAATACCCTTTCATCACCGAATTGCCGCGGATCATGATCTCTCCCTGTGTGGCAGCGTCCAGCGGGACTTGGGCCATTTCGCTGTCCATGACGGTGATCTCTTCCATCATCGGCATGGCGACGCCCTGACGGGCCTTGATCGCGGCGCGCTCGGCCCCTTGGGCGCTGTCCCATGCGGGATCCCACAGACATTCAGTGACATGGCCGTAGGTCTCGGTCAGCCCGTAGACCTGCGTGACGTTGAACCCCAAAGCTTCGATCTTGGACAGGGTGGCAGGGGCAGGGGGCGCACCGGCGGTGAAGACCTCCACCTGATGATCAAAGGCGCGGCGTTCGTCTTCCGTCGCGTTCACCATCATGTTCAGCACGATGGGGGCACCGCCAAAATGGGTCACGCCTTCGTTGGCGATGGCGTCATAGATCGCGGCGGCAGTGATGTCGCGGCAGCAGACCAGTGTGCCCCCCAAGAGGGGCATCATCCACGTGTGGTTCCAGCCGTTGCAGTGGAACAGCGGTACGATCTGCATGAACACGGGCCGCATCACCATACGCCAGCTGACCACCGTGCCCATGGTCATCAGATAGGCACCGCGATGGTGATAGACCACGCCCTTGGGCCGCCCCGTCGTGCCAGAGGTATAGTTTAGCGCAAGGCTTTCCCATTCGTCGTCGGGCATGATCCAGTTGAACGCAGGGTCGCCGGTGGCGATGAAATCATCGTATGTGGTGTGGCGACCCGTTGCCGGGAACCCCGCCGCAGGGTCAGGCACTTCGATCAGCAGCGGCGGCGGGCCGTCGAGCGTTGCACAGGCCGCTTCTGCCAGATCGACGAACTGCGTATCGACCAGCAGCACCCGCGCTTCGCCGTGGTCGAGAATGTAGCCCACCGTATCCACATCCAGCCGCGTGTTGATGGTGTTAAGCACGGCACCGCAGGCGGGCACGCCGAAATGCGCCTCTGCCTGCGCGGGGATATTGGGCAGGATCGTCGCCACAACCTGACCCGGTTCAACCCCCGTCGCCACCAAGGCCGAAGCAAGCTGCGAACAGCGCGCATGGTACTGCGCATAGCTCACCCGATGCGCGCCGTAGATCACCGCCGTCATATCGGCAAAGACATGGGCCGCGCGTTTCAGGTGCGACAGCGGCGTGAGCGGCACGTAATTCGCGGCGCATTTGTCCAACCCGTTTTCGTTCGTCATCCAGCCCATGGCGCACCCTGTCTTTTTTCGCTTTGTCCCGGTTACTATTGCGCAGCATCCCCCGTTTTGGGAAGGATGATAAAAGCAGGGCAGAGGCAGGATATGGGCACGAGCGTAAAGCGGCCAACCACAGATGCGGCGGGGCGGTCATGATCATCAGCCGCGGGCGCAATTATATCTTTGTGCATATCCCCAAGACCGGAGGCACGTCCCTTGCGCTCGCGCTGGAAGCGCGCGCAATGAAAGAGGATCTGATGCTGGGCGACACGCCCAAGGCGGTCAAGCGGCGCAAGCGTCTGGCAGGGGCCGCGTCGGCAGGGCGGCTTTGGAAACACGCAACCCTCGCCGATATCGAGGGCGTGGTCACCCGCCAAGAGATTGCCCAGATGTTCGCCTTTGCGCTTGTGCGTAACCCGTGGGACCGGATGGTCAGCTATTACCATTGGCTGCGCGCGCAGGGGTTCGATCATCCCGCCGTGGGGCTTGCCAAGTCGCTGGCGTTTGACGCCTTCGTGCAGACGCCTACCGTGCAGGGCAGCCTTCTGGCCTCTCCCTACGGGTCATATATGCGTGACGGGGCAGGCGAGGATCAAAGCAACCTGTTCATCCGGATCGAGCATTTCGCGCAGGACGCGCAGCCGCTGTTCGACCATCTGGGCTTTGATCTGACGTTGCCGCATGCGAATGCGTCGGACCGCGCGGCGGGCTATCGGGACTACTACACCCCCCAAACCCGCGACCTGATCGCCACGACCTGCGCCGAGGATATCGCGCGTTTCGGCTACAGCTTCGACGGCTGAGCGCGCGGGCGGTACATCTCCCGCAAAGCAAAACGGCCAGCAAGAACTGCTGGCCGCTTCCGTTTTCTCTATCGGGCGTTGCCGTCTTAGGCGGCTTTGGCGTCCGGCCCGAAGCGACCATAGAAGGTCTGGTTCTTCTCGGCCATTTCACGCAGCAGGTCAGGGCATTTGAACCGCTCGCCGAACTGCGCTTCAAGCTGGTCACAACGTTCCGCGGCATAGGGCGTGCCGATGATGTCGAGCCAGCTGAACGGGCCGCCGGACCAGGGCGCAAAGCCCCAGCCAAGGATCGCGCCCACGTCGCCTTCGCGGATGTCTTCCAGCACGCCTTCTTCCAGCGCACGTACCGCTTCGAGCACTTGCACGAACATCAGACGGTCCTGCACATCGCGCAGGTCTGGCTGTTCCTCGGCCAGCGGGAACTTGTCGTGCATCCCCTTCCAATAGCCCTGACGCTTGCCCTTTTCGTCATAGTCAAAGAAGCCCGCGTTCGCCTTGCGGCCCAGACGGCCCAGATCTTCCATCCAGAAGATCAGATCATCGGCTTGGCTGGCAGGATAGGCATTGCCCATGGCCGCCTTGGTCGCGCGGGCAATCTTGGCCCCCAGATCGATCGAGGTCTCATCGGTCAGCTGCACCGGCCCCACAGGGAAACCCAGAAGCTGTGCCGCGTGATCGACCAGTTGCGGTGCCGCCCCTTCGGTGATCATCCGCGCGCCTTCGTTGGCATAGGGGATGATGCAGCGGTTGGCATAGAAGAAACGCGCGTCGTTGACCACGATTGGCGTCTTGCGGATCTGGCGCACATAGTCGAGCGATTTGGCCACCGCACGGTCGCCAGTCTCGGCACCCTTGATGATCTCGACCAGCGCCATTTTTTCGACGGGCGAGAAGAAGTGGATGCCGATGAACTGATCCGCCCGGCTAGACGCTTTGGCCAGCTCGGTGATCGGCAGGGTCGAGGTGTTGGAGGCAAAGATGCAATCCTCGGGGATCACGGCTTCGACCTTCTTGGTCATCTCGGCCTTGACGGCAGGGTCTTCGAAGACGGCTTCGATGATCAGGTCACAGCCTTTCAGCGCGTCCAGATCGGTGGTCGCGGTGATCAGATCAAGGGCGGCGGCTTTCTTCTCCTCGGTGGATTTCTTGCGCGCGATGCCCTTGTCAAAGAAGCTGGCGGAATAGGCTTTGCCCTTGTCAGCGGCTTCTTGGGTTTGGTCGATCAGCACGACTTCGATCCCGGCTTGCACGGACACAAGCGTGATGCCCGCACCCATCATGCCAGCGCCCAGAACGCCCAGTTTCTTGACGCGCTGATCGGTAACACCTTCGGGACGTACCGCGCCTTTTTCCAGCGCTTCCTTGTTCAGGAACAGCGACCGGATCATGGCAGAGGAGGACGGGTTCAGCAGGATGTTGGTGAACCAGCGCGCCTCGATCTTCAGCGCGGTATCAAACGGCACAAGCGAACCTTCGTAAACGGCGCTCAGCAGGGCCTTGGCCGCAGGGAAGGCACCTTGGGTCTTGCCGTTGACCATCGCATTGGCCCCGACGAAGGTCATGAAGCCCGCAGGGTGATAGGGGGCACCACCGGGCATCTTGTAGCCCTTGGCGTCCCAGGGTTTCAGAATGTCCGCATCCTTGGCATTCAGCACCCATTCTTTCGCGGCGGCTACCGGATCAGCGACGACTTCGTCGATCAGACCGGCAGATTTCGCAGCAGCAGGCGCAACCATCTTGCCTTCCAGCAAGAAGGGCGATGCGGCCATCGCGCCGAGTTTGCGCGCCAGACGGGTGGTACCGCCCGCGCCGGGGAAGATACCGACCATAATCTCGGGCAGGCCGATACGCGCCTTGGGGTTGTCTGCGACAAAGATGCGGTGCGTGGCGAGCGGCAGTTCAAGCCCGATGCCCGCGGCTGTGCCGGGCAGGGCAGAGGCAATCGGCTTGCCGCCCTTGTTGGTCTTGGCGTCCATGCCCGCGCGTTCGATCTTGCGCAGCAGAGCATGCATTTTCATCGTGCCGTCAAACAGCCCTTGCGCCGGATCATCGCCCGCGTCTTCGCGCATCTTGGCAAGCAGGTTCAGGTCCATACCACCGGCAAAGGACCCGTCCTTGCCAGAGGTGATCACGGCCCCCTTGATGGCGTCGTCGGACAGGACCGTGTCGATGATGCTGTCCAGCTCGGACAGGCCCTCGATCGACATGACGTTCATGGATTTTCCGGGCACGTCCCAGGTGATGATGGCGACGCCGTCGGCGTCTGTCTTCATGGTGAAATCGGTCATTTAAATCTCTCCCTGATTTGGAGTGTGTTGCGAGCGCTGAGGCGTATAGTCAGCGAATTTTTCAAGCAGTGAGCGGATCAAGGCGATGGTGGCTTCTGGGCCTTTGTCGCAGTCTTCCTCGCTTAGCAGTATCCGTTTGAAGTCCTTGAACCGCTCGCGGTCATAGCTGTCGCTTGGATCGTTGCGATGCTTGAAGAACAGCGGCGGCGTGGCCTGATACAGGCGCACATATTGCCCCCGCGTTCTTCTGCGAGCTTAAGGTCCCTCAACCCACGCCGCGCTGCCAGATCGGCCACAGCGTGGAAAGGATGCGGCTGGTCGCCCATCAAACGCGCTCGATGATGGTGGCGGCGCCCATGCCGGAGGCGATACAGAGCGTGGCCATCCCGACTTCCTTGTCCGAACGCTCAAGCTCGTCCAGCAGCGTGCCGATGATCATCGCGCCGGTGGCACCCAAGGGGTGACCCATGGCGATCGACCCGCCGTTCACGTTGACCTTGCTTTCATCAACGTCGAACGCCTGCATGAAGCGCATGACCACGGCGGCAAAGGCTTCGTTGACCTCGAACAGATCGATGTCGTTGATGTTCATGCCATTGTCGGCAAGGATCTTTTCGGTCACGGGAACAGGACCGGTCAGCATGATGGTCGGGTCGGTCCCGATCTTGGCGGTTGCACGGATGCGCGCGCGTGGCTTGAGGCCGTATTTCTCGCCGAATTCCTTGTTCCCGATCAGCACAGCCGCCGCACCGTCCACGATGCCCGAGGAGTTCCCCGCGTGGTGGATGTGGTTGATCTTCTCGAGGTGCGGATATTTCATCAGCGCGACCTTATCAAAGCCAGGCATGACCTCGCCCATCTGCTGGAACGCAGGGTTCAGCGACCCGAGCGACTGCATGTCGGTCTGGGGGCGCATGTATTCGTCATGGCTGAGGATCGACAGGCCGTTCTGGTCCTTGATCTCGATCACGGATTTATCAAAGCGTCCTTCGTCCCAGGCTTTCTTGGCACGCTGCTGCGACTGCATCGCCAGCTTGTCGGCCTCGTCACGGGTAAAGCCGTATTCGGTCGCGATGATGTCAGCCGAGATGCCCTGCGGCACGAAATACCGCTCCATTGCGAGCGAAGGGTCAACGGCAATCGCAGCACCGTCGCTGCCCATCGCCACGCGGCCCATCATTTCAACGCCACCGGCGATATAGCCCATGCCCGCGCCACCGCGCACCTGGTTGGCGGCAAGGTTCACAGCTTCCATGCCAGAGGCGCAGAAACGGTTGATGGCAAGGCCGGGGATGCGTTCATCCAGATCGGATGCCAGCACGGCCGAGCGCGCCAGACAGCCGCCCTGTTCCATCACCTGGGTCACGTTCCCCCAGATCACGTCCTCGACGGCGTGGCCTTCGAGGTTGTTGCGCTCTTTCATCGCATTGAGCGTCAGCGCGGACAAGCGCAACGAAGTCAGCTCGTGCAGGGCGCCGTCTTTGCGGCCCTTGCCACGCGGGGTGCGCAGGGCGTCGTAGATATATGCTTCGGTCATGTGGTGTCTCCCTTTGGGTCAGGCGCGGTCAGCAGGGCTGCCGGGCATCAGGTCGTAGGGGGCTTTCCAGCCCGGTGTGTCGCTCAGACGCGTGAGCCACGCGTCGATATGGGGCCAGTCCTTGCGGACAAAGCCGAAAGGCTCGGGGTAATACAGATAGCCGCAGCAGCTCAGATCGGCGTTGGTGATCCCGTCGCCGACAATCCAGTCGCGGCCGTTCAGATGGTCGTTCAGCACGGCATAGGCAGCAGACAAACGCCCCTGCATAAAGCCGATGACTTCTTTGGGCTGCTTGTCTTCGGGCAGGAAGTTCATCAAAAAACGCGTCATACCGGCGTTCGAGCTGAGCTTGTGGTTGTCCCACAGCACCCACCGCAGGATCTCGCGGCGCTCTTCGGGATTGCCCCCGCCGAATTTGCCGGATTGCTCCGAGACATAATCCTGGATCACGCCGGATTGGGTCAGACGGATATCGCCATCAATCATCACCGGCGCTTCGCCCATGTTGTTGATCGTCGTGCGGTAATCCTGCGTGCGGGTTTCGCCGCCGAAGAAATCAACTTTCACCGGCTCCCAGTCGAGCCCCGACAGCTGCAGCGCAAGCGCCGCCTTATAGGCGTTTCCGCTTTCGCCGAAGCAATGCAGTTTGATGGTCATCTGAACCCTCCCTCAAGTCCTGTGTGTCGATCGTCGTCCCGTGGGGGGTTTCACACCCCCACACCCCCGTGGAGTTTATCCGGCAAAATGAAGATGCGCGGGTTTGCGTTAATCAGTTACTAATCATCCTGTCGTATTCAACCCCCGCGCGGCAGGCTGGAGAGCTGAGCCGCGTGCAAAGTGAAGCCCTGCTTTGGTCGTGCGGGTCGCAGGATCAGGGCAGGGTGTTTGCGCTTCATTTTGCCCCTTAAACTCTCCCCGAAGGGTCGGGTTCGGCAGGGCGTTCAGGGCGTGGTGGTGTGCTACCTCTTTCGTCCGTCCAGTTCCGCGTTGAACAGCCGCAGTCGCGCGGTCAGGTTCTCTTCGTCGATCACGCTGTTGAAGTTCTCGAAGAGAAACGACAGCGCTTCGCCTTCATCCAATCCGGCCTCTGCCGCAAATTTCTTCAGGCGGCGGTAGCCGTCTTCGGTCATGGCGACAGGGAAGCGGCGGGTCAGGCGGAAACGTTTGGGCATCGGGCGTCCTTTCAGTCAGCATCGGAGTGGGGGATGTCCCCACCCCGGTGCAACCTAGAAGTTTGCCGCGTCCAGCGCCATCACAGTATCCGCGCCGGTTTCGATCCGCTTTAGGTGCAGCGAAGTCGCGGGCAGTTGACGGGCCATGTAGAAACGGCCGGTTGCCAGCTTGGTCTCGTAGAAAGACGCGTCGCCGGTGCCATCTTTCAGCGCTTTCTTCGCGGCTAGACCCATTTTCGCCCACATCAGGCCCAGACAGACATGCCCGAACATATGCATGAAGTCATTCGACCCCGAGAGCGCGTTGTTGGGGTTCTTCATGCCGTTCTGCATGAAGTACATGCCCGCCGACTGCAGATCTTTGCTGGCAGCCTTCAGCGGCTCCATAAAGCTGGCGTCGAACTCGGCGTCCTGGCCTGCGTTTTCCTTGATGAAGGTCTTGACCATATCAAAGAAGGCCATGACGTGTTTGCCACCGTCCTGCGCCAGCTTGCGGCCCACGAGGTCCAGCGCCTGAACGCCATTGGCCCCTTCGTAGATCATGGCGATACGGGCGTCGCGGGTGAACTGGGACATGCCCCATTCCTCGATATAGCCGTGGCCGCCATAGACCTGCTGCGCCTTGACCGTCATGTCATAGCCGATGTCGGTCAGGAAGCCTTTGATGACGGGGGTCATCAGCGAGACAAGCCCGTCGGCATCCTTGTCATCCGCGCGGTGCGCCGCGTCGATCAGGCTGGCCCCCCAGAGAATGAACGCCCGCGCCCCTTCGACAAAGGATTTCTGCTCCATCAGGCTGCGACGGATATCGGGGTGGACGATCAGCGGATCGGCAGGCTTGTCGGGGTGCTCTGTGCCGGTGACGGCACGGCCTTGCAGGCGGTCCTTGGCGTAGGCCAGCGCGTTCTGATAGGCCACATCGGCCTGCGCCAGACCCTGCATGCCGACGCCCACGCGGGCTTCGTTCATCATGGTGAACATCGCGCGCATGCCTTTGTGTTCGTCACCCAGCAGGTAGCCGACCGCGCCGTCATAGTTCATCACACAGGTAGAGTTGCCGTGGATGCCCATTTTCTCTTCGATGGAGCCGACGGACACCGCGTTGCGTTCGCCAAGCGCGCCGTCTTCCTTGACCATGAACTTGGGCACGATGAACAGCGATACGCCCTTGATGCCTTCGGGGCCGCCTTCGATCTTGGCCAGCACCAGATGGATGATGTTATCGGCCATGTCGTGTTCACCGGACGAGATAAAGATCTTCTGGCCGGTGATCTTATAGCTGCCGTCTTCCTGTGGCGCTGCCTTGGTGCGCATCAGGCCCAGATCGGTGCCGCAGTGGGGCTCTGTCAGGTTCATGGTGCCGGTCCATTCGCAGGACACCATGTTGGGCAGATACGTATCTTTTTGTGCGTCAGAGCCGTGGGCGAGGATCGCCGAGGCCGCACCGTGGGTCAGGCCCTGATACATGGTGAACGCCTGGTTGGACGCCGAGAACATCTCGCCCACGGCGGTGCCGAGGATATAGGGCATGTTCTGGCCGCCGTATTGCTCTGGCATGTCCAGACCGGTCCAGCCGCCTTCCTTGACCTTCGCAAAGGCGTCCTTGAACCCTTTGGGGGTGTAGACGACGCCGTTCTCCAGACGGCAGCCTTCCTGATCACCCACCGCGTTCAGCGGGGCGAGGACTTCGGAGGTCAGCTTGCCTGCTTCTTCCAGAATGGCAGAGGTGAAATCCGCCTCAAGCTCGTCGTAACCGGGGGTGGACGACGCGGTGACGTTCAGCACATCGTGCAGGACGAATTGCATATCCTTGATCGGGGCGGTGTAGCTCGGCATGTGGTGTTCTCCCTTGGCCATCTGGCCGTCGTTTGGTCAGTATATCTAGGTCGGTGTATCAGGTGTTCGGGTGCGCCGGACTGCGGGCCTATTCTGCCGCGTTGCGGGCGCTGTTGATGGAGGCGATCATTTTCTCCCCCCATTTCAACTGGTTTTGCAGGTCGTCGATGGCGTTGTTCAGATCCTCGCGCTGTGCTTCGAGGTCGGCCAGACGTTCGCGCGCGATGTCATAGGTGCGCGCCAATTGGGTCTGTTGCTGGTCGCCCATGTGGTACAGGTCCAGCAACTGGCGGATTTCTTCGAGGCTGAAGCCAAAGCGCTTGCCACGCAGGATCAGTTTCAGCCGCGCACGGTCCCGTTTGGTAAACAGGCGCTTTTGTCCCTGACGTTCGGGGAAAAGCAGTTCTTTCGCTTCGTAGAACCGCAAGGTGCGCGGGGTCACATCGAAGGCGGTGCACATCTCGCGGATGGTCATCGTAGTGTTGGACATATCAGTTACTCGCTATTCTATCACTGCTGTAGAACGGTCAACTTCACCTAAACTGGGAGCGGTATAACCCAGAAACAAGCTTACGTAACTTGGACGCTACGTCAAACATTTGCTTTACGTTGAGTAAATCTGCGTAACCCCACGGGGATTTTCCCGAGGCGGTCATTGATAGGTATCTCGCGCCGACTAAGTGATGTGGGGGAGCAAGTTTTATCGGCCGGGGGGGATATGTCCGAGGATATGGATCCGCGATTATTCACAGAGTGTCTGCGCGAGGTCAGCAGCGTTTCGGCGCTATGGCTGCTGGTGCAACGCTTTGCCAAAGCGCAGGATTTTCGCACGGTCACCTATCACAGTATTGATGTGCAATCGCTTGGGGACTCCAGCTTTGGCGCTGTCGCGATCGGTATCCCGGCAGAGTTTCACCGGATGTATACCGAAGAGCACCTGTATCTGGACGATCCGTTTCCTCCCTTCGCGGCCTCACAGATTACCCCGTTTTTCTGGCGTGACCTGCCGCAGCTGACCACCTTGACCGAAAAGCAGAAAGCCTATCTGAACAGAGCGAGAGAGTTCGGCTTTGCCGATGGGCTGGTCTGTCAGGTCTTTGGGCCACAGGCGCGCAATGCTTTGGTCAGTATCGGCTTCCACCACGACAGGCCGCGCCCGACCGATGCAGAGGTTCTGGACCTGCACGTCGCCAGCCAGTTTGCCCATATGCGGTTTTGCGCGCTTGTGGCAGGCCCTGCTGCACCCAATCGGCGCTTGTCCCCGCGCGAGCTGGAATTGCTGCGTTGGATCGCGCGCGGCAAGAGCAACACCTCGATCGCGCAGATCATGGGGGTGTCGCGACACACGGTCGATACGATCATGCGGCGTCTGTTTGGCAAACTGGATGTGACCGACCGGACCCGCGCTGCGGTGCGGGGGCTGGCCTTTGGCCTGATCGACCCGTCGCTGGATAACCTGTCGTAATGCAAGGGAGCGTGACCGGATGTCGCGCACTTACGGGACGTGCGCATCACCCGTCGGACGCATAGTCGTGGCGAATTCTCAACTGTAAGTGGACAGGCCGTGGCGCAGAACAAACCCCCGAAACCCTCAACAACACCGAATACCTATGATCTTGCGCAGGGGCCGGTGATTTCCGCGTCTTCCGCATCGCGGGGGCTCAAGGATGCGGCCAAGCTCGTTGAAGACGTGGCGTATGAATTTGCTGCCTGCCTCGACGCTGATTCACTGTCGGAGCTGATTGTGACAGCAGCAGACCTGACCCGTCTTTCCGATGTGATGGGTCGGATGGCCGCGCGGCAGGCGTAAGCCGGCCCGCATCGCATCGGTTTCTCATACCATAGCTCGATGCTGCCAACGACGGCACCCTCCAGCCAGCGGCTGTCAGATATGGTAGCGCCCCGTAAACCCAAGGCGCTACACAAATATCAGTCGCGCTTGGCCAATGCGGCCTCTGTATCGTCGCGGGATTTTTGCAGTTCTTCGATGGCCTCGTCCAACTGCTTGCGCTGTTCTGCCAACTCTCCCAACTGGCGGTCCGCGCTCACGACCCACGCCCGCATTTGCGCTTCGGTGCCTTCGTTCTCATAGATCAGCAGCCACTGGCGGATGCCTTCCAGCGAATACCCGAACTTGCGCCCCCGCATGATCAGCTTCATGCGGGCGATTTCCCGCGCGCCATAGCTGCGGGACCGGCCTTCGCGCTCGGGGTGGAGCAGTTCAATGTACTCGTAATAGCGCAACGTGCGCGGCGTGACGTCAAACTCCGCACACATTTCTTTAAAGTTCAGGCGTTTGTCTGTCATCTTGGTCTCCTCAAGTTCGGAAACTATGCGGTTCACTTTCCAAGCGCAACACTGGGGTTGCTCTTGCTTGGCCGCTCGGTTGATATGGGGAGAATAACGCCAAGGAAGTAAAAAATGTCAGACAAACTTCGCATCGCCAAGCAGTTCATAGCGGCGCTGCCTTACAGCGGTGCCCTGGGCATGGGACTGCAAGAGCTGGACGGCGGCGTCGCCGTGATCGACATGCCGTATGATGAACGGCTGATCGGCGATCCGCGCACAGGTGTCTTGCATGGCGGGGCCGTGTCGGCGTTGATGGATACTTGCTGCGGGGCCGCGGTGATGAGCCACCCCAGCAACCCCGGCGGGACGGCGACGATTGATTTGCGCATCGAATATCTGCGCGCGGCTGTGCCCGGTCAACGGATCACGGCGCGGGCAGAATGTTATCACGTGACGCGGAATGTCGCCTTTGTGCGCGCCACGGCACAGGACGAAGAAGACGGCAGCCCGGTCGCCACCGCCACCGGCAGTTTCACGGTGGAGGGCAAACGATGAGCACACGGAGCAAACCCGAGGCGGTACAGGTCGTCAAAAAGCGTCGCGATGCGGCGCTGCGCGCGCTGGTGGACGGCGTGCCCTACATCAGCTTTCTGGGGATCGAGTTCGACCGCCGTGGCGACGAGCTGACCGGCGTTCTGCCGTTTTCCGACAAGCTGATCGGCAACCCGCTGTTGCAGGCGCTGCACGGTGGGGTCACGGCCTCGTTCCTTGAGGTCACGTCGATCATCACGCTCAGCTGGGAATACCTGTGGGAGGATCTTGAATCCGGTGCGCTGGCCGTCGACAAGATGGATGCGACGCATTTGCCACGGCTGCCCAAGACCATCGACTTCACCGTCGATTACCTGCGTTCGGGTCTGCCGCGCGATGCCTATGCGCGCGCGCGGATCAACCGGTCGGGGCGGCGCTATGCCTCGGTGCATGTCGAGGCATGGCAGGACAACCGCAGCAAGCTTTTCGCGCAGGCAACGGGCCATTTCCTGATGCCCCAACGCCGTGACTGACGCGATTCCCAAGGGCGAAGTCAGCGCCGTCGCCCAAGGCAAACTATCCGCGAAAGAGGTGGTGACCCACCGCCGCGTGCTGAACATCGCCATCCCGATTGTTATCTCCAACGCCACCGTGCCCATCTTGGGCGCGGTGGATACCGGCGTCGTCGGGCAGATCGGGCTGGCGGCCCCTATCGGAGCCGTGGGAATCGGCGCGATCATCCTGTCATCGCTCTACTGGGTATTCGGCTTTCTGCGGATGGGCACCGTCGGGCTGACCGCGCAGGCGGCAGGCAACAACGACGCGGCAGAGGTCGCGGCACTGCTGACACGCGGGCTGCTGATCGGCGGGCTGGCGGGCCTTGCGCTGGTGATGCTGCAGATACCGCTGTTCTGGGCGGCGTTTCAGGTTTCTCCGGCCAGCGTCGAGGTTGAGAACCTCGCCCGGTCCTATATGGGGATCCGCGTCTGGTCCGCCCCGGCGGCGATTGCGATATACGCGATCACCGGCTGGCTGATCGCGCAGGAACGCACCCGTGCCGTGCTGGTGGTGCAACTGTGGATGAACGGGCTGAATATCGCGCTGGACCTGTGGTTCGTGCTGGGGCTCGGCTGGGGTATCCAGGGCGTCGCCATCGCGACCTTTCTGGCTGAATGGTCGGGGGCGGCGCTTGGGCTGTGGTTCTGCCGTGCGGCTTTTGGAGTGCCCGCATGGCGGGACTGGGCGCAGGTGTTCGACGGGCCGCGCTGGATCAACATGATGAAGGTCAACGGCGACATCCTTGTGCGGTCGCTTCTGTTGCAGGCGGTGTTCGTCTCGTTCCTGTTTCTGGGATCGGGGTTGGGGGATGTAAAGCTCGCCGCCAACCAGGTGCTCCTGCAATTCCTGATGATCACGGCCTTTGCGCTTGACGGTTTCGCCTTTGCGGCCGAGGCGCTGGTCGGGCGGGCCATGGGCGGCAAGCAGCGTGATGTTCTGCGACGGGGCGCGGTGCTGACCAGCGGCTGGGGTCTGCTGACCTGTGCCTTGATGACCGTGGGCTTCGCATGGGGCGGGGGCATGATCATCGACCTCATGACCACGGCCCCGCTTGTGCGCGAAGAGGCGCGGGTGTTCTTGCCCTATATGGTCGCGGCCCCGCTGCTGGGGTGGGCGTCATGGATGCTGGACGGAATCTTTATCGGGGCCACGCGGTCGCGGGACATGCGCAACATGATGGCGGTGTCCTTTGTGATCTACTGTGCAAGTGCGGCGCTGCTGGTGCCGTGGCTGGGCAACCACGGGCTGTGGATTTCGCTGCTGGTGTCCTTTGTCGCGCGTGGGGTCACGCTGGCGCTGCGGTACCCCGCGTTGGAGCGTGCGGCGGGATAGGCCCCGCCCGCGCAGGGTCGGGGCGAAGTCGCGCGGATAGCGCCCCGATCTGCGCCGGGGCGTCCTGTCAAAGCCAAGCGCTGCGGTTGCTGCCCACGGCATCGGCCACGGTGTCAAACCCGTCCTGCTTCAGCAGTTTGTCGAGCCCCTTGGCGATATCCGCCGCCAGTGACAGCCCGCCATAGACCAGCGCCGTATAAAGCTGCACCGCCGAAGCGCCTGCGCAGATTTTGGCATAGGCATCCTCGGCCGAGCTGATGCCCCCGACGCCCACCAGCGGAATATCGGTAAGCGTCGACAGGCGCGCCAGCACGCGCGTGGATTTTTCGAACAGGGGCTCGCCCGACAGCCCCCCCATCTGGTCACGCTGCGCGTTCTTCAGGCCGGTGCGGTCCAGCGTTGTATTCGTGGCAATGATCGCGGCAACATCTGCGTCATTGGCGACCTCGGCCACATCGGCGATCTCCGCCTCGGTGAGGTCGGGGGCGATTTTCAGGAACACGGGCGTATCGCCGCGCACCTCCATCACGCCGGCCAGAAGTGCTGCGAGGGCGGCCTTGCCCTGCAGGTCACGCAGCTTTTCGGTATTGGGCGAGGATACATTGACCGTGGCGAAATCCACGTGATCGCGGGCAAGCTCCATCACGCGGGCGAAATCGGCGGCGCGGTCGGTGCTGGTCTTGTTGGCCCCAAGGTTGAGCCCCACGGGCACGCCCGCGCCACGGCGCGCCAGACGCGTGCAGATCGCCTGCATGCCTTCGTTGTTGAAGCCAAAGCGGTTGATCGCCGCGCGGTCCTCGGTCAGGCGGAACAGACGGGGTTTGTCATTGCCGGGTTGGGGCAGGGGCGTGGCGGCCCCGACCTCGATAAAGCCGAAACCCGCGTTGGACAGCGGCGCGACGGCGGTTGCGTTCTTGTCAAACCCCGCGGCAAGGCCGACAGGGTTGGGCAGGCTCATCCCGGCAAGCGAGGTTTTCAGCCGCTTCGATGTGACCGGACCGGGGGTAGGGGCCAAGCCAAGCCGCAGCGCGGTGATTGCCAGACCATGGGCCGTTTCGGGGTCAACCTGATGCAGGGCGCGCAGCCCCAGCTGCTCGGCCATGCGCTTCATGCAAATTCATCCGTCAGGGGCAGCGGTGCGCTGCGGATCAGGCGCGATGTCACAACCGCGGCCTGACGGTGCACCACAGCCTGTTTGTACCGCGGGTCCGAGATCATCTGCAAAAAGGCGTGGGCGTTGGGGTATTGTGCGATGAACATCACATCCCAATCCTCGTCCGAGGGGCCGATCAGCGTCGCCTCGAACTGGCCGCGCCACAGGATCGATCCGCCGACATCTGCCAGCACCGGCCCACTTTCCGCACCGTAGTTCTTATAGGCTTGCGCCCCTGTCAGCGCCTTGGCGGCCAGCGCGTGATCGTCTGGGTAGGCGGCCTTGTCGCGCAGTTTGACAAGGTTCACCATATTCAGCGGCGTGTCGCGGTCCAGCCCCTTGAAGGCGTCGAACTGTGCGCGATCCGGGTCGATATATCCTGTCATCATTCAGCTTCCTTAAAGCCAGCGGGAAATTCATGCGCCCCGTTCAGCAAGGGCAGGGGCTGGGCCCAAACCACATCCTCTAGCATGAGCATGCGGTACAGATGCGGGAACTTGGCGCCGCCGCGCGACACCTCCCATTTCAGCGCATCACCAAGGCGGTCGGTCTCTACGGCCAGAAGAAACAGGTCTGCCTCACCGGCAAAGTGTTTCGCAGCGGTTTCAGCCGCTTGTTCAGAGGTCGAGAAATGCACATAGCCATCGGCGACATCAACCGGCGCGCCCGTGGTAGAGCCGTCGCGGCGCAGGGCCTGCCATTCATCGGAGCGGAAAATTTTGTAAATCAACATAGCCGCTGTGATGCCTTGGTCGGTGCAAACGGTCAAGGGCTGTGCGCTTTGCGGCAGTGTAGGGCGGTGACCTTGGGGAAGGGCGGGTTTGCGCTCAGATGGTCTTTGACAAGGGGGCAAACTGGGGGTCACCATAGGTGCATAATTCAACCCAAAGGGGGGACCCATCATGAAACGATTCCTGACAGCCACGGCAGCGCTTGCGCTGACCTCGGGCATGGCAGCGGCGGATTATAGTCTGACCATTCTGCACACCAATGATTTCCACGCGCGGTTTGAACCGATCAGCAAATACGATGGCCCTTGTTCCGCCGAGGACAATACCGCCGGTGAATGTTTCGGGGGCACCGCACGGCTGGTCAACGCGATCAAGGATGCCAAGGCCCGCACCAACAACTATGTGCTGGTCGACGGCGGGGACCAGTTTCAGGGCTCGCTGTTCTACACCCACTACAAGGGCAAGATGGCAGCCGAGATGATGAACATGCTGGGCTATGACGGCATGACTGTGGGCAACCACGAATTCGACGATGGCCCCGAAGTGCTTGCCGGTTTCATGGAGGCGATCGACTTTCCCATCCTGATGTCGAATGCCGATGTCTCTGCCGAACCGCTGCTGGCGGACAAGCTGGCGAAATCTGCCGTGATCGAGCGTGGCGGTGAAAAGATCGGCCTGATCGGGCTGACCACCGAAGACACTCACGAACTATCGAGCCCCGGAGACAACGTTGTCTTTACCGATTCCGTAGCTGCCGTTCAGGGCGAGGTCGATCTGCTGACCGCGCAGGGTATCAACAAGATCATCGTGCTCAGCCACTCGGGCTATGGGGTCGATCAGATGGTCGCCGAGAATACCACAGGTGTTGATGTGATCGTCGGCGGGCACACCAATACGCTGCTGTCCAATACCGATGAAAAAGCCGAAGGGGCCTATCCGACGATGGTCAAGGATACGGCGATCGTGCAGGCCTATGCCTACGGTAAATATCTGGGCGAGCTGAACGTGACCTTCGATGACGAGGGTAAGATCAAGGAAGCGTCGGGCGATCCGATCCTGATCGACGCAGGCGTCGCAGAGGACGAGACCACCGTCGCCCGTATCGGCGAACTGGCCCAACCGCTTGAAGAACTGCGCAGCAAAGTCGTCGCCGAAACCACCGAACCGATCGAGGGCGACCGGTCGGTCTGCCGCGTGCAGGAATGTCAGATGGGCAATCTCGTCGCCGATGCGATGCTGGCCCGTGTGGCGGATCAGGGGATCGAGGTCGCGATCCAGAACAGCGGCGGCTTGCGCTCTTCCATCGACGCCGGAGAGGTGACCATGGGCGAAGTGCTGGCGGTGCTGCCGTTCCAGAACACCCTGTCGACCTTTCAGGTCACCGGTGCGGCATTGGTAGAGGCGCTGGAAAATGGCGTGAGCCAGATCGAAGAGGTCGCAGGTCGTTTCCCGCAAGTGGCGGGCATGACCTTTACCGTGGACACCAGCGCCGAGCCGGGCAGCCGCATCAGCGATGTCACCGTATCCGGCATGCCGCTTGATCCCGAAAAAACCTATGGCGTCGTGTCCAACAACTATGTGCGCAATGGCGGCGACGGCTATGCGCCGTTTACCTCTGCGCAGAACGCCTATGACTACGGTCCCGATCTGGCGGATGTGACGGCTGAATTCATCGCCGCCAACGGGGCCTATACGCCCTATACCGATGGCCGCATCACGGTGAAGTAAGCCACATCGCCATGTCAATGCGAAACGGCGCGCCGCTGGAAACAGGGGCGCGCCGTTTTTATTTCAAGCACCTGCGACAAGCGCAGAGATGGACCCGATCACTCGCTCAGCGGTGCGGGGTCAAAGCTGATCTCGCCGGAGTAGCTTTTGGGGTTTTCCCCAAGCGACGTGCCGATAAAGGTCACTTGGCTGTTTGCCTCTACCGTTTGGCTAAAGCTGCTGCCGGTTTCCAGCGTGCCGGATGACCACGACCCGTCACCCGCGCTGACGTTGCGCGCGGCGCTGGCGTTGTTGACAAAGCGCAGCTCGTCCCCGGCGTCGACATAGATCACGGCAGGAAAGAAGGCGTCGTCAAAGATCACGACGTCGTGGGTTTGCGCGGTCGCTGCGGTGGCAGCCGCAAGTGTGACCGCTGTCGCGCCAGCAGAAATGAGTTTGGTAAGTGAAATTGGCATATCCATGCTCCCTTTCAAAAGGGGCCCCCCCCCCTTAAAACTGATGAAGGGTGTGCTAATGCAGGATTGCGGCGGAAATAGGGCGGATATGCCTCAGAACCTTGGCCTATGCTAAAGAACCTGACCCGTTTGCCCGTCGAGCCACGTCTTGAACGACTGCAAGGCCGCGGTTTCGGCACGGTCCTCGGGCCAGACGAGGTAGTAATTCCCGATGCTCTGTGTCGTCTGCGTTGATGCCAGCACAAGCTGCCCGTCTCGCAGGTAGGGCTCGGCCGAAAAGGTAGGAAGCAGCGCCACGCCCAACCCGTGCACCGCCGCCTGCGCCATGGTTGAGAACTGGTCGAACATCATGCCGGCAGGGGGTTCTTGCGTGACACCAAGCGCGCTCAGCCACCGCGACCAGCCGCGCGGGCGGGTCTCCAGATGCAGCAGCGCATACCTCAGGATCTGGCTGGGATCCTCCAGCGGTTCGGTCAGCAGTTCGGGCGCGCAGACGGGGACCACCGTCTCGGGCATCAGCGGCAAATAGCGCACGCCGGGCCAGTCTTCCTTGCCAAAATGTATTGCAGCGTCAAAGGGGCTGTTCTGGAAGGAAAACGGATGCAACCGCGTGCTGAGGTTCACCGTCACCTCCGGGTGGGACTGGGCAAAGTCGCGCAACCGCGGGGCCAGCCAATGCATGCCGAACCCCGGCAGAATGGCAAGGTTCAGCGCCCCCGCAATCGGGTTCGTGCGCGCGGTGATGGATGCCTGAGCCAGCCTGTTCAAAACGTCACGCACCTGAATAACATAGCTTTTTCCCGCCTCTGTCAGTACCAGCTGACGCCCCTGGCGATCCAGCAGCGCCACATTCAACTGCGCCTCTAGCGTCTTGAGTTGCCGGCTGATCGCGCTTTGCGTCAGGGACAGTTCCTGCGCCGCCAATGTGGCACTGCCCAAGCGTGCCACTGCCTCGAATGCGAGCAGGGCGTTGACCGACGGAAGGAAGCGACGCGGGGCGATCATATGACTTTGACTCATAGGTTCAGGAGTAACCAGCGATAGTCATTGCCGCCGGGCTTTGCAATACTGCGCCCAAATCCGAACCCCGAGGAGGACATACCATGAGCACCGAATTGCCCGTATTGAAAGCCAAAGACGCCCCCGACATGGGCAGCTTTGATTGGGCGGATGCGTTCCGCCTGAACGAACAGCTGACCGAAGACGAACGCATGATCCAGGAAAGCGCGCGCGCCTATGCGCAGGAAAAACTGCAGCCCCGCGTGATCGACGCTTTCGCCAATGAAACCACCGACCCCGCGATCTTCCGCGAGATGGGCGACATGGGCCTTCTGGGTGTCACCGTGCCCGAACAATACGGCGGCTTGGGCGGCAATTATGTGTCTTACGGTCTGGTTGCGCGCGAAGTGGAACGTGTGGACAGCGGCTATCGGTCGATGATGTCCGTGCAATCCAGCCTCGTCATGTACCCGATCTACGCCTATGGCTCGGAAGAGCAGCGGATGAAGTATCTACCCAAACTGTCCAGCGGCGAATTCATCGGCTGCTTTGGCCTGACAGAACCCGATGCAGGCTCTGACCCTGCGGGCATGAAAACCCGTGCGGTGAAAACCGCCAACGGCTACAAGCTGACCGGCTCCAAGATGTGGATTTCGAACGCGCCGATCGCGGATGTCTTCGTGGTCTGGGCCAAGTCCGAAGAGCACGGCGGCAAGATCCGCGGCTTCATCCTTGAAAAAGGCATGAAGGGTCTGTCCGCGCCCAAAATCGGCAACAAACTGTCGCTGCGTGCCTCGATCACTGGCGAGATCGTGATGGACAACGTCGAAGTCGGCGAAGATGCCCTGCTGCCTCATGTCGAAGGTCTGAAAGGCCCGTTCGGCTGTCTTAACCGCGCCCGCTATGGCATCAGCTGGGGTGCACTGGGGGCCGCTGAATTCTGCTGGCACGCCTCGCGTCAATACGGTCTGGACCGCAAACAGTTCAACAAGCCGCTGGCGCAGACACAGCTGTTCCAAAAGAAACTTGCCGACATGCAGACCGAAATCGCGCTTGGCCTGCAAGCCTCGTTGCAAGTGGGTCGTCTGATGGACAACGCCAACGCCGCGCCCGAGATGATCTCTATCGTCAAGCGCAACAATTGCGGCAAGGCGCTGGACATCGCCCGCATGTCCCGCGACATGCACGGCGGCAACGGCATCAGCGGCGAATTCCAGGTGATCCGCCATATGATGAACCTCGAGACGGTGAACACCTATGAAGGCACGCACGACGTGCACGCGCTGATCCTGGGCCGCGCCCAGACCGGCCTGCAGGCGTTCTTCTAAATCTCTGGCTGAGGGGGCTGCGGCCCCCTCATACCACCGGACCCGTCAGGATTTGACCGACGGTGCCCCCCCTTCAAACGCATTCCCGTTGACGTAATCACAAGGCGCTGACTGCATTTCCAGGTGCAGCCCGTTGCCGGTATACGGATGCGCGCGGGCCAATGCCTCGTCCACCTCAATGCCCAAACCGGCTGCGGTGGGGGCTGTGATAAACCCGTCCTCCACCTTGATCGTGCTCTTGATCAACTGGTCGTGGAAGGGCGTCTCGATACATTCGCACATCAGGATATTGGGGATCGACGTGGCCAGATGGATATTGGCCGCCCATTCCACCGGGCCCGCATAAAGATGCGGCGCAATTTGCGCGTTATAGACCTCTGCCATGGCGGCGATCTTCTTGGCTTCCCAGATGCCACCGACACGGCCCAAGGCAGGCTGCAGGATCGCCGCCGCCCCGGACCGCAGCACCGGCGCAAACTCGGCCTTGGTGGTCAGCCGTTCTCCGGTCGCGACTGGGATCGGCACGGCACGCGCTACGGCGGCCATCTGCTCCACCGCATCCGGCGGGATCGGCTCTTCGTACCAGAGCGGGCTATAGGGCGCGATGGCGTTCCCCAAACGGATCGCGCCTGCGGTGGTGAATTGCCCGTGGGTGCCGAACAGCAGATCGGCCTTGTCGCCAACGGCCGCGCGGATCGCTTTGCAAAAGGCGACAGATTGCGAGATGTCGGTCATCGCCGGCATATGCCCGCCGCGCATGGTATAGGGCCCCGCCGGATCGAACTTGATCGCGGTATAGCCACGCGCCACACAGTCCAGCGCCGATTCCGCCGCCATCTCGGGCGAGGTCCAGAAGGCGGTCATATCGTGATGCGGCAGCGGGTAGAGATAGGTATAGCCCCGCACGCGCTCGTTCATCCTGCCGCCGATCAAGGCATAGACCGGACGATCCCGATCCTTGCCCAGAATATCCCAGCAGGCGATCTCCAGCCCCGAAAACGCGCCCATGACGGTCGGGTCGGGCCGCTGGGTAAAGCCTGACGAATAGGCGCGGCGGTACATCAGCTCGATGTTTTCGGGATTCTCGCCCTGCATGTGACGTGCAAAAACATCCTCGATCACCGCGCGCATGGCCTGCGGCCCGACCGACGCGGCATAGCATTCGCCCCAGCCTACAATGCCGGTATCCGTGGTCAGCTTGACCAATATCCAATAGCGCCCGCCCCAACCGGGGGCAGGGGGCGCTGTGACGATAACCTCAAGATCTTGCAATTTCATCGCGTGATCCTCTTTTCCAAATGGTTCAAAATCCCGGGGGTGCGGGGGCTGGCCCCCGTGGCGCTAGCGGTCAAACAGGATGACATTGCGCCGCGCGGCACCGGTCTTGGTATCCTCGATCGCGTCGTTGATCTGCTCCAGCGACCACCGCCCCGAGATAAGCTCGTCCAGTTTCAGCCGTCCTTGGGCATATAGATCGACCATCCACGGAATATCGCGCTGGATCACCACATCGCCCATTTTGGAGCCGACCGTGCCCTGACCCATTGCGGCGAATGTGCCGGGGTCATAGGTCGCGCCGTCGCCGATATGAGGCATGCCGACCATGACCACACGCCCCCCCGCGGCAAGGTATTTCGGGGCGTCGTTATAGGCAGGGATCGCCCCAACGGTCACGATCACCGCATCCACGCCCTTGCGGCCAATCGCCTGTCCCAACTGCCCCCAGGGTTTGTCTTCGGTGGCAAGGATACCATCCGTGGCCCCGAACTCCTTGGCGATCTCCAGCTTCTCGGCGCTCATATCCACGGCGACGATGCGGCGGGCCCCGGCGATGCGCGCGCCCTGAATGGCGTTCAGCCCGACGCCACCGGCGCCGATGACCACAACGTCTTGACCGGCCCGCAATTGCGCAGCATTGACCACCGCACCGACGCCGGTGATCACCCCGCAGGCGATCAGGCTGGCGGCATCCTTGGGAATATCGGCGCTGATCCTGACGACCTGCGCCTGATCCACAACGACTTTTTCGGCAAAGGCACCGGATGCCATGGCCTGATGCAGCTTGCCGCCGTCTTTGGTTTTCAGCGGGCCGGTGTCGCCGTCATAGGGGGTTTCGCAGATCACAGGACGACCGCTGGCGCAGTTGGGGCAGCTGCCGCAGGCGCGGATCAGCGTGACCACGACGCTATCCCCGACCGAGACGCCGCTTACCCTGTCGCCCACAGCGGTCACCCGTCCCGCGGCCTCGTGACCATAGACCGCGGGCAGCGATCCGCCCCAGCCCCCACTGGCAAAGGAAATGTCCGAATGGCAGATCGCTACGGCATCCAGCGTCACCTCGACCTCTGCCCCCTCGGGGGCGCGGAGTTCTACGTCTTCGATTTTCAGAGGAGCACCAAATTCATGGCAAACGGCGGCTTTGATCAACGGCATAACGGGTCCTTCCGGGCGCGTGAGTTTTGGGGGAGGGTGGCAAGCTCTGCCCCCTCCCGCAAGCGCTATATGCGCCGCGCTGCGTCAGGCTTACGTTATGTCAGTCCACATGCGCGGGATTTATACGCACGCGCCGGAAGAGCACCAAGGCGACCACCCGCGCCATTACGGTCAGCGAGGTCAGCAGCACCGGCCTGCGCCCGAAGCGGTCGGACAGGCTGCCCACCAGCGGGCTGAAGAGGAATTGCATCACCGCGAATGTCGTCGCCAACACACCGCCCCACAGCGCGGCGCGTGACAGATCGGCGGATTGGACCTGCGCGATCAGGTCCGGCATCACAGGGATGATCAGACCAATGCCCATGGCATCGATCATGACGGTCAGGATGATAAATATGACCGCCGGACGCATGGGCTATCGCGCGCCGGTTGCGCGGTTACAGCGCACGCGCGCGGGCCACAAAAGCGGCTGCATCTGCGGGGGTCTGTCCCATCTGGGTTGACGGGTCGAAAAGGGTCTCGGCCACGTCGGGGTAATCCGCGTGGACCAGATCGGCCAGCGGCACCTGTTTGGCCAGCGCATCCTGACAAAGCTGTTTGGTGATCTTCTGGGCCGCGGGGCGGGGCATCGTCTTGGCCAGGGCGAAGCTCAGCGCTTCGGCGTGGATCAGGCCTAGCCCTTCTGTCAGCGCGCTGTGCATTTTCACAGGGTGCGGCGTCAGCCTCGCGACAAGGCTTTTTGTGTGGTTCAGCGCGGCGGCAAGGCTCAGTGCCAGCTGGGGCACGGCCATCCATTCCGCGAACCACGCGCCGCCATCACGCTGATGCTGATGCGCCGCGGCGGCCTGTAGCGTGGCGCGCTGGCCGGTGAACTGGTGCCCGAGGGCGACAATCGCCGAGGGCCCCACGGGGTTCTGTTTTTGCGGCATGGTCGACGACGCGCCTGCCGCCCCAAGGGCAAGCTCGGCGGTTTCGGTCATGGTCAGCGCCAGCGTGCTTTGCGCGATATGCGCCAGCGCTGCCATCACGCGGCCCTGCCAATCGGCGATGCGCAGCACGGGGCCGCGGTCCACATGCCAGCTGCGCCCGGGGTCTTGCAGCCCAAGCGCTTGGGCCAGCTGCGCGCGGGTCTCGGCAGCCTTGGGACCAAGGGCAGAGCCCGTCCCCGCCGCCCCCGACAGGGACACGAACAGCGCCCCTTCGCGCAGCGCCTCAAGCTGGTCGAGCGCATCGCACAGTGGCATGCCCCATTCCGCCAGCACCGCGCCCCAGCTGGTGGGGGTGGCGTGCTGGCCATAGGTGCGGGCAGGCATCGGCAGGGATTGGTGCTGTTCGGCACCTGCCGCAAAGGCCGCAATGATCTCGCGCAGATCGGTTTCCGCCAGCTTGAGCGCCTGACGCAGGCGCAGCATCAGCGCGGTATCGATGATGTCCTGACTGGTCGCGCCCCAATGCACGTGCTGGGCAAATTCCGGTGCCTGCATCTCGGCGCGGAATTGGGCCAGAAGCCCCGGCACGGACACGCCGTTTTCTCCGGTAGAGGCGGCGATCGCCCCGGGGTCGACCTGAATCTCGAGAGAGGCGCGGTGGATCGCGGCGGCGCTCATCTCGGGGATGATACCAAGGCTGCCCTGCACCTTGGCCAGCGCCCCTTCGACCAGCAGCATCGCGCGGATCGCAGCGCTGTCCGAGAACAGGCGGCCTGCGTCACCGGTGTTGAAAAGCTGTGCGAACAGGGGGCTGTCAAAGACGCTGGCGGCCATGGGTTACCTCGGGATAATGTCGTCAATGATCCGCGCCAGACCGGCGGGATCGGTAAAGAAGGGTGAATGCCCGCAGGCCATCTCATGAACATCCGCGCTTGGCCAGTCTTTCGTCATCGTGACCTGATAGGCGGGCGGGATGGTGCGGTCGTCCATACAGCGGATATAGCTGCGTGGCATGGCGTCCGCACGGGCAGTATCCGCCAGAGGCTTGATCGTCGGGGCCACGGCCTGCGCGCAGAGGCGCGGTGCGGCAAAACCTGCGACATCCGGCGGGCAGTCGTGATAGAACAGCGCCTCTGTCATCGCGGGATCAAGGGTAAAGCTTTTGCCGTCGGGGGCGAGGCGCACAGCGGGCATCAGCGGTTGCGACGGGGCCTGTTTGCGCATCTCGGCCAGCGACAGCCCCGCCGCAGGGACGTAGGCACATAGATAGATCAGCCGCGCCATGGCGCTTGGATCTTTCTGTGCCGCCGCCCCGATGGCAAAACCGCCCATCGAATGACCCACCACCACCGTATCGGGGGTAGAGGCCGCAAGCACCGCATCGGCATAGCTATCGAGCGTGACCGCGTTGACCGGCGTCGTGTCGTCGCCGTGGCTGGGCAGGTCAATCGCACGGGGGCTGTGGCCCAATTCTTGCAACGCAGGGATCAGATCACGCCAGCACCACGCACCGTGGCACGAGCCGTGGACCAAAAGGATGTCAGACATGGCCGACGCTCTGCAAAAACTCGGTGAGCAGCGCTGCATACTTCTGTGGGTGTTCGACACAGGGCAGGTGGCCGGCCTTGCGGATGATCTTGAACTTGGATCCCGGGATCAGGTCGATGGTCTCGCGCACCAGATCAGGGGGGGTGGACCCGTCTTCGGAGCCCGCGATCCCCAGCACTGGCAGGCGCAGCGCCGCCGTGGGCGTGTAGAAATCCGTCCCCGAAATCGCGGCAGAGCAACCGGCATAGCCTTCTGCCGGTTGGCGTACGACCATATTGCGCCAAAGCTCAAGCTCGGGCGTGGCGCGGAAGGGGGCGGCGAACCAGCGTTCCATGATGGTGTCCGCCATCGGTTCGATCCCGCTTTCTTGCACTGCGCGCACACGGTCTGCCCACATGTCCTTGGTGCCGATCTTGGCGGCGGTATTGGACAGCACCATGGCGCGGATCAGGTCCAGCCGCTTGGTGGCGAGCCCTTGGGCGATCATTCCGCCAATGGACAGCCCGACAAAGACGCAGCCCTTTACGCCCAGATGATCCAGCAGTTTTTCCGTATCACCAATCAGCGCCCCCATCGCATAGGGCGCAGGCGGGCAGGACGACAGCCCATGGCCGCGTTTGTCAAAACGAATGATGCGCAGACCCTTGGGCAGCAGCGGCAGGATCGGATCCCACAGGCGCAGATCAGTCCCCAGTGAATTGGCAAAGACCACAGGCGCACCGTCCTCGGGGCCATCCACACGGTAATGCAGACGCACGTCGCCAGTATCGAAAATCTTCATGTCAGAACCTCCTGTGGGCGTCAGTCAAGCGTGGCAAGCGCCCGCGAGAAAATATCACTGTCTACATTCCCGCCCGAGATGGTGACGATCACATCGTCGCCGTCGATCTCGTCTTGCCGGAACAGCGCGGCGGCGAGGGCCACAGCCCCGCCGGGTTCGGCCACAAGTTTCAGCCGGTTGAACGCATGGCCAATCGCCTGCAGCGCCTCTGCGTCGCTGACCACAAGGCCGGGGCCGCAAAGCCGCTTGAAGATCGGAAAGGTCAGATCGCCCGGTTGCGGCGTGACGATGGCATCGCAGATCGACCCGCCAAGGGCGGCGTTGCGCGTGATCTCTCCTGCGGCGAGCGACCGCGCGGCATCGTCAAAGCCTTCGGGCTCGGCGGTACGCGCGCGCAGCCCCGGTGCCTCGGCTTCAAGCGCCAGCGCAATGCCAGAGGTCAGCCCCCCGCCACCACAGCAGGCAATCACATCGGCGCGGGCGATCCCCGCTTCGGCGGCCTGCTGCGCGATCTCGAGCCCCGTTGTCCCCTGACCGGCAATCACCAGCGGGTCGTCGAACGGTTTGATCAGCGTCAATTCGCGTTCCTCCGCCATAGCCGCGCCGATGGCGTCGCGGTCCTCGGTCATGCGGTCATAAAGCACGACCTCGGCCCCAAGCGCGCGGGTGTTGGCGATCTTCAGACGGGGGGCGTCGGCGGGCATGATGATGACCGCAGGCACCCCGTGCAGCTTGGCCGCATAGGCAACACCTTGGGCGTGGTTGCCACTGGAAAAGGCGATGACCCCCTTGGCGCGCACGGAGGGCTCCAGTGCTGACACCGCCGACCAGCCGCCGCGAAATTTGAAGCTGCCGGTGTGTTGCAGGCACTCGGGCTTGACCCAAACGCGCCGCCCCGCGATGTCATCCAGAAACGGAGAGTTCAGCAAAGGCGTGCGCCGCACGTGCCCCTCCAGCCGCCGCGCTGCCGCGCGGATCATGTCGATATTCATTGCATCTTCCCGATCCATTCGTTCAAGGCCGCAACCGCCTCTGGTTCGTCCAGAAACGGAATATGCCCACGTCCCGGCACCCGCGCGACCACCATATCGGGGCGGCGGCGTTCCATCTCTTGCAAGGTTTCCTCGCTCAGCAGATTGGACGCCATGCCACGGATGCAGGCAATTGGCAGCCCGTCAAGCGCGTCAAAGAATGGCCACAGGTCGGGGGAGGGGGCAGAGAACGCCTTGGCCACCGCATCGCGCAGGTGCTTGTCATACGTGATCTGCAAGCCGCTTTCGGTCTGGGTGTAATGCTTTTGCGCCTCTTCCATCCACCGGCTGTCGGGCACGTCGTCAAATTCGGGAAACACACGCGGCATGGCGGCGGCGGCCTCGGCATGGGTCTTGGCGGCAGGGTTGCGGCCGATATAGCCCATGATGAAATCCAGCCCCTGCGGGTCAATATGCGGGCCAACGTCGTTAAAGGCGACGCCCAGCAACCTATCCTTGGCTCCCTTGGCCAGCCCCAATGCATTCAGCCCCCCGCGCGAGGTGCCAAGCACGGCGGCCTTGTCGATGCCAAGATGATCCAGCAGCTCCAGCGCATCACGACATTCAATAGGGGGGGAATAGTGTGACCAGTCAGGGTCGAAGTCAGATTGCCCGCGCCCGCGATAGTCCATCTTGATCAGACGCACGCCCTTCAGATGGGGGGTGACATAGTCGAAATCCGCTGTGGTCCGGGTCAATCCTGCAAGACAGAGAATCGGCAGACCCGCCCCTTCGTCGGTGAAATAGAGCGATAGCCCGTCGGATGTGGTGAAATGAGCCATTATACGCCTGCCAGTTCTGGGATGCCGTTGAGGTCCTGCAGCACATGGGCCGGTTGCCACGGCAGCCGGTCCATCGGCTCTCCCGCGCGGTTGACCCAGGCGGTGGTAAAGCCAAAGCCTGTCGCCGCCGCCGCATCCCATCCGTTGGACGAGACGAACAACACCTCTGAGGTCGCGCAATCAAAGCGCTGTCCGACCAGTTCATAGACTTTCGCATGTGGTTTGAAGACGCCGACGCTTTCCACCGACAGCACCGCATCCAGCGTGTCACCCAGATTGGCGGAGGAAACCGCACCGTCCAGCATGGCTGGTGATCCGTTCGACAAGATCGCGGTATTCAGCCCAGCTTCCTTCAGTGTTTTCAGCATCTTGGGTACTTCGGGGAAGGCCTGAAGCTCCCAGTAAAGCGCCAGCAGGCGTTCGCGCAGGGCGGGGTCGTTATCGTGGCCGGTCTTGGCCAAAGCCCAGTCCAACCCGTTTTGGGTGACCTGCCAGAAATCATCGTGTGCACCGGTGACAGCGCGCAGCCAGGAATAGCCAAGCTGCTTTTGCCGCCAATGTTCGGCGACCTGCGGCCAGCTGTCTTTTATCGCTGCAAAATCCGGCTCTGACGCGGCTTGTCGTGCGGCTGCGGCCACATCGAACAAGGTGCCATATGCGTCGAACACGCATGTTGTAATCGCCATGATTTCCCCCCTGAATATTTCTTTCGCAAGACTGTCACGACCCGTCACGACAGAAAAGGCCGAAAAACTGGCCTCATGGGGGTTTACGACGGGACGCAGGCTTGAAACACTGCGCGCCGAACCCGGAGCACCCGCGCAGATACGCGGCCTCCTGTATTTTCCCTTTATGGATCGGAGCTTTCTATGACGCAGGTTAAATCCGGCGATACTGTTGCTATTCACTACACTGGTACCCTGCTTGACGGCAGCACCTTCGACAGCTCGGAAGGGCGCGAGCCTTTGGAGTTCACGGTCGGGTCCGGCCAGATCATCCCCGGCCTCGACAGCGCGATGCCCGGCATGGAAGTCGGCGACAAGAAAGTCGTCAAGATCGGTAGCGCAGAGGCCTACGGCGATGTGAACCCCGAGATGCGTCAGGCCGTGCCACGCGAAGGCATCCCTGCGGATATCCCGCTGGAAATCGGCACGCAGTTGCAGATGCAAACCCCGGACGGGCAGGCGATGCCGGTGATGGTTGTCGAGGTTGACGACGCCACTGTGACACTTGACGCCAACCACCCGCTGGCGGGCAAAGACCTGCAGTTCGACATCGAACTGGTAAAAATCGCTTGAACCAGGCCCATACAGTCCGGCGCTTTTGATCGCGCCGGACTGTCTTGTCCTAAGAAACCGCTCGAAACCTCGCGCGCCGCGCAGTAAGCAGCGGTTATGGACAGTCAAAACACCTTCGACATTTTTATTGTGGCCACCCCCGGTCTGGAAGACATGCTTCTCGCCGAGGTGACAGAGAAAGGCTTTGCCAATCCTGTGGCCTCGCCCGGCGGGATCACGGTGCAGGGCGGCTGGCCCGAGGTCTGGCGCGCGAACCTGCAACTGCGCGGAGCCTCGCGCGTGCTGGCGCGGATCGGGTCCTTCATGGCGTTCCATCTGGCGCAGCTGGACAAGCGCGCGCGCAAGTTCCCCTGGGGCGATGTGCTGCGAGCCGATGTGCCGCTACGGGTGCAGGTGACCACGAAAGCCTCTAAAATCTATCACGCCGGTGCCGCGACGCAGCGGATTGAAACCGCCTTGCGCGAAAGTCTCGGGGTTACGATCTCGCCCGAGGCGGCACTCGTGCTCAAGGTCCGGATCGACGACAATGTGGTGACCATCAGCCTCGATACTTCGGGTGATGCGCTGCACAAGCGCGGCCACAAGGAAGCCGTGGGCAAAGCGCCGATGCGCGAAAATCTGGCCTATCTGATGCTGCGTCAGGCGGGGTACACGGGCACCGAGACGGTGGTCGATCCGATGTGCGGCTCAGGGACCTTCGTAATCGAGGCGGCCGAGATCGCCATGGGCCTCAACCCCGGCCGCTCGCGCCATTTCGCTTTCGAAGACCTCGCCAGTTTTGACGCTGACCAATGGGCCGCCATGCGAGACACCCCCGCCACGTCGACGCCGCTGCGGTTCTACGGTTCCGACCGCGACGCCGGTGCCGTCCGGATGAGCCGTATGAATGCCGAACGGGCAGGGGTGGCCGATGCCGTAACCTTCGAAAACCACGCCGCGGGGGAGCTGACGCCGCCCGATGGCCCCCCCGGCCTTGTCATGGTGAACCCGCCCTACGGCGGGCGCATCGGCAACAAGAAACTGCTTTATCCGCTTTATGGTACGCTCGGCCAAACGCTGCTGACCCGCTTTAAAGGCTGGCGCGTTGGCCTCGTCACGTCCGAGCCGCCCTTGGCCAAAGCCACGGGCCTGCCGTGGAAACCCCAAGGCCCTGCGATCGCCCATGGCGGCATGAAGGTCTGGCTCTACCAAACCCCGCCCCTGCGCTAAACGCGACGCCCTATTTCCAAATGGTCTGAAATCCCGGGGTCCGGGGCAGAGCCCCGTAAATAGAACTTTGTGGCAGCGCCCCGGTCCGCCAGTACCGTCAAAGATGCTCGGCTTGCGGCATCCCCAGCACATGGAACCCGCCGTCGACGCGGATGATCTCGCCCGTTGTACAAGCCCCGGCATCCGAGGCCAGATAGACCGCGGTCCCGCCAACCGCTTCCAACGTCGCATTGGCGCGCATGGGGGCGTTTGTGTCGGTGTGCTTATAGGTCTTGCGCGCCCCGCCAATCGCGGCACCGGCAAGCGTTTTCATCGGGCCGGGGCTGATCGCGTTGACGCGGATGCCTTCGGGGCCCAGATCATTCGCCAGATAGCGCGTGGCGCTTTCCAGTGCGGCCTTTGCCACGCCCATGACGTTGTAGTTGGGCGTCACGCGGTTGGATCCCATATAGGTCAGCGTCAGCAGGGTGCCGCCATTCTCGACCATCAGCGGGTGCGCACGGCGGGCGATCTCGATGAAGGAGTAGGCTGAGATATCCATGGAGTTCTTGAAGTTCGCGCGACTGGTGTTCAGGAAGCGGCCAGTCAGCTCGGACTTGTCGGAAAAGGCGATGGCGTGGACGACGAAATCGATCGTTGGCCAACGCGCGCCCAATTGGTCAAACGCGGCATCAAGCGAGGCGTCGTCGGTGACATCGACATCGACCATGAAGTCCGACGCTACACTCTGCGCCAGAGGTTCGAGACGCTTCCCAAAGGCCTCGCCCTGATAGGTGAACGCCAGTTCCGCACCGGCTTCGGCCATCGCCTTGGCAATGCCCCAAGCGATGGAGCGTTCGTTCGCGACACCCATGATCAGGCCGCGTTTTCCTTTAAGCATGTCTGACATCTGCTGCCCTTACTCTTGGAATTTGGAAAGGATCATCGATCCGTTGGTGCCGCCGAACCCGAAGGAGTTGGTCATCACCGAATCTAGGCCGGCATTGTCCACACGCTCCAGCGCGATTTCGGACGGGTCCAGTTTCGGGTCCAGATCAACGACGTTGATGGACTTGGCGATAAAGTCATTCTTGAGCATCAGCAGGCAGAAGATCGCCTCGAGCGCGCCGGCGGCGCCTTGGGCGTGGCCGGTCATCGACTTGGTCGAGCTGACGGGGGGCGTGCTGCCTTGGCCAAAGACGCGACGGACCGCTTCGATCTCGCCCACGTCGCCGACAGGTGTGGAGGTGCCGTGCGCGTTGATATAGCCGACCTTGCGGCCCTCGGGCAGGGTTTCCAGTGCCAAGCGCATGGCGCGTTCGCCGCCCTCGCCGGACGGGGCCACCATGTCATGACCATCGGATGTCGCCGCATAGCCGGTGACTTCGGCATAGATCGTGGCACCGCGCGCCTTGGCGTGCTCAAGCTCTTCGAGCACCAGCATACCGCCGCCGCCCGAGATGACGAACCCGTCGCGGTTGGCGTCAAAGGCGCGGCTCGCGGTTTCGGGGGCGTCGTTATATTTGCTGCTCATCGCGCCCATGGCGTCGAACAGGCAGGACAGCGTCCAGTCAAGCTCTTCGCCGCCGCCAGCGAACATCACGTCCTGTTTTCCCAGCATGATCTGTTCCGCCGCGTTGCCGATGCAATGCAGCGAGGTAGAGCAGGCCGAGGTGATGGAATAGTTGATGCCCTTGATCTTGAAGGCGGTGGACAGGTTCGCGCTGACGGTGGAGGACATGCATTTCGGCACGGCAAACGGTCCGATCCGCTTGGTCGCGCCGGTGTCGCGTACCACGTTATGTGCGGTGAACAGCGCTGATGTCGACGGCCCGCCAGAGCCCGCCACAAGGCCGGTGCGCGGGTTGCTGATCTGGTCTTCGCTCAGGCCCGCATCCGCGATGGCTTGCTGCATGGCGATATAGGCATAAGCCGCACCGCCGCCCATGAAACGCAGCGCGCGTTTGTCGATGTGGTCGGCCACATCAATCTTGAGCGTCCCTGCAACGCGGCTGCGAAAGCCGTGCTCTGTCATTTCGGGGCTGGCGACGATGCCGCTGGTCCCGTCTTTCAGCGATGCCAGAACTTCTTCTGCATTGTTTCCGATGGACGAGACAATTCCCAATCCTGTGACGACGACGCGGCGCATGGGCTGCACTCCCTTAATCTGTGTGGGGCGGGTGCCCTCTTGATGCTGCGCGGCCCGCACGCTTGTCGCGGGGCCGCACGTTCGTTACCCGTTTGCCGCCTATGGGGCGACAAATCAAGTCATCAGTCTGTCTGGATGATCAGCAAGGTGATCCGAGCGATGATCTGACGGGTGGGCTTAGCTCTCGCTTAGCGCGACCTTCATGTCCTTGACCTGATAGATCACTTCGCCGTCGGCTTCGACGATGCCATCGGCAACGCCCATGGTCAGGCGGCGGGTCTGGATCGCTTTGGTAAAGTCGATCTTGTAGGTCAGCATCTTGCGGTCAGGGCGTACCATGCCGGTCAGCTTCACTTCGCCCACGCCAAGCGCATAGCCGCGCCCCTGCCAGCCGCGCCAGCCCAGGTTAAAGCCGGTCAGCTGCCACAGACCATCCAGGCCAAGGCAGCCGGGCATGATCGGGTTGCCGGGGAAGTGGCAGTCAAAGAACCACAGGTCCGGCGTGATGTCGAATTCCGCCGTGATGTGGCCTTTGCCATGGGCACCGCCATCGGCGGAGACGTCTGTGATCCGGTCCATCATCAGCATCGGCGGGGCGGGCAGCTGCGCATTGCCTTCGCCGAAAAGCTCGCCACGGGCGCATTTGAGCAGGGCTTCTTTGTCAAAGCTGGTGGGGTAGTCGGCCATATTATCGCGGCTCCTGAGGGCTGAATTTCAAATCCCGGCAGGTTTAGCATTGCGCGCCGCAGGCCCGCAAGGGCGCAGGCACACCGCATTTACGCGACGGCGAAAGGCTGCGCTGGCAAGAGTTTCCGGATTTCCGTTTGAAAACCGCCCCCATTGCCCCTTATATATAGCGCATGAGAGGGACTTATAGCCAATGACCCAAACAACACAGCAGATCAGTTCTGAGTGGCTTGCCAAGGCGGGCCTGCGCCCCACGCGGCAGCGCATGACGCTGGCGCATCTGTTGGTGGGCGACGGTCAGCACCGCCATGTCACCGCCGAAAGCCTGTTTGACGCGGCCAAGGGGCAGGGCGATGCCGTGTCGCTGGCAACGGTCTACAACACCCTGCGCGCCTTTTGCGACGCGGGGCTGATGCAGGAAGTCACGGTTGACGGGTCCAAAAGCTATTTCGATACCAACACCCATGATCACCCCCACTTTTTCTGGGAGGACGAGGCACGCCTGTCCGATGCGCCCTCTGACCAATTGGTGATCGCGCAACTGCCCGACGCCCCCGAAGGGGCCGAGATCGCCTCGGTCGATGTGGTGATCCGTCTGCGCCGCAAGGGCTAGGGTCGTTCGGTCTGGGGCACGGTTTTTACCGGTCCCGTGCGTTCAGAACCACTGCCCCGGTTCCATCAACCCCAGATCCAGCAGTTGGCGAGAATGCCATTCAAACGGCGCGGAGTTGTGCCATTTGAAGCTGGCGATACTATCCCTGCTGCCCGGGTTGGACTTGAGCGCCTTGGCCGTGCGGAAAGAACAGATCGACGCCGTGATATTGTGGTGCCACGGGCAGGCGTAGGTGTTGTATTCTTCATCCGTGAAGGTGTGATCGTCCCGCATCCGCAAGCCGGGCTTGGCGCGGAACAGCGAGATACGGTCGATCTTGCGCCGCGCGGCGGGCACATGTTCCTCGAACCGCCAACGCAATCCGCCAAAGAAATCAAGCTGCCGTTCCTTGGGATGGTTGTCCGGCGTGCCGTCAGGCCGCGCCAGCGCGTAATAGCCGGACCGGTCCAGAAAGGCGTTGTCCAGCGATACCGCGTTCGGGGCGGCATCTAGATCATCTGCATAAAGATCAACGACATAGGTGAGCATTGCATCGCGGCGCTCTTCCGTGTGAAAGGCCAGCAACTCCCCCACGGTGCGCGTCTCGCAGAAAGGGTAGAACAGATATTCGGCGTTGTAGCAGGTATAAAGCCATTGCCCCGGTGCGGCCTCGATCACGGCGTTTACGGCATTTTCCAGCGCGCCCTCGCGGTCCATGTCGTAGTCCACGCGCAGCACGCCTTTGCTTTCGGCGACATCACGGGCCAGCGCGAAGCTGGCGGGCATAAAGGCGACAACGGTGGCAAAGCCAAGCTGCTGGTGGTGGCGCAGGGTCGTCTCGATCTCTATCGCGTCCTCGACCATGATGAGGGCAATGGGCCCCTTGCTCAGCACCGCTTTGCTGTCGCTGATAAAATGGTCAAGACTGCGGTACTGCATGACACCCCGGCTCTATTTGTACTGTGCCTTAAATCTGTCAAATCGGGACGCATTGCAAGAGAACGCTGGCGCTGTTAGACCGCGCTTTTGCACCTTTGATCAACGGACCCTGCCATGACCGCGCCAAAAAAGCTGTTCATCAAGACCTACGGCTGCCAGATGAATGTCTACGACAGTGAACGTATGGCCGAGTCTCTGGGCGATAACTACGTCGAGACAAAGACCGCAGCTGACGCCGATATGATCCTGCTGAACACCTGTCACATCCGTGAAAAGGCAGCAGAAAAAGTCTATTCCGAACTGGGCCGCCTAAAGCCGCTTAAAGAACTGAACCCCGATTTGAAGATTGGCGTCGCAGGCTGCGTGGCGCAGGCCGAAGGGGCAGAGATCATGCGCCGTCAGCCGGCCGTCGATCTGGTCGTGGGGCCGCAATCCTATCACCGCCTTCCCGCGATGGAGGCGCGCGTGCGCTCTGGCAAAACCGCGCTTGATACGGATTTCCCCGAAGAGGATAAATTCGAAAAGCTGAAAGGCCGCGGCAAAGCGACGCGTGCGCCGTCTGCGTTTCTGACGGTGCAGGAAGGCTGCGACAAATTCTGCGCCTTCTGCGTGGTGCCCTATACCCGCGGGGCCGAAGTCTCGCGCCCCGCGACCCGCGTGCTGACCGAAGCGCGCGAACTGGTAGAACGCGGCGTGCGCGAAGTCACCCTGCTGGGTCAGAACGTCAACGCCTATCACGGCGTGGGGGAAGAGGGGGCGGATTACACGCTCGCCCGCCTGATCAAGGAGTTGGCCAAGATCGACGGGCTAGAGCGTATTCGCTACACCACCAGCCACCCCAACGATATGGACGATGCGCTGATCGCCGCCCATGGCGAGATCGACAAGCTGATGCCCTATCTGCACCTGCCCGTGCAATCCGGCTCGGACCGTATCCTCAAGCGGATGAACCGCAGCCACACCGCCGAAAGCTATCTGCGGCTGATCGAACGCATCCGCGCCGCTCGCCCCGATATCGTGATGTCGGGCGATTTCATCGTCGGCTTCCCCGAAGAAACCGACGCAGACTTCGAAGCCACGATGGCGCTCGTCCGCGAGGTGAAATACGGCTACGCCTATTCGTTCAAATACTCGACCCGTCCCGGCACCCCCGCCGCCGAACGCCCGCAGGTAGAGCCCGCCATAGCCGACGAACGCCTCCAGCGCTTGCAAGGGCTGATCACCGGTCAACAGCGCGAGATCCAGAACAGCATGGTGGGGCGCGATGTTTCTGTTCTTGTCGAAAAAGCGGGCCGCGAGGCGGGGCAGATGGTGGGGAAATCCGAATACCTCCACTCTGTGCATATCGACGAGGCGCAGGCCGAAATTGGCGACGTTGTCCGCGTCAGAATCGTTGATGCCAAAACCAATTCGCTGACGGCGCGTCAGATTTAGGTGTCACCGGTCGCGATTTGCCCGCAATGATTGTAGACCAAAACGGCTGCAATGGCCGGAAAATGGCGTAAGTGTGGCAGTAATATAGTAAATATGGCCGCATTCGCGCTTCACAGAAGCGCGTTTACCTCTTAATCTCACAACATATAGCGGACGACCGTGGTGCCTGGGGTATCTGTGGGTCTTCCGGCTGGGGGACAGTAAGAAAAGGACGAGGGCTGTGTTTAATACAATTTCCAAGGGGCTACGGCTGTTTGCGGGCACGATGATTGCCGCAACATTCGTGCTTCAGGCATCTGCTGCCGATGCACAAACAAGATCTCAACAGGGCCGCGACAAGGGCCAGTATATTCCAACGATCTGGGTTGACCCCGATGGGTGTGAACATTGGGTCATGGATGACGGTGCCGAAGGCTATATGACACCGCATGTCACCCGTCAGGGTATTCCGGTCTGCCGCCGGGGTAACGTCTGCGGCGTGATGAATACGGACCAGTTTTTCAACACCGACAGCTACCGTGTGCACCCGCAGGGCCGCGCCCGTCTGGCTGAATTCTTCAAGACCACGGGTGCCGTGTCCTATATCATCAGCGGGCACACAGACAGCCGCGCGTCGGATGCCTATAACATGAAGCTGTCGCTGAACCGTGCCAATGCGGTTGCCAGCATCGCCCAGCAATCGGGGGCCCGCATCGCGGATGTCCGTGGCTATGGCGAACGGATGCCAGCGGCGTCCAATGGCACAGCGGGCGGTATGGCCAAGAATCGCCGCGTCGAAATCATCTGCATTCGCTAAAGGGACAGTAACGTGATGAAAGCTAAGATTATGATGGTCACCGCCTGCGCCCTGACACTGGGTGCCTGCGCTGACTACGAAGGCCGGGGCTATCCCGCCGATAAAACCGTCGACCGTGGCTTTGACAAAAAGCACCTGAGCCAGCTTCAGGCCGGCATCTGGGTCGATCCCAACGGCTGCGACCACTGGATCATCGATGACGGCGTCGAAGGCTACCTGAGCCAGCGACTGGACAAATACGGCAAGCCGGTCTGCTCTGGCGTGGCCCAGCCCACATATACGGCGGGCGACTTCAAAGGCGGCTCGCGCGTCCGAGATCCCAACTGATCTTGCGACCACTCCTGCACATAGGATCGGGCCGGCGCGTTTTACGCTCCGGCCCTTTTTTGTCGGCTCAAAGGGGTACATAGTTTGAATATGGGACCCATATTAATCCAAAGACACCTCCAATTAGGAAAACGCTTTGCCATCTAGTGACACAATGACGCCTCCCGCTTCTCACGCGCAGCAGCTTGAATTTCCGGACAACCGGCTTCTGATCGATCTCTGCGGCCCCTATGACGCCAACCTGACCGCCGTAGAGACGGCGCTTGAGGTCCAGATCGTGCGTCGGGGCAACCATCTGTCGGTGATGGGAGAGGAAGACGCGACCACCCGCGCGGCCTCTGTGCTCGAAGGGCTTTACGCCCGACTGGAAGGCGGGCGCAGTGTGGAGCCCGCCGATGTCACCAGTTTGCTGCGCATGGGCGATTCAGCGGCTGGGACGGGGGTGCGCCCGGGCGACCAGATCGAGATGCCGAATTTGGGCGGCGTCGAAATCCAGACCCGCAAGAAACGCGTCGAACCCCGCACGGCTGCGCAGAAAGCCTATGTGCAATCACTGTTCGATAACGAACTGGCCTTCGGCATCGGCCCTGCCGGTACGGGTAAAACCTATCTTGCGGTGGCCGTCGGCGTGTCGATGTTCATCGGGGGCCACGTGGACCGCATCATCCTGTCGCGTCCTGCCGTTGAGGCGGGGGAGAAACTCGGCTACCTGCCCGGTGACATGAAGGACAAGGTCGATCCCTACATGCAGCCCCTTTATGACGCGCTGAACGATTTCTTGCCCGGTAAACAACTGGCCAAACTGATCGAAGAGAAAAAGATCGAGATCGCGCCGCTCGCCTTCATGCGCGGGCGGACCCTGTCCAACGCCTTTGTTGTGCTGGACGAAGCGCAGAACGCGACCTCGATGCAGATGAAGATGTTCCTGACCCGTCTGGGCGAAGGCTCGCGGATGGTGATCACCGGTGACCGGACCCAGATCGACTTGCCACGCGGCGTGCCATCGGGTTTGCAAGACGCGGAACGGCTGCTCAAGACGATCCCCAAGATCAGCTTTAACTACTTCACCTCGAAAGACGTGGTGCGCCACCCGCTCGTGGCCGCGATCATCGAAGCCTATGAAGCAGATGCAGGCCACGCGTGATGCCCGGCTGCTTCATTTTGCCAGATAAACTCCGGGGGGCCGGGGGCTGGCCCCCGGTGGGGCGCTGATGCAGGCGCTTGACGTGATAGAGGAAGACCCCCGTTGGGCCGGTCTGGACCTTGATGCCCTATGCCCCCGCGCGATGCGCGCCACATTGGCGCATCTGTCGCTGGATGCCGACACCGCCGAGGTGACGGTGCTGGCCTGCGACGATGCCCATATCGCCACGTTGAACGCAGATTTCCGCGACAAGCCCACGCCGACAAATGTGCTTAGCTGGCCTGCCGAGGAACGCGGAGCCGCGCGCGACGGCGAACTTCCGCTACCGGTCACGCCGGGGTTCGACAATATGCTGGAACTGGGCGACATCGCGATTTCATATGACACCTGCCACGCCGAGGCAGAGGCCGCAGGCCGCCCGATGGCCGATCACGTGACCCATTTGATCGTGCACGGGCTGCTTCACCTGTTGGGGTATGACCACGAACGGGACGGGGATGCGACCCTGATGGAACGGTTAGAGGTAGAAATACTTGGCAAATTGGGGTTGGATGACCCATATAGAGACGACGCAGTGCAACCGCCTGCCTAAACACATAAAGACAGGACCCGATGGGCGACACAGACGGATCATCTGAGGCGGCGCAGAGCGCGCAGTTGGAAGACATCATACCGGCCTCCGAGGCCGAAGAAACCGAAGACACCCCGAAATCCGGTGGCTTCTTTTCCCGGGTCATGGGCGCACTCAGCGCGTCGGACAACGAGGAAGAGGAGGAGATCACCGCGGCACAGGCTGACAGGCTGTCGACCCGCGGCATGATGAACCTGCGCCGGATGCGGGTGGATGATGTGGCGGTGCCCAAGGCGGATATCACCGCCGTGCCGGTGACCTCGACGCTGGATGAGCTGGTCGGCGTGTTCAAGGACAGCGGTCTGACGCGCCTGCCGGTGTATGACGGCACGCTCGATACGCCCGTTGGCATGGCCCACCTCAAGGATCTGGCGCTGACCCACGGCTTTAACGGCCGAAACACCGAATTTGACCTGCAGGCGATGCTGCGTCCCTTGCTGTTCGTGCCGCCGTCCATGACCATTGGCGTCTTGCTGACCAAGATGCAGGCCGAACGGCGCCACATGGCGCTGGTGATTGACGAATACGGCGGCGTCGACGGGCTGGTCACGATCGAGGATCTGATCGAACAGGTCATCGGCGAGATCGAAGACGAACACGACGTGGACGAAGGCAAGTATTGGACGGTCGAAAAGCCCGGCTGCTACCTTGCGCTGGCCAAGACGCCTCTGGATGATTTCGAGGCCGAGATTGGCCATTCGCTGACCGACCACGATGATGTTGACGAAGAAGAGATCGACACCCTCGGCGGGTTGGTCTTCATGCTGTCGGGACGGGTGCCGGCACGTGGCGAAGTGGTCGTGCATCCCGATGGCCCCGAGTTCGAGGTGATCGACGCCGATCCGCGCCGGATCAAGCGTTTGCGCGTGCGTATGGCCGGATCTCACTGATGACTTTGCGTAGTGCCGCTTGGATGCGGTTCGGGGCCGCGGTGCTTGCGGGCGTTGTCGCCGCCTTTGGGCAGGCGCCGTATGACCTGCCGCTGGTCTTGCTGGCTGCACTTGCGGCTGTTCTGTTGATCTACCGCTTTGCTGCGACGCCTCGGCAGGCCGCAGCGATCGGCTGGGGCTTTGGCTTTGGCTATTTCTTGCACGGATGGTCGTGGCTGGTATCGCCCTTCATGGTCGACCCTGAACGCTATGCCTGGATGGCACCTTTTGCTGTGGCAGGGCTGACGGGCGGTTTGGCGTTGTATTGGGCTTTGGCGTTCTACGTGTCCCGCCGGTTGTCGGCACAGGTCTGGCCGCTGATCTTCGTCCTGCCCGCCGCCGAAATGCTGCGCGGTTATCTGTTCACCGGCTTCCCGTGGGGGATGTTCTCTCAGTCTTTGGTCAACCATTGGCCCGGGCAGGGGCTTGCGCTGGTGGGGCCCTACGGCATGACCCTTGCCTTTGTCGCGCTGGCTGTGGCGGTGGTACAGCGCGCGCGGGGGCCGTTGCTGCGGCAGGGCGCTGTCTGGGGCGCGCGGGTCTTGGGCGTGGCGGCGTTGACGGTGCCCTTTTGGGGTGGCGACGCGCCGATCACCGACCATATGATCCGTATGGTGCAGCCGAACGCGGCGCAGAAAGACAAATGGGACCCCGTCAAAATCCCCGAATTCTTTGATCGTCAGCTGGCGCTGACCGCTGCACCGCCTGCGCAGGGGGATGCGGCGCCTGATCTGATCCTCTGGTCCGAAACCGCCATCGCATGGCCGCTTGATTTGGCCCATGGCGCGCTGACCTATATCAGCGAAGCCGCCGCCGGTACGCCTGTGGTGCTGGGGGTGCAGCGGCGCGACGACATGGCCTATTACAACTCGGCCGTGGTGCTGGGGCCAGATGCCGAGGTTGTGCAGACCTATGACAAGCACCACCTCGTGCCCTTTGGCGAATATATCCCCTTTGGCGATCTGTTGGGCCGTATCGGTCTGCGCGGCATGGCGGCGCAGTTTGGCAGCGGGTTTTCCTCGGGTCCGGGGGCCGCGCTGATGGATCTGGGGCCCTTGGGCCAGGCGCTGCCCCTGATCTGCTACGAGGCCGTCTTTGCGCGGGACGTTAACGCCGCACCTGCGCGGCCTGCGTTCTTGATGCAGCTCACGAATGATGCGTGGTTCGGCAAGGGGCAGGGGCCGTTGCAGCATCTGGCTCAGGCCCGGATGCGCGCGATAGAGCAAGGTCTGCCCATGGCACGCGTCGCCAACACGGGCGTTTCGGCGATGATTGACCCCTGGGGCCGCATCACAAAGAGTTTGGCCCTGAACGAGGCAGGCTTTCTGGATGCCCCTCTGCCCGCTCCACGCCCTGCGACACCCTATAGCAGATGGGGCGAATGGCCGTTTCTTTTCATAACTTTGGCGGGGTTTGCCCTTGTTATCCTGCGCCGACGACGCAACTTAAAGTTTGACCAAAGGGGCAGGCAAAGCTAAGCCCCGTTAATCGGCCACAACGGCTTCCTGACGTGGCTAAGAAATCTATTGGAGCACTAAATGTCCCGCAAAAACTACACGTTCACTTCGGAATCCGTTTCCGAGGGCCACCCGGATAAGGTCTGCGACCGGATTTCCGACGCCGTACTTGATGCCTTTCTGACCGAAGAACCCGAAGCGCGTGTCGCAGCGGAGACCTTTGCGACCACCAATCGCGTGGTCATCGGCGGCGAGGTTGGCCTGTCGAACAAGGACAAGCTGGATGAATACCTTGGCAAGATCGACGGCATCGCCCGCGCCTGCATCAAGGACATCGGCTACGAGCAGGATGAATTCCACCACGCCACCTGCGAGATCACCAACCTGCTGCACCCGCAGTCGGCACATATCGCGCAAGGCGTGGACGCGTCAGGCGACAAGGAAGAAGGCGCAGGCGATCAGGGCATCATGTTCGGTTTCGCCACCAACGAGACGCCAGAGCTGATGCCGGCACCGATCCACTATGCCCATGCGATCCTGCGCCGTCTGGCCGAGGTGCGCAAAGACGGGACAGAGCCGACATTGCGCCCCGACGCCAAAAGCCAGCTTTCCGTGCGCTATGAAGACGGCAAGCCTGTTGGCGTGTCCTCTATCGTCTTGTCGACGCAACACGCCGATGCAGGCCAGACCAGTGCCGACATCCGCGACATCGTCGAACCCTATATCACCCAGGTTCTGCCCGAAGGCTGGATCACCCCCGACACCGAATGGTGGGTGAACCCGACGGGGACCTTTGTCATCGGCGGCCCTGACGGCGACGCGGGCCTGACCGGGCGCAAGATCATTGTGGATACCTATGGCGGTGCGGCTCCTCATGGGGGCGGCGCGTTCTCGGGGAAAGATCCGACGAAGGTTGACCGCTCTGCCGCCTATGTGGCGCGCTATCTGGCGAAAAACGTCGTGGCTGCCGGTCTGGCCGAAAAGTGTACGATCCAGCTGAGCTATGCCATCGGCGTGTCCAAGCCTCTGTCGATCTACTGCGATACCTATGGTGGCGACGCGGATGTTACGGATGCGGCGATTGAAAAGGCGATCCGTCAGATCATCGACCTGACACCGCGCGGCATCCGCGAGCATCTGCAGTTGAACCGCCCCATCTTTGAACGCACCGCGGCCTACGGCCACTTTGGACGCGCGCCCGAAGCGGATGGCGGCTTTAGCTGGGAAAAGACCGATCTGGTCGATGCGCTAAAATCTGCGCTGTAAACACATGCGTCATGGCACAGGAAAGGGCAGCCCCAATGGGCTGCCCTTCTGCGTTGGTGGGGGCTGCTACAGATCCCCTAGACGGGGGCGTTTGCCGATAGAGACGTGGTCGATATCTTCGGTCCGGAACCCTTTGATCAGCGAGGGGATCATCGCAAAGACCAGCAGGAAGATCGGCAAGCCGACGACCGTGATCACCTGTTGCAAGGCGGTCAGCCCCAAGTCCCCTGCAAGGATCAACAGCATCGCGGCGACCAGCCCTTCTGACACGCCCCAGAACACCCGCTGGCGGGTGGGGCCGGGTTCGGGCGAACCGGTGCACAGCATGTCGACAACCAGCGATGCGGAATCCGAAGATGTTGCAAAGAAGATTGCCACCACCAGCACGGCGATACCCTGCACAATATCGGCGAAAGGGAAGCTTTCGAAAAACGCGAACATGGCAAGCGGGACTGAGTCAGCCACAGCAGCGCTCAGCGAACCGGCCTGCGCGCCAAGAGCCGTGCGCGCGGCGGTGCCGATGCCATCAATCTCCATCGCTTGCCAGCCGAAGATCGAGAACCAGATCAACGTGAACAGCGACGGCGCCAGCAGCACGCCAAAGACGAACTCCCGTATCGTGCGCCCCCGCGAAATCCGCGCGACGAAAAGCCCGATGAAGGGCGACCACGTGACCGTCCAGGCCCAGTAGAACACCGTCCAGCTGCCCTGCCAGCCCCAATCCCCATTCGAGGGGTTGGTATCGGCAAGCATATCATTCCAGAAGGCGAGCCGTGGCAGGTTGCTTAGGTACAGGCCAAAGGTCTCGACCATGCCGCGCAGCAGGAACAGGGTCGAACCGGTCACCAGCACAAAGACCATCAACGCCACGGCCATGCCGATATTGAGGTTGGACAGCAGCTTTACCCCCTTATCGAGCCCCGCCACGATAGACACCACGGCTACGGCTGTCAGCGCGATCAGGATGCCGACCTGAAGCGGCACGCCGTCGTCCCACCCAAATAGCGCCGACAGACCCGCTGCGATCTGCGATGACCCCAACCCAAGCGAGACCGCGACGCCGAACAGCGTGCCGAGGATCGACGCAATGTCGATCGCCTTGCCCCAAGGGCCGTGGATGCGCTCTTTCAACAGCGGGTAAAAGACCGAACTGACCCGCACGGGCAGATCATAGCGGTTGATGAAATACGCAAAGGCCAGACCGGGCAGCGCGAAGATCGTCCAGGTGTGCAGCGCAAGGTGGTATGTGGCGATAGAGATGGCGTCTTGTGCGGCCTGTTCCGTAAAAGGTTCAACGCCGGGCAGGGGCGGGTCCGAAAAATGGCTGATCGGCTCTGCCACGCCCCAGAACATCAGCACGGTGCCGATGCCGCCCGCGAATAGCATGGTGAACCACGACAGGTTTGTATAGTCGGGGCGGCTGTCGCGCGGGCCAAGGCGGATATGGCCGTGACGGCTCATCGCGGCCCAGATCAGAAAGCCCAGCCAGACGTTGACGCCAAGAATAAAGAACCACCCCAGATGTGATACGATCCAAGCGCGGCCTGTAGCGAACGCATCCCCGATAGGTTCAGGGGCAAGGACAAGAGCCAGTACAAATAGGGCGGTACACAGGGCGGAAACAAAGAATATCGTAGGATCCGTTCGTAGTCCTAGTCGGCTTGCCAGTTCCCGCATTCGCATGTCCTCCGCTGCATTATTATCGGTTCTTGGTCAGGTAGAACCCTGTAGCTCAACGTAAAGTCTTCGTGATCGTTCCGGGTTTGCTGCGCTTCACAGGGGCGGCACCGCCGTTGCGCATGGGGCGCGTTGGCTTTTGCGGCGCAGGATTACGCGAAATGTTGCGCCCGTCCCCCGCGCAGGCTAAAGCCAGCGCCATGACACATCCTGAACGCCCCCGCCGCAATTTCTACGGTCGCCTTAAAGGCAAATCGCTTAAGCAAAGCCAGAAAGGCTATATCGAAGAGGATCTAGAGGCGCTGTCGCCCGGTCCTGTCGATTGGGATGTGAACCCCGACCGTACACCGCTGGACCTGCCGACGCTGTTTGGCGGCAAACCCGTCTGGCTGGAGGTCGGTTTTGGCGGCGGCGAACATATGGTGCATCAGGCGGCGCAAAACCCTGACGTAGGCATCATCGGCTGCGAACCCTACATCAACGGGGTCGCGATGCTGTTGGGCAAGATCCGCCGCGCGGGTGTTGATAATGTGGCGATCCATCCGGGCGATGCACGCGATATCTTTGACGTGCTGCCAGAGGCGTCGATTGACCGCGCTTTCCTGCTGTACCCTGATCCGTGGCCGAAAACGCGCCACCACCGCCGCCGCTTTGTGACGCCGGAACATCTTGAGCCGCTGGCAAAGGTGCTCAAGCCCGGCGCGATCTTTCGCGTTGCCACGGACATCGAAGACTATGTGCGCCAGACGCTTGAGCAGGTGCCACGCCACGGGTTCGAATGGCTGGCGGAACGCCCCGGCGACTGGAAAGAGCCGTGGGGCGACTGGATTTCTACCCGCTACGAACAAAAAGCCCTGCGCGAGGGGCGCGTGCCGCACTACCTGACTTTCCGCAAGACCTGAGCGGGCGGGCGCGGGCCAAGAACGCTGGCAATGGACGGGGCGGGATCGCTGGTTTAAGACGGGCTTTCAGGAAGTTTTTTTGAGGGTTATCCATGTCCAGCCACGCCACGCCCGTCCCGATGACCTCTACCGCTTGCGGCCCGCTGTCCGGCGTGGCCGAGGTGCCGGGGGACAAGTCGATCTCGCACCGGTCCTTGATTTTGGGCGCGATGTGCATTGGCGAAACCACCATCAGCGGATTGCTTGAAGGCGACGACGTGCTGGACACGGCCAAGGCGATGCAGGCCTTTGGCGCGGAAGTCACCAATATGGGCGGCGGCAACTGGTCTGTGCGCGGTGTGGGCGTGGGCGGTTTCGCAGAACCGGACGGGGTGATCGATTGCGGAAACTCGGGCACAGGGGTGCGCTTGATCATGGGGTCAATGGCGACCTCCCCCATCACCGCGACATTCACCGGCGACGCCAGCCTGAACGGCCGCCCCATGGCGCGGGTCACCGATCCGTTGGCCTTGTTCGGCACGCAATCTGTCGGGCGCAAGGGCGGACGCTTGCCCATGACCATCGTGGGGGCGGCTGACCCGGTGCCCGTGCGCTACACCGTGCCAGTGCCGTCCGCACAGGTGAAATCCGCCGTCTTGCTGGCAGGGCTGAACGCCCCCGGCAAGACCGTCGTGATCGAGGCCGAGGCAACGCGCGACCATACAGAGCGGATGTTGGCGGGCTTCGGTGCCGAGATCTCGGTGGAAGACACGGATGAGGGCCGTGTGATCACCCTGACCGGCCAGCCAGAGCTACAGGCCCAACATGTTGATGTGCCGCGCGATCCGTCCTCGGCTGCGTTTCCGGTCTGTGCCGCCTTGATCGTTCCGGGATCCGACGTGCTGGTGCCGGGGATCGGGCTGAATCCGACACGGGCAGGGCTGTTCACCACGCTGCGCGAGATGGGGGCCGATCTGACCTATGAGAATGAGCGGACGGAGGGCGGCGAGCCCGTCGCCGACCTGCGCGCCAAATTCTCGCCCGACCTCAAAGGGATCGAGGTGCCGCCAGCGCGCGCGGCGTCGATGATCGACGAATATCCGGTGCTTTCTGTCGTGGCCGCCTTTGCGCAGGGCCAGACCATGATGCGCGGCGTGAAAGAGCTGCGGGTCAAAGAAAGCGATCGGATCGACGCGATGGCCAAGGGGCTGCGCGCCAACGGGATCGAAGTGGACGAGGGCCCCGATTGGTGGGCGGTCACCGGACGGGGGCACGGGAACGTGCCGGGCGGGGCCACCTGCGCCAGCCAGCTGGACCACCGCATCGCGATGTCCTTTATGATCCTTGGCATGGCCGCAACCTCGCCTGTCAGTGTGGACGACGGGTCGCCAATCACCACGTCCTTCCCGATCTTCGAGCCGCTGATGAAACGCCTTGGCGCGGATGTGACGCGGGGGGATGCGTGATGCTGGGCTTTACCGTTGCGATTGACGGGCCGGCTGCGGCGGGCAAGGGCACCGTGGGGCGCGCTGTTGCGGCGCATTTCGGCTTTGCGCATCTGGATACCGGCCTGCTGTATCGCGCCGTAGGGGCGAAAGTGCTGGAGGGCATGACCGCCGAAGAGGCCGCCTTGACCCTGCAAGCCGATGATCTTGAGAATGACCAACTGCGCACCAACGCCGTGGCAGAGGCCGCGAGCCGCGCCGCTGCGATCCCGGCTGTGCGGGCCGCCTTGGTCGATTTCCAGCGCAGCTTTGCCATGCGGGCAGGGGGCGCGGTGCTGGACGGGCGCGACATCGGCACGGTGATCTGCCCCGATGCGCCGGTCAAGCTGTTCATTACCGCCACGCCCGAGGTCCGTGCACAGCGCCGCTTTGCCGAGCTTAGCGCCAAGGGGGCCGAGGTCACGCTGGAAGGGGTGTTGGCCGATGTGCAGGCCCGCGATGCCCGCGACAGCACCCGCGCCGAAGCACCGCTGAAGCCCGCCGAGGATGCAGAGCTGATGGATACCTCGACCATGGATATCGAAACAGCCGTGGCCCGCGCCATCGAACTGGTGGCCGCACGTCGACGTGACTAAACGCGGCGGAACGAATGTCGGTGCCCGACGTTGGTTTGGGATGTGTCTGGCGGTAGGCTGGGCACGATAGGAATAAACAAGAGGTGCTGACTATGAAGACCGCTCAAGACTATCTCGACGATGCGAATGCCGTTGTCCCCAAGATGGACGCCAAGGACGCGATTGCGAAACATGCCGAAGGCAAGGGTGTCTTTATCGACGTGCGCGATTCCGGCGACATCGCTAAAAGCGGGACCATCAAGGGCGCGCATCGTGTGCCGCGCGGCATGATCGAGTTCCGCGCCGACCCCAACAAGGAAGAGATGTATAACCCGATCTTCGAAAAAGACGCGGAGATTTACCTGGTCTGCGGCGCGGGCGGTCAGGCCGCGCTGTCGGGTAAGACGCTGCACGACATGGGCTATACCAATGTCACCAACATCGGCGGTTTCCCCGGCTGGAAAGACGCGGGCGGCCCTACCGAAAGCTGATACCACATTGCGCGGATGACGGAATGGACAAGGGCAGGCTACGGTCTGCCCTTTTTGCTGACATCGCCCTGTATGAACAGGGGTTCACCCGTGCCAGCCCTTGCCTTTGCCCCGAAACAGGGCTATACGCGCGACTGTCTAAGGGGCGGATACACGTTTCGGGCGCGAGATATCAGGCAGGGTCGGTTTCATCCGGCCCTCTTTGTTTTGCGGATCGAATCCCATCGCGGATGACAATTTTAACCACAGACCGGCGGAGACAACCGCGCGGCCAGAAACCAAATGCTAAAGGAAAATCAAGCTACATGGCTATGAACTCAATGGAAGACTTCGAAGCACTTTTGGAAGAAAGCTTTGAAATGGACACGCCCGAAGAGGGCTCTGTTGTCAAAGGCAAGGTTATCGCGATCGAAGCGGGCCAAGCTATTATCGACGTAGGCTACAAGATGGAAGGCCGCGTTGAACTGAAAGAATTTGCCGAGCCTGGCGAAGCACCCAAAGTGGAAGTCGGCGACGAAGTCGAAGTATTCCTGCGTCAGGTAGAAAACTCCCGTGGCGAAGCTGTCATCTCGCGCGAGATGGCCCGTCGCGAAGAAGCCTGGGACCGTCTGGAAAAAGCCTATGCCGCAGAAGAGCGCGTTGAAGGCGCGATCTTTGGCCGCGTTAAAGGTGGCTTTACCGTTGATCTGGGCGGCGCAGTTGCCTTTCTTCCCGGTTCCCAAGTTGACGTGCGCCCCGTGCGCGATGCCGGCCCTCTGATGGGTCTGAAGCAGCCGTTCCAAGTTCTGAAAATGGACCGTCGTCGTGGCAACATCGTTGTATCGCGTCGTGCAATCCTTGAAGAATCCCGTGCCGAACAGCGTGCCGAAGTTATCGGCAACCTGACCGAAGGTCAGGAAGTTGACGGTGTGGTCAAGAACATCACCGAATACGGTGCCTTCGTTGACCTGGGCGGTGTTGACGGCCTGCTGCACGTCACAGACATGGCATGGCGCCGTGTGAACCACCCATCCGAGATCCTGTCGATCGGCGAAACCATCAAGGTTCAGGTCATCAAGATCAACAAAGAGACGCACCGCATCTCCTTGGGTATGAAACAGCTGCAAGAAGATCCATGGGATCTGGTTCAAGCCAAGTACCCGCTGGAATCCACGCACACTGGCCGTGTCACCAACATCACCGATTACGGTGCATTTGTTGAGCTGGAGCCAGGCGTTGAAGGTCTGGTTCACGTTTCCGAAATGTCCTGGACAAAGAAGAACGTACACCCCGGCAAGATCGTTTCCACCAGCCAAGAAGTCGAAGTCATGGTTCTGGAAATCGATGGTGCCAAGCGTCGCGTTTCCCTTGGTCTGAAACAGACCATGCGCAACCCATGGGAAGTGTTTGCTGAAACACACCCAGAAGGCACCGAAGTTGAAGGCGAAGTCAAAAACATCACCGAATTCGGTCTGTTTGTTGGCCTGCCAGGCGACATCGACGGCATGGTTCACCTGTCGGACCTGAGCTGGGACCAGCGCGGCGAAGAAGCGATCCAGGACTACCGCAAAGGTGACACGGTTCAGGCCGTTGTTTCCGAAGTTGACGTGGAAAAAGAACGCATCAGCCTGTCGATCAAAGGTGTGGGCGGCGACAAGTTCGCAGAAGCAGTGGGCGGCGTGAAGCGCGGTTCCGTTGTGACTGTGACCGTGACCTCCATCGAAGACGGTGGCATCGAAGTCGAATACGAAGGCATGAAAGCCTTCATTCGTCGCTCCGATCTGTCGCGTGACCGTGCCGAACAGCGCCCCGAGCGTTTCTCGGTTGGTGACAAGGTTGACGTCCGCATCACCAACGTTGACGCGAAAGCGCACCGTCTGGGCGTGTCGATCAAAGCACGTGAAATCGCAGAAGAGAAAGAAGCAGTCGAGCAGTATGGCTCCTCTGACTCCGGCGCATCCTTGGGTGATATCCTGGGTGCCGCTCTGAAAGGCGACGAATAAGCCTTAGCGCTTGTTGCACAGATCAGGGGCCTCGCAGTGCAGACTGCGGGGCCCTTTTTCGTTGCGAATCGCAATCTGTGGCGAGGGGCAAGGAAGGGCGGCTGGCAGCGCTGTTCCGGGTGGTTGCGTGAAATGTGACTAAAAAATGACTGGAAAACAGCGACTTCCCGCTACTTAATCGCAATAATAGAAATATGCATGACTTCACGAACGCGTTTGGTTTGCTATAGTCCCATCTAGTTAAGACATTAATTGCGCACCTCGGAGGACGTTAAATGATCCGGTCAGAACTGATCCAGAAGATTGCCGACGACAATCCCCATCTCTATCAGCGCGACGTGGAACGGATCGTAAATACCATCTTCGAAGAGATCACCGGCGCGATGTCCGATGGTGATCGGGTAGAGCTGCGCGGTTTTGGTGCCTTTTCAGTGAAAAAACGTGACGCCCGTGTGGGCCGGAACCCTCGCACTGGGGAAACGGTTCATGTAGAAGAAAAGCACGTGCCGTTCTTCAAGACCGGTAAACTGCTTAGAGATCGTTTAAACGGGAATTCCTAATGCGTTATGTTCGCTACCTCTGCATCGCAATCTTCGCCATTGCACTGATCGCGGTTGCCTTGGCCAACCGGTCTATGGTGTCGCTGAAGTTGCTACCGACCGAGGTATCGGGCTGGTTCGCGTTGAACCCTGAAATTCAGGTGCCGCTGTTCCTTGTTATTCTGGGCAGCATCATCGCCGGTCTGCTGGTGGGTTTCGTCTGGGAGTGGATCCGCGAATACGGCCAGCGTGCCGAAGCCGCACGTCAGGCCCGCGAAATGCGCCGGCTGGAACGTGAAGTCGCACGCCTGAAGGGCGAGAAGTATCAGGACCAGGACGAGGTTCTGGCGCTGCTGGATCAAGCAAGCTAAGCGGGCCTATGCCCCTTAGCGCAGGAAGTATCCGATGACCCAAAATTTGCACGTGAAATTCTGCGGCTTGCGCAGCACGCAGGATATTGCGGCGGCCGCTGCGGCCGGTGCGCGCTATGTCGGCTTTGTCTTCTTTGAAAAATCCCCTCGGCACGTCACGATTGCTCAAGCCGCTGAACTGGCTGTAGAGGTGCCAATGGGGCTGTGTAAGGTCGCGTTGACGGTCAACGCGGATGACGCCTTTCTGGATGCGCTGACGGCCGCTGTGCCTATTGATATGCTGCAGCTACACGGCAAGGAAACGCCCGAGCGTGTCGTCGAGGTCAAGGCGCGCTATGGGCTGCCGGTGATGAAAGCGGTCGGTGTGGCCGATGCAGATGACCTGCCACAGATTGATGCCTATATGGCCGTGGCGGACCAGATCCTGATCGACGCGAAACCGCCCAAAGGGGCCGCGCTGCCCGGTGGCAATGGATTGTCGTTTGACTGGCGCCTGATCGCAGATCGCACATGGGACAAGCCGTGGATGCTGGCAGGGGGGCTGACCCCTGACAATGTGGCTCAGGCCGCCCGTATGACCGGGGCACGGCAGGTAGATGTCTCTTCCGGTGTGGAAAGTGTGCCGGGTGTAAAGGACGCGGGGCTGATCGCGGCATTCGGAAACGCCGCGAAGGTCTAGTATTGGCAGGATGGCCCCTTAGAAGGTGAGGGGGTATTCCTTGGCCAGCGCGTCGAATTTCATCAACGACGCAACCAGCGAAGGCATCTGATCCAGATAGATCATGTTCGGCCCGTCCGACGGTGCGTTGTCCGGGTCTTCGTGGGTTTCAATGAATACCGCGCCTACGCCAATCGCGACCGCTGCGCGCGCCATGACGGGGGCGAACTCGCGCTGTCCGCCGCTGGAGCCACCTTGCCCGCCGGGCTGCTGGACTGAATGGGTCGCGTCCATGACGACAGGGTATCCGGTTTGCGCCATCTGCGGCAGGCTGCGCATGTCAGCGACCAGCGTGTTGTAGCCAAAGGAGGTGCCGCGTTCGGTCAGCAGGATGCGCTTGTTACCGGTGGATTCGATCTTGGCGACGACGTTTGGCATATCCCACGGTGCCAGAAACTGACCTTTTTTGACGTTCACAACCTTGCCCGTATTGCCCGCGGCCAGCAGCATATCGGTCTGGCGGCACAGGAAGGCGGGGATTTGCAGGATGTCGACAGCCTCGGCCGCGATGGCGCATTGCGCTTCGGTATGCACGTCGGTCAGGACGGGCACGCCGATGGATTTGCCCACCGATTGCAGCACAGCCAGACCTTCGTCGATGCCAAGCCCGCGTTTACCGCCAAGGGAGGTGCGGTTGGCTTTGTCATAGCTCGCCTTGAACACGAACTGGGCGCCCACGGCGTCGCATGCCTCTTTCATCTGGCCGGCGATCATCTGGGCGTGGGTTTCGCTTTCCAGCTGGCAGGGGCCTGCGATCACCGTCAGCGGGCGATCATTCCCGATGACGACATTTCCAACGGTGACTTGGGTCATTTTGTTACCTGTTCTTTCAGAATAGAGGAGGTCAGCGATAGCATGAGGTAGATGCCCGCAAAGATCAGGAATGTCAAAATCGTGTTCTCGAACTTGCGTGGGTATGAGGCGCTTTGCGACGCCACCGGACGCACCGCGACGGTCAGATAGCGGACCTGACGGCTGGCCTCTGTTCGGGCTTGTTCCATCTGGGTCTGGGACGCCTGCAAGGCGGCATCTGCCGCGGCCAGATCGGCCTGCGCCAGTTGCAAGCTGACCGCTTGTTGTGCAAGCGAGTTGGTGCCCTCGGTCGCGCTGTTCATGCGTTCGTTCAGCTTGTCCAGCTGTGCGCTAAGCCGGCGCACGTCGCCTTGGGCGCCGTCCACCTTGGCGCGGTTCGGGCGCGGGTTGTCGAGCAGGGCGGCAAGTTCAAGCTCTTTTTCCAGCAGCAAGGTTTCATAATTGGTGATCTGCCCGCGGATCGATGCGATCACCGCCTGCGGGTCCACCCCGTTGTCGACCTGCAGCTTGATCAGCGCTTCCTGCGCCTCGCGGCGTTTGGCGACCGTCTGCTCATAGGCTTCGCGGGCGTCGCGCATGCCATCTTCGCGCTTTTGCTGCGACAGGGCGTTCACGCGTTCTTCGGCATATTCCAGCAGGTGTTCGGAAAAGTCTTTCGCGACCTCGGGATCGGCGGCAATCACCTCCATCCGGATCATGCCTTCGGTCGGATCGTATCCGATTTTAACGTTGTCTTTATAGTGTTTATACGCTTCCTCGTTCGACGCGTCAGGGTTCATCCGCTGGATCGGGTCGATGGCCGGGTCCGAGAAATGCTTCATAAAGCCGACATCACGGTCCAGCCGCAGCATCGCGTCTTTTGACTGCAGGTAGCTTTGTGTCGCGATACTATCGGCAGAGTTGGCAAATTGCGTCGGCAGCAGTCCGCCAAGGGGGCCAAGCCCGCCCGTGCCTTCGTTCTGGATAATCAGGAACTGGCTGTCTGTCGCATACATCGGCGTGGCGATGTTGTAGAAATAATACCCGCCCATGATTGTGGGCAGCCCGACAAAGAACGCCAGACGCACCATAAGCAGCCCCATCTTGCGACGGCGGCGCTTGGTGATGTCACGCTGGATGTCCGAGATCTCGCGCATGCGGCGTTCCATCGGATTAACGTCGGTCGAGGGCAGATTGCGCCCCCCGGCAGGGACTGTCTGGGGAAGCTGGATGCGCCCTTTTTGCAGTGCCGTGCCGGTGGATTGCTTGTCCTGAGGAACGACCAGTTCCAGCATGTTGGAGCGTTGGAACGGGTCGATCCCTTCGGCGCGCAGCAACCGCACCGCATCGAAGTCAGAGGTCGGGGCAAGCCCGTGTTTTTGCGCCACGCGACGGGCCATGCGCAGCTGGCGGCCGGTCAGCCCTTCGCGGCGGATCGCGTCGATGTCCTGCTCTCCACTGACTTCGGTCGCTGATGACACCTCGCCGCTGCGGGCGTCGGAGGGCGGGGTCGGGCGCGCAGCGGAGGCAGCGGCAGCTTGGCTGGGCGCTGCAGCTTTCGGTGCTTCGCCGCGTGATGCAGCCGCAGCGCGTGGCGCGTCAGGGGCCTGCGGCTTTGGCGTGGCTGACGCGGGGGCATCACGTTCGACCGCATCGTTCCCCTTGGGGGCCGCAGCAGGGGTCGCACGTTTGATGCGGAATTTTCTAGCCTTGGGTTTCGTAGTCATAAAGCTGTTTGGCCTCTTCCAAGGTGTCGAAGATATGTAGCTTTCCGCCAAGCAAGACAGCAGCGGACCGCGCGAATTGTTCCAACGTCTCGGCTTGGTGCGAAACGATGATGATCGTCGTCGTGCGCAGCCGTTCTTGCAGAATTTCGCCCGCCTTGCGGTTGAACTCCACATCTGTGGTGCTCGGCATGCCTTCGTCGATCAAATAGATGTCGAAATCAAGCGCAAGCAGCAGTGAAAACGAAAACCGTGATTTCATCCCGGCCGAATATGTCCCGACGGGCTGGTCAAAATATTCCCCCAACCCACACAGCCAGCGACAAAAGCTTTCGACGTAGTCAGGGTCCAGCCCATAGAGACGGGCAATATAGCGGGCATTCTCTACCGCGGAAACCTTGTTGACGACACCGCCCATGAACCCCAGCGGGAAGCTGATGTTGCAGCCGCGTCTGATTTCACCTTCGTCCGGCTTTTCCAGCCCCGCCATCATATTGATGAGGGTCGTCTTGCCGGTGCCGTTCGGGGCGAGGATGCCAAGGGAATGCCCCAAATCCACGCGAAATGACACATGGTCGAGAATGACCTTGTGTTGCGTGCCAGTCCAAAAGGACTTGGAGACGTTGTCGAATTCCAGCATGCCTGCTCCGATTGGTGCTGTTGCGGGTATGTCGCGCCCTGTTTCCCGAGCCTTGGGCGGTGTCTAGCCCTCTATTTTGACTATATTATGTCGTAGTTGAGGCCGAATTTACAAGGAGCCAAAACGACCCACGCGCCCGAAGGCAGTGCCATCGGCGATGGTTTGCAGGGCGCGCTATACGAAAGGTCGAGGGGTGCGGGGGTTAGTGACCGATCACCTTGGCATCGTGGCAACGGGCATCCTGGGTCTCAAGCTCGAGCGTGACGTGGTTCAGATCGAACTCGGACTTCAGATAGGATTTCAAGGCGTGGCGCAGGGCGCTTGGGTCGGTGCCTTGTGCGGCGACGATATGGGCGTCAAAGGCCGCGCCGTGTTCCTCCATCAGCCACAGGTGCACATGATGGACGTCTGCAACACCGGGCTGGTCGCGCAGCGCCGCGATCACGTCTTCGGTGCGCAGCGCATCGGGCGAGGCAAGCATCAAGATCCGCGCCACCTGCGGCAGTTCGGTCGCGGATTGCCAAAGGATGTATCCGGCAATCAGCAGCGTGGCCAATGGGTCCACCCAAGCCCAGCCGAACAGGATCATCAGCGTCCCCGCCACAATCACGGCAACCGACCCCAAGGCATCGGCCACATTGTGCAAAAAGGCCGCGCGGATGTTCACGCTGGATTTCGATGCGCGAAAGGTCAACGCGGCGGTGCCCAGATCCACCAGCAAGGCGATGCCGGCGACGATCACCACGATCCAGCCCGCCACGGGTTCGGGATTGGCAAAGCGCATCGCGGCCTCATAGACCAGATACAGGCCGATCACGATCAACGTGGTATAGTTGATCAGCGCCGCCACCGCCTCGATCCGGCCGTAGCCAAAGGTCATATCTGCATTGGCTGGACGGCGGGCGATCTTGCGCGCGGCAAAGGCGATGATCAGCGCGATGGCGTCGCTGAAGTTGTGTAGCGCATCGGCGATCAGCGACAGGCTGCCCGCCACGATCCCGCCGATGACCTGCGCGACCGTGAGGCCGAGGTTGATCGCCACCGCGAGGGCAATCTTGCCGTCGCCGCTGTCGGGATCGACGTGATGGTGGTGACCGTGTGACATGGGGGGACTTTCGCTATCTGTGGTGTTAACCGTGGGGATGATCAGGGCAGGGTACCGCGGCGTCGGCGCAACACTCTGTCATCAGGAACTCGGTCAGATCCTGTACCGCGTCATGGGATACCGCCGCGCAAATGGTGCTACGCCCCTGCCGCTGCTGGCGCACCAGCCCCGCGGCCACAAGCAGTTTCAGATGATGGGTCAGCGTCGACCCGGTGATGCCCGCGCGATCACCCAGCGTGCCGATGGTCAGCCCGTCAGGGCCTGCGCGCACCAGCAAACGGAGAACTTGCAAACGTTGTTCTGACCCGAGCGCGGCAAAGCGCGCAGCAGCCAAGGCAAGGTCATGGGGGGAGGCGGGATTCATTTTCATGTTTTTAGAAATATAGAAATGATTGGTCGTGTCAAGTTCATTTCGAAATGTCTCGAAATGAGTGCTGGACACCACCGCGTCACCGCCCCCTTTGAAACCGGCGCGCCACCGCTTAGGTCTACCCCCATGACCGACATCCGCTCCGAACTCAGCCAATGCACCCTCTGCGCCGACCGCTTTGCGGCTACGGCGACGGGGCACCGGCCCAATCCGGTGGTCTGGTTCCAACCGGGCGCGCGGCTGCTGATCGCCTCGCAAGCGCCGGGGTTGAAAGTGCACGAGGCGAACACCCCCTTCTGGGATGCCTCCGGCAAACGGTTGCGCGACTGGCTGGGCGTGGACGAGACGACCTTTTATGACCGCAACCGCGTGGCGATCATCCCCATGGCCTTTTGCTTTCCGGGCTATGACGCCAAGGGCAGCGATCTGCCGCCCCCGCCGATCTGTGCGAAAACATGGCGGGCCCGGGCACTGGATACCGTGCCCGATGTCCGGTTGACCGTGTTGATCGGGGCCTATGCCATGCGCTATCACCTGCCCGGGTTCACCACAGTCACCCGCGCCGTTGCCGATTGGCAAAACCACCCGAAGGGCGTCTTTGCCTTGCCTCATCCCTCGTGGCGCAATACCGGTTGGCTCAAGAAAAATCCGTGGTTCGAGGAGGACGTGCTTCCCCGGCTCCGCGCTGCTGTAAGGAATGTACTGGATGACTGAAGCGACGCCACTGGACATCGCCCATGCCGCCATGATGGCCGATGAAAGCGATGACGCTGCCCGCCTGCGGTTCTATGAACGCATGGCCGATGTGGAGCTTTTCCTGCTGCTCGAAGCCGAACCGGACGCCGATCAGGTCAGCCCTGTCCTGCTAGAGGACGCCTATGTGCTGGTCTTTGACCGGATCGAACGGCTTGCGGCCTATGTCGGGCAGCCCGCGCCCTATGTGGCGCTGTCCGGGCGCGCGATTGCGGGGATGCTGGATGGCCAACCGCTTGGCATGGCGGTGAACCTGGATGTCGCCCCTTCGGCGATCCTGCTGCCCGACAGCGCCGTGGCTTGGCTGCGCGACACACTCGCCCATGAAGCCGGAGAGGTCGAGGCGCGCATCGACCGTGTTCTGCCGCCCAAGGGCCTGCCCGAAACGCTGATTGCCGCGATTGATGCCAAGCTGGCGACCGCCACAGGCATGGCGGCAGGGGCGTGGCTGGTCGGGGTTGAATATACCGGCGGCGGGCGCGGGCATCTGCTGGGCTTTGTCGGGGCCATCCCGCGCGCGCAAGACGCGCTGGTTCGTGCCGCTTCCGAGGCGCTGACATTCTCGGGTATCGATGCGGGGGCGATGGATGTGGGCTTCTTCGCTCCCTCTGATCCGACGGTTGAAAAACTGTCGAAAGTCGGGCTGCGTTTTGATCTGCCTCAGATGGACCCGCTGGAAAAAACCCCGCGGATGGAGGCCCCCGGCTCTGACCCGTCAAAGCCGCCGATCCTGCACTAGCGAAGACCAAAGCCGCTTGCATCCCGCCCCGCTTGGCGCGATCAATAGGCCATGACATTGAACCCCGCCGATCCCGCATTCGAGGCCGCGCTGCGTGCCGATCTGTCGCCCGACGTCTTCCGCGCGGTCGAACCCCGCTATCTGGAAGAACCCCGCGGGCTGTATGCCGGAAAATCGGCCGTGCTGGCCCTGCCACGCACGGTCGAAGAGGTAGCGACCCTGATCCGCCATGCCAATGCAGCACGGGTCGGCGTGATCCCCTATGGCGGAGGTACCGGACTTGTGGGCGGCCAGGTGGCAGACTCTGGCCCCGCCCCGCTGATCCTGTCGCTGGAACGCATGAACAAACTTCGCGCAGTTTACCCCGATGAGAACGTGCTGGTAGCCGAAGCGGGGATGATCCTGTCTGACGTGCAAGACGCCGCCGAGGCGGCGGAGCGCCTGTTTCCCCTGACCCTCGCGGCTCAGGGCTCTGCCCGCATTGGGGGGAACCTCGCGACAAATGCGGGCGGCACCGGCGTGCTACGCTATGGCAACGCCCGCGATCTCTGTCTGGGGCTAGAGGCCGTGCTGCCCGATGGCCAGATATGGAACGGCCTGACACGGCTGCGCAAGAACAACACCGGCTATGATCTGCGTCACTTGCTGGTCGGTGCCGAGGGCACGCTTGGCGTCATTACCGCCGCGGCGCTCAAACTCTTCCCGCGGCCCGCCAGGACGGGGACCGCGCTGCTGGTCGTGAACTCTCCGGCGGCGGCGCTGAAGCTGTTGTCGCTCGCGCGCAGTCAATTGGGCGAGATGATCAGCGCGTTCGAGATTATGAACGGCGTCGGGCTGGATTTCCTCACCGAAAAGATGCCCGAACTCCGCCAGCCCTTCGACACCCCGCCAGAATGGAGCGTGCTGATCGAATTGGGCCTCAGCGGTGATCTGGAACCGATGGCGGCGCTCGAGACGCTGTTTGCCGCCGCCTTCGAGGCGGAGCTGGTGACAGACGGGCTCATCGCGCAAAGCCAGCAGCAGTCCGAAGATTTCTGGGCCGTCCGCGAGATGATGCCCCACGCCAACCGCCAGATCGGGTCGATCTCCAGCCACGATATCTCGGTCCCCCTGGGCGCGCTGCCCGAATTTATCATCCGCGCGGGGGAAAAGATCGGCGCGCTGGGCGATTTCAGGATCAATTGTTTCGGCCATGTGGGCGACGGCAACCTGCACTACAACGTTTTCCCGGTGCAGGGCCGAAGCCGCGAGGATCATCTGGATGATCGCTTGCCCATCAAGACGGCGATCCATGATCTGGTGCACGAGCTCGGCGGTTCTGTCAGTGCGGAGCACGGGATCGGGCGGCTCAAGGTCAAAGACCTCGAACGCTATAGCGATCCGGCAAAGCTCTCTGCGTTGCGCGCGATCAAGGCGGCGCTGGACCCGAACGGGATCATGAACCCCGGCGCGATGTTCCCCGCGCCGGAATAAAGTCTCGGCAACGCGGTTTACGCGCCGTCAAAGGCACAGAGCGCGTTGACCTCCATCCCCATCGCTTCCAGCCGCTTGCGCCCGCCAAGTTCCGGCAGGTCGATGATAAAGGCGCAGGACACGATCTCGCCGCCCAAACGCTGGATCAGCTTGATCCCCGCCTCGGCGGTGCCACCGGTGGCCAGTAGATCGTCGACAACCAACACCTTCTCACCGGGCTGGATCGCGTCGTCGTGCAGCTCCACAATCGCCTCGCCGTATTCCAGCTTGTAATCCTGAGAGATGGTGCGACCGGGCAGCTTGCCCTTCTTGCGGATCGGCACAAAGCCGACGGACAGCTGATGCGCAATCGCGCCCCCCAGAATAAACCCGCGCGCCTCAAGCCCGACGACCTTGTCGATGTCGATGCCGGCATAGGGGTGCAGCATCTGGTCGATGGCCATACGGAACCCGCGCGGGTCAGCGAAAAGCGTGGTCACATCGCGAAACATGATCCCTTCGTGAGGGAAATCGACAATGGTACGGATGTAATCTTGAACCTGTTTCATGCAGTGCTCCGGTCGTTGGGCTTTGGTCGGTCGCCACACCAGCGCAACAACCGCGCCACAGCGTTAAGCGACACGCCCCCTGTCAGCAAGCATCTTCAACAGCGCGGCCCCGCGGGACATCACGTCAAAACCGCAAGGCCCCGCTTCATTTTGCCAAATAAACTCACCTGCCACAGCCCCTGCAAAGGGCGCTGCGTCAGCGTTTGCAGCGCGCCCTAAAGCACCCGGCCGGCGACGGCATCCAGTTTGGCCACAAGGGCCGCGTCGCGCATTTCTGGCTGGGTCATGATCGCATATTCCAACGCGCGGTCGCAGCCATGCGGGCAGGGGGCGCGGTCGGCTCCTAGCAGTTTGGGCAGGCGCGCGACCAGTTGACGGCCCTTGTCGGCATTGCCCATCAACGTCTCGATGATCTTGGTCACATCGACCTCCCCGTGGTCCGGGTGCCAGCTATCGTAATCCGTGATCATCGCGACCGAGGCATAGCAAAGCTCTGCCTCGCGGGCCAATTTCGCTTCGGGCATATTGGTCATGCCGATCACATCCGCGCCCCAGCTTTCGCGGTACATCTTGGATTCCGCCAATGTGCTGAACTGCGGCCCCTCCATCGCAAGGTAGGTGCCGCCGCGGTGCACGTTGATGCCCGCGTCGCGCGCAGCGGTTTCGCAGGCGTCGCCCAAACGTGGGCAGGTGGGGTGCGCCACGCTGACATGGGCCACGCAGCCGGTGCCGAAGAAAGATTTCTCCCGCGCGATGGTGCGGTCGATGAACTGGTCCACGATCACAAAATCTCCCGGCGCCATTTCATCACGGAACGACCCGCAAGCCGAGACGCTGATCACATCCGTGCAGCCGAGCCGTTTCAGCGCATCGATATTGGCGCGATAGGGAACGGTAGAGGGCGCATGCACATGTCCGCGCCCGTGGCGCGGCAGAAAGGCCATCTCTACCCCGTCCAGCGTGCCGGTCAGGATCGCATCGGAGGGCGGGCCCCACGGGCTTTCCACGGTAAGCCATTCGGCCCCCTCCAGCCCGTTGATGTCATAGATGCCGGAGCCGCCGATCACGGCAATTTTCGTCTGAGTCATGAAGTCGCCCTTGGATTGAGTTGTGCGCAGAGTATCAAGCTTGGCCCATAGGGAAAGCCTCAAATCCGGCCCGCGCTGTTGCGCGCCTTCCATTTTGTTCACGTTTCAGCTAGGAGGCCGCAAAGACCTTTCCAACTTATTGATGCGATTTGACCCGAAGGATGCCCGATGGCGCGTACCACGTTCCGTAGTTTTACCAAAAATCTTGATGTGACCGACCTGAGATGGATGCCGGGAGAGGGGTTCTCTCCGTCGCGGCTGCGCATCGAATTGCTGTCGGGGCTGACCGTCGCCCTGGCCCTTGTGCCCGAAGCGGTTGCCTTTGCCTTTGTCGCGGGGGTCCACCCGTTGGTGGGTCTCTATGCGGCCTTCCTGGTGGGGTTGATCACCGCGTTGATCGGCGGGCGTCCGGGGATGATCTCGGGGGCGACGGGGGCTTTGGCGGTTGTTATGGTCGCATTGGTTGCGCAGCACGGGGTTGAATATCTGTTCGCCACGGTCGTGCTGATGGGGCTGATCCAGGTTTTCGCGGGTGTCATGCAATGGGGCAAGTTCATGCGGCTGGTGCCGCACCCTGTTATGCTGGGGTTTGTGAACGGTCTGGCCATCGTGATCTTCCTTGCCCAGATGGGCCAGTTCAAAGTGCCGGGCACGATGGTTGATACAGGTCACGGCATGTCGGGTGGCGAATGGCTTTCGGGTGGGCCGTTGTATCTGATGCTGGCGCTTGTCGCCGCGACGATGGCGATCATCTGGGTCATGCCGCGCATCACCAAGCTGATCCCCGCACCGCTGGCAGGCATCGGCATCATCGCCATTCTGGTGATCGCGACGGGCATGGATGTGCCACGGGTCGGCGATCTGGCCTCGATCGAGGGCGGCTTTCCGACGTTCCACATGCCGTTTGGCGAAGGTGTCGGCCTGTACGGCACCGCCTTGGCACCCTTCACGCTCGAGACGCTGTATATCATCCTGCCCTATGCGGTGATCCTTGCGGCCATCGGCCTGATTGAATCGCTGCTGACGTTGAACCTTGTCAGCGACTTGACCAACACCCGCGGCGGGGCCAGCCAGGAATGTATCGCGCAGGGCGTGGCCAATACCGTGACCGGCTTCTTCGGCGGTATGGGCGGTTGCGCCATGATCGGTCAGTCCATGATCAACGTGAAATCCGGCGGGCGCACGCGGGTTGCGGGGATTGCGGCTGCGGTGTTTTTGCTGCTGTTCATTCTGGTCGGCGCGCCGCTGATCGAACAGATCCCGCTGGCAGCACTGGTCGGGGTGATGTTCATGGTCGTGATCGGCACCTTCGCGTGGAACTCCTTTGGGATCCTGCGCAAAGTGCCCCTGACCGATGCCTTCGTGATCCTGCTGGTTACCGTCGTCACCGTCTACGAAGACCTTGCGGTCGCGGTGGTCGTCGGTGTGATCGTGTCGGCGCTGGCCTATGCGTGGAACAATGCGCGTCGCATCCACGCCAAAACATACACCACTCCTGAAGGGGCCAAGGTCTATCAAATTCAGGGGCCGCTGTTCTTTGGATCGTCCGAAGGTTTCGCCGAGCTCTTTAACGTCAAGGCCGACCCCAGCGAGGTGATCGTCGATTTCGAAGACAGCCGCGTTGTGGATCAATCCGCCCTGCAAGCGATCGAGACGATTGCCGCGAAATACGAAGGCGCGGGCAAGCGCATCCAGTTGCGCCACCTCAGCCGCGATTGTCACCGTTTGCTGAAGAAGGCCGGGCATCTGATGATCGATAGCGACGATGATCCCGATTACGAGATCGCCGCGAATTATCAGGTCCGTACCGGCATTCTTGGCGGTCACTAAACCGCCCGACCGAGGGAAACAAAAAGCCCCCGATGCAGTCCGCATCGGGGGCTTTTCGCTTTTCGGGATGTGGCGGGATCAATCGTCGGGGCGGATGATCTCGAACACGTCGGTCACGCGGGCATAATCGCGGTAGCCCAAGCGGGACAGCGGTTGGTAGGTCGTCACGTCGAACCGCCCGTCCTTGATGCAATCGTCGCGCATATGCACGCCGACGACCTCGCCGAAGACGACAAAGTTATTCTCTCCCTCGATCTTGACCATCTGGGTCATGCGGCATTCCAGGCTGGCAGGGGCGGTCGCCACACGGGCGCAGTTGATCTGGTCGCAGCTCGCTTTTTCGATGCCAGCGTGGCCGAATTCATCCGCGCCATGGGGCAGCGTCGCAGAGGAGGCGTTCATCGCGTCGCGCATCGCGTATTCGACAATGTTCACGCAGAAGACGCCGGTCTCGCGGATGTTGGCCATGCTGTCCTTGGTCCCGTCCACATCGGCCTTGGTCCCGGTAGAGGCAAACATCACCTGCGGCGGCGTATAGGCGACCCCGTTGAAAAACGAATAGGGGGCCAGATTGTCGTTCCCGTCCGCGTCTCGGGTGGAAATCCATCCGATCGGGCGTGGGGTGACAATCGCGTTGAACGGGTTATGGGGCAGGGGGTGGCCGTCTTGCGGGCGGTAGAACATCAAACTCTCCTCATGGTTTGCACCTATGGCTAGCGCCATGATAAAGGCAGCGCCACAGGAAAACCGTCCAGAGGGCCACGCCTTGTATCATATTACCCCCGAGACGGCTGCCGATCACTGGGAAGTCGAAGCGTTGTACGACACCTGCTTTGCGCCGGGACGCGAGGCGTTGTCGTCCTATCGCCTGCGCGACGGGGTGCCGCCGGTGGCGGGGCTGAACCATGTGGCACGTGACGCGGGCGGTATCCTTGCCGGGGCTATCCGCTATTGGCCGATCTGTATCGGTGCCCATGCCGCGCTGTTGTTGGGGCCCGTTGCCGTGCACCCGACGCGGCAGGGCGAAGGCTTGGGTGCCTTGCTGATAGAGGGCAGTCTGGCGCAAGCGGCCCCGCTGGGGTGGTCGCGCGTGATGCTGGTGGGGGATGCGCCTTACTATAACCGCTTCGGCTTTACCTTGCTGACCGATGTGGTGATGCCGCCGCCAACGAACCCCGAACGGGTGTTGGGCCGCGCGCTGGTCGATGGCGCGTGGGAGGGCATCGCGGGCGATGTCACCGCTTGGCCACATTGAAAGCGGCGGCGGGATGGCCCACATTCTAGCCAAACAGGCGGAGGCCCCACCCCATGCAGATTGAAAGCAACCTACCCAGCACCATTGACGTAGAGGCACGGCTGGACCAGATCGCCAAGCGCTACAAAAGCGCGGGCGGCGTGGGTATCAATGTGTTGAACGTCATCGGCGGCAGCGCCGAGGGGTTGATCGACAAGCTTCCCTCGCCCGTGCGCCGCAATCTTGAAAGCGCCACCGTCAAGGCATTGGGCCAGGCGATGAAGGCAGCGACGTCGACGCGGTCGATGGTGCCGGACCAGAAAAGCTGGCTGAATCAGGCGGTCAGCGCGGCAATGGGGGCGGCGGGCGGCGCAGGTGGCTTGCCCACGGCACTGGCAGAGCTGCCGGTGACGACGACCTTGTTGCTCCGCGTTATTCAGGGGGTGGCGGTGGAACACGGTTTTGATGCCCATGCCGAGAATGTGCAGTTCGATTGCGTGCAGGTGTTCAGCGCCGCGGGGCCCTTGTCAGAGGATGACGGGGCCGATCTGGCGTTCCTATCGGCGCGGGTCGCGCTAAGCGGGCGCGCCATGCAGGCGGTGATTGCCAAAGTGGCCCCGCGTCTGGCGCTGGTCTTGGGGCAGAAGCTGGCCGCGCAGGCGGTGCCGGTGCTGGGGGCGGTGGCCGGTGCGGCCACCAACTATGCCTATACCAGCTATTACGAAGATATGGCCCATGTGCATTTCGGGCTGCGCAAGCTGGCGATTGATGCGGATGTCCCCCACGAAGAACTGGTCGAGCGGCTGCGCGCCAAGGTCGGGCTGCGCAAGATCGCCTAGCGCCCGATACTGCCCGGCGCGACCGTGGTGGCCTTGAGGATCGCATAGCAGGTCATGCCCGGTGTCAGGCCAAGCTCGGCGACAGCGCGGGCCGTCACACGGCTGAGCAACCGGTCACGCCCCGCACGCAGGGCAATGGCCGCGCCCGGACCGTCGCCCGGGTGAACCGCCTCGACCGTGACGGGCAGCACGTTGACCGAGCTTAGCCCCTCGGGGCGGGTCAGGGACAGGATCACGTCTTGGGCCAGCACCCGCAGACGCACGCGGGCACCGGCATCGGCATGCACGCCGGGCAGCTCAAGCTCTCCGGCGCTGATCCGCAGGGTCGTGATCCCGTCATTGCCATGCTCAAGGACATCCGCCTCGATCACGGCACCCGCCTCGCGGACACCAAGCAGGGGCACGGCGGCGGGATCGGCCATGACATCGAACAGCGGACCCTGCGCCTGAACCTTTCCGTTCTGGATCAGCACCAGCGTATCGGCCAGCCGCGCGATCTCGTCCACCGCGTGGCTGACATACAGGATCGGCAGCCCGAGCGGCCCGTCGCGCAATCGTTCGAGAAAGGGCAAAATCTCTTGCTTGCGGGGCCCGTCCAGACTGGCGAGCGGTTCATCCATCAGCAACATGCGCGGGTGGCTCAGCAAGGCACGGCCCAAGGCAACGCGCTGCTTTTGACCGCCTGATAGCGTGGCAGGCGCACGGTCGAGCAATGTCTCTAGCCCAAGCAGTGCCACCACGTCGCGTTGAGACGGGCCGCTGCTGCCCCGCGGCGCATAGCGGGCACCGAACATCAGGTTTTGCGCCACGCTGAGATGCGGGAACAGTCGCGCATCCTGAAACACGGTGCCAAGGCGGCGCTTGTGCGGGGGGACATAGATGCCGCCTTCGGTGTCCAGCAGCACCTCGTCCTCGATCACGACGCGCCCGCGGTCGGGGTGGAGCAAGCCGCCAACAGCGTTGATTACGGTAGATTTTCCGGCCCCCGACCGGCCAAACAGCGCGGTGATGCCCGGCCCGGCCTCAAGCGCGAGGTCCAGCGCGAAGCTGTCAAAGCGGTGCGACAGGGACAGGGAAAGCGTCATGTGCCCGCGATCCTTTTGGCAACGCGGCGGGCGAGCAGCTCGGACAGAAGCACGGCGCTGACCGCGATGGCCGAAGACATAAGCACCATCGCCACCGCCTGACCCTCGCCACCGGGTATCTGCAAGGCGGCCCAGATGGCGCTTGGCAGGGTTTGCGTCTGGCCGGGGATATTGGCGACAAACGTGATCGTGGCACCAAATTCGCCCATGGCTTTGGCAAAGCCCATCACGGTCCCCGCCAGCACACCGGGCAAAATGAGGGGTAGGGTGACACGGGCGAAAACCGCCGCGCGGGGGGCACCGAGCGTGGCGGCGGCGTCTTCAAGCTTGGGATCCACCGCCTCTATCGCGAGGCGCATGGCGCGGACCATCAAGGGGAACCCCATGATGATCGCCGCCAGCACCGCGCCGGACCAGTGGAACGCCAGTTGCAACCCGATGGCGTCCAATGCGCGGCCCAAGGGCGCGTTCCGCCCGAATGCCATCAGCAGCAGATATCCCGTGACCACGGGCGGCAAAACCAGCGGCAGATGCACGGCGGCATTCAGCAGCGCCTTGCCCCAGAAATCCCGCCGCGCCAGCAGCCACGCCACCCAAAGCGCCAGCGGGATCGCCAGTAGCGTCGCCCAAACTGCAACCCAAAGCGACAGACGCAGCGCGTCCCAGGCGGCGGCGTCTGCGGTCATTCGGGCAGCGGCTTGAAACCGTGGCGGGCAAAGACCGCGCGGGCGTCGTGGGACTGCAGATGCGCCATGAAGGCCGCGCCGCTGTCAGTAAGCGCGGCGGCGGGGTAGGTGATCGGGCTGTGTGTCCCCTGCGGGATATCGTAAAGGATGCGGACCTGTGGTTCGGCCAAAGCATCGGTGCGGTAAACCACGCCCAAAGGCGTCTCTGCCCGCGCGACCAAAGCCAGTGCGCTGCGCACGTTATCCGTCTCTGCCAGATGCGGGGCGATCGCTTCCCATTGTCCGGTCGCCTCAAGCCATTCGCGCGCATAGATACCGGCGGGCACGGCGTCCCGTTGACCCATCGCTAACCGCGCATCGCCAAGGGCACCCGCCAGATCGGTGGGGTCCGGCGCGATATCGCTGTCTGCGGGGGCGATCACCACAAGCGAATTACCCAGCAAATCAACCACTGCGTCAGCCTTGACCGCGCCGCGATCCCGCAGCCATGTCATCCAGACCGGTGCCGCCAACAAGACCACATCGGCAGGGGCACCCGCATCGATCTGCCGTGCCATCGTGCCGGACCCGCCAAAGGACAGCGCCACATCGCCGTCATAGCCGCGCGCGACCTCGTCCAGGGCACCGCGCAGGCTGGCGGCCGCAAAGACCGTCACCGAAGGCTGCTCTGCCTGCGCGAGGGTGGGCAGCAGCGCTGCAAAAATGAGCGGCAAAAAACGTTTCATTCCCACAGTATCCGCCATGCCGTAGGGGCGTGCAAGGGCGACTGGTCTTGTCATCACGGCACGGGTAGGCTTTTGTTGCCGTACCACCCCGGAGACAGAATGCCCCGCATGAAACAGCTGCCCATATCACTGCAAGGTGCCCGCAAGGGAGAGGTGCGAACACAGTTCGCCGCGCTGTGTTACCGTGTGCGCCAAGGCAAGGTGCAGGTGCTGTTGATCACGTCTCGGGGGGCGAAACGCTGGATTGTGCCGAAAGGCTGGCCGATGGATGCCAAAACCCCCGGTGCCGCCGCCGCGCGCGAGGCATGGGAAGAAGCGGGCGTGCGCGGGCGGGTCACGGGCGGCTGCCTTGGCGTCTATTCCTACACAAAGGAAATGGACGGTGGAGAGATGTTGCCGGTGGTGGCCATGCTCTATCCCGTAGAGGTCAAGATCACCGCCGATAAATACCCCGAAGCCGGCCAGCGGCGGCGCAAGTGGATGTCGCGCAAGAAGGCCGCCAAAATGGTGTCAGAACCCGAGCTGGCGCGCATGATCCGGGACTTCGATCCGCGCGGGCGGAGTTGAGCCGCTTGACGGGACCGGCTTGCGCCCCCATTTTTAACATATCTTAACGACGAGAGGATGCCTGCGGGCGCGATGATCAAGTTTTCGCTGAAATGTGATCAAGACCACCAGTTTGAAAGCTGGTTCAAATCTGCCGCCGCCTTTGATGCGCTGGCGCAGGCGGGGCATCTGACCTGTGCGCTGTGTGGGTCGACCAAGGTGACCAAGGGCATGATGGCCCCCCGTGTCACAACCGGTGAGCGCCGCGAGAACCGCGGTGAGGGTGGTCAAAAGCCGGACGCCGCAGTACCGGTGCTATCGAAGCCTCAAAGCGCGTTGGAAGAGGCGCTGAAGGCGCTGCGCAAAGAGGTCGAAACCTCCTCGGAATATGTGGGCGATGATTTCGTGCGTGAAGCCCGTGCCATCCACATCGGGGATGCGCCCGACCGGTCAATCTATGGCGAGGCGCGTCTGGACGAAGCCGTCGCCCTGATCGAAGAGGGTATCCCGCTGACGCCGCTGCCGTTTCGGGCCAAACGCACCACGTCATAGACGGGGGGGGCGCAGGCGACCTTGGGCGGGCGGATACCCCGCCCTGCTACCTTGCAACTTGCGGTTCACACATAATTTCCCTGCGTTACGACAGCGGCCTGCGGGCTTGCTAAGGGCGGCGCTTGCGCGTACACCGCGCCGGAGTTTTGCAACGGGGGACATATGCCTGTTCTGGTGATGAAGTTTGGTGGCACGTCGGTGGCCACCTTGGACCGTATCCGCCGCGCGGCCAAACGCGTGGGCGTCGAAGTGGCCAAGGGCTATGACGTGATCGTCATCGTTTCCGCCATGTCGGGAAAGACGAACGAGCTGGTCGGCTGGGTGAACGAAACCTCTCCGCTATATGACGCGCGCGAATATGACGCTGTCGTCTCCTCGGGCGAGAATGTCACCGCGGGCCTGATGGCGCTGACCTTGCAGGAAATGGACGTACCGGCGCGCAGTTGGCAAGGCTGGCAAGTGCCGGTCAAGACGACCTCCGCGCATTCCTCGGCCCGGATCGAGGAAATTCCGCCTGCAAACATCATGGCGAAATTCGACGAAGGCATGCGCGTCGCGGTTGTCGCGGGCTTTCAGGGCGTTTCCCCCGAGGGCCGGATCACCACGCTGGGGCGTGGCGGGTCGGACACCACCGCCGTTGCGTTTGCCGCTGCCTTTGATGCAGAGCGTTGCGATATCTACACCGATGTGGACGGGGTCTATACCACCGACCCGCGGGTGAGCGCCAAGGCGCGCAAGCTCGACAAGATCGCCTTTGAAGAAATGCTGGAACTGGCGTCGCTGGGGGCCAAGGTGCTGCAAACCCGGTCGGTCGAACTGGCCATGCGGTACAAGGTCAAGCTGCGCGTGCTGAGCAGTTTTGAGGAACAATCAGACGAGGCTGGAACGCTGGTCTGCGCCGAGGAGGAAATTATGGAAAGCAATGTAGTATCCGGTATCGCGTTTTCGCGTGACGAAGCAAAGATGACGCTGGTTTCGGTCGCGGATCGCCCCGGCATTGCCGCCGCGATCTTCACCGCACTCAGCGATGGTGGCGTGAACGTCGATATGATCGTTCAGAACATCTCGGAAGAGGGGCGCACCGATATGACGTGGTCCTGCCCCGTCGATCAGATCAAACGCGCGGAAGTCGCGATTGATGCCGCGAAAAAATCGGGCGAGCTGAATTTCGACGATCTGATCGCGGATACCGATGTGGCGAAAGTGTCGGTCGTGGGGATCGGCATGCGCAGCCACACCGGCGTTGCGGCGAAGATGTTTCAGGTGTTGTCGAACGAGGGTGTGAACATCAAGGTCATCACCACCTCCGAGATCAAAATCTCTGTTCTGATCGACCGCAAATACATGGAGCTGGCCGTTCAGGCGCTGCATGACGCGTTCGAGCTGGACAAACCCGCCTAATTCCCGGGCACCCCACCTGCGAAGATCACAGCGTTTTCCCGCAACAGGGGAAAACGCATCTTCCGGCCTCGGGGAGCAGATGATAGATGTCAATGATATCAGGCGTTTCAATTTTGGGACGCCTGTGATCTAAGCTGGCATCGCCGGGGGGAAATGATCACATGGCTGATGGGATAGAGACAGAAAGCCGCAAGCTGTTGGGTCGCCTACGCGATGCCATGGCCAGTGATGATGCAGGGCAGGCGCGGCTGGACAAGATCACGCATCTGATCGCGTCCTCTATGGGTTGCGAGGTCTGTTCTATCTACCTGTTCCGCGATGAAGACACGCTGGAACTTTGCGCGACCGAAGGGCTGAAGGCCGATGCGGTCCACGAGACGCGCATGAAGATGGGCGAGGGGCTGGTCGGGCGCGTCGCCAAACGCAAGCGCATTATCAACACGCCAAATGCCCCGCAGGCCCCCGGTTTCCGCTTTATGCCGGAAACGGGCGAAGAGCTGTATTCAAGCTTTCTGGGCATACCGGTGCAGCGCTTAGGCGAGATGCTGGGCGTTCTGGTCGTACAATCCAAAGCTGCGCGGGAATTCTCGGCTGACGAGGTCTATGCGCTGGAAGTGGTCGCCATGGTGCTGGCCGAAATGACCGAGCTAGGGGCCTTTGTCGGCGAGGGTGCCGCGATGTCGGCGCGGCACAGTCAGGCGGTTCTGATCCGCGGCACCGTGGCGCAAGAGGGCGTTGCCGAAGGCCACGTCTGGCTGCACGAGCCGCGCGTCGTCGTGTCAAAGCTTGTGGCCGACGATCCTGCCAGCGAAACCGCGCGTCTGAACGAGGCGGTCGATGATTTGCGCGTCAGCGTGGATCAGATGATGGCGATGGCGGGGGGAGACAAGGACCAGCAACAGGTGCTTGAAGCCTATCGGATGTTCGCCAACTCCAAAGGCTGGTTGCGCCGGATGGAGGAAGACATCGGCCGTGGCCTGTCTGCCGAAGCGGCTGTCGAGAAAGAGCAATCTCTGGCGCGCGCCCGTATGGGGCAGGCCGCCGACGCCTATCTGCGCGAACGTCTGTCCGATCTGGATGACCTCAGCAATCGCTTGCTGCGCATTCTGACAGGGCAGGGGTCGAACACGGGGGCCGAGATGCCCACCGACCCTATTCTGGTGGCGCGCAACATCGGACCGGCTGAGCTGTTGGAATACGGCCGCTCCCTGCGCGGTATCGTGCTGGAGGGCGGGTCGGTTGGCAGCCATGCCGCGATTGTCGCGCGGGCGCTGGCGATCCCGCTGATCGTCCACGCCAGCCGCGTGACCAATGATGCGCTGAACGGCGACCGGATCATGGTGGATGGCGAACAGGGCGTGGTGCATCTGCGCCCCGAGGAAACCGTTGCTTCTGCCTTCCGCGACAAAATCGCGATGCAGGCCGAGGCGCAGGAACGCTATGCGTCGATCCGCGACAAACCGGCGATCACCAAATGCGGCACGCGGGTCGGGCTGCATATGAATGCGGGTCTCATGGCGGATCTTCCCTCGCTTGACGGGTCAGGGGCCGAAGGGGTGGGGCTGTTCCGCACGGAGCTTCAATTCCTTGTGCGCAGCCAGATGCCGAAACGGTCGGAGCTGTCCGCGCTGTATAGCCGTGTGTTGGATGCCGCGTCGGGTAAACGTGTGGTGTTCCGGACGTTGGATATCGGGTCGGACAAGGTGCTGCCCTATATGAAGCCCAACGACGAACCGAACCCCGCTTTGGGCTGGCGTGCGATCCGTGTCGGGCTGGACAAGCCGGGCATGATGCGGATGCAGTTGCAGGCGTTGATCCGTGCGGCGAACGGGCGCCCCCTGTCGGTGATGTTCCCCTTTGTCGCGCAGTTCGAAGAATACCGCGCCGCCCGTGCCGAGATGGATAAGACGCTCGCCCGCGAGGCGCGCTTGGGCCATGTGCTGCCGTCGCAAATCGAAGTTGGCGCGATGCTCGAGACCCCATCGCTGGCCTTTGCCCCGACGAAGTTCTTCGAAGAGGTCGAATTCCTGTCGATCGGGGGCAACGATCTTAAGCAGTTCTTCTTTGCCGCCGACCGCGAGAACGAGCTGGTGCGCCGCCGCTATGACACGTTGAACGTCAGCTTCCTGACCTTCCTAGAGAACATCGTAGACCGTTGCCGCGAAACCGGTACGCCACTGTCATTCTGTGGCGAGGATGCGGGCCGCCCCATAGAGGCGCTGTGCTTTGCTGCCATCGGGATCACAACGCTGTCCATGCGTCCCGCGTCCATCGGGCCGGTCAAAAGCATGTTGCACCGCTCTGATCTGGGGGAAATCCGCGAGGTGATCCATGCCGCACGTGATCGCGGGGATCAATCGGTACGTCCCGCGGTGATGGAGTATCTGCGCAGCCAGACCAACGAAGTCCGCCGCTTGCCCTGAAGGGCCTGACGGCTTGTCTGATGTGTCAAACGCGCCCGATTTATCCACGCAGACGCTGGATGCCGCGTCGAAAAACCCAATCGCGCAGGGTGGTTATGCACATTTGTTGCGTGGCGGGCCAGGCTCTTCCCGCAGTTTCGCAGAGCGAAAAAAGAAACCGAAATAACGGCTATGCGCGTGCGGGATAATTCCCTTTAATGCCCCCAAGTCGCAGCGCGGAGGAACGCTGCAGCCAGCTATGGGAGAGGCGCGGGCATATGAACCCTTTTGTATTCAACACCACAAAATCCGTCGTATTCGAAAACGGGGCCGCCGTGCGTATCGCCGCGCTGGCAGGCGGGTTGCTGGGCAAGACGTGCCTGTTGATCACCGACCCCGGTTTGCGCAAACTTGGCCTGTGCGACCCTTGCATCGATGCGCTTGAGAAAGCCGGTCATCAGGTCACCGTCTTTGATGATGTAGAGGCCGACCCCTCGCGCGAGACATTGATGCGCGCGGTAGAGGCAGGGCGCAGCGCGGGGGCGACCGGAGTCATCGGCTTTGGTGGCGGGTCATCGCAGGATGTGGCCAAGCTTGTGGCGCTTTTGCTTGGCTCTGACGAGGATCTGGATGCCGCTTGGGGTGTAGGGCAGGCCAAGGGGCCGCGCCTGCCGCTGGTGTTGGTTCCTACCACCGCTGGCACCGGGTCAGAGGTCACGCCCGTGTCGATCATCACCGTCGGGGCAGAGGAAAAGCGCGGCGTCTCCTCGCCCGTGATCCTGCCTGATATGGCCATTCTGGACGCCTCCCTGACCGTCGGTCTGCCCGCGTCGATCACCGCGGCCACAGGCGTTGACGCGATGGTGCACGCGATCGAATCCTATGCCTCGGTCAATGCCAACAACAACCCTGTGTCCAAGCTACTTGCCCGCGAGGCGCTGCGCCTGCTGGGGGCCAATATCGAAACCGTCGTCGCGGATGGCAGCAACCTGGAGGCCCGCGGCGCGATGTTGCTGGGGTCGATGCTGGCGGGGCAAGCCTTTGCCAATGCCCCCGTCGCGGCGGTACACGCGCTGGCCTATCCCATCGGTGGCACCTTCCATATCCCGCACGGGCTGTCCAACGCGCTGGTGCTGCCCCACGTGCTGCGTTTCAACGCGCCCCAAGCGGGCAGTGTCTATGCCGAGATCGCTGCCGATGCCTTCCCCGACCTGGCAGAAGTCGAAGGCGGTCAGGCCCGCACCGCCGCCTTCGTTGATGCGCTGACGGATCTATCCAAGCGGATTGGGCTGCCGCCGCGCTTGCGCGATGTCGATATCCCCCGGTCCGCGATCCCCAAGATGGCCGAAGACGCGATGGTGCAGGCCCGTCTGCTTGTGAACAACCCGCGCGAGGTGACACAGGCCGATGCTCAGGCAATCTACGAGGCGGCTTGGTAATGGCCGCCCGCGCACCTGCCGCCACCCGTGCCGATTTCGCGGACTTCTATCCTTTGCAGACGCGATGGAACGACAATGACACCTATGGGCATATGAACAACGTCGTGCACTATGCGCTGTTTGACACGGCCGTAAACGGCTGGCTGATCGAACGGGGGCTGCTGGACCCGCAGACCAGCCCCGCCTTCGGGCTCGTCGTGGAAACCGGTTGCCGCTATTTCGGAGAGATGGCCTTCCCCGACCGCGTGACAGCGGGGCTGCGGGTGGCGCAGCTTGGCAAAAGCTCCGTCCGGATGGAGTTGGGCCTGTTCCGGAACGACGAGGAAAACGCCTCTGCCGAAGGGTTCTTTGTGCATGTCTATGTAAACCGCGACGACCACCGCCCGACCGAGATTCCCGCCGCGACCCGTACCGCGCTAGAAGGGCTGAAAACCACGGCCTGAGCGTGGCGTAATCCCGCGCGCCCTAGCTTGGCGGTTGCAAATGCTTGGTGTCCACATGTTATACATCCCCGAATCACAGCGTTTTTCTGCGTTGCGGCATTCTGTGTCGCGCGGGATGACGCGTTGAAATTTAACAATAAACCGGAGAAGTCTCCCCGTGTCCAAGAAGAAACGTATCGTCGTTAAAATCGGATCCAGCCTGTTGGCCAATGAAGAAAAGCTGACATTGCGCTATGCTTTCATGAACGGTCTCATGGCGGATTTGGGGGACCTTCAGGACCAGGGATACGAGATCATCCTGACCTCGTCAGGCTCGGTCGCGCTTGGCCTGAACATGATCGGGAAACGCCCCGAAGAGGCCGGTATTCTGGACAAGCAAGCGGCGGCCGCCTGTGGTCAGCCCCTGCTGATGAACGCCTACCGTCAGGTTGCGAATGAATACAACTTTGACGTGGCGCAAATGCTGGTGACCGTCGAAGACATGGAAGAGCGTCGCCGCTTTCTGAACATCAAGAACACCATGCTGCGGCTGTTTGAAAACCAGATCCTGCCCATCATCAATGAGAACGATTCCATCGCCACACGCGACCTGAAAGTGGGCGACAATGACCGTCTTTCCGCCAAGGTGGCCCAGATGGTCGAGGCCGATCACCTGATCATCCTGACCAGCGTCGAAGGCCTGTATGACCGTGACCCCTCCGAACCCGGTGCCCAGTTCATCGAGGAAATCGAAGACGTGTCCGAACACCTCGAATCCACCAAAAGCATCAGCGAATTGGGCAGCGGCGGCATGCTGACCAAGATGCTGGCGGCCAATATGGCACAGAACGCCGGTGTCGAGACGATCATCGCCGACGGTATCATCGAACGCCCGATTTCCTCGGTGCTGAACAACGAACGCCGCCACACCCGTTGTCTGGCGTCGGCCAAGGCGGCGTCGCCGCTGATGATCTGGCTGAGCAACCGTTTGCAGGTTGCCGGAACGCTGGTCGTCACGGACGAGGCTGTCCGCGCGATCACCGCCAAGGAGCGCGGCTTGCAGCGTGATGATCTGGTGTCGATTCAGGGCGAATTCTCTAAAGGTGATGTGCTTCACGTCTATGACGAGCAGGGGAACGAGTTCGCCCGCGGGCTGACCAACTTCTCGTCCGAAGAGACGATCCTGATGGCGCGTAACCCCGAGATGGAGATCGAAGACGTCATCGGCTACAAAACCAAAAGCGCGGTTGTGGGGGCGGAAAACATCCTGATCCTCGAAGATCACCACCTGCAGCTCGACGCGCCCGAAGAAGACGACAAGCCCGTCATTTCCCTGTAATTGACCATTTCACGGCGGGAGATATTTTTCCCGCCGTTTTGCTTTAAACTGGGCTAGACATTTCCCCAGAAAATCGGGATAAGCGCCAAACGCATAGGGGCCAGTGGCCCATGTGCCAGCCGCGTCATCGCGGCCGAGGCGAGTTGGCGGAGTGGTTACGCAGCGGATTGCAAATCCGTGTACAGGAGTTCGATTCTCCTACTCGCCTCCATTTATTTTCAAAGACTTGGATGCTAGCGATTTAGTTCTAAAATGTGTCTGCCACACGCTTTGCCGCACATTCGCGATCTGTTCTTACCGAATACTACTGCCGAGACCGAGTGCGCGGTATGACCGGCAAGCGGGGCATTATCGGGTCAGATTCAAATCTGTTTTTATGCGCCCATACGGCCCTCAGTCTCCTCGAGGCGTAGTTCTAGGGGGGCGGACCTGTGCGCTGCGGTTAAGCCGGAAAAAGTGCTAGCTATGAGCTAGGGGCCGCTACTGCCTCAAGCCTCCACCATAATATCCAGTAAGCAACTGAGAGTTGCATTCTTCGTCCAGCTCGTACCTAATACGCTGAACAACTTTTATTTGGAATCAGCGATGTTTGGCAGTTTAGAGTTTTGGGATTTCTTATGCGGGGTCATTGCAGGCGGGCTGGGTGGAGCACTTGTGACCTTAAAAATCGTGAAGAAAACTCAAAATACGGGTGCAAGTGGAAATTCAGTAGATCAAACCAGGGCCAAGGCAGCTGGAGACATTGTCGGCCGTGACAAGCGTAGCTAGCCAAGTGAACAACGTCTATCAAAAGGGTGCACGCGCCGACGGCGATTTAATTGGTCGCGACAAGACTACAGTAATCAACCATATGGCTTTGCCAACAAAGGGTATGGTTGAGCGTCTATTGACAAAACTGCAACAGCAAGTGGAAGACAACGACGAAACGAGAGAGATAATCGACGAACTCGCGAGGTATCACCGCAAGAGGTCGGTAGATGGCGTTAGTGGGCTTCAGGCCAAACTGGAGGCAGCGGGGAAAAGTGCATCATACTTCGATGCGATTGAAAAAAAGGAAATGTTCGTTAAGCTTTTGGAACGCTGGTCTTTATACCATACTGCTCAACAAATATTTGTGCACATTTTGGCTAAAGCAGAATTAGAATTTAACAACGTAGTTTATCTAGAAATACCTCACAAGACAGAAGCTGAAATAAATGCGCTGGTTATTGATAGGATAATTAGCCCTATTGTTGAAGAATGTGGGTATGAAGTTATTGAGATGAGCCACAATGTGGTCCATGGTATGATATACTGGTTGGCCGAACAGTGTTTTATTAGATGGCATTATTCTGCGCAAAGTGTGACATGACACAGCTTACTTATAATGAAGCATTCGATCCTTATAATGCTATATTTAGGATTATTCGGCTCAACGATGCCTGTCTTTTCAGTGAAAAAACATCTTTCGATATGCTTAGAATCTTAGATTTTTATTTATTGTTTCCCTTTCGTATCCAGGGGATATCGCTTTATGCGGAGGATGTTTCTTGGCGTAGTATCAGCAGATCCTACGAATGGATGGTACCTTATGGGGGAATGCCTGATGATCGAGTTATTTTCGATCGGATGGAGCCATTCCAGAGAGCTGCAGTATCTAGCCTAGCTAAAGCAGGACACGTTTCAACCGAAGAGTGGGCGCTTGATGAAGTTTTGTTTTTGAAAGATTCCATGCCTGATACAATGACGACTAGGGTTAGGACGTCAAATCATCAGATGGCCGATATCATTGAAATTCTGTGCTCAATGAGGGAACGTTACCCTCTACTTGGAAAAAAAGGGCTCAAGGCCAGGTCCAAATTAATGGAATTTCGTTATGATCCGGTTTGATCCAAATATTTTCGTTAGTAGGCTGGTGGTTCGCCGTGACCTAAATGTTCTATATGACGAGGATTTTCACCGGGGTGTAAACGTTATCCGCGGTGCGAACTCCTCAGGCAAGTCCACTATTCTAAATTTTTTATTCTACGGGCTCGGAGGGGACCTGAACCGTTCCGACTGGAGTGAACATGCTTTGCAATGCACGCACGTTTGGCTTGAAGTTGAGTTTAATGGTAAACCGGCTGTCTTGAAGAGAGAGATCGATCAATCTTCAAGGTCAGGAATGGACATTTTCGGCGGACGGTACTCTGATGCGGTCAAAGCCCCAATTGAAAACTGGCTACGCTTTCCTTATAGTAGGGGTTCGAAGGAAAGCTTTTCCCAGGCCATTTTCAGATTGCTGGATATGCCGGATGTTGCGGTCGAGGGAACATCCAGCATCACTATGCATCAGGTTCTTAGGCTACTATACGCTGACCAAATGACACCTATCGAAAGCCTGTTTAGATTTGAAGGTTACGACCCAGAGAATCTTAGAGAAGCGGTTGGTAATCTACTGTGCGGTGCATTTGATGCTGAAATATATGAACTACAGCAGCTTTATCGGGAAAAGGATCGCCAATTCTCCGCTGCCAGTTCCGATCTGAAAAGCATTTTTAAAATTGTAGGTGGTGACGAAAGCCTAGGTCTTGATTGGGTTTTGCAGAAGCGCAAATCATTAGAAGATGAAAGGGCAGCATTACTCAATAGTATTGATGAAGCAGAATCTGCGATGTACGATAATGAAAGTACTGGCGCGATATCCCTTACCTCATCTCAGAAGCTCTACGCACAAGTTAGCACATTGCAGAATAAGTTAAATGTGGCGCGTTTGAGAGTTGATAGTGTCGAGCTTGATATCGCTGATTCGAATGAGTTTGTCCAATCTCTAGAACGAAGACTAGAAGCATTAAGGGATTCGGAAAGCGCCTCTGAAATAGTTGAGATCGTTAATTTTGCTGCTTGCCCGGCCTGCTACGCTGAAGTGCTTGAAGAAACTAGCGAGATCCACGCATGCCACCTTTGTAAGACGCCATTCGACCACGAACGTATTCGTGACCGTATCGTTGATCAAATGAATGATATCGCTGTTCAATTACGGCAATCGAAGCAGCTTCAGGATATCCGCCGTGATAGGTTGACTCGTGCGAGAACGGAATACGAAAGTTTATACGACGAATGGAAAAGAAAGGCTGCGGAACTTTCCGCACTGAATGTCCGGCCCACAAGTACATTGAAAGAAAAGGTGCGAACGCTTCACCGGCAACTCGGCTATATCGATAAAACTATCGAGGATACCGACAAACAACTGCAGTTGGCGAATAAGATTGGCGACTTATCCGCTACAAAGGCTCTGTTGGACGAGCAGATGCAGGACTTAGCTATTCGAATAGAAATTATGAAAAAGAGCCAAACTGAGCAACTTAGTTTAGCGAGGCGTAAGATTGAAATGGAAACTATTTCCCTTTTAAAAGGGGATTTGATACGTCAGGACTCTTTTGAAAATCCCAGACGCGTCGATTTTTCATTTGGGAAAAATAATATTTCGGTTGATGATCATACCTATTTTTCGGCTAGCTCTCGAGTGGTTCTTAAATCAAGTTTCCTGGTTGCATTTTTGTCTGCAGCGATCAAAGAGCCTTCCTTCCGTCATCCTCGGTTTCTTATGATTGATATCACTGAGGACAAGGGAATGGAGATGGAGAGAAGTCATAATTTTCAAGAGCAGGTTGCTAATCTATCAGATGCGGCGATCTCAGAACATCAGATTATTCTCGCGACTGCAATGCCTTCGCCCAAGCTCGATGAAAGTCTCTTCGTAGGGCGCTTTTCAACAAAAGTGAATGGTACTCTGAATTTTGTTTCCAAGTAAATCAAATGAAATTAGATATCACTGTTTAAGGCATTTGGTGATATCCGTCGAATTAATAATTCGTGGGGCATAGGAGGTTTGTTTTCCGTGGCTGGGCAGAAATCAGTTCTGAGGTGCTTCGAAATTTGATATGCAAGGATCTTTAAAATGTTACCTTGAATGCTGTTGGCTTAATACCCCACTGCTTTTCTTCTATATATTTAGCGGGGTCACTAATTAGCTGATAGCTGGGTGAGTTTGACATGCATTTAGCTATCAGTAGCAGCGAATAGTCACTCTTATAACGTTTTGCAGCGGCCAATTCATTGGCAGTAATCTCGATGTTTCGAAACGCCGCCGCTTGTGTCCCCTTTACCTCCACTCGGTGAAGCTCCCCATTGGCATCTAGATAGTCCAGATCCCAGCCAGGCGTTTCTCCGATAGCAGCGCGGTGAACGTGATGGGCTGAGCCCTCAATATTTTGCAGAATACGAAGAGCGAGTTCTTCCGCCCAGTCTCCTTCGGCTTTCGCATGACGTGAGCGGCGGGGTGACGAGTTTCCGCCACCAGCACCGCCTTTAGATGGTATCAGCAAGTTGCCGGCAGGTTTGGCGAAAACGTTTTCGGGCTGAGGGGAGGTGTTGCCTGATGCTGCATAGCCTTGTGCCAAGCCAGACGCCTCTAAGATGCTGTCAAATGTTTCGTCGTCAACTACGCGAACGCCGTCGCGGAATTGATTGCTGGGGCCCTGTTCCCTCAGTATTCCATCGACTTTGGCAGGAACGTCAGAAGGAAAACGCTCGTAATCCTCGATCTGACAAAACCAAGCTTTCTTGACGCCCGTTTGCCTTTCTGGATCTGGATCTTGTGTAATTAATCCTATTCGGCCGGTACCAAAGTAATGGGCATCGCCTCGCTTGCCGTTCAAGCGATTTACCCCTCGGTAGTAAACAAACCGCTCACCTTCTAAAACCTTGTTTCGGTATTTAGTCGGGTAGTGATATTGTACACCTTCGTCGTCTTGCCAGTTGTGAGCGTTGCTCACATTAACTTCGTTTTGGGTTAATATCAGCGGCATAGTGCGTCTACCTTTAAGTTTCCTTAGAGCGCAGGCCAGGGACACCCTCTAACCACATAAGCCTGCCACCTCGTAGCGCTCATTTGCGTGCGTTTCTTTCTTTGGCAAGCTAGGCATTCCGGATTTTAAAATTGCCATCCCTCATCCGTCACAGGCGCATCCGATGCCCTTGCGGCAAGTGTAGGACCGGCTGATGCAGCTGTCTCCGCAGGCCTTCCCTTTGCGACATACTTTGCAGCAAGCTGCTGAATATACGACTGCGCCGTCGCGAGCGTTCAGAATTTGGGACCAAAAGTCTACCGGTGCAGTGCTTTCCACGGTAGACTGAACGGATGTCGTCTTGGCTAAATTTGTTTCCGCGATTGATGTGCTGCTTAGGCCTGTGAGCATCACGGCCAAAACTAAGGTGCGAAAATTCATTATAGTAAGTCCTCTAATTCGCACACCCCTCACATCGGACACGCTTGTATACCCGGTTTGATAGATATGTTGAACAAGGGCTACAGGGTCTTCCGTCCGTTCACGCACGTCAAGGATTCTTCTTGAGGTGGAGAGTGCACAACTTTTGCGGTTCTAAAATTACGATCAGCTTGGCGTGTTGAAACCGACTGGGCGTTTTTCTGTTGTTTGCAACTCGATACAATGGACGCCGAGAAGTGCCGCCCAAATTTAGAATTTCCCTTTGGTTGAAAATTCTAGAGCCTGAACCGCGTAGTCCAGAGCGTCGGCGGTTGTCGAGCATACTATCCGCAGATCTTCCCATTTTTCGTGGGCCAACAAAAATTGATCATCAGTCATTTGCGATGAAATATTTGACAGAAAGTGATCCATCCCATCCAGGCTGATTAGCGCATTCACCACGATATCAATCTCATGCACCCCTAGAAGGCCGAGATCGGCTCTTAGATGTTCAGAAAGTAATCGACGTATTCGTCCGACTGATATGAAAGCCTCGGCCGGCTTTTCTTGCTCGAGATTTTTTCTGAGCGCCCTTTCATAGTTCCGAAGCTCCGCAGCCAAGATGCGTCGCAATGCCGTGCGTCTGGTCTCAACTTGACGTTGGTGCTCTCGTCTCGAGCTCAGGGAGCTCGCAATCAGCGTCAATATAACCCCAGCAAAACCGATAATTCCGACAATCGATGTCTGAAAGCGTTCGAGTAAGGTGAGGAATTCTGCAGTTGTCATCAGGTTTGAGCGCTTTCGTGTTCATGCCGAATGAACATGCTACTCCGGGCTGTGCGACGCAACTGAGTTCTGTTTGAGTACTCCGAATGATGAGTGCCGTCTAATTTCGCCCAGATGGCGAGTACTTCGCCTGGCGTGCAACGTTGGCCGCTCGCGCGCGAAGTTTCTGCCGTTCTGCACCGGCGTACAGCTGCACCATACGGTGTGTTTTGTGGCCGGTAATGGCCATGATCAAGTCATCATCTAAGCCGACACGGGCCAGCTCGGCCGTCGCCGTGTATCGCAAGGAGTGGATGTCATATGCTTCAGCACCGATTTGCCGGCGCAGCTTCATCATCCCATCGGCCGCGCCTCGGTATGACCAGGGGCCTGTCTGCGCCTGGTTCGTCATAATGAACACCGAGCTGCGCTGGGCGCTTCCTAGCGCCTGCAGGAGCATCTGTGGCGCTGGGATCCATAAATTGGCCTTGGTCTTGCCCTGGCGGACGCTGATCGCCTCTCCGTCGAAGTCTGACCACTTCATCTTGAGCACATCGCCGATGCGTTGGCCGGTGCCGAGCAGAAGTTCGAACAGCAGCCGGGTGCGGGGCTCTGCGTTCTCCCGGGCTGCGTCGATCATCTCGGCCGGCCACGGCATCCGCTCTTTCTTTTCGTACTTGACCTCGGACACGCCCTTCGCCCGGTTGCCACCGGTTGGCAGCAGCCCGAAATCGATCGCGCGCTCCATGACAATCTTCAGGACGCGCAGGCGATAGTTGGCTTTGTGCGGGCTTTTCTTGGCCCATGTATCCCGCCACTTGATGACGTGGTGGCGTTCGATCGCATTGGGCTGTAAGTGTCCGATCTTCTCTTGAAGAAAATCCAAGTGCTGCCGGTAGTCAGCCTTCGTTCGCGGCGCGAGGTTCGCAAAGTCGTCTGACCGCTCGTAGCGCTCGATCACGTGAGTGACTGTCTTACCCTCAGCCACCGGCATGGGGGCATTCAGCATGCGCTCACGTTCCTGGTGAAGGGCAAAGGGGACAGGGTCGCCCGCGGGGAACTGGGTCTGGAGCGGGATCTCCACGATTTTCGCGCCGTAGCGTTTTCGGAAGAACAGCTTACCGTCCCGCTTGCGCCTATGGATGTAGGAGGGGAGGTCGCGTCCCTTCATTCAGTCATGTCCACAAGGTCAGCTGGGTTCGACGTTTTGTCATGGCCTGCAATCTCTACCTCGATCCCACCGCCTGGCAAAATCGTTGCCTTGCCGATTTGGCGGCCGAGCTTCTGTTCCAACGTCGACACATAGAGAGCGACACGGGCAGGAGACAAGATGGTAGTGCCTGAAGTAGGTTTGACGTGTGCGTTCATCGTGCTGCACTCCGGTACTGGCCGGGTCGCAGTCGCAGAGGCTTCGCATTAACGTCGACTATCTCGATGCATCTTGTACCGTATTCGCGCGACATAACGTATCCGGTTTCCCTCTCGTGGGAGGGGGATCGGGTAAAGATTACCTCGTCACCTACTTCGGGGAAGTGAAACGGGAAGCGCGAGTTCACGGAGGCGCTCGTCTGCACATCGACATTCGGTGCCGCTTCAGCCGTTTGCTCAGAGTGGCCAGCGGGCTTGGGTTTCGATGTGTCCATTCTGATATGTCCGCTCTTCGAGTGATGGAGGATATCTCGCCAACTGAATGGCTTGGTTGCACCTAAGCTGCGCTGAGACCTTAGGTGCAACCAAGGTGCGGCATGGGCCACGCTAGTTGCAAGCCTGCCTATAAGTTTGGGAAAAACTGCGAATTTGTCAACTTTTTCGCACGTAAAGGCGGTGCCTTTGGGAAAAGAGCCAAGCCGGATTGAGTTGCGCAATCCGGATTGACCTAGTGCTTCGCAGGGAAGGGGTGCACCCGAGCGGGAGTTACTGCTCGAGGGCCGATGGGGAATTGCAACACTGTTGCGGAGTGCATTTCCACTGATGAGTGTGGCAGATCCTAATGGCATGTCAACATTCCTTGCAGCAGTGGCGTCATTCGCAGACGCCCTCGATATCCATTTCCATGAGCCCATTTTCAGTGAGATGTGCTCTGCGATCGGGCTTCTCACCGGAGACCTGAAGCAATCCAGCCCGCACCAGCAGCTGCATTGTGCTGTCGGCGTGGCGCTTTTTGTAGGTGGGGTTCATCGCGGTCCACACGATGTCCAGTGGGTTGCGAGAGGGCATTTCGATGAGGCCGCCGTAGTTCAGTGATCGGTGTGCATCGATCAACGCCGCTAGCTGCAACTCTGTCAGCTTCCGGGTGCTCATAGTGCCATCCCCCGCTGCAACTGCGCTAAGCGTGTCTGGTTCACCCTGTGGCCGCGAGCCGCCATCAGCGTCGACCAGGCAAGACGGCGTAGGAGAGGGCGATCGTAGACCAGCTCAGGGTGGCTGGCGATCGCCATCGCACTGCCGAGTTGAGTAGGCGGGGGAACCGCCAGAGGAAATTGGATTACCCGCGAGCAAGTCTGTTTGCATGACTTGTCCGCGGGCAGGATGCCGGCGCTACCAACACCGACATCCAATCCATCCCGCAAAAACAAAGGAAATACGGGATGAAACTCAGCTGTGAACTCAAGCTCGCTGGAGCGTGGAGAGAATTTAAGGAGGCTCGGCGAATGCTGACCATCATGTACGACAACCCCGGTCTCACCATCTTTTTGGCAGTGTGCTTGATAGTCATGGCACTGTGCCTGCTGGCTGCTTACGCAATCTAACGGCTTGGCTAGGCCTTGGGCTGATGGGGTGGGTCCGGTGTCGGTTCGCATGTCTTCCTCCAATATCACTGGAGGTTTGATAATACGAAAAACTTGTACACATCAAATCAATAATTCAAAAAAATCGTATTATTTGAAAATTCACCTATACACCGTGGCGCTTGGCGATGAGAATAAAACGTGAACATTTGGGGGAATCAGGTTGCTTGTGCGGGTAGTCGCTAGGGTTGGGTTGGCGTTGGGTATCAATCTAAACTGGATATTTGCGCCGATAACGTGGGCTATAGTTAGTCGAGCTCAGCCAAAATCGCTTCACGCACGTCGGCTGGAAGTCTCGCTGGATCACCGCCGAGAATGAAGTTGTAGTCGACCATGAAGGCTTTGAGGTAAAAGGTCATGAGCTTCACAGAAGGAGATCCTGCTTTCTCCTGGGAGATGAATGTCGTGTATTTAATGCCAGCGCTGGCTGCCAGCTGCTTGCTGGTCATACCCGTCATCTTTCTGGTTGCGACCAGACGGTGATGGATCGCTTCAGGCGATGTATCGCCAGCGCGGGTGAGTTTTTCTTGTTCAATGTAATCCATAGGTCTGATTACGCCCTGATACGAAAAAATTGCACTTTCCATCGACTGAACGGTTGATTGTACGAAAAACTCGTACTACGCGTAGTGTATGGATACACCGACGCGAGCGTTCATTTTGGCCTTGGGTGGCTATCAAGCTGTTGCCCGATCTCTGCATAAGAGGTCGACTACGGTTCATACCGCCATGCAAAGCGGTACTTTTCCTGCCTCTTGGTATGACGCGCTTTGTCGAATGGCGATCGATGCGTCTTTGGAAGAACCGCCACGCTCGATGTTCTCCTTTCTGCAGATTGAGGAGGACGCGGCATGAGCTGTTCACCTTCAGTTTACCACCCGGTTTATCGCAGAGGGGTGTTTGAGAGGCTCAATGGTGAAAACTGTCTCGCAGCCACTGCAGATCTTAGTGTTGTTCCCCTGCAGAAACGACTTTCTCTTGTTGGCCATGCAGTTCGGACAAATGAAATGCTCTGGTTCTCCCATGTCATGGCCTTCTTTCAGCCGATACATGAGGCTGCCGGCAGGAGTATTCCAAAGTTCATAGCGGTCGAAGTCAGACTGCTTTGTCTTCGATGCCGCAAGCGAAGCGGCAAGCACCGACAACCGTCGTATCAGCGTCGCGTTCGCGACCTGGATGCTGGCCACCTGTGCCAGCAATTCGCTAGCGGCGAGTTTGATTTCCGGAGCTGGGATCTCTTCCACCGTTTTCGACCGCTGTTTGATTTCGATGAGGGTTTCAGTTGCCCGCTTCGCAGACGTGCCAGTGTCTTCCGCGAGTTCAATCGCGTCTCTGATGGATTGGAATTCGATATCCACAGTCTTCCCCAAGTTGATTCGTTTCCGAATGTTACCTCCAAAGGGAGTTTCGCGACATGAATGCGTTGCCGGCGGGTTCCCCGATCGTGATTTATGTGAATGGCTCTCCATACGGTGACACTGTCACGGTAGAGGGTTCACAGACGAGCGGACCTTCCTCCGGTTCCCGAGCGGGGTACGATGCGTATCAAGTACACCGTGACTTCCCAGCGCGCTGGCAGGCATACATAGTCGCCAACTATCGAAACATCGGCCATGTCACGAATGTGTTCGGAGTGTCCGAAAGAACCGCCAGAAACTGGTGGAAAGGTCAATTTGGGGCCAATGGTGGCCACGTTGCCGTGGCAATGCGAGAGCACGGCCAGATCGCTTTTCAGATGCTATTTGCGGAGGCTAGCTGACATGGGCACTCCGCATATTTTATTGCCCAGTATCGGACTTATCGCCGGACTTATGGCGGGACGGCTACTGCCCAAAATGCTGCACAGCAGCAGATTCGTGCTTGCGGCAGTAAATCAATTATCACTTTCAATTCAATGCATTCGGTCTGCTCGTCGGATCGTTTGCATGGGTGCGCCCGGCGTGAGCCTGCCCCGGACGCGCTCGTGTGAGGTAATGCTATGAGCCACGCTGCTACCCACTGGTTGGCAACGGTGCCGCCCAACGACATGACGCATGGCGAGTTCAGGGTGCTGTTTCACCTGTGCGATTGCCACAATGCCAGCATGGGGTGCTTTCCAAAGCAGACCTATTTGCGCGACCACACAGGCCTGTCGAATGGTGGTTTGAACAAGGCGCTGGGCGAGCTCGAGCGTAAGGGACTGATCCGCAGAAAGCAGGAGCGTGATCCGCGCACAAACCGTCAAAAACCCACCCGATATGTCCTCGGTTTCGAGCTGTCAGAAGCCCAAAAGCCGACTCCACTCAGTGGAGCCGGAGCCGTCTCCACTTTTGGCGCAGTTCCGTCTCCACTTTTAGAGGGGGCCGTCTCCACTGGGGTGGAGTCGTATATAGAAGAACCAGTAATAGAACCTTTAAAGGAACCTTGCGCGTCGGAAGCCGACCCGCAGACAAATGGAATTTCCTCGGATTTCTTGGAAGAGTTCCTCGAGGCTCATCCACGTCCCGGTGATCCTGTCGAAACCGAGGCCGCGCTGAAGAAGGCGATTGCCGCCGGTGCCGATGCCGCTGCCATCCTCTCTGGTGCCAAAGCTTACGCCCTTGAGCAGAAGGGCAACGAACTTCGCTACGTGTCGTATTCGCAGAATTGGCTCACCCGTCAGGGGTGGGTTCAGTTCCTTGCCAAGTCGGCAGCTAAAAACACGGTCAACGCCGATGCCGTCAAAAAGCGCTGGTCGCGCTGGATCCGAACGAAGGCTGAGAATGCGCGGCATTGTTCGGCAGCGATGGCCCGTCAACTGTGCACCGAGGGCCTAGTTTCCGCCCAAGAGTGCCGGGCAGTGGGGATCGACGTATGAGCTCGGTCCACAACGATCCGTCAAGCAATGGCACCACGTTCGATGGCGTCACTGTGACCGTCGATCTGATCGCGGGGGATTGCGTCATCCACTCGCAGCGGCCTGGGCCCTGTAGGGATATCCCATACCGGAAACGTTTTCATTCCATCGATGAGATTCAAGGAGCCTACCAGGTCCAGTTCGGGCTCGGCGTTACCGATCCTGTGGCGGCCAATGTTGCGCGGGCACTGAAATTCGCGGCGACCCAGTTGATGGCTCAGCGGAAGGAGGACAAGCGTGGTTGAACGTATGACTGCCGCCGATCTGCGAGCGACGCAATCCCAGCCAAAGAGCCAGAAGTACGGGGCCCAGCGCACCGTGGTGGATGGCGTAACCTTCGATTCCAAGAAAGAGGCCGCGCGCTGGGCACAGCTTTGCCTTCTCCAGCGCGCTGGGAAGATATCTGACCTAAAGCGCCAGGTGGTCGTTCCGCTCGTTGGACGAGACGGACCGTTGCTGTCTCGGAAAGGGCGGCAGATGCGGATCACGGTTGATTTTGGCTATGTCGATCTGAAGACCGGGCTGCAGGTCTACGAGGACGCAAAGGGCATGCCCACTCGTGACTACGAGGTCCGTCGGGCTGTCGCCGTTGCCCAAGGCATCGAGGTGGTGGAGGTCTGATGGGACGTGAGTTGGTCGCACGGCTGCCAGAGTCCGTGCAAGAGATCGCGGAAGTGATTGGACGTGACAAGGCGCTCGAGTTCATTGGCAAGCTGCCGGTTTCCGGATCACGCTCGTGGCGTGTGTGTGTCTACATCCCGAAGCGAATTTCACTTGATCACAAGCTGGTCGAGCTGCTCGGATGGCAGGATGCCTGCAAGATGGTCTACGCCTTCTCAGGTATGATCCTGCAGCCAAGCAACTGTCGCTTCATCCATCGCAAGCATCGCGATCGCGAGATCATGCGGATGTTGAATGAAGGCATGGCAATCAACGAAATCGCAGATCGCGTCGAGCTTTCAACCTATCGGGTTCGAGAGATCGTAGCGCTGCAGGAAGGGTCAGCATGATGCGACCCGTTATCCAACCCAATGAAAGGGACGTACCGTGAGTGGCGGACGAATGAAGCGCGTCATCGCGCACTGGACTGCCGGGGCAGGGCGCGCCTCTGCTGAAGACAAGGCGCACTACCACAGGCTGGTGGAGTACGACGGCACAGTCGTTGCTGGGGCAGAGGCTGTCGAGGACAACATCGTCACGTCTGATGGCGACTATGCGGCCCATACTCTGCGGCTGAACACAGGATCGATTGGCGTTGCTATGTGCGGCATGCGTGGCGCTGTGGAGCATCCCTTTGATGCCGGACCCTCGCCGCTCAATGAGGCGCAGTTCAACGCCTTTTGCAAACTGGTCGCTGATCTTTGCGTCGAGTACGGCATCCCCGTCACACCCCAGACGGTCCTCACGCATGCAGAGGTCCAGACAACGCTTGGGGTGCAGCAGCGGGGAAAATGGGACGTTTCACGGCTGCCTTGGCGAGACGATCTCCGTGGGGCTCGATCAGTTGGCGATTTCATGCGCCAGCGTATCACCTTGATGCTGGGTGGCGTCGAAGTGCTACAGTCCAACCGTCCGATCCTTCGCTTTGGTGACAGGTCTGTTGATGTCGGCGTGTGGCAGGTCGAGTTATCCGATCGAGGATATCATCTGGGGCGTGCTGACAAAGATTTTGGCCGGCTCACCCGTGCTGCAACCCTCGCTTTCCAAGCCGATAACGATCTGCCTTCCGATGGCGTCGTGAACGCTGATGACTGGCTTCAAATGGTTAAGGCGACACCACGGCCTGAGCGTTTCGTTACGCAGGAAGAGATCGATTGTGAAAGTGGTACGGCGCAGGATGCCCAAATGACAGCGCGTGTAGGAGACTTAGTCGGCCTGGGCGGAGTTGCCGGCATTGCCACCCAAGCAAAACAGGCAGGTGAAGCGGCGCAGGCCGCATCCGGGGTGATGGGACATCTGAGTGCGATGGTTTCCGAACACTGGCCTGCGCTACTGCTGTGCGGGCTATGCGTATCGGCATGGTTTGCACTGCGCGCTCTTGGGTATTCTACCCGTCGTCGCCGGCTGTTGGATGCGCGTGAAAACCGGAGCCTAGCGCGATGATCGGATTGCTTGCACATCGGTTCATGCGCTCGGCATGGGGACGCTACCTCATGCTCGGGCTTGCGATCTTGGCTGGGCTGAAAGGCTGGGGCGAGCTCAGAGAACGCGAGGGCAGGGTTGACGCTAAAGAGCGTCAATCGCTGGAAAACATCAAAACTATGAGGAGAATGCAGGATGCAGGCGCTGCCGTTGCTACTGATCGCCGGTCTGTCGTTACACGCTTGCGGAACGGAGACTTCTAGCGTGTTGCCGACCGTGAAAGATTATCCGCGAGCGGTCCAGGCGCAGGCAGCTAATGAGCTTGAGGCGCTGCCCGAGGGTTCGGTGCTGCCGGTGTTGATCGGCGATTATGCCGTACTGCGTGAGCAGCTGCGCGCGGGCAGGGCGCAGTGAAACCGTCATATAAAAAAGGGGTCCTTCTGCGGGCGGGAGGGCCAGTGGGTGGGCATGGTCGCAAAAACCAACTTGTGGATGCGCCATTTTTTCCATTTCGTTTCGTTTTAGGAGCAGCGCTTGTCTGATCTGATTTCTTACACCGACGTCGAGATGTTGCCGCCTGGTGACCTGACGCCCTACGACCGAAACTCGCGGACCCACAGCTCTGAGCAGGTCAGCCAGATCGCGGCATCGATCCGCGAGTTCGGGTTCACCAACCCGGTGCTGGTCGGCGAGGACGGTACCATCATCGCAGGCCACGGCCGTGTGCTTGCAGCCTTAGAAATAGGGATGTCGCGGGTTCCTTGCCTCAGAATTACCGGCCTGTCAGACGAGCAGCGGCGCGCCTATATCATCGCCGACAACAAGCTGGCGCTGAACGCCGGATGGGATGATGAGCTGCTGAAACTGGAGCTTGGCGAGCTGCGCGATCTGGGGTTTGACCTCGGAGTTGTCGGCTTTGATCAATCCGAATTAGACGAGCTTTTTGTCGATCTTGACGGCTTGGAAGAGGAAGGAAAAACCGAAGACGACGAGGTGCCGCCGATCGGGGGGGACTTCGTTTCTCGGCGCGGGGATGTGTGGGTCTGCGGTGATCACCGGATCATGTGTGGGGACTCAACGGTCATGTCCGACATCGAGCGGCTGATCGGTGACAAGCTGGTCGATATGTGCTGGACTGATCCGCCCTACAACGTGAACTACGAGGGCACGGCCGGCAAGATTGAGAACGACAACATGGGCGCGGATGCGTTCCTTGCCTTTCTGACCGATGCTTTTGTTTCTGTGTTCTCGGCCATCAAGCCAGGCGGGGCGCTCTATGTCGCCCATGCTGACACCGAGGGGCTGCCGTTTCGCACAGCGTTCAGCTCCGCTGGGTTCAAACTCTCGGGGTGCCTGGTCTGGGTGAAGCCGAGCCTTGTCCTGGGCCGTTCGGACTATCAGTGGCGGCACGAGCCGATCCTTTACGGCTGGAAGCCTGGCGCACCGCACCGGTGGTTTGGCGGCCGTAAGCAGACAACGGTCATCGATGCAGAGGATCTGCCCTTCGTCGTGAAAGAGGACGGGTCGCTGTTGATCGACACGGGATCCGGCCATCTGCGCGTTTCGGGTTCTGACCTTCAGATCGAGGAGCTGGTGTCGTCGGTGCTGCGCCACGAAAAGCCGAGCCGCAACACCGAGCACCCGACCATGAAGCCGGTCGGGTTGGTGATGCAGTACCTGAAGAACAGCAGCCGGCGCGGTGATCTGGTCCTGGATCCGTTCGGCGGGTCGGGGAGCACGATGATTGCGGCGCAGAAAATCGGCCGTGTCGCGCGGCTGATGGAGCTGGATCCACGGTTCGCGGATGTGATCGTGAAACGCTGGCAGGATTTCACCGGGGGGCAGGCTATTCTGGAGGGCACGTCCGATCGCTTTGACGATCTGCGCGGCAAACGTGGGGAGGCTGGCAAGTGACAAGGCGCGTAGGTTGGCTGCCCGCACTGGATTGCTCGGATGTTGAATGAGCAGCTCGGGCAACCCAACATATCCGGTCAGTGTGATTGCGAAGCTGCTGAAGCTGACCGAGCGCCGGGTCCAGCAGCTGTCGAAGGAGGGCGTGATCCCGAAGGCCGAACACGGCCGCTATGAGCTTGCGGCCGCGGTGCAAGGCTATGTCGGGTACCTGCAGGAACGGATCGCGCCGCGCGGTGCCGACGGTGATCCGGAAAAGGCCGACTACCATACCGAAAAGGCGCGGCTAACCAAGTCGCAGGCCGACATGGCGGAAATGGAAGCGGCGAAGATGCGCGGTGCCCTGGTGGATGCCGAGCAGATGAAGGAGGCCCTGGACTTGGTGGTCGCCGAGGTCCGCGCCAATCTACTGAACAACGCGCCCACTCGCATCGCGGCGCGCGCGAAGTCAGAAAAGAAAGAGGCTTCGATCAAGCTCATCGCAAAGGAAGAGATCGGTGCGGCTCTGCGCAAGCTGTCGACCACTGATCCGACTTCGCTGGTGGGAGCTGACTGATGTCCTGGCCATTTGGTAGCGCCGCTCTGATGGTGGCCACCTCGTTTCTTGCAGGCTTGGCACCACCCCCCGACCTGAAGCCGTCCGAGTGGGCGGAGCAGTCTGTTCAAATTCCCGTCGGCAACGCGATCCCTGGTCTGATCAGTTTCGACAACGCGCCGTATCAGCGTGAGCCGTTGGACATGACGGCCGACCCATCGTGTCACCGGATCACGCTCAAATGGGGCGCGCAGGTTGGAAAGACGCAGCTGGCTCTCTGTGCTCAGGGTTTCAAGATCGTGCATGACCCGGTGTCGCAGCTGATGATGCAACCGTCTGAAGGCGATCTCCAGACATGGCTAACGACGAAGTTTAACCCGCTGGTCGAAGCCAACCCCGACCTTGAGACGCGGATCGCCACCCCGAGGGCGCGCAAGGGGGTGAACAACACGCGGATGAAGTCCTACCCGGGCGGCTTCATCATGTTCGCCTGGTCCGGATCGCCCAAGACGCAGCGCGGCCGGTCTGCGCCGTTCATCGTCTGCGACGAAACCGACGGCTACGATCGCACGGCCGAGGGCCATCCCGTGGGTCTGCTGTGGGAGCGGGCCAACACCTTTGATGATCAGCGAAAGTTGGTAGAGATTTCGACGCCAACAATCCGCGGGATTTCGTGGATCGATCATGCCTACGAGCAGGGGGACCAGCGTCAGTTTCATGTGTCCTGTCCGCAGTGCGATGCCGTCCAGACGATCGAGTGGTCAAACGTCAAATGGCAAAAGAAAGCGGACGGCGAGCACATGCCCGAGAGCGCCTATTACGAGTGCCGGGCGAATGGCTGTGTCTGGTCTGACACTGATCGGTACTTCGCCATCCGAAACGCCGAGCGGCTGGGGCATGGGTGGAAGGCAAAAAAGCCGTTTCGGGGGCATGCGTCCTATCATCTCAACGGGCTCTATTCCTGCTTTGTGAAGCTGAAGATGATCGTGCAGTCCTTCCTGGACAAGAAAGCGGCCGGGGATCTGCAGACCTTCGTCAACGTCACGCTTGCGGAAGCCTGGGAGGAAGAGGCCGAGACGCTTGAGGTCGAGCAGCTGATCGCGCGCGCTGAGCCGTTTCCATCAAAGGTTCCGATGGAGGTCGGCGTCCAGACGTGCGGTGTCGACATGCAGGAGGATCGCCTCGAGCTCGAGCGTGTTGGCTGGGGGTTGGGCGAGGAAAGTTGGAGCCTCGATCATCAGGTCTTCTGGGGCGATCCGCTTAAACCCGAAGTCTGGAACCAGCTCTTTGACTATCTCGATGAAACCTTCGAGCACGAATCCGGGGCGCAGATGCGGATTGCCTCTTCGTGTGTCGATACCGGTGGTTCTGGTGGCCTGACCCAAGCAGCCTATGAGCAGCTGCGCGGGAAGCAGCGGCGCAACATCTTTGCCATTAAGGGGGGCAAGGGGTGGGACAACCCGATCGCGTCTGCTCCGAAGAAGTCCAAGTCGGGCAAGCGCGCACGGCCGGTGACCTTGTTCACGATCGGGGTCAATGACGCCAAGCTGATTGTGATGCGCCGGGCGAAGCAGGACACGCCTGGGCAGGGCTATTGCCACTGGCCTGTCGATCGGGATCCGGAATGGTTTCACCAGCTGACGGCCGAGCGGTTGGTGACCCGCTTCGTGCGGGGCTTCCCAATCCGCGAGTGGAAGAAAACCCGCGACCGCAACGAGGCGCTCGATTGTCGGGTCTATGCCTATGCCGCGCTGAAAATCTTGAACCCGAATATTTTGGTGCGGCTGCGCCGGATCAAACCCGACGACGTTCATGTTGCGGAGGATGAAACGGCCGCGGGGGAACCGCCAGAGGAAGCGAAGCCAAAGGCTCGCAAGACTAGGCGAGGTAAAACGCGCCGCACACGACCTCGTGGATCAGGGCGGATCAACAATAGGTAGTCAGGTTTGCTCCATCAGTTTCCCAGATCAGTCACTGCCGGCTTAAGCATCAAGGCAGAGGTGCATGTCGATGCATATCTGGCACCCGAGTGGACATTGACGGCGATCATCCGTGGTCCGTCTTCGATCGATCTGGAAGCGGCACCGCTCGGGTCTGGGCATTTGTTCGCCGAAACCGCGGCCGTCACCTCGGGTTGGGACGCTGGCACCTATGCGGTGTCGGTCCGTGCCGTCTCTGGGGAGGATGTGCATGAGGTCGAAGCCGGCCAGCTGACCATCGCTGCGGATCTGGTGTCGGTCGATGCCGGGTTTGAGGCACGTGGTCACGCGCAGCGAGTGCTTGCCTCGATCGAGGCGGTCATCGAGGGGCGCGCGACGAAGGATCAGGAAAGCTACGCGATCAACGGCCGGTCGCTGGTACGTACATCGATCGCTGACCTGATGTTGCTGCGCGATCGGTACAAGCGCGAGATCGCGCGCGAGAGCCCCAATGGAAAACGCCGACGTCTGACCGGCCGGCAGGTTAAAGTGAGGTTTGGTCGCTGATGTTTGGTTTTGGTAAAGCGCGCGATTCCGGCGAGGGCAATCGCCAGGAGCCGAGCGCGCCCGTGGTCATGGTCGAGAGCTCGATCCCGAAGGTGGGCCGGCGCAATAAGCCTATGCGCCCCGCGGTGGGTAATCGCGGGTTCGACGCTGCGATCTCGGACAGGCTCACGTCTAATTGGTCAACCACTCCGCTGACAGCTGACCAGGTCATCGACCGCAATCAGCGTGTACTGGTCGCGCGCTCGCGAGAGGAGGCACAGAAGAACGACTATCTGAAGTCGTTCCTGCGTCTGTGCGATCAGAATATTGTAGGGCACCGCGGATTTGCGCTTCAGGCGCAGGCGCGGGACAGCAACGGTGCGCTCGATCGGGGGGCAAACGAAGCGCTCGAGGCGTGGTGGCGCAAATGGCAGCGGGCTTCTAACTGCGATATCACTGGCAAGCGCAGCTTTCGGATGATCTGCAAGGGGGCGGTCAAAACCGCTGCCAAAGACGGCGAGTTCATGATCCGCGAAATCCGCGGCCGTAACGCGGGCCCCATGCGCTATGCGCTGCAGGTGCTGGATCCGCAGCGGTGCCCGGTCGACTACAACGTCGATCGTCTCGCCAATGGTCGCTTCGTACGCCAGGGGATTGAGTTCAGCCGGGAAGGCCGGCCGCTGGCATTCTACTTCATGACCGGCGATCCAGCCGGCTCCGGTTACACGTTCAACGGGACCAGCCTCGATCGGGTGCCGGCCGATGAGATCATTCATGGGTTCCTGGAAGATATCACGGGCCAGCGCCGGGGCATTCCCTGGGCTGCCACGTCGTTGTGGCGCTTGCACATGCTGGGTGGGTTGGAAAATGCGGCGCTGACCAGCGCGCGGACCGGCGCGTCGGTCGGTGGTTTCCTCGAGTGGGAGGAAGGCTATGGGCCTGAACCCGATGAGGAACAGCAGGAGGACGAAGAGCTCTACATCGAAAGCGCGGGTGGTGTGTTCCAAGAGCTGCCGACGGGCCTGAAATCAAAGGCATTCACCCAGCAGTATCCCTCGGGCGAGTTCGCCCCGTTCCATAAGTCGATGCTGCGCGGTGCCGGTGCCGGCATGGGTGTGGCCTATGTCAGCTTTGCCAACGATCTTGAAGGCGTCAACTTCAGCTCGATCCGCCAGGGCGTTCTGGATGAGCGCGATCACTGGATGGATCTGCAGGAGTGGTTGATCGAGACCTTGATCGACCGCTGCTATCAGTCGGCGCTCGAGCCGGCGCTTTTGACGGGGCTGGTCGTGAACAATTCGATCCGCCTGCGTCCGGAGCGCATCGAGAAGTTCCGCAATGTCTACTGGCAGGGCCGTCGGTGGGCATGGGTCGATCCGACCAAGGACGTCAAAGCGGAAATTGACGCCAAGAACAACATGCTCACATCGCCGTCTGAAATCATCCGGCGTCGCGGTGACGATCCCGACACCACTTGGCGCACCTACGCCGACGATATCCAAGCCATGCGCAAGGCCGGCATTCCCGATGAGTTCATCATGGCCTCGGTTCTGGGCGTGGTGCCTGGCGCTGTTCGGCCGCCAGCTGGCGACTCAAATCAAGAAGAGGAGGAGTCCGATGACAAAAATAAAACTCCTGACGACGAATAGCGGCTTGGCCGCTGCGTTGATCGGTGCAGCTCTGACCCGGTCGGTGACCGTGGAGCAGGTCAACGCCAACCGCGGCGGGGCCCCGTTGCGCCGGCAGGCGGCTGTGCGCACGATCGATGAAGAGGCGCGCACCGTTGAGGTGGCGTTCAGCTCCGAGGAGCCGGTCGCGCGTTGGTTCGGCGATGAAATCCTCGACCACTCGCCGGGGGCAATGTCGGACGCGCGCCTGCGCAATGGCGCGGCCGTGCTCTGGAACCACAACCCTGACATTCAGATCGGTGTGGTCGAGACGTCGTCGGTGGACGGTGATCGCCGCGGCCGTGCCATTTTGCGGTTTGGCCGTTCCGCCAAGGCTGCCGAAATCTGGGCCGATATTGTGGACGGTGTGATCCGGCACGTGTCGGTCGGCTACTTCGTGCGCGCGATCAAAACCGAAGAGGTCGAAGGCGAGCGCGATAAGGTCACGATCACCGATTGGGAGCCGTTCGAAATCTCGATGGTGAGCGTTCCTGCGGATGCATCCGTGGGGGTCGGTCGATCGGCGGGGGAACCGCCAGAGGAACCCACCGGCGATGGCTCCAATACTCCAAACCATTCTCAAACGTGCACAGCGCAAACTGAAACAGAAGGATCAGGCGATATGAACATTCGCATTCTCCGCAACGCAGCCGGTCACCTGGTCCGTGCCAAGGTGGACGACAACGGCAACATCGTAGAAGAGATCGAGGTGCTTGAGCGGGCATCCGAAACACAAGCGCTGGTGACGCGCGGCCAAGAAGCCGAGCAGACCCGAGTTGCGGCATTGCTGGAAATGGGCGAGCAGTATTCGGCGCAGCAGCTGGCAGCTGATGCGATCCGCGGCAGCACGTCCGTTGATGAATTTACCCGCACCCTGCTCGATCACGTTGGTGGTGGGCGCGGGAATGGCAACGGCAACAGCGGCCGTTCCGATGATACTGGTAACCGCGCATTGGATGACAACGCAGGCGTCGTTGGCATGACGGACTCCGAGGTGGGTCGGTTTAGCTTTCTTCGCGCAGCTCGGGCCTTGCTCAATCCAAGCGACCGGTCAGCACAAGCCGCAGCTGCATTCGAATTCGAAGCATCGGCGGCCGCGCAGGAAACGATGGGGCGCAGCTCCGAAGGGATCACTGTCCCCGTCGACGTCCTGACCCGCGCGCTGAATACGTCGACCTCCGGTGCCACGCCGGGTGACACAGGCGGGTTCTTGATCGATACCAACCTGGCCACGCAGTCCTTCATCGAAATGCTTCGCAATCGCGCCACGTTGCTGCAGCTGGGGACGCCGATGGGCGGTCTGGTCGGCAATCTGGATGTGCCTGGTCAAACCGGCTCGGGCAACGTGTTCATCGTCGGTGAAGACGAAGATGTCGGCGAGGGCAGCATGGACGCTGGGCTGGTCAAAATGAGCCCGACCACCATTGGTGTCTTTGGCCGGGTGACGCGTCGCATGATGCAGCAGTCTTCGATGGATGTTGAGCTGCAGTTCCGCAGTTCTTTGGCAACGGATCTGGCACTCGGCATCGATTGGTACGGCTACTATGGTGACGGCGTCGGAAATAACCCCCTGGGCATCTTGAACCACTCCGGTATCAACGCTGTGGCCTTCGCGGATATTCAGCCGACCTATGCGGAAATCATCGAAATGGAGAGCGAGGTCGCTCTCGACAACGCTCTGACGGATTCGGTGCGCTACGTGGGTAACTCCAAGTTCCGCGGTCACTGCAAGTCGACCGAGAAGTTTGCCAACTCGAATGGCCAGACGATCTGGGAAGACGGCGGTACCGTGAACGGGTCGACAGCCGAGATCACCAACCAGTTCGATAACGGCGACGTGCTGTTTGGCAACCTGCGCGATGTCTACATCGGCCTGTGGGGCGCTCTGGATATCCTGGTCGATCCCTACACCCAGTCGCTGTCAGGGACGCGCCGCGTTGTGCTGCACCAGGACTTCGATATCGCCGCGCGCCGCACCGAGAGCTTCTGCCTCGGCCGCAAGCCGACGGCATAACGATCTGAGCCGGCCGATCAGGCCGGTTCGCTCCCTCTGACCTCTTTAATCTTAGGATTTCAAAATGGCTGAAAAGACAGTGAAAGTTAAAATCACCTCCGCGATCGCGATTGCGGGCAAAATCAAAACGCCTGGCACCACGGTGGAGATCGGTGAGGATCTGGCAAAGAACCTGATCAGCCGCGGCCGCGCCGAGCTGGCGAAGGGTAAGGCTGCCAAAGCTGAAGGCGATCTGGGCAAGATGAAGGTCGCGGACCTGAAGGTCATTGCGGCCGAGCTTGAGATTGACGGGTATGACGGCATGAACCAGGCCAAGCTGATTGCCGCCATCGAAGAAGCGCGCGACGCGTAACCCATGCCCCATCCCGATTGGGAGGACATCTCCGCTTTTTTCGAGGTCGAGGAATTTGCCACCAAGGCAAGTATCACCAGGGCGTCGGAAAAAGTGGCAGATGTCCTTGGCATTTTTGACGATCCGAGCCAGATGGCGACCCTGGGCGAGTTCGAGTTCGACGGTCCTGGGCCGCGGTTCGTTTGCTGTGAAGACGATGTGTCGCAGGTTTTGCGCGGCGACACGGCCGTGATCGAGGGGCGCACCTTTGATATTCTGGAAGAGCCACAGTTGGACGGTACGGGGATCGCCACGCTGATCCTGGCGGTGCCGAATGTGATCTACAATGCTGGCCTTTGACTTTGACGACGGTCAGCTCGACAAGATCGCGGCCGGGTATGCGGCAACGCCCAAACAGGTAGACCTCTCTCGATCACGCGCGCTGAAGCGCACGGCCGCGACCCTTCGGCGTCTGGCATCCACTGGCCTGCAGACGGAGCTCGGGCTGCGGAATGCTAAGGCGCTGCGCCGTCGTCTGAAGGAGTACAAGGTCGGCAAGGGCAACAATGCGTTGAAGCTGTGGTTCGGTGCCAATGATCTGCCGGTTTCAGCGTTCAAAGGCCGGCCGCAAAAGGTCGATGGCGGGATCAAGTTTGGCGACACGATGGTCCACGGCGCGTTCTTTGCGAAGGTAGGCGGCAAGCGCAAAGTCATGAAGCGGTACGGGTCGAAGCGATGGGCGATCGGCGAGGCGACGCTGTCGGTTGCCGATCGGATGATGATCTACCTCGAGGACGAGGTCTTTGTGGATATCGATAGCATCTACATGAAGCACTTTCTGGCAGAAATTCGGGCGCGCACAATCTTGGGAGTTGGATGATGGCTGAAGCACTTGATTTGGGCGCTGCCCTGGACACGGTCGTGTCCACGCTGGCGGCGGCGTTTCCGACCTTTAAGACGGTCGCGGCAGAAGATGAGACGCGTAAAACTTTGGAAGTGCCGGCCATCATCGTTCAGATGTCGGAGCTCGAGCCGGATCCCGACAAGGATCCGCATACAGGCCAGTTTCCGTGCCTGGTTCGGATCGAGGCGCGCATCGTGCTCGGGTACCGGACACCGAAGGTGCGGCGCGAGGTGCTGAAGGCAGCCGGCGCGCTCGCGGCCGCGGTGCACAGTAACCGATTGGGGGTCGCATGGGGCGCGGCCGCTGTCTTGGCTGTTGAGCCGGATGAGTTTGCGCCGCAAGCGGACCAGTACGACGTTTGGCGCGTCGAGTGGGCCCATGCGGCAGATATCGGTCCGAGTTACTTTATCGATGACGGCGTGAGACCGACCCAGCTGCTGACGTCCTGGTCGCCGGATATCGGGCCGGCGCATGAGCAGGAGTATGTGGCGGAGGCCGGCGATGTCTGAGTTCACCTTATCGCAGCTGATGCAGGCCGTGGAGCGGATGATCATGGTGGCCACGGTCACGGTGCGCGATGGCGATCGGGCCAAGGTCAAATGGGCTGACGGGGCGGAGAGCGATTGGCTCAAGATTGCGCAGCTCGGATCGGAGCAGCTGAAATTCTGGATCCCGCCAAGTGTCGGCACTCAGGTGGTGGTCCTGTCTCCGGGTGGCAACACGGCGCATGGCATCATTTACCCTGGTCCGTTCGCGGGTGGTGTGCCGGCCGGCAACTTTGCCGGCACGATCACCGGTGCCGGCGATGTCGTGGCATCTGAGATCAGCTTGGTGTCTCATGTGCATGGGGGCATTCAGCCTGGGCCTAGCGACACCGGCGGTCCGAAGTAGGTCAGTGGGGAACCGCCAGAGGATCGCAGCGCCTGTCCTGTCCAATGTGGGCGCATGTATGGGATCAGCGCACTCACAGGCCGTAAATTGGGCGGCATCGACCACCTCCGGCAATCCATCCGGGATATCCTGACGACCCCGATCGGGTCGCGGGTGATGCGGCGCGACTATGGCTCCCGTTTGTTCGATCTTATCGATGCGCCGTATTCTTCGGCGACCAAGCTAGCGATCATCGCGGCGACGGCCGAGGCGTTGATCACATGGGAGCCGCGTATCGATGTGGACACTGTGACGCTCCGGACCTTTGAGCCTGGCAAAATTATCATTGATCTCAGCGGCCGCTACCTACCCGACGGCCGCGAAGTCACCATCGCGGGGATCGAGGTCGGATGAGCGCGTTCACGGCAATCAATCTTGAGCGACTGCCCGCTCCGGAGATCATCGATCGCAAGGACTTTGAGACGATCCTGGCGGAAATCAAGGCATGGCTGGTCGCGCGCGATCCAAGCCTCGCACCGATCATGGGGTTGGAGAGCGAGCCGATCACCAAGGTGCTTGAAGCTTGGGCATATCGCGAGCTGCTGTTGCGCGCTGAAATTGATGATGCCGGCCGCGGCAACATGCTGGCGTTCGCAGGTGGCGCGCAGCTGGACCATCTGGCGGCGTTCTACGGTGTTGAGCGCGCGGTAATCCAGCCGGCCGATCCTGCGGCACTGCCGCCTGTGCCGGCCGTGCTCGAGGATGACGTCCGGTTCCGCTCGCGGGTGCAGCTGGCGCTTGAGGGGTTCACCACGGCCGGCCCGCGCGGGTCGTATGTGTTCTGGGGGCTGTCGGCCTCGTCCTTGGTGAAAGACATCAGCGTTGAATCGCCATCGCCTGGGCAAGTCTTGGTCACCGTGCTGTCGGATGAAGGCGACGGAAGCGGGCATGCTGCGCTGATCCAGACGGTGTCTGATAAGCTCAATGACGAAGACATCCGGCCGCTGACAGATCAAGTCATCGTCCAGGGCGCATCGATCGTGCCGTATCAGCTCGAGGCCGTGCTGACGCTGTATGAGGGGCCCGATGCCGATGTTGTGCGCGCGGCCGCGGAAGCGTCCGTATCTGCGTTCGTTTGGGACCAGCATCGCTTAGGTCACGACATCACGGTATCTGGATTGCATGCGGCGCTGCACTTGGCGGGTGTGCAGAAGGTTACCCTGGTCAGCCCCGGCGCTGATTTGGAGGTTGATGCATCTGAGGCTGCCTATTGTACGTCGGTATCCGTAACGGTCGGGGGGCGTGATGTCTGATCTGCCCACCATTTTGCCGCCAAATGCGCAAGAGATTGAGCGCGAGCTGGAGCAGCTCTCCGGCCGCTTGGTCGGGTTTGGCGATCCGATCGCCGGCCTCTGGGATGCATCGCTGTGTCCTGAGCATCTGCTCTCCTATTTGGCGTGGGCGTTTTCCGTTGAGGTTTGGGACAGCGCTTGGCCTGAGAACCAAAAGCGACAGGTGCTGGTCTATGCGGTGCAGGTTCACCGGGCAAAGGGTACGATCGGGGCTGTTCGCCGCGCGCTCGCGGGCATCGGATTTGACGCCGAGATTGCGGAATGGTTTGAGTACGGTGGGGATCCGCATACGTTTCGGATTGATGCCTACGGGGACGATGTGTTCGCGGCGGGCATGTCGATCGACGTCAGCTTGCTCACGCTCATCACATCGATCCTGGTCAACCTGAAGCCTCAGCGCTCCCATTTTGAGCTTCGCATTGGGGAGCGGTTCGATACGGCCGTCTATGCCCGTGCCGGCGCGCGCGGCCGTACGCGCTCCGATCTGAGCCATGACCCCAATCCCCGGACGCGCGTGTCGGTCGGGACCACGCACATGCGTGTCGGGGCGCGGTCGCGCCAGATTAGCACAGTTTATCATGATGTTCAGCCAAGGGATGCCGCCTAATGCCCACCACCATTCTCACTGATATCGCCGAGGCGAAAATCACCCAGGCTGCCGGTTCGGGGTCGCAAGTTGCGATCACCCATGTGGCGTTGGGGGACGGCAACGGGGCCAGCTACAACGGCGACTTTGACCAGACCTATTTGCGACGGGAACGTGTCCGGGTGCCGATCGAGCGCCGGCATATTGTCTCGCCGAATGCATGGCGCGTAAAGGCCGAGTTTGGTGCTGAGACGGTCGCATTCGATGTGCGCGAGGCGGGGTTTTTCGACGCCGATGGGGATCTGATCGCGCTTTGCACGTTTCCCGCGGCCGAGGTCCGCCGTACAGGCGCGATTGTCTATCTGATCGACCACGTTTTGAACTTCAGCCGTGTCGCGGAGGGTCTCATCATCGTTGATGCTCCAGATGACGATCTGTTCGATCACGTCGTCACAAATCTTGAAACCCAAGTGATTTTTGCGACGGAGCAGTTCGACCAACGGATCGCAATCCGCGCGCTGCAAGCTGCTAACTAAGGAGAGCCCAAATGGGGATTGAAGATATTAATCAAGCCGCCGTCGCGATGAATGAGTTGACGGCTCGTATGAACAGCTTTTTTGGCGAGGCGGATGATCAAATTGCCCAGAGCCAAGCGGCTTACGCCGCACTTGCTGCAAACCTGAAAACCGTCGTCAGAGATGAGATGAACTTCAGTGTGGAAATTGACCCTGACGCGGCCAACCCATCCGAAGTTTCGGGAGGCGTTTTTACCAACATCGGTGACGCTATTGATGCCGCCCCTCGTGGGTCTCTTGTCACTTTGAACCTGCTGGCAGAGAAAGAGCATCCGGTCGATCGCGGCATTTCTCTTTTGGGGCGTCAGATTTACATCAAGCAAAAGGGGGCGGGTGCGAGGCCGGTTATAAAATTTGTTGCGACCAGTGACGCTACCTTTAACCACATGCGCGGCTTTGACACTATCGGGTCAGAAAGCATTACAATGCACAATGTGGATATTGAGCTACCTGAAAAGAACGACCCCGCTTTGCCCTGGAGCAGCCTGCGTTCAGTTGTCCGATACACAAGCCTTGGAGTCAGAACGGTCTCCCTTACATCTTGCAATGTAACGGGGCGGGATAATCAGTCCATAACTTCAAGCGTTGGGGCTGGTATTTCGATGGTGACGTTGAACAACGTCATCATGGACGGAGCGGTTTATGCGGTCGCGTCTATGTCGTCCGGTGTCGCAATGATTAGTAAGCAATCTTTGACGCTGGATAATGGCGCTGGCCTGAATGAGGGCGGCACCCTCGGAACCAATTATTTGTTGAACTGAGGTGAAAGATGAAATTTGATATTTCTCACGAAGGCCGCACGACGCTTTCTACAACGCGCGAAGATGCAGTGGCTTTGGGGTATCCCGAGCAGGCTATCGCAGACGCCGAGCGTGGCGTCCGAAAAGAAGCTGTGAAAGCTGAGTGCCGCCGCCGTATCTACAGTGCGGCCTCTGCCGAGACCCAGATGAACATGGCGACGGCTGGGGCGGTCATCTCTGCCAAAGAAACAAACGCGCGGACCGAAGACGAGGCGTCGATATTGTCGGGGCTCGATGATGCAATCGGTTGGGTGGCGCAGATGCGCAGTCGTGTAACCGAGCTGGCAGACGATGCGACGCTCGATATCCACGATGATGCCAATTGGCCCCCATTGCCGGATCGCGCGCGCGACGTTGTAGCAAAGTTTTGAGCTGAAGGTGAGGGCGCTCTTGTGATCGCTTTGGCATTCTACAAAGGGCGCGGGCAGCTGCTCGATCGGGTGATCCGTTGGGTCACCCGTTCTTCGTTCAGCCATGTCGAAATTCTGCGCGCGGTACCGGCAATGTCTGGCGATGGTTCGCAAGCGCGCGCTTGGTCATCGAGTAGCCGCGATGGCGGTGTGCGCGAGAAGTCGATCACCTTCAAACCGGGACATTGGGAATTCGTCGCTATTCCCTGGGCGGGGCCAGCCGCGATCGACCGGGTGATCGCCGAGGTCGGCAACCCCTACGACTATGCTGGCTTGTTGGCATCACAGGCGCTGAACCTGCGCCGGCATCGGCGTGACCAGTGGTTCTGCTCTGAAATCTGCGCCCATGCCCTTGAGCTGAGTGCGCCGCAGGAGCTGTCGCCAGGCGGGCTTTATTGCCGTGTTTTGGAAATGAACCGCGCCTATCTCGCCGGCTGGACGCGCGCGGGGGAACCGCCAGAGGATTGAGCCGCGGTGCGGTGGAATGCTTGGGGCAACAGTTCACATCCGCAAGCGAGGTCACTATGGCATTTCTTCACGGCGTCGAGGTCATCGAGATCGATGCAGGTCCACGTCCCATTCAGACGGTCAAGTCATCCGTCATCGGCATTGTGGGCACCGCCCCCGACGCCGATCCTGATGCCTTCCCCCTAAACACACCGGTCCTGGTCGCCGGCTCGCGCAAAGAAGCCGCCGGCCTGGATACCGAGGGTACGGCGCTTGGAACTTTGCCGGCGGCGATGGACGGCATCTTCGACCAGATCGGCGCGGTCGTCATCGTTGTGCGGGTTGAAGAGGGAGGCACTGAAGCTGAAAGCCTCGCCAATGTCATCGGTGGCGTGAACGCGGTTGATGGCAACTTTGAAGGGGTTCATGCTCTGGTCGGGGCAGAGAGCGTTGTCGGGTTTTCCCCGCGCATCTTGATCGCGCCTGGCTTCACCCACCAACGCTCCGAAGGCAACGCAAACCCGGTCGTTGCGGAGCTGCAGGGGATCGGTGACCGTCTGCGCGCTGTCATCATCGCCGATGGGCCCAACACCAACGATGCCGACGCGATCACCGCGGCCGGCGACTTCGGGTCGGATCGCATCTATCTGATCGATCCTTGGCACAAGGTTATGGTCGGGTCCGATATCGTGTTGGTACCGGCTTCGTCCCGTGTTGCCGGCTTGATTGCCAAGGTGGATAACGACACCGGGTTCTGGGCATCGCCATCCAACAATCTGTTGGGCGGCGTGATCGGTACCAGCCGGCCGGTTGACTTTAAGCTGGGCGATGCGAGTGCGCGCGCCAATCTGCTGAACGAGGCCAAGGTTGCCACGACGATCCGCCAGAATGGTTATCGTCTTTGGGGCAACCGGACCCTGACCGATGATACCAAGTGGATCTTCCTCAGCGTTCGTCGCACAGCCGACATCATCAACGACTCGCTGCTGCGCGCCCACCTCTGGGCCGTCGATCGGGGCATCACCAAAACCTACGTCTCGGACGTCGAGGAGAGCGTGAATGCCTACCTTCGGGATCTGGTCGCCTTGGGTGCAATCCTGGGCGGGCGGTGCTGGGCCGACCCGGACCTGAACTCGGCCGCAAATATCCAGCTCGGCAAAGTGTTCTTCAACTTTGATTTTACCCCGGTCTATCCGGCCGAGCATATCACGTTCCGTTCGCACCTGGTGAACGACTACATCGAGGAGGTGTTTAACTGATGGCTGCTGAAGATATCCTGAAATATCTAAATCTGTTCGTTGATGGCCGTGGCCATGCGGGCAAGATCGAGGAATACAGTCCCCCCGATCTGACGGTCTCGACCGAAGAGTTCCGCGGGGGCGGCATGGACGCGCCCATCGATCTCGACATGGGCCAAGAGAAGATGACCACGTCCTTCGTGCTCACGTCCTACGACCGTGATGTGCTGTCCCTCTGGGGCATCAAAGACGGCTCGGTGGTTCAGCTGACGGCGCGCGGGTCGCTTGAAAGCCTGGATGGCACCAAGACGGCCGTGGCGCATCACATGCACGGCAAGATCATCTCGGTGGCGCGCGGTACCTGGGGTTCGGGGGCGAAGCCGTCGCTGACCTTCACGGTGAGCCTGCGGTACTACCGCGAGGTCCAAGGTGGCGTCGATATCAACGAGATCGATGTCGTCAATATGGTGCGCAAGGTGCGCGGCGTGGATCAGCTCGCCGAGCACCGCGCAAACATCGGCCTGTAAGGACCTTTCATGGACAATCAAAATAAGCCGGCTTGGCTGGTCGAAAATGACGATGGGTCGCTCACGATCAACTTTGAAAGCCGGCCGCCGAAGATCGACGGGACGGAAGTCAAAAGCCTGAAGATGCGCGAGCCGTTCGTTGATGATCAGCTGGCTGCGGATTCTGCCGGTTCCAGCAGCGCGCTTTCCGAAATCTCGCTGATTTCCAACCTGTGTGAAATCTCACCGGAAGCTGTGCGCTCGATGACAATGCGCCAGTACAGCCGGCTGCAGACGGCGCTCTCGGTTTTTATTGGCTGACCCGTGAACAAGTCCGGGCGGGGTCACTTCGGCTCGCCCGGCACACCGGATGGGCCGAGCGTGAAATCATGGCCATGCCGGTCAGTCGTTTCATCTGGTGGATAGAAGGCCTTCCGAAGAATGAGTAAAAACCAACGCCTAAACGCAACGATCACGATTGGTTCTGTTCTCGAGCAGTCGGTCAAGCGCAACATGGGCTTCCTAAAATCTGGGCTTTCCCAAGTCGGCGATGCGATCAAGGGTGTGGAGCGCCGGCAAAAGGAGCTCGATCGCCAGCGCAATGTTCTGCGCAAGCAGGGGCAGTCCGTTGAGCACCTCGATCGTGAGTATGAAAAGCTCGAGCGGACGCTTGTGGATCTGCGCCGCGCCCAGGAGCGATGGAACCGCGCGGCCGCAGCGTCGCGTCGTGTGGGGTCCACCTTCAGTAACATGGCATCCGGCATCGGCCGCAACGCGCGGCAGATCGCGATCGGGGCGACCTTGGCCGGTGGCGCAATCTTTGGCCTTGCCAATTCGACAGCGGATCTCGGAGATAACGTTGCCAAGACGGCCGACAAGCTGGGAATCGGCTTGGGTGCGCTGCAGGAGCTGCGCTATGCGGCCGAGCGGTCAGGGGTCGCCACGGGCACCTTCGACGGCGCTTTGGAAAAAATGACCAAGAACATCGGTCTGGCGCTCGAGGGGACCGGTGCCCAGAAGGACGCCTTGGATGCCTTGGGTCTTTCAGCCGGCCAGCTCGCCAATCAGCTGCCAGAGGAGGCGCTGGCCTCGATCGCGGACAAGCTGCAGGGGGTAGAGACGCAGGCAGAAAAGGCCGCGCTCGCAAATGATCTGTTTGGGCGATCGGGTATCGGTCTGCTCAATATGCTGAAGGACGGTTCTAAAGGGCTGACGCAGCTGCGCGAGGATGCGCGGCGCACCGGCTACGTGCTGTCGGATCAGGCTGCCCGGGATGCCGAAGTGTTCAAGGACACGCTGCTCGATACGCAGCTGGTCATGTCCGGCCTGAAAAACACGGTCGGCTCTGCACTGATGCCGGTGGTGACGCGCTCTATGCGCCGCATCGGCGACGCTCTGGTGGGTAACCGGGCTGAGGTGGAGCGTTGGGCCAACGGGTTTGCCGATGGCGCTGAGAGGGCGTTGCCAGTGATCGGCGAAGTTGCCGCGGGTATCGGTGCGATCGGGTCCGTGGTCTGGTCGGTCACCGAAGGCACGGCCGATATGATTGGCGGCTGGGAAAACTTCGGGATGGTGGTCGGGGCGGTCTTGGCGTCGCGCACGATCGTGCGTGTTGCCAAGTTCGGGGGCGCAGTGTTCAGCCTCGGCCGCGCCATGCTGTCCCTGGCCACAGCGTCGCCGATCGTCGTTGGTGCGATCCGGGCGATCGGGTCTGCCCTAGTCATGAACCCGATCGGGGCGGCGATCGCCGTCATCGCGGGTGGGGCCTATCTCATCTATCGAAATTGGGAGAGCGTCGCGCCTTGGTTCAAGGGTCTATGGGGCGACGCGAAGGGATACTTTCAGGGGTTCGGCAACTTCGTCGGTGGGGTCTTTTCCGGGGATATGGAGCGCGCCGAGAAGGGTGTGCGGGCGATGTGGGATGGCACCACGTCGTTCTTCGATCGGACCTTGAGCGGCATTGGTGCCGTTTTCTCGGCGACCTATACAAACCTCATTAAGCCGGTCACGGATGCGATGGGGATCACGGGGCCAATCGAGGCCGCGTGGCGGCAGGCTGGCAGCGTGTTGGGGCCAGTGCTGTCGGATATCGGGTCTTACTACTCTGGCCTGGGCGACGTGGTCGCTGGCGCCTTTTCCGGTGACATGCAGCGCGCGTCTGATGGGCTTCGGCGCATGTGGAAGTCGGCGCGGTCGGTCATGGACGGGATCCTGGGCGGCATCGGCGACAGGTTCCGGTGGATCTATGACAATGTGATCAAGCCCGTGACCGATGCGATGGGGGTGACCGCGCCGATCGAGCGCGCCTGGTCGACCCTTTCCGGTGCGATCGACACGACCCTCGGTGCGATCGGGTCCGTCTTCGACACGACCTGGTCAGGGCTGGTGAAACCGGTCATCGATGGGCTGGCTGCGACCGGTGGCATCGGTGCCGCATGGGAGGCGGTCAAAACCGCCATTGATCCCGTCCTGACCTGGATCGGTGATAAGTTCACTTCGCTGATGACCTTGATCAAACCCGTGATCGAGGCGTTGAAGTGGGGCTATGAAAACGCGCAGCGCGCCGGCAACGCCATCGGTTCGGCCGTCAGCTCTGGGGTGGCCACGCGCGTTGAACCTGGCAAAGTCTCTGGGCTCGGCAACACGGCGTCAAATGACAACGCGGCACCGATGACCAGCTCGGCCGCAGAGAAGCTATACGGAATCAAGCCGCAGAAGAACGCCTTGGGCGGACCCTTCCGTCCTGGCTGGCACCTGACGGGCGAGCTCGGTCCGGAGCTCAAGTTCGAGAACCGGTCGGGGTACGTGGCGAACAATCGCGCCATGCGCCAGCTTGCAGGCTATGCCGATCGTGTCGGCTCTGTGTTCAGCCCGGCTGCGCGGTCGGTGAAAAAACAAGGCGCGCGTGTTCTGGATATGGTGCGCGGAAGCGGCGGGGTCGCGCGGCCGGTCAGCAATCGCGGTGTAATGCCTGTTACTCTGGGCCGCGGCAGCCCGAGGGTAAGCATTCCAGCGCAGCCGGCACGTCGCAGCAGCTCGGCCGCGCGGCCGGCCAGCGATCGAGGAGCCCGTGTCTTGGATAAACTGCGTCGCAGCATCCCGCGGGTGGGTATTCCTGCGCAGCCGGCGCGCCGCATGGGATCCGCTCCGCTTACCTCAAGCGTTCGCGAGCAGTCGCGCCGGCCTGATGTCGACGGCATGATGGCGCGCATCGAGGCCGTATTCTCCCAGACGGCCGCGCCGGCACTGGCAGCAGCTCCTGCGCAGGCATCGCAAACTGTCACCAACCACTACACGATCAACGCGCCTGGGGCTGACGCTCATGAAGTCTTGCGGCTCCTGAAGCGTGAGGAAAAACGCAACGCCGGCAACGGTCTATTCGATCGCGCGCCGGCCACGGGGCCGTTTGGGAGATAATGATGGCAGAAGTCATGATGCAGCTCGGGTTCTTCCAGTTCTCCCTGGATAACGCAGCCTACCAGCGTCTCAGTCGATCGGCCGAGTATCGGTGGGCCCGGCAGGCGCGGATCGGGACCAATGATGCGCTGCAGTTCACCGGCCTGGGCCCGGAGACTGTGGAGCTCGAGGGCGTGATCTATCCCCATTTCAGGGGCGGGCTGAAGCAGATCGATAAGATGCGCACACAGGCCAGCCTCGGGCTGCCACTGCCGTTGGTGTCTGGCATCGGTAAGGTGCTGGGCCTGTGGGTCGTGGAGGGCGTCACCGAGGGGCAGGAAGTCTTTGCCTCGCAGGGCATCCCGCATCGGCAAGAGTTTACAATGAGGATGGCAAGATATGACGGCGGTGTCCGATCTCTACTTCGTTTCTTCTGAGGGCGATGTCCTGGACCAGGTCGTGGCCGCGCAATACGGGGATACCCTGGGCGGCAAGGTGGAGGCGGTTCTTGCCGCTAACCCAGGTCTGGGCGCGCTGGGCGCTGTGCTGGATCCTGGCGTTCGCATCCGGTTGCCGGATCTAGAAACCTCAGAACCTTCTGAAACGGCGCAGCTATGGGGTTGATGGATTTCCGGCCATTGGTCCAGGTTACGATCAACGGGGTGCCGCTGTCGGGGTTCGTGTTCTCGCAGTTGAGTTCGGTGCGCGTGTCCGACACGGCCGGCTTCATCTCCGATACTGCTGAGATTACTTTCGCCAATACCTCGCCGCTGTCGCGCTTTGCCATGCCAGAGCCGGGGGCCGAGGTCGCTATCGCCCTGGGGTATCTCGGGGAGTTCTTGCAGATGGGGCTCTATATTGCCGATGAGGTCGAGGAGAGCTCGGCCCCTCGCATGATCACGGCTGTGTGCCGTGCCAAGGCGCAAGGCGAGACACAGAGCGGCTTTGCCCCGATTAGCCAGCAGAAGTCCCGGTCGTGGCCGGCCGGGATGACGCTGAAGGCGATCGCCACCACCATTGCCGGCGACAACGGGCTCGAGCCGGCCGTGACCGAGGCCGCTGGATCCATCGTGCCAGGTCACATCGATCAGCTGGACGAAAGCGACCTGTCGGTTCTGACGCGGATTGCGGTGCTGCATGACCTCGTTGCCAAGCCGGCCGGTGGCGTTCTCTATGTCGGGCGCAGGGCGGAGGGGGTGAAAGCCTCGGGGCAGCCAACGGCGACAGTGGTGCTGCAGGAGGCAGATGTCACCCGCTGGTCGATGCGCCGGGGGCTCAGCGAGGCAACCGGTACAATCATCGCCACCTATCGGGATCTCGAGACAGCCGAAGATGTAGAGGTAAAGGTCGGGGACGCGGAGCCGGTGCGCCGGCTGCGCCAGCGGTTCCGATCCGAGGAAGAGGCGCGCGCCGTCGCTACGGCTGAGTCGCGCCGTGCCGGCCGCGCAAAGGAGACGCTCGAGGTGGAGCTGCCTGGCAACCCTTCAATCGCAGCCGAGGGGCGCTTGATTCCGATCGGGTTCAGCGCGGCCGCATCCGGCGTTTGGGTTGTGAAAACAGCAACCCATGAAGTCTCCGAAGGGGGCTATCGTACGATGGCCCAATGCGAGCGGCCGGAGTAGGGAACCCGCCAGAGGCTCCAAAGCGCACCCGCGGGCATCTTGGCTTGAAATGTCTGCACCTGGAGCCTGTCTGCATGTCTGAAGAAGAAACCCCGCGCGCGGGGCTGATCAACTGGTCGGAGTGGCGAAAGGATGGCGGCAAGTTTTTCCGCATCACCGTCATCGGGGCCTTCGCCGCATGGATTGGTGCCTATGTGCCCGTGGTCAACGAGCTGGTGTTCTCTCCTTGGCGCTTAGGTGACAAGGTGGATGCGAATACCCAGACGCTGTCGCATCTGGTCGAAGACGTGAAAATCCTACAGCGGCCGGATGTGATTTTTCGGATATCGCGGTCGGATGTGTTGGGGCCCCGGTGCGGGGGCGGGCGCAGCTGCGCGATCGAGGTTGAGATCGAGCGGACAGAGGAGGGACGAAACTGCCAGATCGTACCTGGGAAAACGCGCTACTCCTTCCGCAACCCGCGCACCGATGCCAGCTTGTATGTTCGCCTCGATCGGCCCGTGCAAAGTCAAAACGTCGGGTCAAAGCCGATCACGTTCCAGTATCAGGTGACCGCGCCGTATGGTTTGGAGCCCAACGCAGAGTTTTGTCTGGAGCCGCTCTATACAGGTTGCCCTGGTATGTCGGACGGGGATGCGCCGATCAGGGCAAATCGAAGCTGTACGGCCGTACCTGTCGAGCTCTAGCACAAACTTAAATTAGTGATGTGAGAATTTCGCAGCAACGTATAGCTTGCGGTACGTCCATCTGATGGCGATATATTTCGATACGTGTGGGCTGCTTAACTTTTCCAAGGCCAAGGCAGGCTGTCACGCTAGATCTGCATCAAGCGCTCGCCCTTATTGCAAAATTAGTAGAAAACAACTAAATATAGAAAAGTAAAAAAGGAGAAAGCAGAAATGTCCGCCGTGGCTTCCAAGATTTTGGGAACTGTGAACGCACCCTATGGTGCGAACCTTTCTGCACATCAACTCGCATCTTGCATTTCTAGCTTAGATGCGATGAAAGGGGCTTGGGGGCCCGTTTTTTCTTTTTTTACAGAGGTTAAACCAGATCTCCAAATGGATTTCATTAAAGAAATGGGCATTGAGGACAGTGCAAAATCTGTAGCTGCCTATCTGCAAGGGCAATGCGCAAACCCGATTCCCCTCGCATTATAAAGTCTCCCACATGAATACGCCGAGTCCGAGTCGCTGGAGCGACCTTTTTGACGTAGCCTTGTCTATTATTGAACAAGTAAACAAAGAAATGCCCGTCATAGATCGGTGGACTTTGGGCGGGGGGACAGCACTTATGTTGCAAATCGATCACCGCGAAAGTCATGATGTGGATCTTTTCTTAGATGATCCACAGCTGATGCCGTATTTAAACCCTGAGACACAAGGTTTCGATCTTTCAATACGCCCTAGCAGTTACACATCAGACGGTACACAGTCACTTAAAATTGTGTTCGACGAAGTTGGCGAAATCGATGTAATTTGTTGTGGCTGGTTGACCGATGACTATTCAATCAATCGGGAGATCAATGGCCATCCAACACTCCTTGAAAAGCCCAGTGAAATAATCGCCAAAAAGGTGTTTTACCGGGGTTGGAGCTTACAGGCTCGGGATATGTTCGATATCGCAGCTGTGCGGCAAGTCTACGGTGATGACTACGTTGTCGAAGCTCTTTCACCGTTTCCAAAGCAGGTAGCGCTTGCGCAAAGTGTTGCAGAACGCCTGAACCGCGACTTAGCCCTAGGCATCCTCTCCGGGCTAACGGTCCGTGGCGCGTTCTCTGAGCTGATCGGTTTTGCGCAGACATCTACGATCGAAATCCTTTCAAAGGTTTCTAAGTAGCGTCTAAGTTTGGCCAGTTACGCTTGTCCGCCCGAGAGTGGGCGTCCCCGCGGCAAAGTTCTCAGGTGGAAGAACGCTTTGATCGCTGCCACACATTCTCGAAACGTTTCCGGTATGTTCCGTCCATATGCTGCACAAAAAACCGTTAAAAATCAGTCAAAAACGTGCGGATTGCAAATCCGTGTACAGGAGTTCGATTCTCCTACTCGCCTCCATTTATTTTCAATGGCTTAGAAGATTTTGGAGCGGTAAGCAAAAATGACGTCTAAACAAACGTCTAAACATTCTGTTTTTGTTCTGTTCGCTTTTGCTGCGCCTGACGCGCTCTGATTTTCTGGCGAACCTTCTTTGTATAGTGCATGACCATAGCCGGGCTTTGGCCTGTAACGGCGGCAATCAAATCATCATCGCAGCCCGCTTCGAGCAGTTCGCATGCAGCGTTATAGCGCCAGCTGTGAATGTCGAAGTCTAAGGCTCCAATCTGCTCTCTCACTTTACGGACAGCTTGGGATGCCCCACGATAAGACCAACGATTCGTCCCCCGTTCATTTGTGAGAATGAACAAGGAGTGGCGGCTGGCTGCGTCCAACGCCGTTTGAAGTTCAGGCAGGATCGGAACCCAAAGTTCTTTACTGGTTTTGTTTTGACGAACAAACACCGCACCGTCCTGAATATCAGACCAACGCATTTCAAGAACATCTCCGATCCGTTGCCCTGTTCCGACGCAAAGCTCCATAACAAGGCGCTCTCTGGACTCTATCGAGCAAGAGGCGCGGTACACGTCGAGAAGCTCTCTGGGCCAAGGTTCACGTTCGCTCTTCTGAGTTTTGATTTCCGCAACACCCTTGGCTGGGTTGTCGTCTCTCCAACCCAAATCGACGCAGTGTTCCATCAGGATGCGCAAAACGCGGATCGCGTAATTGGCAAAATATGGTTTGTCAGCATTGGTATCTCGGAGCCGGATTACGTCTTTCCGTTTCATGTGGCTTGGGTTTGCGTCAGCCATGATGGAGAGAAAAAAGTCTAGATACTTGTCGTAGTCCATAGCCGTGCGAGGCTTAAGCCGAACATATCTGGCCGATTTTCGGTAGCTTTTTGTGAGGGCCGTAAAATTCCGGAAGGTTACCCGTTGGGGTGTCTCTGCGCCGGAAAGGATTAGAGCGTATTCCTGCCAGAATTCTGTGGTTCCAAAGCCGTTCTCGAATTTTCTCGATGGCCAACCACGCCGTTGAAAATAAAGACCGTTCCGCTGTTTGTAGACGTGTTTTGGCAGCTCACGTTTTGTCATGGCGCATTCCGATCTTATCAAATTCATCTATGGGCTGTCCGATACTTAGCACGAGTTCAATTTTCTTTCCGTCAATTGTTATGCTTGCGACCGTTCTGCCGGATTTTTCAAAAGCGTTGACCAAACTCAGTGCACGCTGTTCGATATTCGAACCTGACATCACAGTCCCCCTTCTTGCTGAGGAAAGCTAAGCCGGCGAAAGGCCAGGCTGACAAACTATAATCTGCGGCTGGGACCACTAAGCACATATAGAATCTGTAACAAATTGTTACCTAACTGCGCTGTAAAAGGTTGCTAACGCGGTAAAGTTCTAGAAACGAATTTTGCTGGCTCTCAGGTCAAGCCACTGTATCTATGCTACTTGGGTCTGTAAGCGGGAGGTATCAGTAGGTCGGTGGGTCAAATAGAACTGCGCCGCGCGAAATATCGAACGGTAGACCGTGCTGAGCACTAGTTGAAATTTGTGGTGCCACCAATCCAGACTGCTAATCCCTTATAGTCCTTAGTAGTTAAGTGGCCCCAACTGTCAAAACTGTCGCGCCGAGACTTTTCGATAGTGTTTGTCAGTGGTGACCACTAAGTAGATATATCATCAAGCCATTGTATCTATGCTACTTGGGTCTGTAAGCGGGAGATATCAGTAGGTCGGTGGGTCAAACAGAACTGCGCCGCGCGAAACATCGAACGGTAGACCGTGCTGAGCACTAGTTGAAATTTGTAGTGCCACCAATCCAGACTGCTAATCCCTTATAGTCCTTAGTAGTTAAGTGGCCCCAACTGTCAAAACTGCCGCGCCGAGACTTTTCGATAGTGTTTGTCAGTAGGGACCACTAAGTAGATATATCATCAAGAGAGTATGTGTCTTCCCGCCCATCGCCCCTTCCGATACTTACGTCTCCGGGGGCGTTGGGCTAATGATGCCGGCCATGTCTAATGTTTGATTTTGTCAAAAGCAATTGCTTACATTCAGCGAAATATGACCGCTGAGGCTTGTTGGTGCTCATTGTAACCCAATGCCGCAGAAAACTCAAAGCAAGCCGATCTAAACGCTTCTCCGCTAACCCACGGCCAAAGCAGAGATAAAAAAGGATGGACGCATGTGATCCTGCTATGGCATTGAGCGGCATTGAGGCAACAAGGACGGAAACCGAACCTTCGCTGCAGTCAGCCTGAATGTCCGCTTTCAAACTTCGGGCGGCAATGAAGCGCCGGACCAAATAATATGGTCTTCCTATGGGGCGGCTCCGCAACCCGCATGCCTTAAGCATTGCCGTTTGGCCCATCCCGCAGTTAACTAAGCTTGGCAGGTGGGAGAAATGAGAAATGTCACAACTTGAAAGTTTGTTTGAAGAAGATGAAGCTGCCGAAGGCGGTGATGACTACAGAATAGCCCCGTCCGACTTCACAGATATTTTTGTCATTCCTTCAGATTGGACGGTTTCCACTCTGCGGCAAGAGCTCGTTGATATCGTTGACCTCGAGCCGCATTTTCAACGTCGCAGCGTCTGGACAACGCGAGCAAAGTCTAAGTTCATTGAGTCGCTTATTCTAGGAATACCTATTCCACAAATTCTACTTGCAGAGCGACAAGATGAGCGCAATCAGTTCCTTGTCCTTGATGGAAAGCAAAGGCTGTCATCGATCAAAGAGTTCTTCGAAGGGGTGACTGAAGACGGTACTTCATTCAGCCTTCAAGGTTTGACAGATTTAAAAGAACTAAACGGTGAGACATGGGCGTCAATCAAAGACAGGCAGCCGAAGATAGCTCGCGCAATTGATGCAGCAGCAATAAGAACCGCGGTTATACGCGGATGGAAGAGAGACGACGTCCTATATGAGATATTTCACCGGCTAAATTCAGGATCTGTCAGGCTATCGCCGATGGAGTTGAGGATGTCTTTGATCAGAGGTCCTTTTGTTCGTGAGGCAATTAAGCAAACCGCAGAGTGTCCCTACCTCCAAAAGATGCTTGGGCTGAGTAAGCCGGACAAACGCATGAAGGACGTTGAAGTGGCTATCCGGCATTTTGCGTTTCAAAGCTTTGCTATTGAATATCGAGGAAACCTTAAGGAGTTCTTGGATGAGTATTGTCGTTATAAAAATAGAAACTTTGAAGTTGGGCAAGTAATAGAACCTGTTAAAGAGCTAGAAGAACTCATTCAAGACGGCCTAGGGTTGCTCGAAGAAAGAGCGTTTTCGCGGAAATATGTTCCTGACTCAGGTAAATACGAGGGTGCCTTCAACCGGGCGGTTTTTGACGTCTTAGGTGGATCACTTGCTAACCTAGAATTCAGGAGGGCCGCACTGGAAGATGTTGAGAAATTTAGAAAACTCTATAAATATGCGTTTGAGAACACCTCATTTGTTCGATCAGTTGAGTCTACCACCAAGAGTATTTCCGCTACGAAATATCGGTTCGCGTATTGGTATGAACTTATTGAGAAAGAATATAATGTGGCGCTCAGAGTACCACTAATCAAAAAAAATGACTGAGAGCTCCGCCGCGTTTGCGCAGCTCGAATTGGCCATCGTCGAGGCGCGAGGTATCCTCCAGGATTTACCCGAGCACGATGTTGTAAGCCGATTACATGAACTTAAACTGAGGTCGTTTGTTTTACTCTGTCACGCAGCATTTGAGGAGTACTTGGAGCGAGTCTCGCTGGCAGTACTCAGTAATAGTCTCAAGGCTTTTGAAAAAGATGGCGTGGTTAGAGATCCTCTACTTGCAGCAGGTAGCTTTTACAAAATAGTGCTTGCCAACGAAATCAACGTTCGGTTTGCCGGCGATCGCTTGCAAGATGTTCTTGACGTTGTATTCAAGCGAGCGATCTCCGAGCACAAAAAGGCTGTTGACGAAAACCATGGGGTAAAAACAAAAGATCAAGACGTTTTATTTCTACCGCTTGGCATAAGGTTATTCGAATTTGATCGAATCCTTTCTCAGAGCCTTAACTCTTTCGGAGAGCTTAGGGGCGGAATGGCACACGGTTTCGGTATGAAGACAATTGCCCCTAAAGCGGGGCAAGAGGCCAAAATTCATAACATGATACGTTTAATTCTATCTTTCGATAATTTCCTTTGCGAGCGACATGTCGTTAAGCTTGATCAATGACTGGGTTTCAAGCGTTAGACAGAACGATACCTAAGTTGGCGTTACACGTCTCAAGTCTTCGCGCTTTCGCAAGGCACTTTTGATACTGAGAAGCCTTTCGAGTTTAAGGCTAGTAACGGCTGCTTTGGATCGAGACTAACGCTTGGCTTGGCTCGACTTAAATTTGTCCCAGACATGCATGCGACCTTTCTGACGTGCGTCGGCAAGCCAAAGCTTTTTTCTGGCATCTGGCGTTTCCATTTTGCGGTAAATTCCGCCTGAGAATTTTGGCCAGTCAATTGCTAACCCCTGCTTAACCATTTCGGCCGACAAATCTCGACCATCAGGTAAATAGCAACGCGCTACAACACGACCATAATCGTCTTCGTCTGATACTTCCGCGCGGATTTTGTGGCCTTTACAAAGCTTGACCATCGCCCACTTGGCTTTTTTCCCAAAGGGATGATCCAGCTCGGGCGCATCGACGCCAAAAAGGCGGATTTGTGTTCTTTCAATTACGATGGTGTCACCATCGGTCACATAAGCAGAGCCTTGGATGATCCGTTGCTCAGGCAGCTGCCGCGCGCTTGTGGCATCGAAGGGTTTAGGCTGCTTCTCTTGCGTTCCCGAAGGAGAGTTGCGGGTTCTTTTATAGGGTTCTTCTTGATCGTCTGAACTGTGGCTCGAACTCGACCTTCCTTTGCTAGATCGCGAAATGCAAATGGCCAGGACCAAACAGCCAACAAGGGCTAAAAATGCAAGCAATAATTCCAATGAGTTTGCCTCGTTGTTGAATTAATAACTCTCCCTATAGGTGCATATTCATTCCAGCAACGCCAGTCCGTATTCCTAATTAATCAAGGATATTGACAATTGAGTTCAGCCATAGCGACGCTCTAAACATTCACGCTACGTTCGTGCTGATTTTGGTTATTCTCTAGGCACAAAAGTATTTATTTTCAACGGTATACCTAGTCTTGCAAATCCGTGTACAGGAGTTCGATTCTCCTACTCGCCTCCACTATATTTCCCTCTCTAAATTACGTTTCTCATAGGCTGACCGCGCGCGCCATGCGTCGTGGCTATGGCATCCTCTATGTTTTAACCGTATTATCCGACAAACACGGAAAATTGCGCCTATTGACCCGACTGGCCGTTGCCCGGCGGGCGGTGATGTGGCATCTCACGAGACAAATAACTGAACGAAAGAGTTTAGCTGATGACAGATTTCACAGCCCGCCGCACCATGATGGTTGATACTCAGGTGCGCCCTTCGGATGTTACCAAGTTCCCGATCATTGATGCGATGCTTAAGGTGGCGCGCGAGGATTTTGTGCCGGTGGCCCGCCGCGAGGCAGCTTATCTGGGCGAAAACATCAGCTTGGGCGAGGGGCGCGTGCTGCTTGAGCCGCGGACGCTGGCCAAGATGCTGGACGATCTTGGGGTAGAGAATGACGAGCTGGTGCTCGATATCGGCTGTGGCTACGGCTATTCCTCTGCCGTGATCGCACATATGGCCGAAGCGGTCGTTGCCGTCGAGGATGACGAGCAGATGGCGAAAGAAGCGCAGGAAACCCTGATCAACGCGGATATCGACAATGTCATCGTACATCACGGCCCGCTGGCTGAAGGGGCACAGCAACATGGGCCCTATGACGTGGTGATCGTGCAAGGCGGCGTGGCTGACGTGCCCGAAGCGCTGTTGGCGCAGCTCAAGGATGGCGGGCGGATCGCTTGCCTGTTCATGGACGGCCCCCTGGGCGAGGTGCGTTTGGGCTACAAAAGCGAACGTGGCATCAGCTGGCGCAAAAGTTTCAACGCCGCCGCACCTGTCCTGGACGGGTTTACCCGCGCGAAAGAATTCCAGCTTTAAGCTATCAGAACTGCTGCAGATGACGGCAGATGCAGTGACACCGATGGAGTGTGAAATATGATGAATACGGGCAAGATGCGGTCCGTCCGCAGCATGATCGCGGCGTCCTGCGTCGGTTTGGGGCTGCTGGCACCGATGGCCACACAGGCAGAAACGTTGGCCGATGCGCTGGTAGGGGCCTATAACAACTCGGGCCTGCTGGACCAGAACCGCGCCGTGTTGCGCGCCGCAGACGAAGATGTGGCCATCGCGAAATCCGCGCTCAAGCCGGTGCTGCAGTGGACGGGGAACCTGACGCAATCCTATAATCGGTCGGTCAGCGGGGGCACCAGCACCATCCCGGCGGGTTTCAAAAGCTCTACCGATTCACTGACGACATCGGTGAATCTTGTGGCGTCGCTGCTGGTCTATGACTTCGGGTCTTCGCGCTATTCGATCGAGGCGGCAAAAGAAACCGTGCTTGCCATGCGCGAAACGCTGGTCAGCGCCGAACAGCAGATTCTGCTGCGCGCGGTTGATGCTTATATGACCGTGATCCAGACGCAGCAGCTTGTCTCTCTGGCCGAGAATAACGTACGGGTTCTGACGCAGGAATTGCGCGCCGCCCGTGACCGTTTCGAAGTGGGGGAGGTGACCCGCACCGACGTATCGCTTGCCGAAGCACAGCTGGCCGCCGCGCGGAGCAATCTTGCCGGTGCGCAGGGCGATTTCATCAGCGCGAAAGCTTATTACAAGGTGGCCGTGGGGCGTGAGCCCGGTCGTCTAAGCCCGCCACCAAGCCTGCCGAAACTGTCCAACAGCATCGCCACGGCCAAGGCACTGGCGGTGCGTCAGCACCCCGATATCCTGACCGTCCAGCACCAGGTCGCGGCTGCCGATCTGCTGGTACGCAGCAACGAAACCGCGCTGAAGCCCAATGTCTCGGTGCAGGGGTCTTACGGTCTGACTGAGACGTTTGATTCCCAAGCTTCGACACGCAGCGGGTCGATCGGCTTTCAGGTCGGGCAAACGATCTATCAAGGCGGTGCCTTGTCGGCCGGTGTTCGCAAAAGCCAGGCGCAGCGCGACGCACAGCGCGGCAATCTGCATGTGGTGGTTAAAGACGTGGAACGCGCGGTCAGCGATGCCTATGCGGGGCTTGCCTCCGCCCGGGCGCAGATCGAAGCCTCCCAGCGTCAGGTCCGCGCGGCACAGATCGCCTTTGACGGTATCCGCGAGGAAGCCAGCTTGGGCGCGCGCACTACACTTGATGTGCTGGACGCAGAGCAATCCTTGCTCGACGCCCGTTCTGCTCGTGTGTCGGCGCAATCGCAGCTTTATGTTGCGGCCTATTCCGTGCTCTCGGCGACGGGGCAGCTGACCGCGCAGGACCTGAAACTGCCGGTGCAAATCTATGATCCATCCGCCTATTATAATATGGTTAAGGACGGCCCGACAAAATACTCCAAAGAGGGGAAACAGTTGGATCGTGTGCTGAAGGCGCTGCAAAAAGACTGACATTTTCACCACCCCCATTGTGAGAAGCCAACCTTCGGGTTAGACTATTCGCGAAGAACGAGTGGTGATTAAATATGTCCGAAACCGTCACAAATGCAGAGGTCGAAGACGTTCTGTCTTCGATCCGCCGTCTGGTCTCCGAAGATCGCAAACCAGCGCAGAAGCCGTCGGAAGTGCCTGCGATTGAAGAGAAACTTGTGCTGACGCCGTCCTTGCGCGTGTCCAATGACGCGCCTGTGGCCGCCCCTCGGAAAGAGGCGACGCCAGAGGCGGTTCAGCCCCGGTCGGCGTCCTATCAGGATGCGATGCAGGACATGGATACGGACGTTGAGACGGACGAAGGGGCGGATTTGTCCGCCTCGGATCGCAATCAAGTTGCCGAAGATTTTAAGTTTATTTCCGGCCGCGAACCGCGCTTTCGCGCCCAGTTCGCCACGCCCGCAGGGGATGGCAAGCCGCAGGATACGACCGAGCCGCCGCGCAAGCTGGCCTTTAGCGCGCCACGTGCCGCGGCATACTCCACCGATATGCTCAACCTTGGCTCTTCCGAGCTGGTCGATGACGTGCCACCGACGCCGGACCGGTTGAGCGCGAAAATCGCTGCCCTCGAAACAGCGATCAGCCGCATTCCCGAAAACTGGGAACCTGACGAGCCCGGCAAAAGCGATTACTCCGGCAGCGAAGACCCCGCGATGGCCTGGGAAGACGACGTTGAATTCGACGCCACCGGCGCGCCTGTGTCCGATGCCGCCCAAAACGATGCGGAAGAGGCCCTGCTGGACGAGGATATGGGCTGGCACGATCCTGTCGAGTCCCATGCACCTCAAGAGCGTGCCGAACCCCAAGATCGTGTTGTAGACGGCCCCTTTGCCACCCGTGTGACCGCAGCAGATGCGACTGTGACCGATACCACCGACGCCCCTGCCGAAACGGCGCAGGATGATGATGCAACGCTCGGGTTCGGGCCGGATGAATATCTGGACGAAGAGATGCTGCGTGATCTGGTGTCTGAAATCGTGCGAACAGAGCTGCAGGGGGCCTTGGGTGAACGGATCACCCGCAACGTCCGCAAACTGGTGCGCCGTGAAATTCACCGCGCCTTGACGTCGCAAGATCTGGAATAAAGAGCCTTTAGCGCGAAGGTGCATCTTAGTGGATAAAGGGGCAGGGCGTCACGCAAGCCCCTTGCCAGATGTTTTGCAGCTCAGGCCAAGACGCCGCCGCCGCAACGTCCGCGTCGAGCCCTTGGTATCCGTTACCTTAACACTGTGCTATTGGTCAGCATGATCCGAAATCTTCAGAGACTCATCGAGCGCCAGATACAGAAGGCGAAGCTGCAAGGTCAGCTTGAAGGTCTTGAAGGCGAAGGCAAACCACTGCCTGATCGCTCAGCGGATGCTTTTGTGGATGCGGGAGAAGCTGCGGGGTTCCGGATTATGGCTCAAGCCGGTGTCGTGCCGGAAGAAATCGAACTCAAGAAGAAGATGGCTGCGCATCAGAGCCATCTTGCCACGCTTGCAAACGGGCCTGAACGGAAGGAAGCGATGGCTGAACTCGCTCGCCTTGAACTGCGATACAATATTGCTCGTGAAGCTCGCCAGAAGTTCATGCGCAGATAAATTCTACTCCCTATCTTTTTTGGAAAGCAGCGCGAGCACTTTTCCTGATCGCGCTGCCTCAGCGAACGCCAGCTTCGTCGCTGCAACCTAGATTCAAGAACCCAGCACTCTCGCAGAAATCCGCCACTGTCGGGGCTTTACCGTTTCGGCGCAACGCATCAGGTAAGCGGCAGGGCGTCACACCTTGCCCTTTTGCGCATCAGGCGGGCGCGACGCTTTCCGGCATAGCACAATCGCATTTAGCCAAAAAAAAACGCGGCCCGTGAGCCGCGTCTTTTTGTTCAAACTTTTGGCAGTCTTCAGGCAGCTTCAGCCTGTTGTGCAGCGTGGCGACGCTCGGACTCTTCGCGGGACAGGGCGACAGAGGTACGGACACCTTTGCCAACAAAGTCCATCAGACCTTCGACAACACGCTCGTTGGGGTCGATGCCCGCGCAGCTCAATACTTCGCGGCCATCGCGGGAGCGGGCCCAACGGGCAATCTGTTCAGGACCGTTGCCGTATTTTTTGTCATCGGCAATCGCATCGTCCAATGCAGCCAGTACCACAGCTGCGAAAAGTTTGCGGGCACGGTTACCTTGTTCATTGTTAAAGGCAGTGCCATCAACGAAATCTTTCATCTCGTCGTCCTTTCTATTATTCTTGCTCTTGTCATTTAGGCGTGGGGTTCCTTATGACCGAAAGAGCTCGATTCGGATACACCTTTATTGCATAACACTCATGCATTTACTGCATGGCTTTCGCGGTTGCAGCATCGGGTGCGCTGTCTTGCGGGGGTCGACGTTGATATATATAGGTCGGTCCAATCTCTCTTCAACTTCATTGCTATGGTGCTGATACATGCCAAAGATTAACGGGAACGAAATTCGGCCAGGAAATGTGCTCGAGCATAACGGTGGTCTCTGGGCAGCGGTCAAGGTCGATCATGTCAAACCGGGCAAGGGCGGTGCCTTTGCTCAGGTCGAAATGCGCAACCTGCGCAACGGGTCGAAACTGAACGAACGCTTCCGCAGCGCCGACAAGGTTGAAAAGGTCCGGCTAGAGCAAAAAGACCAACAATTCCTGTATGAAGACGCAGGTATGCTGGTTCTGATGGACACCGAAACATACGAGCAAGTGCAGCTTTCAGCCGAGCTTCTCGGAGAGCGTCGCCCCTTCTTGCAGGACGGTATGATGGTCGTGGTCGAGTATCACGAGGAAGAGGCGCTGAACGCGTCCTTGCCGCAAAAAGTAACCTGTAAAATTGTCGAAACTGAACCGGTCGTCAAAGGCCAGACAGCGGCGAATTCCTTCAAGCCAGCGGTGCTTGATAACGGCGTCAAAGTGATGGTGCCGCCCTTCGTCGGACAGGACGAAGAGATCATCGTGAACACCGAAACGATGGAATATTCCGAACGCGCGTAAGCTGTGGTGTGACGCTACGTCATAGCTTCGCTGCGATGCAGAGCCCCGGTGAATGCCGGGGCTCTTTTGCGTTGCGGGGCAGCGGGGTATTGGATTTGGGAGCCTCGGATCTCCCCAGTCGCGGGTATTTGTTGCCGATATGCAACTTTTCCGGCGGGCTGCGCACGCCGTCATCTTGGCCTGCCTAATATTTACGCAGCGCCGTTGCGGGGCCTTAGCCGTCCGTCACCATGGTCACCGTGGCATCCCCCGCCTGCATCGCCGCCTTGGCGCGGTCGTACCGCAGATAGGCCAGCGCATGGGTGCCGGTGCGGGTAAAGATCGTACCAGCAGGTTTGCCATCGGCGGTGATGTCCGTGCCGGGTTCTACCGGCGCGCTGATCTCGACCTGGGCCAAGCCTTTGCGCAGCTCGGTCTTGTGTTTCATGCGGGCCGTTACCTCTTGTCCGACATAGCAGCCCTTGCGAAAATCCACGCCGTTCAGCCGCTCGAACCCCATTTCGAGGATGAAGCTGTCCGAGGTAAGCTCTGCCCCGGTTTCAGGGATCATATAGGTCACCCGCAGCGCGTCCCAATCCGTGGTGTCATCGGTTTGCGGTGTGTCACGATAGGCGCGCCAGCCCATGCGGGCATCGCGGGGGTCGCTATAGGCATCGTCCGGTGCGTTCTCTAGCCCGCGGTGCAGATGCAATCCGGTCGCGTCTATCGTGACATCAGCCCGCAGCTTGTACATGGTCAGACGTTGCACCAGCGCGTCGGCATCGGCTTCGGCCACGTCCAGCAAAACGCTGTCCCCTTCGGCGGACAGGAAGAAATCGGTGATGAATTTGCCTTGGGGCGTCAGGATCGCGGCATAGATCGGGGCCTGATCCAGCTTGCGGATATCGTTGGTCACAAGGCCCTGCAGAAACTCGCGGGTGTCGGAGCCTGACAGTCTCAGGATGCGGCGGCTGGTCATATCGCTTGTCCTTTCAATGGTTAACATGACATATAGCAGCGCAGTTCGAAGCTGAAAGGGGCAACCATGCGCGCGCCTATATCTGTTGTCATTCCGACCTTGAATGCCGAAGCGCCCCTGACCGGCTGTCTGACCGCCCTGATGGAGGGGCTGGAGGCGGGGCTCATCCGCGAGCTGATCATCAGCGACGGGGGATCAACCGACATGACCCTGACAATGGCAGACGCATGGGGCGCAGAGATCGTCAGCGGTCCGGCATCGCGGGGCGGACAGTTGCGGCGCGGCTGTGCGAAAGCGCAATCCGACTGGCTGCTGGTGTTACACGCCGATACGCGGCTGGTACCGGGGTGGACGGGGCCCGTCACCGCGCATCTGCGGGGGGATAAAGCGGGCTGGTGCCAGCTTCAATTTGACCAAGGCGGCATGGCCGGCAAAGCGGTGGCCGCTTGGGCGAACCTGCGCAGTCGTTTGGGGCTTCCCTATGGGGATCAGGGGCTGCTGCTGCCACGTGCGCTGTATCAATCGGTTGGTGGGTATCCTGATCAGCCGCTGATGGAGGATGTAGCGCTGGCGCGTGCCCTGCGCGGCCATCTGCTGGGGCTGGAGGTCACCGCGGTGACGTCGGCCGATAAATACGCGCGGCAGGGCTGGTTGCGTCGCGGGGCGCGTAACCTATGGACATTGATCCGCTATTTCGCGGGGGTCGCCCCGGCCAAGCTGGCCGAGGGCTATGCCAAGTGATCAGCATGCCGGGGGGTGGCCTAGTTGCCGAACAGCCGGAGCCCGATACGTTGCAGCAGGTTCGGCTCGACAGGTTTGAGGCCGCGTTCCATGCGCCGCATCGCCGCTAGATTGCGCCCGTCGCTGACGGTTTTTCCATCCTCGAACTGAAGCCGATAGAGATCGGCATAGATGCCGCCACGGGCCAGAAGGTCTTCGTGTTTGCCTTCGTCCATGACGCGACCACGGTCCATCACAACGATCTTATCCGCGCCGCGGATGGTAGACAGACGGTGGGCGATGACCAAGGTGGTGCGCCCCTGCGAGAGACGGTCCAGCGCTTGCTGCACGACTTTCTCTGACTGCGCGTCCAACGCGCTGGTGGCTTCGTCCAACAGCAGGATCGGTGTGTTGCGCAGCAGGGCGCGGGCGATCACGACACGTTGGCGCTGCCCCCCCGACAGGGCAGAGCCGCGTGGACCGACGCGGGTTTCAAGCCCGTGTTCAAGTTTGGGCAAAAAGTCCGACACATGCGCCGCATCCAGCGCCTGCTGCAGCTCTTCATCAGATACATTCTCGCGGCCCAATACGATATTCTCGCGCAGGGTTTCATCAAACAAAAGCGCTTCTTGCGTCACGACCGAGAACAAGCCGCGCAGCGCGGGGATATCCATCTCTGTCAGAGGAACGCCCGCGATGCTGACGTTGCCCTCTTGCGGGTCGATCAGACGGGTCAGCAGGTTGAATATCGTCGATTTCCCCGCGCCAGATGCACCGACAAGCGCCGTCGTCTCGCCTGCCGCCGCATGCAGCGTGAGATTGTCCAGCACCTTGGCGTCACCGTAAGACAGGCTCACCCCCTCGAGCGCGATATGCGGTGGGGTGGTGGGCACAGGCGTGGGTTTGGCGGGCGAGGTGAGGTGTACCGGCTCGTCCATCAGCTCTTTCAGACGTTCCAGCGCGGCAGCGGCCGTCTGCCACAGCCCGCTGATCGCCCCCAGACGCCGCAGCGGGTTAAAGGTGAACCCCATCGCGGTAAAGAAGGTCATGAACTGACCGATGGTTTTTTCGCCCTCGATGATTTCGTTGCCGCCATAAAGGATCACGGCCATGAACCCGAGGCCCGAGATGATGTCGATCATCCCCGGAATGGCCGAGTTCCCGAAAGAGGCACGTACCTCGGTGCGGATATAAGTTCTGGTCAGGTCGCGGTATTGCTTGGCCTGATACTTCTCAAGCGCGTTGAGCTTGATTTGCACGATGCCGTGGAAAACCTCGTCCAGCCGTGTCGACAGGGTCGCGCCCAGATCCCGTGCCTCGCGCGACCGCGCGCGCACAAAACGCTGCGCCAATGCTGCGGGCATGACCATCAGCGGCAGACCGATGCAGGCCAGCAGCGCCCAGACCGGGTCGATAGAGATCGCGACGCCGAGCAACACGATCAGCCCGATCAAGTCGCGACCGGCACCGGTGATCACCGCCTGCCAGACCGACCCGATGGCATTCACATCCGATTGCACGCGCTGGATCAGAAAACCCGGGGGGTTCTGTTGGTGAAAGGCCCCGTCCTGCACCATCATCCGGTCCAGCAGATCGATCCGCATATCAGCCGCCGACTTCTGCTTGATGCGTGTCAGCAGCACCTTTTGCACCACACCCGACACGGCGCGCAGGACGAAAATGCCCACCAGCACCAAACCAACCCACAGCAATGCGCCTTTCTCACCAGCGACGAAGACCTGATCGAACATCGGCTGCATCAGCTTTGCCAACCCGCCCATGGTCGAGGCCTCGATCGACATGAAGATGATCGCGACAAGCAGCACCCACATATGCTTTTTCAGATAGTCGCGCCAAAGCCAGGTCAGCAGTTCGCGCGAGGTATAGGTCACATCACTCATATAAAGGCCGGTTCCTTTGGGCATATACAGTTACGGGTTTACGCAGCCCGTAGGGGCAGGGCAAGCTGCCTGCGCGCTTTGTGTGATTGACGCGGCGCTGGCTGCGGATAAGTTGCAAGAGATTTTTCCTGCTGAAGGGCCCTTGTGTCATGCCGAAACTTTCCAACCTGTCACAAGGGCGCGGCTACCTCGCGATCCCCGGTCCGTCGGTCATGCCCGAGGCTGTGTTGAACGCGATGCACCGTCCGGCCCCCAATATCTATGCCGGTGAGATCGTCGATATGATGCCCCCGCTGATGGAGGATCTGCGCCGTATCGCGGGCACGCAGCATCAGGTGGCGATGTATATTGGCAACGGCCACGCCGCCTGGGAGGCATCGCTGAGCAATGTCGTAGCCCCCGGTGACAAGGTGCTGGTGCCCGCGACAGGGCGGTTCGGTCACGGCTGGGGCGATGCCGCCACAGGCATCGGGGCAGACGTCGAGGTGATGGATTTCGGCCTGCAATCCACAATGGACATCGACCGGATCGCGGATCGTCTTGAGGCGGACACCAACCACGAGATCAAAGCCGTGCTGGCCGTGCATGTGGATACCTCGACCTCGGTGGTCAATGACATCGCCGGTCTGCGCGCGGCACTGGATGCGGCAGATCACCCCGCGCTGCTGATGGTGGACTGTATCGCGTCCTTCGCCTGTGACCGCTTCGAGATGGACAATTGGGGGGCCGATGTCATGGTCACCGCCTGCCAGAAGGGGTTGATGGTCCCGCCCGGCGTGAGCTTTGTCTTTTTTAACGACCGTGCGGCTGCGGTGCGCGATGCGATGCCACGGGTCAGCCGTTTCTGGGATTGGACCCCGCGCGCCAATCCCGAGGAGTTCTACCAGTACCACTGCGGCACAGCCCCCACGCACCATATCTACGGCCTGCGCGCGGCGCTGGATATGATCCACGACGAGGGGCTGGAAGCCGTCTGGCAGCGTCACGAGACCTTGGCGCACGCGGTGTGGGCGGCCTGTGACGCGTGGGGGGCAGGTGGCGATCTTTCCCTGAACATCGCCGATCCCGCTTTGCGCAGCCATGCGGTGACAGCGCTGCGGCTCAAGGCCCCCCATGCGACAGAGCTGCGCGACTGGGTCGAAGGCAACATCGGCCTGACCCTCGGCATCGGTCTGGGCATGGCCCCCAAGGACAGCCCCGAAAGCCACGGGTTCTTCCGTCTGGGCCACATGGGGCACGTGAACGGTCAGATGATCATGGGGATGCTCGGCGGGATAGAGGCCGGGATGTCCGCACTCGGGATCAAACGCGGCTCCGGCGCGCTAGAGGCCGCGGCGAAGGTGATCGGCGGGGCCTAGCGCTGCCGCGCGGCAATGCGATCGATCATGGCATTGACGGCCCAGCCCGACAGCGCCACCGCCAGCAAGCCCCATAGCGCCCAGATCACAACGAAAACCCACAGGATATTGACGCCGAACATCACGACGCAGGCGCTGGTATAGTTAGGGGCCGATTGGCCGCGGTCGGAAGAGCGCATGATGCCACCTCGCAACTGGATCATGGCCCAGCATAGGCGGGATATGCGCTACGTCAGCCTTTTTTCGCATCCTCAAGGGCACCCGGCAACGCCGCGGCAAAGGCATCAAGGTTATCTGGCGTGCCACAGCTGACCCGAATACAGCGGTTCTGCGGCGCCGCGAAGGGCATGCGCACAAAGACGCCGCGCGCCACCAAACCGTCCAGTACCGCCTTGGCAAAGCTGCCGTCCGCCCCGCAATCAATCGCCACGAAATTCGCGGCAGAGGGAAGGGCAACCAACCCGTTATCCGCAGCGATCTGCGCAATCCGGTCCCGCGCCTCAGCGATTCGAGCCTGCACATGGGCCAGCCAGTCGCTGTCCTGCAAGGCTGCAAGCGCCCCGGCCTGGGCCGCGCGGTTCATCCCGAAATGGTTGCGCACCTTCCCAAAGGCTGTGATCAGATCCGGTGCACCGATGGCATAGCCAACCCGCGCCCCTGCCAGACCATGGGCCTTGGAGAAGGTCCGCATCCGGATCAGACGCGGGTCATCGGCGACAAGATCGGGGGCGGTGCCCTCGGGGGCGCAATCGATATAGGCCTCGTCCAGCACCAGCAGACAGCCCTTCGGCAATGCCTCTAGCGCGCTGGAAATGACTTGCCCTTCATGCCAGCTTCCCATGGGGTTGTCTGGGTTCGCCAGATAGACCAGCTTGGCATCTACCTCGGCAGCTTTGGCAAATAGGGCCGCAGGATCCTCGTGATCACCGGCATAGGGGACCTTATGCAGCACACCGCCAAAGCCTGCCACGTGATAATTGAATGTCGGATAGGCCCCGTCCGAGGTCACGACCGCGTCCCCCTCCGTCACCATGAGCCGCACCAGATAGCCCAGCAACCCGTCGATCCCTTCGCCCACGATGATGTTGGCGGGCGAGATACCATGATGCGCCGCAAGGGCTGCGCGCAGGTCGTGGCTTTCCGGGTCGCCGTACATCCACTGCTGGGCCTGCGCCATTGCTTCTATCGCGCGGGGAGAGGGGCCAAAGACGTTCTCATTCGCCCCCAACCGCGCATCAAAGGCGCGCCCCATGACGCGCTCCTGCGTTTCGGGGCCGACAAAGGGCACGGTAGAGGGCAGGGCGTCGGCAAGCGGGGTGAGGCGATACTGTGTCATGGGGATCAGCTACTGCATCTGCCCTGCTTCGGGCAAGTGACATCAGCATGCCCGCGCGCGGTTTTGGGTGCCGTAGCGTTTCGCTTTGCAACATGCGGGCTTCGTGCCCAAACTCACGAAAATTCAAGGAGGACCCAATGAGCCGCGTTTCCGTTACCTATGACAATCACATCGCCCATGTGCGCCTGACCCGCGCCGATAAAATGAATGCCGTTGATCAGGATATGATCGACGCTGTCATCGCCGCCGGGAACGAGGTCGCTGCATCGAACGCGCGTGCCGTCGTGATCTCGGGCGAGGGCCGGGCGTTCTGCGCAGGCATCGACATCGGCAATATGGGGGCGCTGGCGAGCGGTGACCCGACGGAACGGATGATGACGCGCACCCATGGCGACGGCACCACCAACCAGTGGCAGGAGGTCGCGATGGTCTGGACCCGCGTCGGCGTGCCGGTGATCGCGGCGCTGCATGGCAAGACCTACGGCGCGGGCCTGCAACTCGCGCTCGGGGCCGATATCCGCATCGCGGCCCCTGATACCGAAATGGCGGTGATGGAGATGAAATGGGGCATCGTCCCGGACATGGGCGGCATGGTCCTGCTGCCCAAACTGGTGCGCGGCGACGTGCTGCGCCTGATGACCTATACCGCGCAACCCATCGGGGCAGAGCAAGCCGAACGCTGGGGGCTCATCACCCAGATCGCCGAAGACCCGCTGGCCGCCGCGATGGCGCTTGCCACCACCATCGCCGGCAAAAGTCCAAGCGCGATCAAGGCCGCCAAACGTCTGACCGCCTTGGCAGAGACGGGAACCGAAACAGAGGTTTTGCGCGCGGAATCCCGTGAACAGGCGGCGCTGCTGGGACGCCCGCACCAGATGGAAGTCATCGCCGCCGAATTCGGCAAACGCCCCGCGGTCTTCAAAGACTAGCGCCGCAAAAAAGTCAGCCCCGACTGATCGCTCAGACGGGGCCTTCCAAATGGACGATCTTTGCTTCCCAGCGAGGACCGCAGGCGTATCTTGCGCCGGTATTCGTTTCCAAATGGTAAAAAAATCCTCGCCGAAGGCATCTTTTGGAGCGTCAAAAGAGATTTTTGCCTTCGGCGAGGATTTAAAGCCATTTGGAAGCGGTGCTGATTATCCCAGCTCGGCCAAACGGTTCAGAGCGGCCTGAAGCTGGTCTGCTTCTTCCTGACGCGCATCAAGGTTGCTTTGGGCTTCCGCGACGACCTCCGCCGGGGCGGAGGCGGCGAATTTGGGGTTGTTCAGACGCCCCTTCAGACCACCGATTTCTTTACCCAGCTTGTCGAGCGACTTTTGCAGACGGGCTTTTTCCGCGTCGATGTCGATCAGCCCCGCGAGCGGGAGGCCAAAGCTCGCGCCCGGTGCGGCGATGGAGACGGTGCCTTTGGGGAAGCTTTCTGTCTTCTCAAGGGTTTCGACCCGCGCCAGACGTTTGATCATCGCCTCGTTGCGGTCCCATGCGGTTTGGCCGGCAGCGTCCATGTCGGTATAGAGCATGGGCACTTTGAGCCCCGCAGGCACATGCATCTGCGCGCGCGCCGAACGGATGGATTCGATCAGGCCGATCACCCAGTTGAGTTCGCGGTCGGCGTCGGCGTCCAGCATCTCGGAGGTGGTGTAGGTCGGCCAGTCGCCATGCACCAGCATCTTGGAACGGGTCGCCGTGGTCTGCCACAGTTCTTCGGTGATGTAGGGCATGATCGGGTGGAGCAGCACAAGGCATTGATCCAGCACCCATTTCAGCGTCTGGCGAGTCTCGGCGGCCTCTGGCGCGTCGTCTTGCAGCAGGGGTTTGGAGAGTTCAACGTACCAGTCGCAGACCTTGCCCCAGACAAAGGCATAAAGCGCATTGGCCGCGTCATTAAAACGGTAGTTGTCCAGTGCTGCGTCGACCTCTTCGCGGACGCGGGCGGTTTCGCCGATGATCCATTTGTTCAGCGTGTGATCGACCTGGGTGTGGCTGGTGTAGGTCACCGCCGCGACGCTGTCCTCGAACACGCCGTTCATCTCGGCGAAACGGTGGGCGTTCCACAGTTTGGTGCCGAAGTTGCGGTAACCAGCGATGCGCGCGGTCGACAGTTTCAGGTCGCGTCCCATGGCGGCCATTGCCGTCAGGGTAAAGCGCACCGCATCCGCGCCGTATTCATCGATCAGGTCCAGTGGGTCCAGCACGTTGCCAAGCGATTTGGACATCTTCTTGCCCTTCTCGTCGCGCACCAGGGCGTGGACATAGACTGTATCAAACGGCTTTTGATCGACCACGGCGTATTGCATCATCATCATCCGGGCGACCCAGAAAAAGATGATGTCAAAGCCGGTGATCAGCACTGAAGTGGGGAAGTATTTCGCCAGCTCATCCGTCTGTTCTGGCCAGCCGAGCGTGCCGATGGGCCAGAGGCCCGAGGAGAACCACGTGTCGAGCACATCTGGGTCGCGGGTGAGCGTCTTGCCGGGGGCCATCGCCTGTGCTTCGGCTTCGGTTGCCGCGCAGTATTCCTTGCCCTCGTCGTCGAACCACACAGGGATCTGGTGGCCCCACCACAATTGGCGCGAGATGCACCAGGGTTCGATGTTTTCCAGCCAGTTGAAGTATACCTTGCGGTCCTGTTCGGGCAGGATCTGTACCTCGCCGTTGCGCACGGCGTCGATGGCGGGTTGCACGATCTTCGAGGTCTCGACGAACCATTGATCGGTCAGCATCGGTTCGATCACCACTTTCGACCGGTCGCCGAAAGGCTGCATGATCTTTTTGGGCTCGACCAGTGGGACCAGCGTCTCGTCCCGCTCTTCGCCGCCTTCTTCGGGGGCGAGAGGGGCTTTGACGGGTTTTCCCAAGCGCGGATCGGTCGGCGGTACCATGACGGCCAGGCCTTCGGCGGTGATGTCGGCGATGACCTTGGTGCGGGCTTCAAACCGGTCGAGGCCGCGGTATTCTTCGGGTACAAGGTTGATCTCTGTCGCGTCTGCGGGGGCGTCTTCACGGCCTTCAGCGATGGCTGCGGCGCGCGCGGCGGCTGCGTCATAGGGCAGGCCGTCGGCGCGCATGGCACCGCGGGTGTCCATCAGCGCGTAGAGCGGGATATTATTACGTTTGGCGACGCCGTAGTCGTTGAAGTCATGCGCGCCGGTGATCTTGACCGCGCCCGAGCCGAAATTCTTGTCGGGGTATTCGTCGGTGATGATTGGGATACGGCGGCGCTGCGCCTTGGGGCCGACGGGGATTTCGCACAGCTTGCCAACGATCGGCGCATAGCGTTCGTCGGAGGTGTGTACCGCGACCGCGCCATCGCCCAGCATGGTTTCGGGGCGGGTCGTCGCGATAGAGATATAGTCGCGTTCCTCGGAAAGCGTCACGTTCCCGTCTTCGTCTTTCTCGACATAGGTATAGGTCGCGCCATCGGCCAGCGGGTATTTGAAGTGCCACATGTGCCCGTCGACTTCGGTGGATTCGACTTCGAGATCGGAAATCGCGGTCTCGAAATGCGGGTCCCAGTTGACCAGACGCTTGCCGCGATAGATCAGGCCCTTGTTATACATATCCACGAAGACCTTGATCACGGCGTCGTGGAAGTTGCCTTCCTCGCCCGCGGGGGCACCGGGGGCACCGGACATGGTAAAGGCGTTGCGCGACCAATCAAGCGAGGTGCCAAGGCGTTTGAGCTGGCCGATGATCGTGCCGCCGGACTTCTGCTTTTGCTCCCAGACTTTGGCGGTGAAATCCTCGCGGGTGAAGTCGGTGCGGCGTTTGCCGTCTTTGGCAAGCTCGCGTTCCACTACCATCTGCGTCGCAATACCGGCGTGGTCCTGACCGGGCTGCCACAGCGTGTCAAAGCCGCGCATCCGGTGCCAACGCACCAGAATATCCTGCAATGTATTGTTGAACGCATGGCCCATGTGCAGCGATCCTGTCACGTTGGGCGGCGGGATCATGACCGAAAAGGTTTCCTTGCGCGAGGCATTGGCACCGGCCTTGAAGGCACCGGACTCTTCCCATGCGGCATAGAGGCGGGCTTCGGCCTGGGCGGCGTCAAAATTCTTGTCGAGGGCCATGATCAGCGTCCTTCTATTCACGTAGCGCTTTGAGCTTTGGGATGATCTAGCCGAGCGGGGCGTAAAGGGGAAGGCTGGGGGGCCGAAAACTTGGCGTAGCAGCCCCAGCTTTCGCCCCGCGTCGTATGGACATCGCCGGTTTGGCGCTTAAGGTCGGGCGCAACACCAAGATGATGATCAAAGGATGCCGCCAGATGGAAAAATTCGGGAAAAGCCGACCGGTCAAACGGGTCGAGGATGTGCGGTTTCTGACCGGCGAGGGGCGCTATGTGGATGACATCGCGCCAACCGACGCGCTGCATGCCTATTTCTTCCGCTCGCCCGTCGCACATGGGGTGATCACGACGCTGGATGTCACAGATGCGGTCGAGGCAGAGGGCGTGCATGCGGTGCTCACGATCGAGGATCTGGAAGCGGCGGGGATGGATATCTCTATGGCGGCGACCGTGTTGCAGAACCGCGATGGCACGGAAGGGGCCAAGCCCTTGCGTCCGATGCTTGCCAAGGGGCGCGTGCGCTTCGTGGGAGAGCCCGTCGCGGTGGTGATTGCCGAGACATTGAACCAGGCGCGCGACGCGGCGGAGCTGATCGCATTCGACGTTGACGATTTGCCCACCCATATGACGTTGGAGCGGGGCGGCGAGACGCTGCACCCCGAAGCGCCGGACAACATGGCGTTCGACTGGGGCATGGGCGACGAGGCGGCGACGCAAAAGGCATTTGATGCCGCAGCGAAAACCGTCAGTCTGAACGTGGGCGACAACCGTATCATCGTCAACGCGATGGAGCCGCGCGGCTGCTATGCGGAATGGAACGACGGCAAGGTGCATCTTGCGAACAACGGGCAGGGCGTCTGGGTGCACAAGGGCAACCTCAAGCGCGTTTTCGGGCTGGATGATGACCACGTACAAGTCACAAACCCCGACACAGGCGGCGGTTTCGGCATGAAGGCGGCCGCCTATCCCGAATATTTCTCGGTTGCGCAGGCGGCGCGGGCCTTGGGGCGTCCGGTGCGCTGGATGTCGGACCGGACCGAAGCCATGCTCAGCGACAATGGCGGGCGCGATCTGACCTCGCTTGCGGAATTCGCCTTTGACGAAAACAACAAGATCACGGCCTACCGCGTCCGCACCAAATGCAACCTCGGGGCCTATAACAGCCAGTTCGGCCAGCCCATCCAGGCGCTGCTGTTCAGCAAGGTCTTGATGGGTGTCTATGATGTGCAGACCACATGGCTGCAGGTCGAAGGCTATTACACCAACACGGTGCAGACCGATGCCTATCGTGGTGCCGGTCGACCCGAGGCGATTTATGTGCTGGAGCGCTTGATGGACCGCGCCGCGCGCGAGTTGGGCGTCGACCCGTGGGAACTGCGCCGGATCAACTTTATCAAGCCTGAACAGTTTCCCTATACCTCTGCCACGGGCGAGCTTTACGATGTGGGTGAATTCAACCGCTTGCTGTCCCGCGTCGCCGTCGAGGCGGATCATGATGGCTTTGCAGCGCGCAAGTCGGCGGATGCGGCCAAGGGGCTGCTGCGCGGGCAGGGGCTTTGCTATTACATCGAAAGCATCCTTGGCGATCCGGCAGAGGGGGCCAAGGTCGCGTTCAACGAAGACGGCACCGTGTTCATCTATGTTGGCACTCAATCGAACGGACAGGGGCATGAAACCGTCTATGCGCAATTCCTATCGGATCAGACCGGGATCCCGGCTGAATTGATCCACGTTATTCAAGGCGATAGCGATCTGATCAAACAGGGCGGCGGGACCGGCGGCTCGCGCTCTGTCACCACGCAAAGCACGGCAACGCTGGCGACGGTGGCCAAGATGACCGAAGCTTTCACCGCCTTTCTGTCTGACGAAATGGGCGTGCCGGCGGCGCAGATCAGCTTTGACGACGAACGCTTCCGCGCGGACGGGTCGAACATGACCCCCACCATGCTGGAAGTCGCCGAGATGGCCCGCCAGAAAGGCCGCGACGATCTGCTGGTGCACCACGAACGGGCGACCTTGCCGGGGCGCAGCTATCCCAACGGGGCCCATGTGTCCGAGGTGGTGATCGACCCCGAAACAGGCGTTGTGACCGTCGACCGCTATACGGTGGTGGATGATTTTGGCAATCTGATCAACCCGATGCTGGCCGAAGGTCAGGTGCATGGCGGGGTGGTGCAGGGCATCGGCCAGGCTATTCAGGAGCATGTGGTCTATGACGAAGACGGCCAGCTGCTGACGGCCTCTTTCATGGATTACGCGATCCCGCGCGCGGCGGATGTGCCGTTCGTGTCCTTCAACTCCGAACCCGTGCCATCTACGGCGAACCTGATGGGGATGAAGGGCTGTGGCGAGGCGGGGACCGTGGGCGCATTGGCGGCCGTGTCGAACGCGGTACAGGATGCCCTGTGGGAGCGTGGCGTGCGTCAGGCCGACATGCCGTTCACACCGCATAAGGTCTGGGCCTTGCTGAACGACAGCGCCATCGCGGCAGAGTGAGCTTGGCTTGCCTCGGGGCGCATCACGCGCCCCGAGGCAGTGCTTTAGCCCGTGATCTTCATCACGATGCAGGTGGTTGAACCGGTGGCATACAGCTTGCCATCCTCGACCCCGCGAATTTCGCCATGTGCGACACCGGTAGAACGACCCACGTGATCGGTCGTGCCGATGCAGTCGATCTGCATGCCCAAGGGGATCGAACGCAGAATGTTAATCTTGTATTCCAGGGTCGTATAAACCGACCCGCGCGGGACTTTGGTCATCACGGCGCAGGCCATCGCGGAATCGAGCAAGGTGCCGTACCAGCCCCCATGGACGGTCCCCATCGGGTTGGTCACGTTGAATTCGGGCGTGCCGCGAAATACCGCGCGGCCCTCGGACACGTCATGCAGCGCATAGCCCAAGGTGCCGCCAATGGGCGGGCCGGGGTTGGTGCCGTCCAGGATCTTCTGCATGAATTCCAACCCGCTGAGAGAGAGCGCTTCGGATTGGCTCAGCAAATCTTCGGGTGTTTCGGCGAGGCGTGGCATAAAAAATCTCCGGCAGTTGAATGCCGGAGAAGACTGTTCTGTTCTTGACCCAAGGGCAAGTTGTGCGGTGGTTTTACGCCACGTCGGACAGCGATGTTTGCGCCGTCACCCCAAGGGCACGACAGACAGCGCGGGTCAGCTCGGGCCGGTTGAGCGTGTAGAAGTGCAGGTTCTCGACACCTTCCGACACCAGCTCGCTGCACATTTCGGTGCAGAGCGCGGTGGACAGCAGATCGTGGCGGTCATCGCGGATCGCGGCGGCATAGGCTTCGTCCAGTGCGGCTGGCACGCTGGCCCCGCAGCGGGTGGCAAAGTTGCGCGCCGATTTCCAGTTTGTCACCGGCATGATGCCCGGGGTGATCGTCTTGGTGATCCCCGCCGCGGCACAGGCGTCGCGGAAGCGCAGGAATGTTTCGGTCTCGAAGAAGAACTGGGTGATCGCCTCGTCCGCGCCAGCATCGAATTTGCGTTTCAGCCATTCGACGTTCTGCGCCTGATCGTGGGATTCGGGGTGCGGTTCGGGGTAGGCCCCGACGCGCAGGGTGAACTTGCCGGTCTTTGCCAGCGCCTCGATCAGCTCGACACTGTCGGCAAAGCCGTCCGCGTGGGGCGTGAAGGTCGGCGCACCGTTTTCGGGATCCCCGCGCAGGGCGACAATATCGGTCACGCCGATCTCGGCAAAGCTGTCGGCGACCTCAAGCGTTTCGGCCTTGCTGGCCCCCACGCAGGTCAGATGCGCGGCAACCGGCAGGCCAGAGGTGCGGCGCAGCACATGGGCAGAATCATGGGTCAGGTCGCGGGTAGACCCGCCTGCACCGTAGGTCACGGAAAAGAAACGTGGGGCCAGCGGTGCCAGGGCCTGCGCCGTGTCCCAAAGACGGAACGACGCGTCCACGGATTTGGGCGGGAAGACTTCGAATGAAACGGCGGGACTGGTCATTTTTACGATCCTGTTTTTAGCTTTCGTCTCTTGTCGCACAGATGCGGTTGTGAAACAAACTCATAACTTTCATTTTCAACATGAGGAACGCCTCATATGCATATCGAGTTCCGTCACCTGCGCACCATTCAGGCGATTCACGAAGCAGGCGGGCTGGCCCGCGCGGCAGAGACGATGAACATCACCCAATCAGCCCTGTCCCATCAGGTAAAGGGGTTGGAGGATCAGGCTGGCGTGGAACTGTTCGTGCGCCGGTCCAAACCGCTGAAATTGTCGCCTGCCGGGTTGCGGTTGCTTAAGTTGGCGCAGCAGGTCTTGCCGCAGCTTGAAGCAGCGCAGGCCGAATTTATGGGTCTGCGCGCGGGCAGCACAGGCCGCATGCATATCGCGATCGAATGTCACGCCTGCTTCGAATGGCTGTTCCCCGTGCTCGAACAATTCCGCAAAAGCTGGCCCGATGTGGATGTGGATATCCGTCCCGGTCTGGCCTTTGACGCCTTGCCTGCCTTGCTGCGCGAAGAGGTCGATCTGGTGGTATCTTCCGACCCCGAGGAACTGCCGGGCGTGAAATTCGTCGAGCTGTTTGATTACAAGGCGGTCTTTGTCGCCTCCAGCACGCATCCCTTGGCGCAGAAGCCCTATGTTGAAGCGGCGGATTTCAGGGGCGAGACGCTGATTACATATCCGGTGGAACGGACCCGTCTGGATGTGTTCAGCCAGCTCTTGATCCCCGCCAAGGTCGAACCGCTGGCGATCCGGCAGGTGGAGCTTACGGCGGTGATCCTGCTGCTGGTCGCGTCGAACAGGGGCGTGTCGGTGCTGCCCGATTGGGTCGTGCGCGAGGTAAAATACAGCAATGATTACGTCACCCGTCCGCTGACCGAGAACGGCATCACCCGCAGGCTTTATGCGGCGGTACGCGAGGATGATCTGGAGAAACCGTTTATGACCAAGCTCTTGGGGTTGGCAGGGGAAGAGGCGCGCAAACTGCAGCGGGCCTGATCGCTGCTGCCCTTAGCGGTGCAGCCGCGGGTCGAGCGCGAAGTCTTCCTGCACCACATCGTCGTAGTGATCGGCTGCCTTTTGGGCGTCAAAGATCAGGTTCCAGCTGTGCCGCGATACCGTTGACGGGATCAGCACAAACAGGTGATCGCGCAGCAGCGCGTCGCCAAATCCCTTTTGCCCCGCACCATGGGCACCGGGCACCAGCCAGTTCGGGTTGGGGACATCCGCGGCTTGCACCATGTGCACCGTCGTCGGGTCGATCACACGGCCCGATGTCAGCACGTGATGCGCGGTGTCCAGCGCCTTGAACCCCTTGTGCACCGCAACCTCGAGGATCGCGGTGGCAGGGTCGAGCGCGGTATAGACCGCCCGCACACCGCTGCTGTTCCAGCGTCCACCGACGCGGTAAGCCCCTTCGCCGCTGTGCCATGTGGGCGCATGCTGCCGTTGATCCAGCCGCCAAAACCGCAGCTCGCCCGTCCCAAGCGGCGGGGGCAAAGGGGTCAAGCGTAGACCCCGTACTCCATCCGGGTGAGCGCGTTTTCAACGGCTTCCGCTCCCGCTGCCGACGACAGCAGGTCAATCGGGCGGCGGTTATCAAGGCCGATGGCAGGGGCCAGCATCCATGCCTCTGCGGCGTCCTGATCGCCCAAGACATCCGTCGCCTGTGCCAGCAGCTCGGCAAAGCGCCACGCGCGGCTGCTTTGTTCGGGGGACAGACGGTCCTTGCCCTTGTCGGCTTTCTTGCGCTGAAGCGTGCGCAGGCTCATCCCGATCGCCTTGTTCAACGCATCGCCCGAGGACAACACCGACACGGTATCGACCAGATGCAGCAGCGCTTTCGAGGAAATGCCTTTGACGATCACATCATGCGCATCAAGCGAGTTGCGCACCGTCTGGTTGATCACCTTGCGCCCGCCCAGCAGATGGAACGCACGCACGGCGTCCTCTGCATCCACGTCGATCAGGGGGATTGCACTGCTGTCGGATTGAAAGGCCGTCGCACCCATAGCTGAACTCCTTTTCGTCATGTGTCGTAAAATATATGACACGTGACGCGGTGTTTTTCAAGGGGGCGGGGGGGGCTCGCATTCATGCGAAGAAGGGCAGGGGCGCGGACGCCCCCGCCGGTAGGGTGTTAGCCAACCTTGACGATGGCCTTGCCTTGGTTGCCACCGGTCAACAGGTCCATGAACGCTTGTGGCGCGTTTTCCAGACCCTCGGTAATGTCCTCTTTCACCGCAATGGTGCCGTCGGCGACCTTGGGGGCCACTTCCTTGAGGAACTTGGGGAAGTTGTTCCAGTGGTTCGAGATGATGAAGCCGTTCACGCTGAGGAAGTTCACAAGGATCGTGCGCCAGAGTTTCGGCGCGGTCAGCGCCTCTTCGGCGGCACCAGCACCCAGACCACCGGCGTTATACCACGCGATCATACCGCAGATCGGGATGCGCCCATGCGGGTTCATCATCGGGATCACGGCCTCAAGCACTTTGCCACCGACGTTTTCAAAATAGATGTCGATCCCCTTGGGGCAGGCGTCTTTCAACGCGGCGCGCAGGGATTTCGCGTCGTCATAGGCGCGGTGGTCGATGCATTCGTCAAAGCCAAAGTGGTCCTTGGCCATGGCGCATTTGTCCGCGCCGCCTGCAATGCCCACGACGCGCAACCCGTGCGACTTGGCGACCTGGCCAACCATCGAGCCGACCGGACCCGTTGCCGCCGCGACGACGAGTGTTTCACCCTCCTTCGGGCGACCATATTCCATCAAACCTTGCCAGCCGGTAAATCCGGGCATGCCCAGAACACCAAGCGACGTGGTGATCGACACCTGATCCGGATCGACCTTGCGCAGTTGGTTCGCAGGCAGCACGCCATGTGTGGCCCAGCCCAGCATCCCGAACGCATGATCGCCGGGTTTGAAGTCGGGGCTGTTGGAGGCGATGACCTCCCCGACCGAACCGCCCTCCATCGTGCCGCCGACAGGCACCGGGGCCGCATAGGATTTCGCGTCGTCCATGCGGCCACGCATATAGGGGTCAAGCGACATGTATTTCACACGGACCAGCACTTCGCCGTCGCCGGGGGTGGGCACGGGCCCTTCTTCAAGGCGGAAGTTATCGGCTGTCGGGGCCCCGTCAGGGCGCGATGCAAGCACAATTCGTTTCATCTGGTCGGACATTTTGCTTTCCTCCTTAGCAATGTTTCTGGCACGTTATATGGAAATCGAAGGCAAGCAAGGCAACCGCGCGCGCCACGTTGCGTCAGATGCCGCTGCCCCCTTGGCAAATCCGGCATGGGGGCTTATACGCACGGCCTGATCCATCAAAGGACACGGAAATATGGTTGGCAGTGCAAATCTAAACATCATGATCAAGGCGGCCCGCCGAGCGGGGCGCGGGTTGGTCAAGGATTTCCGTGAGGTCGAGAACCTTCAGGTGTCCATGAAGGGGGCCGGCGACTTTGTCAGCCGCGCCGATATTCAGGCGGAAAAGACGCTCAAGGCCGAACTGATGGGCGCACGCCCGACCTATGGCTGGCTGGCCGAAGAGGGTGGTGAGGAAGAGGGCCAAGACCCCACACGCCGCTGGATCGTCGATCCGCTGGACGGGACAACGAACTTTTTGCACGGTCTGCCCCATTGGGCGGTCTCCATCGCGCTGGAGCATAAAGGCCAGATCGTCGCGGGCGTCGTCTTTGATCCCGCCAAGGACGAGATGTTCTTTGCCGAAAAAGGCACCGGTGCCTGGATGAACGAAGGCCGTTTGCGTGTCTCGGGCCGTTCGCGGATGATTGAATCGGTTTTTGCCACCGGTCTGCCCTTTGGCGGTCGCGGAGATTTGCCGGACACCCTGCGTGATCTGGGCCGCATCTTGCCGGTCTGCGCCGGTGTGCGTCGCTGGGGCTCTGCCGCGCTGGATCTGGCCTATGTGGCCGCTGGTCGCTATGATGGCTACTGGGAGCGCCGGTTGAACAAATGGGATCTGGCAGCGGGCATGTTGATCGTGCGCGAAGCAGGCGGCATGGTCGAGCCGCTGAACCCCGAGGGCAACATCCTGGACGATGGCGAGATCGTCTGCGCGAATGAGGCATTGTTCAGCGGATTTTCAAAAATTGCACGCGGGTGATCCTGTGGCCGAGGGCGGGATGCCTTCGGCGAGGATTTAAACCATTTGGAAGCGCCCGTCGGCTATTTGTCTGACGGGTGGTTGATACCGTCGGTGTAGGGGATCGGTTCCTGCGTCCAGGGCGCGGCCCCGTCGAGACACCCCAGATTGACGCCGCATTGCGCGGGGTCGGATCGACGCTGGTGGTACATGTAGATGCCACAGATCTTGCAGAAGTAATGTTTCGCCGTATGGGTGCCCCAGGTGTAGAGCGTCAGATGCTCGGCCCCTTTGGTCACCTTGAGCGTGCTGGTGAGCGCCGTCACCGCCGGTGCCGCGCGGCGGCGGCAAAAGGAACAGGTGCAGCGTGTGGCAGAGGAGAGTCCCTCTGGTAGGGTGGCGGTCAGGGTGACGCTGCCGCAGTGACAGGTCGCGCTATGGGTGCTGGCGGTCATTTTCGTTTCACTTTCGGGATACGGCTGGCGGAGGTGGGGTAGGTCGCTTGCGGGTGCGGCGGGTGGCCGTCCGTGGCCGACCAGAAGCGCGGCCCGCCCAAGCGCAGCCACAGCGGAATGGTCAGCACCATCCCCACGATAAATCCGCCCGCGTGCGCCCAGTAGGCGACACCGCCCACGGTCGGGTCCGCCCCGACGCCACCGATAAACTGCATCCCCAGCCACAAGCCCAGCATGATCCATGCGGGGATCGGGAAGATGCGGAAGAACACGATAAAGATGATCAGGATGTCGACCTTGGCTTTGGGGTAAAGCAACAGATAGCCGCCCATCACCCCCGCAATCGCGCCCGATGCCCCGACTGTCGGGACCGGCGAATAGGGGGCAGAGATCACATGGGCCAGCGCCGACAGCAGCCCGCAGGCGAGATAGAATAGCAGATAGGCACCGTGGCCCATCTCGTCCTCTATATTGTCGCCAAAGATGTAGAGAAACAGCATGTTACCCGCGAGATGCATCCAGCCGCCATGCAGGAACATCGAGGTGAGGATGCCGGTATAGCCATCCCCCGTGGTAACGCGGCCGGGGATGAGCGCCCAGTCGAAGAAGAAGATATTGAGCGCGCGGTCGTCGCTGAACAGCCCGACATAGCTGAGGAAAACGCCGATATTCACCGCCATCAGCAGATAGGTGACATAGGGCGTGCGGCCGGACGGGTTGTGATCGCGAATGGGGAACATGGGCTGACCCTTAGCCATTGCGCGGGTGTGGTCAAGGGCGGGCGTCGGAACGCCCGCCCATGTGGCAGATCAGCCGGCAGCCCCCAGCAGCTGCGCGTTCCCGCCAGAGGCGGTGGTGTCGACGCAGACATGGCGTTCGGCGCGGACGCGGGCGGTATCTGGAAGCCCGCGCAGCAGCGGGATGATCGACCCGTCGCGTTCAGACAGGGCTTGTTCCAGTTTGCGCGCGGTCGCCTCGTCACCCCACCAGAGCACACCACCATAGGCTGGCCCATCGGTCAGCGCGGTCGCGTCGATGCTGCCCGACAGTTCTACCGCATTCCCGCCAAGGGCCGTGACCGCGCGGGCTTGCTCGGCTGCGGTGTCCTTGCCCGGCCCCATGCACAAGAGCGCCGGACGCGGCAGGGTGCTGAGCCGGTTGGATTCGCCCGTAGGCCCCGGCAGCGTGATGGTTTCAAGAAAGGCCCCACTGTGGCCGGGCAGCTTGGGCAGGTCTTTCTGCGTGCTGTCCCATGTGTCCTCCACCACCTTGAGGTCAGGCGCGCTGAAACGGGGAAGGTAGTTCGGACCGCCCGCTTTCGGACCTGTACCCGACAGGCCTTCGCCGCCGAAGGGCTGGCTGCCGACGATCGCGCCGATCTGGTTGCGGTTGACGTATATGTTGCCCGCCTCGATCCGTTCCGAGACATGCTGCACCCGGTCATCGATGCGGGTGTGCAGCCCGAAGGTCAGCCCGTAGCCTGTGGCATTGATCGCGTCGATGACCTTGTCGAGTTCGGTCGCCTTGAACGTGGCGATGTGCAGGACGGGGCCGAAAATCTCGCGCTCCAGATCCGCGATCCCGTTCACGCGGATCATTGTCGGCGCGATGAAAGTGCCGACGGTGGGGGCGGTCAGCTCGGCGATGATCCGGCCCTCGGCGCGGGCGGTCTCGATATGCTCGGCGATGCCTTTTTGCGCGGTCTCGTCGATCACGGGGCCCACGTCGGTCGAGATGTCCCAAGGGTTGCCCATGACCAGCGCGTCCATCGCGCCTTCCAGCATCTCGATCACATCTTCGGCGATGTCTTCCTGAATATAGAGACAGCGCAGGGCAGAACAGCGTTGCCCGGCAGATTGGAAGGCGCTTTCGACAACCGATTGCACGGCCTGTTCGGGCAGGGCGGTGCTGTCGACGATCATGGCGTTCAGCCCCCCCGTTTCCGCGATCAGAATTGCACCGGGGTCACAATGTTCAGCCATCGCGGACCGGATGCGCAGCGCTGTGGCGGTAGATCCGGTGAAGGCCACACCGTTGATCCGTTTGTCCGAGGTCAGCGCCGCGCCGACTTCGCCACCGCCGGGCAGCAATTGCAACGCGTGACGGGGCACGCCGGCATCATGCAGCAAGGTCACGGCAAGGAAGGCGATCAGCGGGGTCTGTTCCGCTGGCTTGGCCAGCACCGCATTGCCCGCAGCCAGTGCCGCGCTGACCTGCCCGCAGAAGATCGCCAGCGGGAAGTTCCACGGCGAGATGCAGGTGAAAATGCCAGCGGGGGGCGTGTTGGTCGCCTGCTGTGCGTAGTAGCGCAGGAAATCCACCGCCTCGCGCAGTTCTGCCACGCAGTCGGGCAGGCCTTTGCCGGCCTCGCGCGACAGCAGGGCGAAAATCTCGCCGTAGTGCGATTCCAGCATATCGGCTGCGCGCAACAGGACCTCGCGGCGTTCCTCTAGCGGGGTGTCCCAGACGGCGGCATTGTCCAACGCTTTGGCGACATCGGCCTCGGACGCGTTGCGCACGGTGCCGGGGCTGCGGCCAGAGGCAGCAGGGTTCATCAGGCGTGCCGATTTCTTGGGCTTTGCCTCGCCGTTCAACAGGGGCACGGCGGCCCAACGGTGGGCTTTCCACGGCGCGCGGGCGGATTCGATCACATCCAGCGTCGGCGTATGCATCAGATCGAACCCCATCGAGTTCACGCGCGCAGGGGCGTAAAGCTCGGGCCCGGTGGGGATGTGCAAACCGCTTTCCGCGAGGCTATCGAAGGGGTCGGCAGCGACGACCTCGGGGGCGACGTCTTCGTCGACGATCTGGTTCACAAAGCTTGAGTTCGCGCCGTTTTCCAACAGGCGTCGCACAAGATAGGCCAGCAGATCGGCATGTGCGCCCACGGGGGCGTAGACGCGACAATGGGTGCCATGCTTGTCCATCACGATGTTATGAAGGGTTTCGCCCATGCCGTGCAGACGTTGGAATTCGAACTTCTCTTTATCCTCGGCCATATGCAGTACGGCGGCGACCGTATGCGCGTTATGGGTGGCGAACTGCGGATAGATCCGGTCGGTCATGTTCAGCAGTTTGCGCGCGTTGGCGATATAGGACACATCGGTCGCAGCTTTTTGGGTGAAGACGGGGAAACCTTCGACACCTTTGACCTGTGCGCGTTTGATCTCGGTGTCCCAGTAGGCACCTTTCACCAAGCGGACCATCAGTTTGCGGTCGTGGCGGATCGCCATGTCATACAGCGCATCGATGACCACACCGGCGCGGGGGCCATAGGCCTGCACCACGATGCCGAAACCGTCCCAACCCGACAGCGCAGGTTCAGAGAGCACTTTTTCGATCACATCCAGCGAAAGGCCCAGACGGTCGGCTTCCTCGGCGTCGACGTTCAGCCCCATGCCGGCGGATTTCGCCAGCAAGGCAAGCGCCCGCAGACGCGGCACCAGATCACGCATGACGGATGCTTCTTGCGCTACCTCATAGCGCGGATGCAGGGCCGACAGTTTGACCGAGATGCCGGGGTTCTTGCGGCTGTCCTTGTGCACGCAGGCCGTCGCGATGGCAGAGATCGCGCGACTGTAGCTCAGGTGATAGCGTTTGGCATCGCTTTCGGTGCGCGCGGCTTCGCCCAACATGTCATAGCTATAGGTATAGCCCTTCTTCTCCATGCCCTTGGCGCGTTCCATCGCGGCGTTGATGTTCTCGCCCAGAACAAACTGGCGGCCCATTTCCTTCATCGCGCGGCTGACGGCGGTGCGGATCACCGGTTCGCCCAGACGTTTGATGGCTGCGCGCAGGTGGCGCACGGGGCCGGGTTGGTCATCGTCCAGCACGCGGCCGGTCAGCATCAGGGCCCATGTGGACGCGTTCACCAGCGGCGAGGTGGAGTGCCCCATATGCCGGCCCCAGTCAGAGGGCGCGATCTTGTCCTCGATCAAGGCGTCGATGGTCTCGGCGTCGGGCACACGCAGCAGCGCTTCGGCAAGGCACATCAGCGCGACACCTTCGTCGGTGGACAGACCGTATTCGGCCAGAAACACTTCCATGATACCGGGGGAGGTATGGCCGCGGATATCGCGCACGATCTGTGCCGCGTCTTGCGTGATCTTGACCCGTTCCTCTGGCGACAGATGCGCATTGCGCACCAGTTCACGCAAGACGTTGTCCTGGTCGGTGTAGGTGCCTGCGTCAATCTGGTGGCGAAAAGTAGGGGAAGAATCGCGTGCCATGAGGTACTCCAACTGATAATTGCGCTAGAATAGCTCGGGAATAGTAGTATTAGTTCCTGATTCCGGCCAGTTTGGTGGGTAAACCGCTTTATTATTGGGCCTCTTGCGTGACAAACGACGACTTTAAAATGGACCGCTTCGATGCGGCGATTCTGACGGTACTGGCCGAAGACGGGCGCATCAGCATCACTGACCTCGCCAAACGGATCGGGCTGTCCAAATCCCCCACCCAAGCGCGGCTAAGACGGCTTGAGGATAGCGGCGTCATTCTGGGGTATCGCGCCCTGCTGGACCCGATCCGTCTGGGGCTGGATCACGTGGCTTTCGTAGAGGTCCGTTTGGAAGACACCCGCGAGGTCGCCCTGCGCGCCTTTAACGAGGCCGTGTCCCGTGTGCCTGAAATCGAACAGGCCCATATGATCGCAGGGAACTTTGATTACCTGCTTAAGGTGCGCACCCGTGACATGGCCGCCTACCGTCGTTTTCTGGGCGAAACGGTGACCACGCTGCCCTATGTCGCCAACACCTCTACCTATGTGGCGATGGAAGCGGTCAAGGAAATCATGCTCGCGGACATGGCGTAAGCCGCGAAGGCGCGCGGGGCCAATCGTGATTTTGATGCCGACTGCCCTGCATCTGACCATTTACACCGCCCGCAACCTAGCTATTGTGCGCGGCACTGCGGGCGTGATGGAATGGTAGACATACCAGACTTAAAATCTGTTGGGCCTTGTGCCCGTGTGGGTTCGAGTCCCACCGCCCGCACCACTCATCCCACCACTTAAATCCCGCATCGGAAAAGCGTGACAGGCCGGTTATCATGGCATTGTCGTTGCTCTTGGCTGTGCATATGGTAGCGGATGCGAAACAAATGGGGGATATCGGGTGGACGACGAAACAAATATGCGCGCGATCATTCAGGATCATGAGGCCTATCTGGCCGGTGCGCATGATTTCCAGTCAGATATCGAAATGCTCGCGGCAAGCGAAACTGTGGGGACGTTGCTGGAAACGGTAATGCTGGCGACGGATATGCGCTTTGCTGCTGTGGCGCGGGTGACGACCGATCGCTGGGTTGCCTGTCGCACGGTGGACGAGGTGAACTTTGGCTTGTCCGAAGGCGACGAGATCGGGATCGACCAGACCTTCTGCCAGTCGGTGCGCGAGACCTCCGAGAAGGTGATGTTCAACGATGTCGCCACGGATGACGTCTATCGCAACCATCCGATTGCCGCGCAATTCGGCATCGTCAGCTATGCCTCCATCCCGATCTTCCGGAGCAACGGGTCGTTCTTTGGCACCCTCTGCGCCATCGATACCGAACCGCGCGACGTCAAACATCCCCGCGTTGTGGCCATGCTCGAGATGTTTGCCGATATCATCGGGCGCAGTCTGGAGACCGAAGAGCGGCTTGAGGCGCAGGAGCGATTGGTAGAGCACGAACGCCAGATGGCCGCCGTGCAAGAGGAGTTCGTCGCCGTCTTGGGCCATGACCTGCGCAATTCGGTCGCGGCGCTGAACGCAGGTGTGCGCCAGCTCGACAAGGAGCCGCTGTCAGACAAGGCGCGGAAAATTCTGCCGCTGATGGGGAGTTCTATCCACCGGATGAGCGAGCTTATCGACAATATCATGCTGCACGCAAAATCGCGGTTGGGCGGCGGTATCCGCATCTCGGCCACGCCGGACGCGGGGCTGGAGGATGCGTTGAACCACGTGGTCGAAGAGGTGCGCGCCTCAGCACCCGATCACAAGATCACCGTCGATCTGGACTTTGACCGCCCCGTCAGCTGCGATGCCGCGCGCGTGGCGCAGGCGGTGTCGAATCTGCTATCGAACGCCGTGCGCTATGCCGATGACGGCAGCGAGGTCGCAGTGCACGGGCGCGTCAGCGAGGCGGAGGCCGTGATTTCCGTTGCCAACCGCGGCACGCCGATCCCCGAGAGCCTGAAGCAAAAGCTGTTTCAACCCTACCAACGTGGCGACCAGACCAAGGGCGAGGGGCTGGGGCTTGGCCTGCATATCGCATCTTCCATCGCGGTGGCGCATAGCGGTCAGATCGATGTGACCTGCGATGACGGTCTTACCACATTTGCGTTCCGTTTGCCGTTGCTGGCGGCCTGAACGCCGTTCAGGGTTCTCTGGTGGGGCTAAATCAAAGGCCAGCGCGATGCGCTGGCCTTTGATCGTTTTCGGTCTGGTCAGACGGTGGAGCATTGGCAGATCAGCTGCGCACGCCTGCGAATTTTTCGGCCCATTCGTCGCGCTGGTCGTCGGTGATTTTCGCGAATAGCACCTCTGGCACCTCGAAAGCATGACCGGGGGCCAGTTGGGCCAAGGCGGCGGGCACATCATCCGGCCATGCGGCGTTTTCCACCTTCATACTGTCAAGCATGCTGGCGGCGGCCGTCGGGATGAACGGCGCAGACAAGACCGCGTAAAGCGGGATCAGGTTCAGCGCCAAACGCACCTGCGCCGCGGCTTTGTCGGGGTCTGTCTTGAAGGTGGTCCAAGGGGCCTGTGCTTGCAGGTATTCGTTCCCCGCAGCCCAGATCGCCCGCAGTTCGGCGGCGGATTTGCGGACCTCCATCGCCTCCATCGCGGTTTGATAGCGGGCTACCCGCTCGGTTAGATCCGCGATCAGCGCGTGTTCTTCAGGCCCGTATTCGCCCGCCGCTGGCACGTCTTCGCTGAATTTCGAGCGGCAGAATTTGGTGATGCGGCTGATAAAGTTGCCCAAGACATCTGCCAGATCCTTGTTCACGGAGGACTGGAAATTCTCCCACGTGAACTCCGCATCCGAGGTTTCAGGCGCATGGGACAGTAGCCACCAGCGCCAGTAGTCCGCTGGCAGGATTTCCAGCGCCTGATCCATGAACACCCCACGCCCGCGCGAGGTCGAGAACTGGCCGCCGTCATAGTTGAGGTAGTTGAACGATTTGATGTAGTCGACCAACTTCCACGGCTCTTGCGAGCCCATGATCGTTGCAGGGAAGCTGAGCGTGTGGAAGGGGACGTTGTCCTTGCCCATGAACTGGGTATAGCGCACGTCGTCGGCGCCTTTGTCGGTGCGCCACCAGCTTTCCCAATCCGACCCCTTGCCCGCATCGACCCATTCCTGCGCGCAGGCGATGTATTCGATAGGCGCGTCGAACCAGACATAAAAGACCTTGCCCTCCATCCCCGGCCAATCGGCGTCGCCGCGTTTGACAGGCACACCCCAGTCCAGATCGCGCGTGATACCACGGTCCTGCAGCCCGTCACCGTCATGCAGCCATTTCTTTGCAATGGAGGTGGTCAGCACGGGCCAGTCGGCCTTGCTGTTGATCCATTCGTCCAGCTTGTCCTTCATCTGCGATTGACGCAGGAACAGATGCTTGGTCGCGCGCATCTCGAGGTCGGTGGCACCGGAAACGGTTGATCGCGGGTTGATCAGGTCTTCGGGGTCTAGCTGTTTGGTGCAATTGTCACATTGGTCGCCGCGGGCATCCTCGAACCCGCAGTTGGGGCAGGTGCCTTCGACATAGCGGTCGGGCAGGAACCGCCCGTCGGTCTCGGAGTAGATCTGGCGCTGTTCCACTTCCTCAATCAGGCCCTGATCATAAAGCGCTGCGGCAAAATGTTGGGTCAGCGCCTTGTTCTGCGCACTGGAGGATCGGCCAAAGTGATCGAAGGACAGGCCGAACCCTTCCGCGATGCGGGCCTGAACCTCGTGCATCTCGGCGCAGTATTCCGCCACCGGTTTACCTGCTTTGGCAGCAGCCAGTTCAGCGGGCGTGCCATGTTCATCCGTCGCGCAGAGAAACAACACCTCGTGGCCGCGCCCGCGCTGATAGCGGGCGTATAGATCGGCGGGCAGCTGGCTGCCCACAAGGTTGCCCAGATGTTTGATCCCGTTGATGTACGGAATGGCGGAGGTGATAAGGTGGCGCGTCATGACTTGGACCCCGAAACTGCTTTTGCACGTCTCTAGCGCAGCGGCGGGGCAAGGGCTAGGGGGCGTCGCGTTCGCGGCTGCGACGCATCAGGCGGCCGATGGTAAAGGATGTGCGCGGCGCATAGACATAGGGGGTGCGTTTTGTAGCCGTAGGGCGGGCGCGCATCCGCGTCAGCCCAAAAAGCACCAGCACCCCGTGCCCGACCGAGATCATGGTAAACAGCGCCGCGGGGCCAAAGCCTTCGATCAGCACCGAGGCGATGTAGGGCGCAAAGATCGCCCCGACCGCGAACCAGAACATCAGCGCCGCCGAAAGCTCTACCCGTTCCGAGCTGCTGGCAAAGTCATGGGCGTGGGACGCCGCGACGGAATAGATCGGAAAGGTCGTGAGGCCAAAAAAGGTCGCGGCAAGGAAGATCGCCTGCGTGCCCATGCCCGCCGACATCACGGTGACCGCGCAGCTAAGCATTGATGCAGCCGACAGCCAGATCAGCACCCAGCGGCGGTCGAATTTATCGGCCAGCCAGCCGACGGGGAACTGCGCCAAAGCGCCCCCCAGCACGAAAGCCGACAGGAACCACGCGATCTGACCGGCGGTCAGCCCGACCTCTTGCCCATAGATCGGCCCGACCATCCGGAAGGACGCGCTGGACAGGGCTGCGACAACGACGGCGGCGACGGCCAGCGGGGATCGATCAATCGCGAGCTTGGGGCGCAGCCGCCCTTTTTCGGGGGTTTCGGGTTGGGGCAGGCGGGTCAGCACCAGCGGGATCAGCGCGGCACAGCACAGGATCGCCAACAGGTTGTAGGACACGTAGGACGCGGGCGCGAGCACGCCGATGATCATCTGCGCTGCCAGTGACCCGCTGGTATCAACCACACGGTAGGCCCCCATGGTGCGGCCCCGCGTCTCGTTTGTGACCTTGGCCTGCAACCATGCTTCGACCACCGTATAGCATCCGGCGACGCAGAACCCGGACGCGACCCGCATGAGCGCCCAGGCATAGGGGTCCAGCACCATCATATGCGACAGCAGCCCAATCGCGCCCGCAGCGGTAAAGGCGGCGAAGGCGCGGCTGTGCCCGACGGTGCCCAAAAGGCGCGGCGCGCCCCAGCAGCCCAGAAAAAAGCCGACGAAATGCGCCGAGCCCAAAAGACCAATCTGCTGGTTTGTGAACCCCAGTTGCGTGCCCGACAACACGTCCAACGGCCCCACACCGCCTGACGACAGTTGCAGCAGAATGACGGAAAGAAACAGGGCGGCGAAGGAAATGAGAAGGCGCATATCGTGGTACTCTGTGCCCATTTTCGGGCAAGACCAATGGCCAAAGCGACAGTCACGCGAAAATTTTCACCCTTCGGCTTTTGCACGGCGTGGCTGCCCGGAAAATGCGCTTGCGGTGACGTGGCGGAACAGAAAGGGTAGGCGCAAATCTAAACGAGGAATTCCAATGCAAAAGAACACGCTGGGTCACACAGGTATCGAAGTGACTGATTTCTGTCTGGGCTCAATGACTTGGGGCACGCAAAACACCCCCGAGGAAGGCCATGCGCAGATTGAACGCGCCCTTGATGCGGGGATCAACTTTATCGACACCGCCGAGATGTATCCGGTTAACCCGATCAAGGCGGAAACCATTGGCCGCACTGAAGAGATCATCGGTCAGTGGATCGCCAAGACCGGACGGCGCGACGACTTTGTGCTGGCGACGAAGCACTCAGGCGCGGGGGCTCCGGTGCGTGACGGCGCGGGGATTTCGCCCGATACGATCCGCAGCACGCTTGAAGGATCGCTGAAGCGGCTCAACACCGATTATGTGGACCTCTACCAGTTCCATTGGCCCAATCGCGGCAGCTACATGTTCCGCAAGAACTGGGAGTATGACCCCTCGTCGCAGAACCGTGCCGAGACGATGGCGCATATGGAAGACTGCCTTGGCGCGCTGCAAGACGAGGTGACCCGCGGCACCATCCGCGCCTTCGGGTTGAGCAACGAAAGCGCTTGGGGGCTGACCCAATGGGTGAATGCCGCCGAACGCACGGGCGGCCCGCGTGCCGTTTCGGTCCAGAACGAATATTCGCTGCTGGCGCGCATCGCCGATACCGACGTGGCCGAAACATGCCACAACGAAGATATCGGGATGCTGTCGTATTCTCCGCTTGCGGCGGGGCTGCTGACCGGCAAATACCAGAATGGCGCGCTACCCGAAGGGTCGCGCATGGCGATCAATGGGGATCTGGGCGGGCGCAAAACGGATCGCGTGTTCGATGCGGTGGACGCCTATTTGCAGATCGCGCAGAAACACGGGCTGGATCCGGTGCAGATGTCCTTGGCCTTCACGCGCCAGCGGCCCTTCATGACCTCGGTGATCTTTGGCGCGACCTCGCTTGACCAGCTCGAGGTGATCCTCGGCGGGATCGACCTGCATCTGGATGACGAGGTGATGGCCGATCTGGATGCCGCGCATAAAGCGCATCCGATGCCGTTCTGACCCTTTACACGCCACGCCGGCCCTGAACCCAAGGAGATTCTGATGCCTCTCACCATGAACAAGGACGTATTTATCACCTGCGCGGTCACGGGGTCGGGGGGCAGTCAGGACCGCAGCCCCCATGTGCCACGGTCGCCCGCACAGATCGCCGACAGCGCGATTGCGGCGGCCAAGGCGGGGGCTGCGGTGGTCCATTGCCACGTACGCGACCCCGAGACAGGCGCGCCGAGCCGTCGGCTTGATCTGTACCGCGAGGTGACGCAGCGCATCCGCGAGGCAGAGGTGGACGTGATCCTGAACCTCACAGCGGGGATGGGCGGCGACATCGTCTTTGGCTCGACCGAGCAGCCGCTGCCCCCTGTGGCCGGGACCGATATGATCGGCGCGGCGGAACGGGTGCAGCATATCAAGGAATGCCTGCCCGAGATTTGCACCCTTGATTGCGGTACAATGAACTTTGCCGAAGCCGATTACGTGATGACCAACACGCCTGGTATGCTGTCCGCCATGGGCCGGATGATGACCGAGCTTGGCGTGAAGCCCGAGATCGAGGCCTTTGATACGGGCCATCTGTGGTACGCCAAACAGCTGGTCAAGGACGGGGTGCTGGATAGCCCTGCATTGGTGCAGCTATGCATGGGCGTGCCCTGGGGCGCCCCCGATGATCTGAACACCTTTATGGCGATGGTGAACAACGTGCCGGACGATTGGACCTTCAGCGCTTTCGGGCTGGGGCGTCACCAGATGGCCTATGTCGCCGCCAGCGTTTTGGCGGGGGGCAATGTGCGCGTGGGGCTCGAGGATAACCTCTGGCTCGACAAGGGCGTTCTGGCGGAAAACTGGCAGCTGGTCGAACGCGCCGGAACGATCATCGAGAATATGGGCGCACGGGTCATCGGCCCGGCGCAGGTGCGCGAACAGCTTGGCCTGACCAAACGGGCCGCCGCATGAAGCGCGCGCTGCTGGCTCTGGCGCTGGCGCTTCTGGCCGGATGCGCGGCTCGGGCCCCTGATACCGTGCAGGGCCTGCGGGATAGCAAAGCGCTGATTGGCGCGACCAGCCGCTATGACGCGGCGCGATTCAAAGGGGCGTGGCTGGTCCGCGACAGCTTTGGCGACGGCGTGGCGCAGGTGGCCTTGGTCGAGACGACGCAGGGCCCCGCATTCCAGCTGTGCTCACAGGTCGGCTGTGGCGACGGGGGGACGCTGTGGCTGGCGCAGAAGCAGGGGCAGGGGCGCTATGCGCTCTCGCGCCCCGATGGCAGCACGCGCACGCTTTGGGTGCTTTGGGTCGACGAAGGGTTCCGCACCGCGGTGGTCGGCAATCCCGCTGGTGACTTTGGCTGGATCCTTGACCGCAGCGCCAGCGGCGGTGCGGACCGGATCGCCGCCGCGCGCGAGATATTGGACTTTAACGGCTATGACACGGACCAGCTGAGGATACGACAATGACCAAAATCGCAGCAATCATCGGCGGTGGTGTGATCGGCGGCGGATGGGCCGCGCGTTTTGCGCTAAATGGCTGGCAGGTACAGGTGTTCGACCCCGACCCGCAGGCCGAACGCAAGATCGCCGAAGTTCTGGCAAACGCCCGCCGCTCCATGCCCGGTCTGACCGATGTCGCCCTGCCCGCCGAAGGGGGGCTCCGGTTTTGCTCCAGCATCGCCGAGGCGGTGGAGGGCGCCGTGTGGATACAGGAAAGCGTGCCCGAACGGCTTGAGGTCAAACACAGCACACTCGCCGAAATTCAGGCCACCTGTGATGCAGAGGCGGTGATCGGATCGTCGACATCGGGTTTCAAACCGTCAGAACTGCGCGCGGGCAGCACGCGCCCCGATCAGATCATGGTCGCCCATCCGTTCAACCCCGTCTACCTTTTGCCGTTGGTTGAACTGGTCCCGGCCGAGGGGCAGGACGGCGCGCTGGTAGACCGCGCCAAGGAACTGCTGACGGGGCTTGGGATGTACCCGCTGCATCTGCGCAAAGAGATCGACGCCCATGTGGCCGACCGTCTGCTCGAAGCTGTCTGGCGCGAGTCGCTCTGGCTGGTCAAGGACGGCATCGCCACCACGGAAGAGATCGACGACGCCATCCGCTATGGCTTTGGCATCCGGTGGGCGCAGATGGGCCTGTTCGAGACGTATCGCGTTGCCGGTGGCGAAGCGGGGATGAAGCATTTCATGTCGCAGTTCGGTCCGGCATTGAAATGGCCCTGGACCAAGCTGATGGATGTGCCCGATTTTGACGAGACCCTTGTTGATCTGATCGCGGGGCAATCGGACGCGCAGTCGGGGGCCTATGGCATCCGCGACCTTGAACGCATCCGCGACAATAATCTGGTCGCGATGATGCGGGCGCTGAAGCAGCAGGATTGGGGCGCAGGACAGTTGATGAAACAGCACGAAGCGGCCTTGCGCGCAGGCACCGTGCTTGAGGCGCGAGCGGCGGATATCGACGACCCGTCCCAGCCGGTGCCCACCGTCCATCGTGCCGTGCCGCTGGACTGGACCGATTACAACGGCCACATGACCGAGGCGAAATACCTCCAGGCCTTCGCCGACGCGACCGACCGTTTCATGGAGCTTATCGGCTGCGACGCGGCGTATATTGCCTCGGGCGGGAGCTTTTTCACTGCTGAGACCCATATCCGCCACGTGGACGAAGTGCATGCAGGCGCGGTGATCGACATACGCACCCGCGTGCTGCTGGGAGCGGGTAAGAAAATGCATCTGTGGCACGAGATGTACGAAGGCGACCGGCTGCTCGCCACGGGGGAACACTTCTTGCTGCATGTCAGCCTTGAAACCCGCAAACCCTCTGATCCGTCTCCGAAGATCGCGGCGGCGTTGACGCGCTTTGCCCAAGCTCATGCGGGTTTGCCGATGCCCGAGGGCGTGGGCCGCTATGTGGGCGCGCCACGGTGATCGGGGGCCGCGCCCATGGCTGACACGCTGCCGGATCTGTGGATCCTCGTGACGCTGGCCGCGGCGGTCTTTCAGACCGGGCGGTTCATGCTGCAAAAATACCTCGCCACGGCGACCCTGTCGGCGGCGGGGGCGACGTTCTCGCGGTTTCTGTATTCCGCGCCCTTTATTCTACTGGGGCTCGCGGCTTATCTGGCGCTCAGCGCGCCCCCCCTGCCGCCGCTTGGGCCGGGGTTCTGGGTGCATGGGGTGGTCGGAGGCACGGCGCAGATCCTCGCGACGGTCTGTGTGGTGCTATTATTCAAACAGCGCAACTTTGCTGTGGGCATCACCTTCAAGAAGACCGAAGTCATCCTGACGGTGCTGGTGGGTTGGATCATTCTGGGCGAGGGCGTCAGCGCCACCGGTTTCGCCGCGATTGCCCTTGGCGTGGTCGGGTTGTTGCTGCTGTCCGGCGGGGCAGAGGCCAAGGGCTTTCACCTGCGCGACCTGCGCAATCGCGCGGCGGGGCTGGGGATCGCGTCAGGCGCGCTTTTCGCGGTGTCAGCCGTGTCCTACCGCGGGGCGTCGCTGGCGGTGCAGACCGATCTGCCGGTGCTGCGCGCAGGCGTGACCCTTGCGGCGGTGGTGACGATGCAATCGCTGATCATGGCGGTGTATCTGCGGCTGCGCGAACCGGGGCAGATTCGCGATGTCTGGCGCGCGCGCCGGGTCGCGGTCTGGATCGGGCTGACCTCGATGGGCGGATCGCTGTGCTGGTTCATCGCCTTCACCTTGCAGAACGCGGCCTATGTCAAAGCCCTTGGTCAGGTAGAGCTGATCCTGAGCGTCGCGGCGTCCACCTTGTTCTTCCGCGAGAAAATCAGCCCCCGTGAGGCGGCAGGCATGGCGGTGCTGATCGCGTCGATCCTGATGCTGGTGATGGTCGCCTAGCTTGGCATCGGGCGCCCGCGCAAACGCAGGAACAGGCTTTCTTCGTCGTTATTCTTGAAAAACGGAACCGAGGCGGGCGGGTCAAGCTGCCGCGCGCGGGCCTCGACTTCGGCCAGCACCACCTCGGTGATGAAGGGCATGTCGAATTTGCGCGCGTCCGACAGGGCCACCCATTGCAGATGCGAAAGCTCGTCACAGGCGTCGTCGAAATTGTCGAGATCGGTGGCGATATCCTCGGCATCGACCAGAAAGAAACGCGCGTCAAAGCGGCGCGGACGGCCGGGAGGCGTCAGCGCGCGGAAAACGAATTGCAGCGGGGCCGCGTGGGGCAGATAGCCGCGCTGTGCAAAGGTCAGCCAGTCGGCAGGGGGCGTGCCCTCCCATGCGCCTTTCTGGCCAAGGATCAGGCCGGTCTCTTCCCAAAGCTCGCGGATCGCGGCCACCACCAAGGCATGTGCAAGGCTGCCATCGGCGTCTTCGGCCAGACGGTTCTGGCAGGTTTCATCCACCATGCTGGCCAGCGGCACCTGCGCATCGCCCAGATCGACCGCGCCGCCCGGAAAGACGAATTTATTGGGCATGAAGGCTGCCGTCGCACCACGCTGCCCCATCAGGATCCGCGGCGCGGTATGCCGGTCGCGGATCACGATCACCGTGGCTGCGTTGCGGATTTTACTTTTGTCGATGGTCATCGCCTTGCCCCATATCCTGTTTTTCTAGCGGGGCTTTTGGGGTGCCGGTCAGCTGGTGCTGCCGAACCCGCCCATGCGCTTTGCCCATTGGAAGCCGATCATGGCTCCTTTCAGTCTGGGCAGAAGGTAGAGGGACAATCCGACGCAGCCAACCGAAAAGATTGTAAACAACGTCAGCGGTTCGGGGCGCCAGACCACAAAGGCGATGTGCAGCCCCGGGGCCAGCAGGTGCCCGACAAGCAGGATCGTCAGATAGGCCGGCCCATCATCGGCGCGGTGGTGGAACAGTTCTTGGCCGCAGACGGTGCAGGTATCATTGACCTTCAGATAGCTTTTCAGCATCGGACCGGCCCCGCAGTTGGGGCATTTACGCCGCCAGCCGCGCAGCAGGGACTTCTTCATGCTGCGTTCATCTGTGTCTACGTGAGGCATATTTACGGTCTGGTCAGTCATCTGGGCTTCCTTGTTCCCATCCTACATGCGGCCAAAACGCCGCGAAATAAAGGGATCTCGGGGCAGTTGCGTCGCCATGTCGCAAAGCCCGCGCAGGGGTGCCCAAAACTTTTTCACATTTTTTGCGACGGAATGACGGGCGGCTGTCGTTTGAACCGGTATCGCCACGCTGAAAACGGCGGGCGTTAGATAGATCACCAAAGGAAGAAACAGATGACAAAACGAGCAAATCTTCAGATCGCACTCTTGAGCGGGTTGATCGCATTGGGCGGCACGACACTGGTCGCGCAGAATGCGGATAAGGCAGAGGGCGGCAAGCAAAGCCACTTTGTCCAGTTGGACACCGATATGAACGGTGAAGTCACTGCCGAAGAAATGAAAGCCCACGCCGCGGCACGTTTCGCTGCTGCTGACGCGGATGGCGACGGCTTCCTGACACAGGATGAACTGGCCGCCGCAGCCAAGGCACGCCACGCCGAGCGCAGCCAGCGCCTGCTGGAGAAGCTGGACACCGACGGCAACGGGTCGCTTTCCGCGACCGAGCTTGAAGCCATGGGCAAAGGCAAAGGCGACCGGATGGCCAAGCGCCATGACAAGATGATGAAGCGCATGGACGCCAATGAAGACGGCAAGCTGTCGATGGAAGAAATGGCCGGGCGTCATAGCCCCGAGAAGATGATCGAGAAGCTGGACACCGACAAGAACGGATCGCTGAGCGCGGAAGAGTTCGCCAAAGCCCGTATGGGTGGCAAGCATCACGGCAAACGCGGTGGTCATGGCGGCAAGGACGGGCACGGTAAACCCGGCAAACACATGAAGCACGACAAGTCCGATGACGGCGACGCGGCTGCAACGGAATAAGGCAAGCATGCGGGCGCGCTTGAACGGTGCGCCCGCAAAGGCTACCTCCGGTTTGATGGATATGCACGATACGACGGATGCCGACGGGGTGGATGATCCCGAACGCGCCTTGCTGCACCGCTATGTGCAGGGGGATGCGGCGGCGGCACGGCTGTTGACGCTCCAGTTGACACCGCGCATCTTTGGTCACGCCTTCCGCATTCTGGGCAACGCGGCCGAGGCTGAAGACGTGACGCAAGACGCGCTGATGCGCCTGTGGAAGATCGCACCCGATTGGCGCGATGGCGAAGCGAAGGTGACCACCTGGCTGTACCGTGTGACCGCCAACCTGTGCACCGACCGGCTGCGCAAACGCGGCCGGGGTGTCCCGCTTGAGGACATCGCGGAACCCGCCGATCCGAGCGAAAGCGCGGAGGCACGGCTGCAGCGCACGGCGCGCGAGGATGCCTTGCAAGCGGCGCTGGACAGATTGCCCGAGCGGCAGCGGCAGGCGGTGGTGCTGCGCCACATAGACGGGTTGGCGAACCCCGAGATCGCGACCATTCTGGATGTCGGGGTCGAAGCGGTTGAAAGCCTGACCGCACGGGGCAAACGGGCTTTGGCGAAACTTTTGGGCGCACGACGTGACGCCTTGGGATACGATGATGACAAAACGTGAAACAGATACGCTAGAGGCGCATTTCGAACAGGCGCGGGCGACCCCGCCGCAGATGCCTGCCGGTATGATGGACCGGCTGATCGCCGATGCGCTGGCGGCACAGCCCGCCCCTGCGATAGGGGGCTGGCGTGGGTTCTGGCGCGCCATCGGCGGCGCACCTGCTTTGGGCGGGCTGATCACGGCAACGGCTGTCGGGTTCTGGATCGGGGTCGCCCCGCCAAGCGGCCTGCCGGATGTCGCGACGCAGATCATCACCGGCGGCGACGACTACATTGTCGCCGATGCGGCATCGCTGGACACCTATACGTCAGATCTGACGGCGTTCGGCTGGGACTTGGACGAGGGATAGAAAATGGCAGGCTTTGCATTCAAAAGCACGAAGACACTGCGGTGGGCCTTGGGGCTGTCGCTGGGGGTGAACCTGCTGGTGCTGGGGCTGGTTGCGGGGGCGGCCTATCGCTTTGACGGGCCGCATGGTGGCGCGATGCGGCACATGCGCGACTATGGCACGCCCTACGTCATGGCGCTGCCCGAAGAACGCCGCCGCGCCGTCTTTGCCGATGCGCGCAAGGGGCGCGAGGATAAATCCGTCAGCCGTGCCGCACGCCGCGCATTGTACCAAGAGGCGCTGACAGCCATCCGCGCAGAGCCCTTTGACCCCGCAGAGGCACGCCGCGTGCTGGACCTGCAACGCGACGCCACGCTGACCGTTCAGCAGACCGTTCAAAACGCATGGCTGGCCGAGTTGGCTCAGATGTCGGCACCCGAGCGTGCAGCCTATGCCGACCGTGTCGAGGAAATGCTCAAGCGCGGCAAAAAGGGCAAACGCGACGGCGCAAAGCCTCCGAAGGCCGGTCAATAGGCTGGCAACTGGCCCAAGCGGTCAGGGGCTGCGATGCGGGATTGCGCGGCGCGGGCTTGCCAAATGCGCGCCCGGCGCGGTAGGCAAAGCGACCTTAACGAAAGTCGCGCCCCATGCTCCCTGAATTCAACGATCCAAACGAAGTTCTTGCCACCACGCGTGCCTCCTCTGGGCGGCGGGCCATTGGCCTGACGGCGCTTGGGATATTGGGGCTGTTCCTGATCTACGTCGCGTTCACCTCGTCGCCCGGTCTGGGCTGGCAGGTGTTCTTGCTGGCAATGGGGGGGCTGGCGCTTTGGATGGCTGACAAGATGCGCCGCGCAACCGCGGGCGCGATCGAGCTGACGGCCACCGAATTGCGCGACAGCGACGGTACGGTGATTGCACGGGTCGAAGACATCATCGGGCTGGATCGCGGCGTGTTCGCGTTCAAGCCGTCTAACGGTTTTCTATTGCGCACCAAGCCGGGTACAGGCGGTGACCGCATCTGGCGCCCGGGCCTGTGGTGGCGGATTGGCCGACGCATCGGTGTCGGCGGCATGACCCCCGGCAGTCAGACCAAGTTCATGTCCGAGATCATCTCTGCCATGATGGCAGAACGATCCTAAGCAAAAGGCCCGCAGGCAGATCGCCGCGGGCCTTTTCTTTCTGTCGTGATCGTCGGCGTTTACGCCCCGTCCGAGTAAAGCACCCAAGGGGCGTAGCGCGGACGGGTAAAGACGAAGTTCTTCACCTCTTGCACCGGCAGCCCGATGTTGAAGGGTGGGGCAAATGACGTCCATGTCTCGGTGACGGTGATATATTCACCATCCTCCAGTTCCGGGATTTTATCCGTCCAGCCGGTCACATCCGCTTGGGTCGCGTCGCTCAGGCTGCCGCGGGCGCGGGACCAATGCAGCAGGAACCGCTTGTTCTTCTGATCGTATTTCGCCGAGGTGATGCGCACTGTCGTTTCACCCGAGGAACGGGTCATATAATCCAGTAGATCCTGAATGCCGTCCATATAGGCAGTGTCCATCGGCAGCGTCTCGCGCGAGATCATATCGCCGATGGTATAGGCCGCTTTCTGGTTGGTGTAATATTCCTGATAGGTTTGGAAGAAGGTAAACATCGCCAGATAGACCCAGAAAACCATGGGCATCATGATCACCGCTTCGATCGAGGCGCTGCCGTCCTGATCGCGCAGAAAGCGCGCCAGTACACGGCGTTTGAGATAAGAGATAACCATTAGCTTGGCTCCTGCACAAAGGAGGATACAGCGTACATGCTGCCCTGACCCGCGCCATCGGTTTCGAACTTGAAGCCCATAGCGCTGCCCGGCAGCATCGGATCGAACTTGACGCAGGCCCGCAGCAGCATCAGCTGGTGCTGCGCCCCAAGGGTAAAGCCGCGTTCCTGTTTGACGGGCAGGGATTTGTCCACGCAGTCGGGCGAGGCATTCATCGCGGCGAAGTTGCGCGGGTTCACCAGCACCATCTCAAGGCGCAGGGTATCCTTACAATCGCCGATATAGCCCACGTTGTCACAGATCATCGTTTTGATCATGTCGTGGGTGATCGTCGTGCGTGTGTTCAGCCGGATATACCGTACTGCCGTTTCCAGCCCGCGGTTCAGGTGGAACTGCCGCAGGGAATAAAGGCTGACCTCGACCGACGCGAGGAACATGCCGAAGATGACCGGAAAGAGGATCACGAATTCGATCAGGACAACTGCGCCATCCTCACCCCGGCGGAACCGGCGCAGCGCTTGTGAAATGCGGGCGATCATTGGGTCAATCTCAACTGGTTGATCTGGCGGGCGATGGCGCGGAAGGCTTCGGAAAGCTCGACGCCTTCGACGCGGAAGAAGTGGCTGGGCGAGGAGGCGCAATCCTGCATCGCGGGCACGTCTTCGTCATCGACCTCGAACCCGATGGACCAGATCACGATCCGCTTGGCTTTGGCGGCGTCGCAGATATTCGACAGCAAGGTGTTCCCCAGCGTTTTGTTGTACTTGTGATAGTAGAAGTAGCCCCAATAGCGTGAGTCCACCTCTCGGCGAAGATACCACCAAAGGTTGTATTTGTTCCAGTGCACGTATTCGCTGTCGCTGTCATAGTAGTTACTGCGGATACGGTACGAGTTATCATTCGCGCCGTCCGTCATAAGGATAACAGTCTTAAGCGTTTCTGAATCGGTATAGCTCGCGGGGCGGTTGTAGAATTCACGGTCGACATAGCCAGCATTCACCAGCGAGTTGTTGATGTCCCGGAACGCCGGATCAAGCATCGCCGCGGCCCATTTCATGCCAAGGAAGATCGACGTACCAGCGCGCGGTACAAGATCATCGATCTGGTTCTTCAACGTGCGTTTGTTTTGTGAAAACGGGGTAATACGCTCGTAATCGTAGCGTGGGCAAACCGTATCGTCACGGTAGTTGTTGCGGCCATCGTAGTTCCACTGGAAGTGCTGCATCTGGTTATACCGGGTGCTGCTATTCATCGCGATTGAATCAAAGTCGCCATTGTCGAAATCAATGCAGTGGGAATAGTCGTGCTTTCTGTTCACGTTCATACGGTCCATGATCAACGGGCCCGCGTTCACTTGTTCCGAGTAGGGGACCAGGGAGACTGAAATCAGGTCTTGGTTCTCGTCCTTCAGCACGGTGTCCAGAAAGATATCGGCGGCATTCTGTACTTCGCCCAGACGGTTATTGGTGGCCATCGAGCCCGAGATATCGAGCACGAGCGAGATTTCGACCTTTGCAACGCGTTCTTCCGCCTGACTATGGGCGGGCACTTCGAGCGTGGGGAAACCAAAGCGGCCAATAAACTGGGTGTCCATGTCCTTGCTTGCGTCGACCGTCACGGTGCGAAAGTTCAGACCGTCATCCACCACGACATTCGACAGAAACTCGGTCATGCCCGATTTGGCAAAGTAGTCTTCCACCACCGTTTTGGGGTCGCGCATCTGATCCAGATCGGCAGCGGCCAGAACGGCACGGTCCGACACAGCTTGCAGACGCGAGCGTTCCATCTCGTGGCGCATGAAGTCTAGCTGGATGCCACCCACGGCGATCATCATCATGATCATGAAAAGCGCGAGGATCGTCACCAGCCCGTCGTCTTCACGGGCGAACCGCGTCAGCCGCTTGCGCAGGGGGAGGGTTACCCATTTACTCACTGTATCGTTCACCGGCATTTCCATGTCCTTATTCGTGCGACCCATGCGACAGACGCATTTCGAGCGGATCGGCGTTGCCAGCAGATATGCGGGGTGAAGTTGGCCGAAATAGGGCGAAATACGTTTAAAAAAGTGTATACTCAGACCGTTTTTGGGGCAGATCCCGCCGGAGCAGCCGGACTGTCCCCTGTCAGGAAACTTCGCGCAGGGCTTGTCTTGTGTGCCGTGATTGCTCGCTTTGGGCGATAAGTTTTCAAACTGATTAAAATTTGTGCGAAAACTTCGAAATATGGTGATTTACAGCTTTGCTTGACGCAGGTGCCATGTTCAAAAGGCGAGGCGATGAACCGGCCCGCATCAGGGTCGCAGAGCCAATTTAGGAGCGTAGAATGAACCCCGGAACCGAACCGAGCTTTCGCGATAGCGTCGACATCATGTTTAACCGGGCGGTGGCCCTGATGGACCTGTCGCCGGGTCTGGAAGAGAAGATTCGCGTGTGCAACGCGACCTACACGGTGCGTTTCGGCGTGCGCCTGCGCGGCGGTATCCAGACCTTCACCGGCTATCGCTCGGTCCATTCCGAACACATGGAGCCGGTCAAGGGCGGCATCCGTTACAGCCCCGGGGTGAACCAGAACGAGGTAGAGGCGCTGGCGGCGTTGATGACCTATAAATGCGCGCTGGTCGAAGCGCCGTTCGGGGGCTCCAAAGGCGGGCTGTGCATTGATCCGCGCGACTATGACGAACACGAGCTGGAACTGATCACGCGCCGTTTCGCGTACGAGCTGATCAAGCGCGACATGATCAACCCCGCGCAAAACGTTCCCGCCCCCGACATGGGCACGGGCGAGCGCGAGATGGCCTGGATCGCGGATCAGTACAAGCGCATGAACACCACGGACATCAACGGGGTTGCCTGTGTGACGGGCAAGCCGATCAACGCGGGCGGCATCCATGGCCGCACCGAGGCGACGGGCCGCGGCGTGCAATATGCGCTGCACGCTTTCTTCCGCGACACCAAGGGGATGGAAAAGGCCGGTCTGGGCGGTGAGCTGGACGGTAAACGCGTCGTGGTGCAGGGCTTGGGCAATGTGGGCTACCACGCCGCCAAGTTCCTGAGCGAAGAGGATGGCTGCAAGATCACCGCGATCATTGAACGCGACGGCGCTTTGTTCGATGACCGTGGTCTTGATGTAGAAGAGGTGCACCGCTGGATTTTCATGCATGGTACGATCAAGGGCTATCCAGATGCGCCCCTTGAAGAAGACGGTGCCAAGCTGCTGGAAGCGGACTGTGACATCCTGATCCCTGCGGCGCTGGAAGGGGTGATTAACCTGACCAACGCGCATAACGTCAAGGCTCCGCTGATCGTCGAAGCCGCCAACGGCCCCGTAACCGCCGGTGCCGATGATATCCTGCGTGCAAAGGGCGTCGTGATCATCCCTGACATGTATGCCAACGCCGGCGGTGTGACGGTGTCATATTTCGAATGGGTCAAGAACCTGAGCCACATCCGTTTTGGCCGTATGCAGCGCCGCAACGAGGAAAGCCGCCACCAGCTGTTGGTGGACGAGCTGGAACGTCTGAGCGCCGATAGCGGCGTCGGCTGGCAGCTAAGCCCGAACTTCAAGGATAAATACCTGCGGGGCGCCGGGGAGCTTGAGCTGGTTCGCTCGGGTCTTTACGACACGATGAGCGACGCCTACCGGTCGATGGCGGAAGTCTGGCACAGCCGCGACGATGTCGAAGACCTGCGCACCGCCGCCTATCTGGTGAGCATCGGAAAGGTCGCCGCCAGCTACCGCGCAAAGGGGCTGTAACCTCGCGCGGGCCCTGTGCTGCGCCCCTGAAAAGTTCCCCGAAAGCCGCTGTGACAGCGGCTTTCGGCAAAGACGCGCCAAACCGCGCAAGCGTGTACTGCGGAAAACCGCTCTGTCACTTGTATTCCAACGGGGGCTGGCTAGGTTCCTGCGCCATGAGCACCCGCTCTCGTGTCCGCTGCAGCCTTTAACTTTAAACGGCGCAGGCAGTGGAAGGGCGGCGGGCTTGCAAAGAAACATTTAGGAGATGTGACGATGAAATTTGGTAAACTCATGATTGCCGCAGCACTGGCGACGTCCAGCGCGCCTGTCTTCGCCGCCACCAGCGCTGAAACCGATTGCCAATATCAGGCTGATGTCGTGCAGGCCGTCCGGCAAGCGCGGATCGACCGCGTGAAAGAGCGTGACGTGCCGGATCACATCGCCTCCAAGAACCCCGAATGGCCCGATCGCTATGACGCGGTTGTCCCGCTGGTCGCCCCTTGGGTCTATGAAATGAAAATGCGCGACGTGAAGGGCAACGACCTTTCTGCCGCCTGGAACGAAATGTGTTTGGGCCAGTGAAGCCCGCGCGCGTCGTTTGATCGTGTCGTAGTCCCTGTCGGGGCGGTAAGACGGGGGCCAGCCCCCATCGCCCTGACGGACGATCCCCCCGGAGTTTATCCGGCAAAATGAAGCCCGTCGCGCAGGCTTTGGGTGCTGGACTTTGGCCCTGCCGACCCAATATAAAACAGTATGAGCCTGCCCCCTGGATTTTTGGATGAACTGCGCAGCCGTGCCAGCCTGTCACAGGTGGTGGGGCGCAAAGTGGTGTGGGATCCGCGCAAGTCCAATCAGGGCAAGGGCGATATGTGGGCTCCGTGCCCGTTCCACCAAGAAAAATCCGCCAGCTTCCACGTCGATGACCGCAAGGGATTCTACTATTGTTTCGGGTGTCACGCCAAGGGAGACGCGATCTCTTTCGTGCGCGAGACCGAGAATGTCAGCTTTATGGAAGCGGTAGAGATTCTGGCGCGTGAGGCCGGGATGCCCATGCCCAAACAAGACCCGCGCGCGCAGGAGAAGGCGGATAAGCGCACTCAGCTGGCCGAGGTAATGGAGCTGGCGGTGCAGTATTTCCGGCTGCAGCTGCGCACCGCTGCGGCAGGGGCCGCGCGCGACTATCTTGCCGGGCGCGGGCTGACGCCGCAGGCCTTGGAGCAATGGGAAATCGGCTTCGCGCCGGACCAGTGGCAAGGGCTTTGGGACCACCTGAAAGCCAAGAATGTCGAGGATGCGTTGATCCTTGGGGCGGGGCTGGCAAAGCCTTCGTCCAAGGGCGGGCGGCCTTATGATACATTCCGGGGCCGGATCATGTATCCGATCCGGGATGCGCGGGGGCGTCCGATTGCCTTTGGCGGGCGGGCAATGGACCCGAGTGACAACGCCAAATATCTGAACTCCCCCGAGACGGAGCTTTTTGACAAAGGCCGCAGCCTCTATAACGTGCGCGATGCGCGGACAGCGGCAGGGCAGGGCAAGCCGTTGATCGTGGCCGAAGGCTATATGGATGTGATTGCATTGGTGCAGGCCGGTTTTGGTGCGGCGGTGGCCCCCTTGGGCACGGCGATCACCGAGAGCCAGCTGCAGATGTTGTGGCGTATCTCGCCCGAGCCGATCATCACGCTGGACGGGGATGCGGCGGGTCAACGTGCGGCCATGCGCTTGATCGATCTGGCGCTGCCGCTGCTTGAGGCGGGGCAATCCTTGCGTTTTGCCGTGATGCCTGACGGGCAGGATCCGGATGATCTGCTCCGCGCGCACGGGGCGCCAGCGTTGCAAAAGCTACTGGATAACGCGATGCCAATGGTGCGTCTGCTCTGGCAGCGCGAAACCGACGGTCGCGTTTTCGACAGCCCCGAGCGTAAGGCAGGGTTGGACAAGGCGCTGCGCGAAAAGATCATGATGATCAAAGACCCGTCGATCCGCAGCCATTATGGCCAGGAAATCAAGGATCTGCGCTGGCAGCTCTTCCGTCCGCAAAAGGCCAAGAGAGATTTTAGCCCCGTCGCGCGCGCCTCCGGTGGTGGTAAATGGGCCCCCGCGCCGCAGGGGCCATCCCCTAGTGCGAAATCCTCCATTCTGGTGACCGCAGCCGGGCTGGGAGCGACGGAGCATCTGCGCGAGGCGGTGATCCTGATGGCCCTGCTGGGTTGTCCGCAGCTGGTGGAAGAGTTCGAGAACGGGCTGGCCGCGATGCGGTGTCAGGACCCTGATCACGGGCGTATCCGCGATTTGATGTTGCGCCATGTACATCACGATCCGGCGGTGTTGCGCGAAAAGATTTATGACGCAGTGGGGGAGTACACCCTTGAAAACATGCTGTCGCAACGCCACGTAGCCATCACGCCCTGCATCCGAAGCCCTGGCAACCTGGAAAAGACGCGCATGACTGTCGCCGAAGAACTGGGCAAGCTGGAAGCCGTGCGCGGGCTGGACGAAGAGATTGCCGATGCGGTCGAAGATCTGACCGGCACCGCGGATGAAGGGCTGACATGGCGGTTGGGCGAAGCGGCACGCAACGCTGATCGCGCACAGCGCAGCGGGCAGGAAGATACCGCAGAATACGACATTGCCGAGAACGGTGCCCACATCAGCCGGGACGAACGCAGCGCTTTTGACGCATTGCTGGGGTCGATCCTGAAGGGTGATGCGAAAGACAAAAAATGAACCCGGCGTGGCTTTTTCGCCGGGATGTTTAACAAAATACAGGGTAACGGGTTTAAGAATCACCCAGAACCCCGCATGATTCGAACAACCGAATCACGTCACGTGATTCGTACCCATTCGCTGGAGGAAATTTCATGGCCGCCAAAGACACGAACGAAGACGCGAAGTCTGACGACCAGGATGCCGGCCATTCGCTTGATATGAGCCAAGCCGCCGTCAAAAAGATGATCGGCGAAGCCCGTGAAAAGGGCTATATCACCTACGATCAGCTGAACACCGTTCTGCCCCCTGACCAGGTCAGCTCGGAGCAGATCGAGGATGTGATGTCGATGCTGTCCGAAATGGGCATCAACGTGATCGAGGACGAAGAAGCCGAAGAAGAAGACGCCAAGGGCGGGACCGAAATTGCGACCACGGAAAGCAACCGTGATGTGGCGCTGTCCTCTGGCACGTCCGAAAAGCTGGACCGCACGGATGACCCCGTTCGCATGTATCTGCGCGAGATGGGATCGGTTGAACTGCTGAGCCGTGAGGGCGAGATCGCCATTGCCAAGCGGATCGAGGCAGGGCGCAACACGATGATCGCGGGGCTGTGTGAAAGCCCGCTGACCTTCCAGGCGATCACGATCTGGCGCGACGAACTTTTGTCCGAAGACATTTTGCTGCGCGATGTCATCGACCTCGAGGCGACATTCGGCACCCAGATGGGCGACGAAGAGGAAACGACTCCGGTCGTGCCAACCGCGGGCACCGAGACAAAGCCCGCCGAAAGCACCAGCGAAGTTGACGCCGACGGCAACCCGATCTCGAACGATGACGACGACGAGGATGATGATGAACAGGCCAACATGTCGCTGGCCGCAATGGAAGCCGCGCTGAAGCCGCAAGTGCTGGAAGCGCTCGACATCATTGCTGATGACTACGTCAAGTTGAGCCAAATTCAGGACAGCCGGATTTCGGCCACCCTGAACGAGGACGGCACCTTTTCGAAGACCGATGAGGAAGAATACCAGCGCGTCCGCTCCGAGATCGTGGCTTTGGTCAACGACCTGCACCTGCACAACAACCGTATCGAAGCGCTGATCGACCAGCTTTACGGCATCAACCGCCGCATCATGCAGATCGACTCTGCGATGGTGAAGCTTGCCGACCAGGCGCGCATCAACCGCAAGGAATTCGTCGACGCCTATCGCGGCTACGAGCTGGACCCCAACTGGATGGAGCGGATGGCCGAGAAGTCCGGTCGCGGCTGGCAGATGTTCATCGAACGGTCCTCTGACAAGGTGGATGAGCTGCGGGCTGATATGGCGCAGGTGGGTCAATACGTCGGTCTTGATATCTCTGAATTCCGCCGCATCGTGCAGCAGGTTCAGAAGGGCGAGAAAGAGGCCCGTCAGGCCAAGAAAGAAATGGTCGAGGCGAACTTGCGTCTCGTGATCTCGATCGCCAAGAAATACACCAACCGTGGCTTGCAATTCCTTGATCTTATTCAGGAAGGCAACATCGGCCTGATGAAGGCCGTCGACAAGTTCGAGTACCGTCGCGGTTATAAATTCTCGACCTATGCGACATGGTGGATCCGTCAGGCGATCACCCGTTCCATCGCCGACCAAGCGCGCACCATCCGTATTCCGGTCCACATGATCGAAACGATCAACAAGCTGGTTCGGACCGGTCGCCAGATGCTGCACGAGATTGGCCGCGAGCCGACGCCGGAAGAGCTGGCCGAGAAACTGCAGATGCCGCTTGAGAAAGTGCGCAAGGTGATGAAGATCGCCAAGGAGCCGATCTCTCTTGAAACGCCTATTGGTGACGAGGAAGACAGCCAGCTTGGTGATTTCATCGAGGATAAGAATGCCGTGCTGCCGCTCGACAGCGCCATTCAGGAAAACCTCAAGGAGACCACGACACGGGTTCTGGCCAGCCTCACCCCGCGCGAGGAACGTGTGCTGCGGATGCGCTTCGGCATCGGCATGAACACCGACCACACGTTGGAAGAAGTCGGCCAGCAGTTCAGCGTGACCCGCGAACGTATCCGTCAGATCGAGGCGAAGGCGCTGCGCAAGCTCAAGCACCCAAGCCGGTCGCGCAAGCTGCGGTCGTTCCTCGATCAGTAAGCGCTTGATCGCGAGAGTTTTGAAAGGCGGGTGTTCAGGCACCCGCCTTTTTTCATGGGCTGAAGCGACGATCTCGAAGCTGTGAATTCAAAATCCCGCCGCGCAGCCTATCTGTGAACCACGCACCAAACAGGAGCCGCCATGAAACGTCTTGCCCTTGCCGCCATTCTCTCTGCCGCCCCGCTCGCCGCGTTTGCGCAATCCTTTACCGCGGTGAACGAGCTGCAGGTCATCCCGCTGTCGGACGCATCCTTCGAGGTGATCGAGGATCATGGCGAAGGGGCCCGGGGCATGTGGTGTGCCGCCGCCGAATTTGCCGAGGAAAGGCTGGGCACGCCAAGCGCCGCTGAGATCTACGTCAAGTCGCCGCGCGGGCCATCTATCAGCGGGGTAGGGCGCACGGGCGTCGTCTTTACCCTGAATGATGCAGAGCTGTCGGAGCCTGCGTTCAAATCCTATTCGGTATCGGTGCGCAACGCGGGTCAGGCCCTGCCCGTGGGCCACGCCATCCAGTTCTGCAAGGACTACATCCTTGAACTTAAAGACTTTTGAAAACTAGGAATACCACAATGAAAACCCTGACCACCGCTTGCGTACTGGCCGCATTGGCAATGACCCCAGCCTTCGCACAGGCCTATGTGCCGAATGACCGTCTGACTTTCACACCGACCGAGGGCGGCGTGCATATCAGCGGCAGCACCGGCTTTGGTGCGCGCGGGCATTGGTGTGCCGCGGCGGATTATGCGCTGCGCGAAATGGGCGCGCAGGACAGTCAGAAGCTGTATGTAAGCGAGCCGCGCGCGCGTGGTTTTGGCGGAGATGGTGGTGTCACCTTCACGCTGGATCCCGCGGGGCTGACCCCGTCGCCCGTCGTGATCTTGGGCGGATCCTTGACCAAGGCCGGGTCGGCCATGACCATCAGCCACGGGATCACGCTCTGCGGTGGTTTGCAATCGCCCGGGCGTTGAGGCTAGCCTGACCCATCAGCACAAGGCGGGCGGAATGAACAGCGAGTTTACGGTCAAGACCGGCGGGCAGGGGCTCTACGAGGTGACGGATCAGGTGCATCAGGCGCTGTCAGGGCAACGCTCTGACGGGTTGGTGACACTGTTTCTGCGCCATACCTCCGCCTCGCTGCTTATTCAGGAAAACGCGGACCCGGATGTGCAGCGCGATCTGCTGGCATATTTCTCGCGTCTGGTGCCACCTGCGGACGACCCGTCAATGTCCTACCTCCGGCATACGCTGGAAGGACCAGATGACATGCCCGCGCATATCAAGGCGGCAGTGCTGCCCGTTACGCTCAGCATCCCCGTGGTTGCAGGCCGCATGGTGTTGGGCACATGGCAAGGCATCTATCTGTTCGAACACCGCGACGCGCCCCATAGCAGACGCATCGCGGTGCATTTCGCCTGAACTCAATCCACCGGCATCAGGTGGATCTCGCGCACGGCTGCGTGGGCCGGTGCCTCTAGCGCGTGCATCACGGCCGATGCCACGTCTTCTGGTTTCAGCTTGTCGGGCTTGGCTTCGTCAAAGAACGCCGTGTCCACCATCCCGGGAGAGACAACCATACAGCGCCCGCCCCATTCCGCCATTTCGTCGGCAAGGTTGCCCGCAAAGCCGTGGATAAAGAACTTGGTCGCGCCGTAGATCGACCCCTTGATGTGGCGGCGTCCTGCGGCGGAACCGGTCACAACATACTGCCCCGTGGTCTTGCGCAGATATGGCATCGCGGCATGGGCCGTATAGAGCGCGCCCGTCACGTTCAGATCGATCATCGATTTCCAGTCGTCCGGGTCTCCCTTTTCGGTGCCGCCCGGCGATGTCCCCCGTCCTGCATTGGCAAAGACAGCATCGATTTGCCCGAACTTTTGCGCAAGGCGGCTCATGGCCTGTTCCTGATCGTCGTATTGCGTGGCGTCGCCGGCCAGCACCAGCGCCTGATCCCCGATCTCGCGCGCGAGATCTTTCAGCTTGTCTTCGCTGCGGGCGAAAAGCCCGACGTTCCAACCGGCCTTGGCAGCAGCGCGGGCGGTGGCTGCGCCGATCCCGCTTGAGGCTCCGGTGATGAAAAGCGTCTTGGTCATAGTGAATTCCTTTCAGATCAGTCGTCTTGCAGGAACAACGCATGGTATCAGCCAAAGTTCAGGGCAGTTTTCCCCGCTACAACATATAGATGGGCATTTCGCCCCTACCCAAAACCTCGCGTTGGTCCTATAGTTTTGGGGAATGGGGGTGTTTCACCCCCTATTGAGCAGGTTTAAGATAAGGGGACCGGCTATGCGCTGCCCGTTTTGCGGAAATATCGACACCCAAGTTAAAGACAGCCGCCCGGCCGAGGATCACGTTTCGATCCGCCGTCGCCGTTTCTGTCCCGCCTGCGGGGGCCGGTTTACCACCTATGAACGGGTACAGCTGCGCGATCTGGTTGTCGTCAAAACCTCGGGCAAGCGCGAGGATTTCGACCGTGACAAGCTGGAACGCTCCATCCGGATCTCGATGCAGAAACGCCCGATTGATCCCGAACGGATCGATCAGATGATCAGCGGCATCGTGCGCCGTTTGGAAAGCATGGGCGAAACCGATGTCGGATCGAAACAAATCGGCGAGATCGTGATGGAGGCACTGGCCCGCATCGACACCGTCGCCTACGTCCGCTTTGCCAGCGTCTACAAGAACTTCCAGGCGGCAGATGATTTCGATAAATTCGTGCAGGAACTGCGGCCCGATACCCCTGCGGACGAATAAGCATGTCTAACGACGCGCGCTTTATGGCGCTGGCCTTGTCGCTGGGCCGGCGCGGGCAGGGGGCTGTCTGGCCCAATCCCGCCGTGGGCTGCGTCATCGTGCAGCAAGGCCGCATTGTCGGGCGTGGCTGGACCCAGCCGGGCGGCAGGCCCCATGCGGAACCCCAAGCGCTGCGTCAGGCCGGGCCGGCGGCACAGGGGGCGACGGTCTATGTCACCCTCGAACCCTGCGCTCATACCGGCAAGACGCCGCCCTGCGCCGATGCGCTTGTCGCCGCCAAGCCTGCGCGCGTGGTGATCGCCTGCACCGACAGCGATCCACGCGTCAGCGGCAAGGGCATTGCGATCCTCCGTGCTGCGGGCATTATCGTTGACGTGGGCGTGCTCGAAGATGAAGCCCGCGCGGATCATTTTGGCTTTTTCCTGCGTGTCGACGAAGGCCGCCCGATGGTGACGCTCAAACTCGCCAGCAGCTTTGACGGTCGCATTGCCACCGCGTCGGGCGAAAGCCAGTGGATCACAGCCCCGCCCGCCCGCCGCGTGGTCCATGCCATGCGCAATCGTCATGACGCGGTCATGGTGGGCGGTGGCACGGCGCGGCAGGATGACCCCAGCTTGACCGTGCGCGACCTTGGCACCACGCGCCAGCCGACGAGGATTGTTGTGTCGAACGGGCTGGACATCCCGCTGAATGGCGCGCTCGCCAGAACCGCCAATGACATCCCCCTGATCCTTTGCCACGGCCCCAAGGCCCCGGCAGAGCTGATCGAGACCTGGGAAAGCCTTGGCGCGACGCTGATCTCTTGCACACCAAAGATGGGCCAGATCGACGCCGATGACATGCTCCGGCAGCTTGGCCGCCACGGTCTGACACGCATCTTCTGCGAGGGGGGCGGCGGACTGGCTGCGACGCTGCTAAAGGCGGATCTCGTGGATCAACTCGTCGGGTTTACGGCGGGTCTGGCCCTTGGCGCGGACGGCTTGCCCGCCATCGCGCCGCTGCAGCTTCAACGTCTGGCACAGGCCCCGCGCTTCACCCTGACCGAAACTTCGCGCATCGGCCCGGACCTCCTCCACATCTGGGCCCGCGGCAACACGCCCACCTAACCCCTTCCAAATGGCTTAAAATCCCGGGGGCGCGGGGGCTGGCCCCCGCCTCTGACCGGCACATGGGCTGGCCCCGCTGTGCTATCGCCGCCGCCACAAATGCGCCTGTGTGGCAAACACGCCCTGCAGCTTCGCCAGCACCCGGTTCGCCACCCCGCGCCGCGGCAGATCACCCGAGGCCAACCGCTCTACCACCACCTCGACCGGGCAGGCGGTACCGCTGCGCGGATCAAAGTAGCGCGGATAATCGATCAGGGCGGCATGGGCCAAACCTTCGATGCTCACCTCTGCCCTTCGCCGCGCCGGGATATCGCCGCGGTCTTCGGTCAGCCCCCAGCCCGCGTAGAAGGGGGCACCTAAGGTCACCACCTTGACGCCACGCAGCAGGGCCTCGAACCCCAGCAGCGATGTCATGGTCCAAACCTCATCCACATGCGCCAGCAGGGCGATGGGGTCGGCATCGGTGAGCACACGGTCCGCCAGCCCGCCTGCGTCAATCGCGCCGCGGCGCAGCCCGGCCTCTACATCGGGATGGGGTTTATACAGGATCACGGCGTCGGGATGCGCGGCGCGCGCGGCTTGTAGCAGCGCCAGATTGGTGGATACCGCATCGGTGCCCGCACGGATGGAGGCATCGTCCTCCACCTGACCCGGTACCAGAATGCGCCGTCCGGCGGGCAGGGCGTCCAGATCGCCACCGCCGCCAAGGTTATACTTGCTTAGCCCCGCGTCGCGCAGAGCCGCAATCAACCGTGCCGCGCGGCGCGACTGGTCGGGGCGCATTTTGGCGCGCGACGTGATCAGCTGTTCCAACCGGCTGGGGCTGCGCGGGTCATAGTAGATACCCAGATCATCGCAGACCAGCGACAGGGGCGGCACCAGATCGGCCCCCAATCCGCGCGAGCGCAGGAAACCGTCCTCGACCCGCAGGGCACCGGCATGGGCCTGCGTCGCTTTCGACGCCCAGACCATCCAGGGCTTGCCTGTGGCGCGGGCAGCCTTTGGATCATTCTGGTAGGTCACCGGCGACCAGCGGCCAAAGAAACGCTGCAAGGGCTGACGTTTCCATAGGCGCATGTCAGAGGCGACCCAGCCCCGGTGGTCTTCGCGCCAGGCCCGGGTCTGCGCGGCCATCGCCTCTATCACGGTTTCCAGATCACACAGGCAGTCACGGTGCGGATCGTACCATTTTGGATAAAGGATCATCGCTCCTGCAAAAAGTTGCGCACGGGTCAGCACGCGTTGCCGCCGCTGCACGGGGAATTCGTCTTCGGTCAGGCCCCAGCCCGCATAGAAGGGCTGCCCGAACACCCGGGGCTTGTGGCCTGCAAAGATCGCCTCGAACCCCATTTGTGACGACACGGTATAGACACGCACGGCCCCTTCAAACAGGGTCCAGGGGCTGATGGGGGCAGTCAGCAGGGTGATGCGGTCGTTGGCGTCCTCAGGCCCGAAATGACCGCTGCGATAGCCCTTTGCGGTTTCCGGATGGGTCTTGATGATTATCCGCGCGCCGGGGTTCTCTTGCTGGGCAAAGACCAGCATCTCAAGGAACCGCGACCGGTCCGCGCCCGAGGCCGCGACCGACGCATCACCCAGGGTCTGGTCGATCACCAACACATAGCCGGGATCCGGTGCGGGGTGCGCGGTGTCGAACCCGCTGTATTTGGTCAGATGCGCCTCGGTGATGCGGTGGATGGCACCGCGCGCACGGTCCAGCAAAGCCGTGTCATCCAGCGGGTGGCTGGTCAGGATGTCCTCAAGCTCGGAGGGCTGTGCCGAGTCGAAATGCAGCCCCTTGTGATCGACCAGGAGCCCCAGCGGCGGCTCGCCTGCGCGACCGGGAAACAGCGACCGCAGCATCGCGTCTTCGACGCGGACAAGGGGCAGCCCCTTTTGGGATGCGACGGCCAGCCCACGATGCGCAGTGCCCGCATTGCCCCATACGGCGATCGCATCCCCGTCGCGCGGCATGCCCAGATGCAGGCTATAGCCCGACAGCTGCAAGATGCGCCGCACCCGTCGGTTGGTGATGAAGCCGCCGCTAAACACAAAAAGCCGCCGGTCCCGTGGGGAACCGGCGGCGGGTGTGTCGTATATTTCAGGCCCTAAAGCCATCGGTCCAGATCAGTTGCTCGACGCGAGCGACGACAGGTTGTTGACCGAGCTGGCCGACCCCGTGATCGAGGAGATGACCTTGCTCCACTGGGTGAAGGGGGCTTCGGTGACGTAGAGCGTATCGCCATCACGGATCACGAAATCGCGGGCCATGAACATGCCGTTGGGCTTGGTCAGGTCAAGCACATAGACCATGCGCTGTGCGCCCTGCAGGTCATTGCGGCCCAGAACCTGAGCGACGACCGCTTCGGGTTCGTTGCGGAAGACGAAAACACCTGTCGGGTCAGCGGTGCCCGCGTTCAGCCCGCCCACCTGTGCGATGCCTTCAAGCGCCGACAGGTTCTTGGTCTCGAACGGGACTTTCTGCTGCGCGCCGGTGGCACCAAGGGCCACAAAGGACCGTGTATCTTCCTCGATCAGGATGCGATCCCCGCCGCGCAGGGCGATGTCGAGCTCTGGGTGGCTGTAAAGATCTTCAAGCCAGATTTTGCCCCGCTGATTGCCACGCAGCACGGTGACCTGCGCGATCTGGGGGGTGATGGTCACACCACCGGCCCGCGCCAGCATGGTGGCAAGCGTGCGCGTCGGTCGTTCAATCGCATAGACACCCTGCGCACCGACAGAGCCGACAAGCGACACGGTCGCCCCGTCACCGGCCAGACGGCGCACCTGAACCTGCGGGTCCGGCGTTTGTTCGGACAGTTTGTTGGTGATGATGCGGCGGATCGCTTCGGGGGAATTGCCAGCGGCCTTGATCCGGCCCGCGTAGGGCACAAAGATGAACCCGGAGCCGTCGACCTGCACTTCTTCCAGCACGGTGGCGTTGGCCCCTTGGGCGGCCAGCAAGCCATCATCGACGTTTTCCCAGATCGTCAGCCCCAGCGTATCACCGGGGTTGATCGTATCCGACCCAAGCTGACCGGCGTTGATGAACCCCGGGCTAAAGCCAAGCGCGGGGGCGACGGCGGTGGCGCGGGTTACACGGTCGTTGACGGCGACAACAAATGCGTCGCCTTCCTTCTGGACCGATCCGGCAAAGATCTGACGTTTGTTCGGGCCAACCTGCGGAAGGCCACATGAAGATACCACGGCCATAGCCGCAAGTAATGCGATGGGACGCGCCCACCGGAAGGGTACGGATTTCACTGCCCGGTCTCCTCGACCTGTTCTTGTTCTGCCTCGAATTCGCCGATTTTTTCGGCGTAATTATCATCGGCTTAGCGCAGATTGGATCGAAAAGCTACTGTCTGGGCGAAAAACGCTCAGGTGACGGCCCGCAACTGTTGCCTTGGTGCCGCGGTTCCCAGCTCTAGCGCGTCGTAGGGGTCTTCGGGGGCAAGCATCATATCGACCACTTGCCGCATCAACTGCGTGCGCGCGCGCGCCGCATAAAATCCGCCCGGCACCTGCGAGGTTTCCAGCAAATACCGGCGATAATCCTTGTAGGCCTTGTTATCGGGGCGCGAGGCGGCGGCAAAGAATTGCGCCAGCGGCTGGTCCGAGACGAATTCGGGTTTCGCATAGACGGCGCTGCCAAACACCTTGAGCGGAATTCCGCGCCACAGCACCTGTTGACCGGCGGTGGAGTTCACGGTAACGGCGGTGCGGGCATCGTTGAGCAGCTGCGCCAGCTTGCCGCCGCGCACGAAATGCACCCGGTCCGCGACACCCAGATCTCGCGCCACCTGTTTGACCACGCGGCGCAGAGGTGCGCGGCCGTCTTCCAACGGATGGGCCTTCACAACTAGATGATGGTGGCGCGGCGCGCCCTTGGCGAAACCTTCCAGCACCACGGTCAGGAAATCGGTCATCGTCTCGAAGCGGGAGTGTTCCTGGAACGAGCTGTCGTGCTCCAGCTGCAGCAGTGCTAGATGGTAGGGGAAGCCGCCCAGCCGGATACGCAGCGTTGCGATCAGCCGGTCCAGCGCCAGCGCGGGCATCAGCAGCAGCCGCTTGAGGTACAGCTTGAACTCCTTGGTCACCGGCAAGCTCCGGTGCGGGCGGAAGTTACGGTAGTCGCCGTTCCGGAAGAGCACAAACCAGTGATAGAGCGCGCCATAGAACACATGCTGGCGCATATCACCCCAATGACCGGGGGGGAGGGGGGCCTCCATATCCGAATTGGCCAGTGCGGCCTGCATCTGTTCGATGGACATGTCCATCAGCCGCGAATTGCCGTTGGACCCGCCGCGTTCATAGGTGACCCAATAGGGGCGCATGTAGCCTTCTTCAAAGACATGCACGGTCAGGCCGCGGGCCTTGGCCTCGGCCACGGCTTGGGCGTGGATCGGGCGGGTGTCGCCATAAAGCACGATATCTGTGACACCCTTGTCGGCGAGCAGCGCAACAAAGGTGTCTTTCCACGTGTCAGCTGTTCCGCGGAACGGGATATAGCTGCGCGGGTGGAACCAGAAGGCCCGATCGCCTGCGTTGAACCCCACACGCCAGACCTGCGCCCCCGCCAGACGGAGCATCTTGCCCAGACGGTTGAAGAAGGGGCCATGCGGCCCTTGCAGGAAAAGGAAGACCCGTTCACGGGGTGCTGCGGCGTTCATCGGTTGCTTTCGGTTTATCTTGGTCATCGGGCAGACAAACACCGGATACCGGCGAAAATGTGGCGTGTCTGTGGACTTGTCATGCTGCGGGCAGAGGTCTACTTCGGTAGCGACCAGTATAGAAGAGGCAGGCGCATGTTTACAGGCATTATCACGGACATCGGAAAGATCACCAAGCTTGAACAGCAAGGCGACCTGCGCGCGCGGATCGAAACGGGCTATGATACCAGCGGCATCGACACGGGGGCCTCTATCGCCAGTGATGGCGTGTGCCTGACCGTGGTGGATCTGGGGGCCGATTGGTACGAGGTGCAGATCAGCGCCGAGACCGTGGACAAGACCAACCTTGGCGCATGGGAGGTCGGACGCCGTCTGAACCTTGAACGCGCGCTGAAGGTCGGGGACGAATTGGGCGGGCACATCGTGTCGGGCCATGTCGATGGCGTGGCCGAAGTGGTGGCGCTGCGCGACGAGGGCGACAGCACCCGCGTGACCCTGCGCGCGCCCGAGGATCTGGCGCGTTTCATTGCCCCCAAAGGCTCTGTCGCGCTTAACGGCACCTCGCTGACCGTGAACGAGGTCGACGGCTGCGATTTCGGCATCAACTTTATCCCCCACACCAAAGAGGTGACCACATGGGGTGATGTCGCCATCGGGGACCGCATCAACCTAGAGATCGACACATTGGCCCGCTATGTTGCGCGGCTGGCGGAAATGTCATGATCGCGGGGATCGGACATAATCAGGGGCCCAGCCTTGAGCGCGGCCAGAAATGGCGCGCTTTCCAGTGGCAAAAGGCACGCGAGGCGGCGATGCCTTCAGCGATCCCGCTGATGGTCGTCAAGATGCGCGTGGCGCGCGCCCGCGAGCTGGGGTTGGACTACAAGGCCTATGCCGCGATCCGTCAGGCCACCGGGCGCGACATTCTGGCGCTGCTGTTCTCGTCCAATGCGCTGCGGGTGGTCCGTGCGGGGGCACCGCATATCCCCCTGCGCGAGGCCGAGGTGCTGGACAAGGTGCAGCGCGCCCAAAAGCTGGCGCTGGTACATCGCCCGCTGCGGCCCGACAGTGTGGCACAGGCGAATCCCGTGCTGGACCATGTGGCCGAGGCCCCCAAGTTCACCGACAGCTGGAGCGCGATGCGCGATCATCTGGGGCAGGTGGTTCAAGGGCGCAAACTGGTCGGCGATCAGGTGCTGATCATCGGCGACACCGGATTGGAACGGGACTGGGCCACTGCAAGCAAGGCGGCGGGCTATGTGGAGGCCGCGCGCTATTTCGGCGCTTAACGCGGACCGCCGCGCGCGGTGACGGTGCGGAATTGAGTTTATTTGGCAAAATGAAGCAGGGAGGGGGGCGGCCCTGCTCTGGCAAAGGCGCGTGGGGTGGGGTATGTGCCAGAGCAGCAAAGAGTGAGGTGACCCCATGCAATTTGAAACGCCCGGACCGGTCGAGGCTGAATTGGCGGATGCCATCGCGCCCATCGAAGAGATCATCGAGGAAGCCCGTCAGGGTCGCATGTTCGTGCTGGTCGACCACGAAGACCGCGAGAACGAAGGCGATCTGGTAATCCCCGCGCAGTTCGCGGATGCGGATGCGATCAACTTTATGGCCACCCACGGGCGCGGGCTGATCTGCCTGCCGATGACCGAGGAACGGGTCAACACGCTAGGTCTGCCGATGATGGCAGTGAATAACTCTGCCCGCCACGAGACGGCCTTTACCGTATCGATCGAAGCACGCGAGGGGGTGACCACCGGTATTTCCGCCGCCGACCGTGCGCTGACCATCAAGGTCGCCATCGACGAGGATAAAGGCGCGGTGGATATCGCCACGCCGGGGCATGTGTTTCCGCTGCGCGCACGCGATGGCGGTGTCCTGGTCCGTGCAGGCCACACCGAGGCTGCCGTCGATATCTCGCGCCTTGCGGGGCTGCATCCGTCCGGTGTGATCTGCGAGATCATGAAGGAAGACGGCACCATGGCCCGTCTGCCGGATCTGGTTGCATTCTGTCAGCAGCACGACATGAAGATCGGCACGATCAGCGATCTGATCGCCTTTCGCCACAAGCATGACAACCTGCTGGTGGAGCGCGACAGCCGCACCGTAACCTCTGCCTATGGGGGTGACTGGAAGATGCAGATTTTCACCGACGAGATCAGCGGCACCGATCATGTGGTCCTGTCCAAGGGCGATATCACAACGGATGCGCCGGTTCTGGTTCGCACCCATGCGATCAACGCGCTTGAGGATATCCTCGGCCTCGGGCCAAGCCCCGCCGACGAATTGCCACGCGCGATGCAGATCATCGCGGACGAAGGCCGTGGCGCGGTGCTGTTGTTCCGCGATCCCGACCCGCGGTTGCGTTTCGAGGACGAAGAGGATGATCGCCCCCGTACCGTCAAACGCACCGGACTTGGGTCGCAGATCATGGCGAGCCTTGGGTTGCACAAGCTGATCTTGCTGACGGATAACCCCGATACGCGCTATCTGGGGCTGGACGCCTATGACCTTAGCATCGTGGGCACGCGCCCCATCACGCAGGAGTAAATGCAATGGCTGCTGGAAATCATACGACGCTGACCACGCCGCGCTTTGACACGCCGGTTAAGGTTCTGATCGTCATTTCGCCCTATTACTCGGACATCGCCGAGGGCTTGCTGAAAGGCGCCAAGGCAGAGCTCGAGGCCGCCGGGGCTGAATGGGACGTGGTGGAAATGCCCGGCGCGCTGGAAATCCCGACCGCCATCGGTATCTCTGACCGCAAGAGCAATTTTGACGGCTACGTGGCGCTTGGCTGTGTCATCCGCGGCGAGACGACGCATTACGAGACCGTGTGCAACGACAGCAGCCGCGCCTTGCAGCTGATGGGGTTGCAGGGCATCTGTATCGGCAACGGCATCCTGACCGTCGAGAACCACGAACAGGCCGCCGTGCGCGCCGATCCGGAGGGGCAAAACAAGGGCGGCGGTGCGGCAGCTGCGGCCTTGCATCTGATCGCGCTGAGCCGTAAGTGGGGCGACATTCGCAAAGACATCGGTTTCAAGCCGCGCTCGGATGAATATCTGATGGCGGGCGACAATGACGGACCCAAGACAGCATGACATCCTCCGCCGGCCTTTCGGGCAATCAAAAACGCAAGATGAAATCAGCTTCGCGGCTTTATGCCGTGCAGGCCCTGTTCCAGATGGAGCATTCCTCGCAAAGCTTTGACACCGTGCGCAAGGAGTTCCTTGAGCACCGCTTTGGTGCGACCTATGACGGTCAGGAAATGATCGATGGTGACATCCGGCATTTTGCAGACCTGCTTGAGACGGCGGTGAACTATCAGGCCGCGATTGACCAGATGACCGACCGTGCGCTGGTGGCTAAATGGGCCATCGCGCGGATCGACCCTACTTTGCGTGCCTTGTTCCGCGCTGCCGGTGCCGAGCTGCGCGCGCAGGAAACGCCGCCGCGGGTCGTGATCAACGAATATGTCGACGTGGCCCGTGCCTTCTTTGAGGGGGGCGACGAGCCGAAGTTCGTGAATGCCGTTCTGGATCATATGGCCCGCGAAGCCCGTCCGGAAGAGTTCTGAGCCGGACAGGCTCAGCTCATCATCTTTGGTCGACAGCGACGGACCAGCGAAAGACCTGATATTTTCGGGCTGATATTTTCGGGAAAGTGTGACGGGACCACCGCTGCCGTTCTGTTCTATATTCCCGAGGACCTGTATGTACAGGTGGGTGCCAGATAAACGAACCAGGGCTCGAACAGAGCCAGCTCCCTCGGATTTGCTTAAGGCCACTGGAATGTAACTTTTACAAACAGGGCAGAACCCGTCACCCCCGTTAAGTAGGCGCGACCATAGCCTGCGACAAGGGGTATTCTAGCTTGGCTCGGTGTTTTCGACAAAGCGGTAGCGGGTCAGCTCTTCGGGCAGCAGCAGATAGATTTCATCCGGCGGCGTGACCAGCGCGTGCTGCATGACCAGCGGGTCGATGCCCATCTGATCCAGATAGGTCATGACCTCGCCTTGGCCGCGCTGGATGTCCTCCACCGCGACAAAGGCGGGCAGCAGGGTGCTTTCACCGAAGAAATGCTGGTGCACCCCGACAGAGGCATCCTCTGGCACGTCGCGGCTGGTGCCTGCGGCCAATAGATAGGGGCAGGCGGAATAGCAGATGTCGCCACTGCGCAAGGCGGTCGTGAGCTCAGCATCCCGCAGATACCGTCCCAGACGCAGCGCGTCGCTGACTGACCCACCGGGCGAATTCAGGATCACGCCCTCGGGTTGGGGATCAAGTGCGGTGATCTGTTTCTCGATGCGTTCGGCATCACCCGCCATGATGCCCCCTTCCAGCAGCACGCGCGCGCCGCCTTCGACCACGGTCAGGGTCAGCCGTTCGGGCAGGGGTGTGTCCGGCATGGGGCGGCCGCCGGGGCGGGCGCGGTCGGGTTGAAACCGGCGGGTCTGGTCGCCGGGGCGCGTGGGTTCGGTCAGCCCCGGGGCACGCGGACCAAAGCCGGGCAGGCGCAGCCCCTCGTCCAGATCACCCCAAAAGAGCAGCCCCGCCAACCCCAGCTGAAAGATCAGAACGCCGCCCAGAACCCGTGCCACCGGTGGGCGTTTGGAAGGATCACGTCGCAGTTTCATGTGGTTTTCGAAGGCGTGCTAAGGGCAGGATTCTCGGTCACGATATCATGGGGCGCAGTGTCATCGCGGTCTTCCCACGCGTTTTCATCGACAGATGTGCCCTTCATCGCCGCATCCATGTCACGCATCGCCAGCACCGCGGCCCGCAATTCGGCAAGGGTGAGTGTTTCCTCGATCGCGCTGCCCTCGCGGCCTTCGCGGATCGCGCCTTGGGTGATGGCGAGGATGAAGACCAGCACGGCGGGCAACAGATCAATGGCAATCGCGCCGGCCCAGGAGGGCACGAAGTTGCGCGCGTATTTGATCACCGCATCGGCGCTGGAAATCGGGGTGTAGGTCGTCTCTGTCGGCGGGGCCATGGCCAGCACGTCTTGGGCTGCACGCTCCAGTGTGGCGGCACGTTGGGCCAGAACCTCAAGCACGGCACTGATGGTCGAGGCCTGATTGCCCCGCACCTCGACACTGCTGCCATCCAGTTCGGGCAGCACGACAGAGGCCGACAGATCCTGCGCGGCGCGCTCGACCAGCGGGGCGACTGACAGTTGCCGCAAGCGCGTGATCAACCCGGCAAGCCGTACCGCCTGTTCGGAAAATTCGACTGATCGCGCTTCCACCGGACCGGGTTCGACCGTCAGCGCGCGCATCCGGCTGAGGATCTGGTTGCCCTCGACAAAGGCGTCATTGACCAGCGGGGTCTGGGTGGCGATCTGCGCCTCCAGCCCCGACAGCTCTGCCGATTTCTGTCGCAGCACGCGGAACACGGCGCCACGCCCCGCCAAGCCCGACAGCCCGCCCGTGGCCTCCTGTTCGCTCAGATCCTCGAAACTTTGACGCACACGGGCAACGTCCCGCTCCAGCCCTTGGGCGGAAAGGGTGATCTCATGCGCGCGCTCTAGCGAGCCTTGGTAATCCTGCACGGTCTCGGCCAGATGCTGTTCCACCGCAGCGGATCCGGCAAGGGCGGCGGCGTTCAGCCAGCTCGACATCGCGATGATCGCGACGCTTCCCAGCGACATGGCCCCCAACAGCCCGACCCGCGCACGGGCGCTGCGGACCGCCGGAAACAGGCGCAGCATATAGGACCAGAACACAAAGATGCCCACGGAAACAGCAGCGGAATAGGCGATCGCGGCAAAGGCCGACATCGCCCCGTTGTCATCCAGCAAGGACGACACCCCAAGATAGGTGTAGATGCCCGACGCCACCGCCAGCACCCCAAGCGCTGTGCCCGAAAACGTATCGAGCCAGCCCAGATGCCCTTCGAGTTCGCGCGCATAGCGGATGCCGCGCTGTTGATGTGTCGAGTTTTCGCCGTCGCGCGCCATATGCCCACCCTGTTTTCTTTTGAACTAGATAGGTTGCGCGCTGCGGATTACCAAGCGCTTGCCTGATGTTCATGAATTGTTCATATTGCTCCCATGACCCAGACCGACCTGATGACCGCCCCGACCTTGCAACCCGGACAGTTGATTGCCCGTGGTGTGACCCGCCAGCTTGCCGCACTCGGTTTCGCGAGCGTGGAAGAGTTGGTGCCCACGCGAGGGCTGCGGGTGGATGTGATGGCGCTTGGTCCCAAGGGGGAGATCTGGATCGTTGAATGCAAATCCAGCCGTGCCGATTTCATGTCCGACAGCAAATGGGACGGGTACCTCGAATGGGCCGACAGGTTCTTTTGGGCGGTGGATGCGGATTTCGACGTCGACCTGCTGCCCGAGGACACCGGCCTGTTTATCGGTGACAGCTACGGGGCAGAGCTCGTGCGCATGGGGCCGGAAACCCGACTGGCTGCCGCGCGCCGCAAAAAGATGACCCATCTCTTTGCCACCCATGCCGCGCGCAGGCTGCATATGCTGCGCGACCCGCATGCCATGCCGCAGTGGGGCTAGGGTACATCAATATTCCAAATGGAAAATATCCCGGGGGTGCCGCGCAAAGGCGCGGCGGGGGCTGGCCCCCATCCCGACCGGGCAACATGCGTTATCGCTTGTTCTTGCCAGCTTTGCCCGCACGATGGGCGGCGGCCATGATCTCTTCCGCGATTTCAACGGCTTCATCCGTGGTGAAATCCATCGGGATCTCGATCCCGCCTTCCGCTTCGATGAACAGCCGGACCATGCCCTTATCGGTTGGCCCGATTTGCAGGTTGGCTTCAATGTCGCGTTCTGTGTCGATGCCCATGAGGTTTCTCCGAAACTGTGTCAGGTCCCGTACCCTGCGGCGCTGGAAATGGCAAGTTTTGCCATTCTCACCTGCGACAGGACAAATCGAACTTTGCGACGGATATCTGCTTGCATTCCTTTTTCATGAACGCTAGATCGACCGCAGTGCCGCCTTAGCTCAGTTGGTTAGAGCGCCTGATTGTGGATCAGGAGGTCCCTGGTTCGAGACCAGGAGGTGGTACCACTCCCCCCCCCCGAAAAATTAGAGCATATTTCTGTGCGGCGTGATGTTTTCGTGCGCCGTGCCTCGGCACTGTGGCGCATAGGCTGCGCGCGTTACTCGATCGTGACGCTCTGACGCAGCTCGCCTGTCATCCGGTCAAAGATCAGAATCACATCTTCCTGTGTCACCACAGCATACCAGTCGGGGCCTTGGGTGAAGGTCACCGCTTTTTCGCCGTCGGGCAGGGTGATAGAGGGCGGTAAATCGGGGCTCTTGTTCGAGAAGCGGATGACAAGTAGCCCGATCACGACTAGAAGGCCGAAAATCATTGTGGCGGTCAGCACCGTCACCAGCCGCCGCAGGAATTTGATGTTCGGGGGCTCGGAAGGATCAGTCATGTCGCACCGTCAAATTACGTTTACCATCGCGGACAGCCCGCCATCTCGCCTTGATAAGGCGCTTGCGCGCGATGTGCCAGAGGATGCGAACCTGTCGCGCACACGGCTGGGGCGTTTGCTGGAACAAGGGGCCGTGCGTGTCGACGGGGCAGTGGTAACCGACCCGCGCAGCCGTGCCGAAGCTGGGCAGCAGATCACCGTCGATGTGGAAGAGGCCGAAGACAGTCATATCCTCGCCGAGGAAATCCCGTTGGAGGTCGTCTTTGAAGACGCGGATCTGATCGTGATCAACAAACCCGCAGGCATGGTGGTTCACCCCGCGCCGGGCAGCCCGTCGGGGACGTTGGTCAATGCGCTGCTGGCGCATTGCGGCGATGACCTGTCGGGGGTGGGTGGCATGAAACGTCCGGGCATCGTGCACCGGATCGACAAGGATACCTCGGGTCTGCTGGTTGTCGCCAAGTCTGACGCGGCCCACCACGGGCTGGCCAAACAGTTTGAGAAACACACCGTTGAACGCTATTATCAGGCCTTGGTCTACGGCGTGCCGGATGCCAACGATCCGCGCCTACGGGGGGTGAAGGGGGCCAGCTTCGAGCCGGGCAATATCCTCAAGCTCACCACGCAGCTGGCGCGTCACCGTACCGACCGCCAGCGTCAGGCCGTGTTCTTTCAAGGCGGCCGCCACGCTGTGACCCGTGCGCGCACCGTTGCGCGGCTTGGCAATCCAGAGGTTCTGGCCCTGATGGAATGCTGGCTTGAAACCGGCCGTACCCATCAGATCAGGGTGCATATGGCCCATGCCGGTCACGCATTGGTGGGCGATCCAACCTACGGTGGCAAACGTAAATTAGCAAAGGGCGCGGTCTCGGACGCCGCCGCCGAAGCGGTGCGTAGCTTCCCGCGCCAGGCCCTGCATGCGGCGGTACTGGGGTTCGATCATCCGGTCACGGGCGACTACGTTCGCTTCGAAGCGCCGCTGCCCGGTGACATGACCGACCTGCTCGGGGCCGTGGGCTACGATCTGCCCTAGTGCACAGTTGTGTGATCGACCTGTAGTAAAACGGTTTTTTAAGGATTATTGGGCCCAATTCACCGTCCCATGCGTTAGGCTGGACACTTGAAACGGAGCGGGGCCCTCTCCATATCTATGTTAATCCAAATAACATGGGCCCCGGAAATTGGGGAAAGGGACAAAGATGGCTAATTACGCAAATCTGCCAGCGCCAACACCGGAAGGCGGATTGAACCGCTATATGCAGGAAATCCGCAAGTTTCCCCTGTTGGAGCCGGAAGAAGAATACATGCTCGCCAAACGGTGGGTCGAAGAACAAGACACCGAAGCCGCGCATCGCATGGTCACCTCGCACCTGCGTTTGGCGGCCAAGATCGCCATGGGCTACCGCGGTTATGGTCTGCCGCAGGCAGAGGTGATTTCAGAAGCCAACGTCGGCCTGATGCAGGCGGTCAAACGCTTCGACCCCGAAAAAGGCTTCCGTCTGGCGACCTACGCCATGTGGTGGATCCGCGCCTCGATTCAGGAATATATCCTGCGGTCCTGGTCGCTGGTGAAACTGGGCACGACCTCGGGCCAGAAGAAGTTGTTCTTCAATCTGCGCAAGGCCAAGAACCGCATCGGCGCGCTGGAAGAGGGCGACCTGCACCCCGACAACGTCAAACGTATCGCGACGGACCTTGGTGTGACTGAAACCGAAGTCATCTCCATGAACCGCCGTATGTCGGGCGGTGATGCGTCCTTGAACGCCACTGTCGGCTCCGAAGGCGAGGGGACGATGCAGTGGCAGGACTGGCTGGAAGACGAAGACGCCGACCAGGCCACCGACTACGAGGAACGGGACGAGTTGGAAACCCGCCGCGAGATGCTGGCAGAGGCGCTGGATGTGCTCAATGACCGCGAGAAAGACATCCTGACCCAACGTCGCCTGTCTGATCAAACGGTCACGCTCGAAGATCTGAGCAGCCAGTATGACGTCAGCCGCGAACGTATCCGCCAGATCGAGGTGCGTGCCTTTGAAAAACTGCAAAAACGCATGCGCGATCTGGCCCGTGAAAAAGGTCTGATGGGCACCGCCTGATCGCCAGCCACGGTTTTGAATATTGATCCCCGCAAGGCGCGTCGCTTTGCGGGGATTTTTTATGCACCCCTTGATGATCCGCCGCGGCTCCCCCTACAGTCGCGCGACACCAAACATCAGGGGATCACGATGAAAACGCTACGCTGGGGCATCCTCGGGGCTGCCCAATTTGCCAAAGAACAGATGGCCCCGGCCATCCACGCGGCGAAAGGGGCCGAACTGGTTGCCCTCGCCACATCTCACCCTGACAAAGCCGCGCCCTTTCAGACCTTCGCCCCGCAGCTTGCAGTGCACAGCAGCTACGAGGCGCTGCTCGCCGATCCGGATATCGACGCGGTCTATATCCCGCTGCCCAACCATTTGCATGTGGAATGGACGCTCAAGGCGCTGAAGGCGGGCAAACATGTCTTATGCGAAAAGCCGATGGCGATGCAGGCGCAAGACTATGACCGGTTGATTTCCGCAAGCGATACCACGGGCCTGCTGGCGGCCGAAGCCTTCATGATCGTCCATCACCCCCAATGGATACGCGCCCGAGAGATCGTGCAATCGGGCAGCTTGGGGCGGCTGCGCCACGTGGCGGTCAACTTCTCGTTCTTCAACGACGATACCGGCAACATCCGCAATGACCCCAAGGCCGGTGGCGGCGTGCTGCCGGACATCGGTACCTATGCCTTCGGCTGCACCCGCTTCGTCACGGGGCAAGAGCCGACCGCGATCTCCCATGCCAAGATCGACTATGAAAACGATGTCGATGTCTTCGCGCAGGTCGCGGCCCGCTTCGACGGGTTTGACCTTTCCGCAACCGTGTCCATGCGTATGTTCCCGTTTCAGCAGGTCGTTATTCACGGCGAAAAGGGCATCCTGCGTCTGAGCTGCCCGTTCAACCCGACGGTCTATTCCCAAGCCGAGCTGTATCTCGAGACCACACAGAACAGCACCACCGTCGAACGCTTTCCCGGCGTGAACCACTATGTGCAGCAGGTCGAAAACTTTGGCGCGTCAGTGACCGAGGGCACGGCCTATCCCTGTCCGCTTGAATTCAGCCGCGGCACGCAACGCATGACGGATATGGCCTTTGCCGCCGGGGGTTGAGCCTTGGCACTTGCGACCTACCTATAAGGGGTAACACTCAAGGGGGATGATCATGGCCGGAGGATGGGCGAAAGACGGCGCTGTCAGTGAACAGATCGAAGCGTCGATTAACGATGAACTGGCCCGCCTCAAGGCGCGCAAGGCCCCTCAGGGCGAAAGCCGCACCCATTGCGCCGAATGCGAAGAACCGATCCCCGAGGCGCGCCGCCAAGCCTTGCCGGGCGTAAAGCTCTGCATTGATTGCGTGCGCGAACGGGACGGTCTGGCGCAAGCCCGCGGTGGCATCAACCGGCGTGGCAGCAAAGATAGCCAGCTGAAATAGCCAAAAGCGAAGCGGGGCGCTGCAACTTCACCGCCCCGCTCAATTTCCAAATGGTCTTAAATCCTCGCCGAAGGCATTAAACGCTCATGCCTTCCCGCAGGATCAATCCTCCATCGCTTCCAGTTCATCAATGAACCCCGAAATCATCGACAGCCCCTTATCCCAGAACGCGGGGTCGGAGGCATCAAGCCCGAAGGGGGCCAGCAGCTCCTTGTGGTGCTTCGACCCGCCAGCTTTCAGCATATCGAAATACTTGTCCTCAAACCCCGGCTCACCTTCCTCGTAGACCGCGTAGAGCGCATTTACCAAGCCGTCGCCGAAGGCGTAAGCGTAGACGTAAAAGGGCGAATGTACGAAGTGGGGGATATAGGCCCAGAAGGTCTCGTACCCGTCCATAAATTCAAACGCTGGCCCAAGGCTCTCGCCCTGCACCGACATCCACAGTGCGTTGATGTCGTCTGGTGTGAGCTCTCCACCACGGCGGGCGTCGTGCAGCTTGCATTCGAAATCATAAAAGGCGATCTGGCGCACGACCGTGTTGATCATATCCTCGACCTTGCCGGCCAACAGCACTTTGCGCTCGGCATTAGTTTTGGCGCCGTCCAGCATCTTGCGGAAGGTCAGCATCTCTCCAAAGACAGAGGCGGTTTCGGCCAAGGTCAGCGGTGTGGAGGATAGCATCTCGCCCTGACCCGCGGCCAGCACCTGATGCACGCCGTGGCCCAGCTCATGCGCCAGTGTCATCACGTCGCGCGGTTTGCCCAAGTAGTTAAGCATCACATAAGGGTGCACGTCGGTCACGGTGGGGTGGGCAAAGGCACCGGGAGCTTTACCCGGTTTGACGCCTGCATCGATCCAACCTTCGGTAAAGAAGGGGGCCGCGATTTCGCCCATACGGGGATCGAAGGCGTTATAGGCGTCCATGACCGTCTTTTCGGCCTGTTCCCAGCTGACGGTTTTGGGGTCTTCCATCGGTAGGGGGGCGTTGCGGTCCCAGACCTGCATGGTGTCGAGGCCCAGCCATTTGCGCTTCAGCTCGTAGTAGCGGTGGCTGAGCTTGGGGTAGGCGTTGACCACCGCATCGCGCAGCGCTTCGACCACCTCGGGTTCGACGTGGTTTGACAGGTGGCGGCCGGTTTGCGGTGTGGGCATCCCGCGCCAGCGGTCGATGACCTCTTTTTCCTTGGCTTGCGTGTTGTGCACGCGGGCAAAGGTACGGATATTGGCCTGAAACACATCCGCCAATTCGCGCGCCGCGGCTTCGCGCAGATCACGCGACGGGTCGGTCAGCAGGTTCAGCACGCCTTCGATGTTCAGCGGCTCGTCGTTTACCTCGAATTCCAGCCCGGCGATGGTCTCGTCGAACAGACGCTCCCATGCGTCGCCGACGACGCCCAGATCATGCAGGAACTTCTCCATCTCGTCGGAAAGCTGGTAATCTTTCATCGCGCGGATACGGTCGAACACCGGCTTATACCGCGCCAGATCCGCCTTTTGGCTCAGCAGGTTGGCAAGGTGATCATCCTCCAGCCGGTTCAACTCAAGCGTGAAGAACACCAGCGGGGTGGTAAAGTTGGTGATCTTCTCCTGCGCGTCCGACATGAATTTTGCACGGCCGGAATCGGTGGTCAGCTGGTAATAGCGCAGCCCCGCGTAAGACATGATGCGCCCGGCGATCTGGTTGATCTTCTCATTGCGCAGCACACAGTCCAGCAATTCGTTCGCATCCAGTTCGGCCAGTTTGCCTTCGTAATCTTCGGCAAAGCTGCGGCAGGCCTCTTCAAGCCAGTCCAGATCGCGCTTGAGCTCGGGCGCGTCTTCACCGGTGTACAGATCGTCAAGATTCCACTCAGGCAGCTTGCCGAAGGCAGAGGCCCCGGAACCGGCGTTGGCATCAAGGACGGGGACGGGCAGTTGAAACATGAAAAACCTCTTTTTGACGTTAAATCTACCTAAGCACGGGTCCGCGGCAAAGCAAGGCGATGGCGGCGCGGATTAGCCGTAAATCCGCAGCATTTCTTCAAGATCGGCCAATGTGTTGGCTTCTTGCAGTGGCTTGTCCTGCCGCCAGCGCAGCATCCGCGGAAAGCGCAAGGCGACGCCTGATTTGTGCCGGGTGCTGCGCTGGATGCCTTCGAAGGCGATCTCGAACACATGATGCGGGGTGACCTTCCGCACGGGACCAAACCGTTCGAGCGTATTCTTGCGCACCCAAGCCGTGATCTTGCGAAACTCGGCATCCGTCAGGCCGCTATAGGCTTTGGTAAAGGGCACCAGATCATTGCCGTTCCAGACCGCAAAGGTGAAGTCTGTGAACAGGTTGGCGCGTCGTCCTGACCCGGATTGGGCATAGATCATCACCGCATCAATGGTCAGCGGGTCCAGCTTCCATTTCCACCAATCGCCCTTCTTACGCCCCGCCAGATAGGGGCTGTCGGCACGTTTCAGCATGACCCCTTCGGCCTGCGCTTCGCGTGCGGTGGCGCGTTGGTCGGCCAGCGCATCCCATGTGGGGAAGGTCAGTTGCGGCGACAGGCGGATCGGCGCATCGTCGGGCAGGGCGGCGCAGGCCTGTTCCAGCAGCGCACGGCGCTCGGCAAAGGGGCGGGAGCGAATATCTTCGCCCTGCCATTCCAGCAGGTCGTAGGCGTGCAGCACCACCGGGGCTTCGGCCAGCAGTTTCTTCGGCACGGTCTTGCGGCCAATCCGGGCTTGCAGCGCATTGAAGGAGGATGGCGCAGGCTGTCCGTCAGGCCAGACCAGCAGCTCGCCGTCGAGAACCGTGCCATCGGGCATGAAGTCCACTGCACGGGCGAGCTCGGGGAAGCGGTCGGTCATCAGCTCTTCACCGCGCGACCAGACGAAATAGGCACCGTCCCGCAAGATCAACTGGCCGCGGATGCCGTCCCATTTCCATTCGGCACGCCAGTCGTGCGGATCACCCAGCTCTTGCGGCTCGGCCTCCAGCCCATAGGCCAGATAGAAGGGATAGGGGCGCGATGCGTCGGCAGAGGCATCTTCGGCCTCTACCAGCCCATGCCATGTGGTGTCGTCGGGGTGCCAGTTGCCCATGAGGCGATGCGCAAGCTCGGGTTCGGGTTTGCCCGTGGCACGAGACAGGGCGCGGGTCATCAGCTTTTGGCTGACACCCACCCGAAACCCGCCGGTGATCAGCTTGTTGAAGATAAATCGTTCGGTCCCGCCAAGCGTCGTCCATGCGTCAAGGACAAAGGCTTTGCGGGCCTCTTCATCCTGGGTGTAAATCTCGCGCAGTGCCGCGATCCACGCGGCAAGCGATTGATCATCCTGCGTCGGGTTGGGGGGCAGAACGAGCGTGATCGTCTCGGCCAGATCGCCAACGATGCTGTAGCTTTCCTCGAACAGCCACAGGGGGATGTTCGCGCGCTCGGCGGCCCATTCGCGCAGCTTGGTGGTCGTGACGGCGCGTTTGGGGCGACGGCCGGAAAACAGGGCGATGGTCCATAGCCGGTCGTCATCCGGTGCCGCGCTGAAATAATCGGCCAGTGCGGCGACTTTCACTGTCGTCTTGGTGCTTTGGTCGATGGCGTTGAACAGCGCGGCAAACCGTTTCATTCGCTTGCGTCCTTATCCAGGGATTCGCCTTCGAACTGGGTCGGTACGACCTGCGCTTGCCAGCCGCTATCGGCCAGAAACCGGCTGAAGACATCGGTGTAACCATGTGTCACATATATGTTTTCGGCTTCGGTTGCTTTGATCGCGGACAGCAGCCCATCCCAATCCGCATGGTCCGAGATGATAAAGCCGCGATCGCCTGCACGGCGTCGACGTACACCCCGCACGGCCATCCATCCGCTGGCAAAAGCGGTTTCCTGCGGGCCGAATTTTTTCGACCACGCACTGCCCAAGGCACCGGGTGGGGCCAGCACAATCGCGCCGGGGTGATCCTTGGGCTTCAGATCCGCATCGGCGAGGATCGTGTCGGGCAGGGGGATCCCCTGATCGCGCATGACGCGGTTGGTGTTCTCGGTCGCGGTGTGGGTCAGGATCGGGCCGATGTCGGGGTCGAGCATCGATAGCAAACGTTGTGCCTTGCCCAAGGCATAAGCCCCCAGAAACGCCGTTTTTCCCTGCGCCGCGCAGCCTGCCCACCATGCGTTGATCTCTGCCGCGACGGCGGCTTGCTCGGCCCAGCGAAACACCGGCAGGCCAAAGGTGCTTTCGGTGATGAAGTGATGACATCTCACCGGCTCGAACGGGTCGGACAGCCCGTCATCGACCACCTTGTAATCGCCCGAGGCAACCCAGATCTCGCCGTCTACTTCGACGCGGATTTGGGCGGAGCCGGGGACGTGGCCGGCGGGGTGAAACGACACCTGCGCCCCGCCGATCTGCCGCTTTTCGCCATATGCGATGCCGTCAGCGGTGATATCGCCCAAACGGTGGCGCATGACGGGCAGGGCGATGTCGGTGGCAAGGTACCGGTTCATGCCCCAGCGGGCGTGATCGGAATGCCCGTGGGTGATCAGGGCACGGTCCACAGGCCGCCACGGGTCGATATAGAAATCACCCGCGGGGCAATAAATGCCGTTTTCGTTGAATGTCAGAACAGGTTGCTTGGCCATGCGCATAAGCTAGCGGGGCGCGCGCGTTTGAACAGGGTGGGCAGGAAAATCCTCGCCGATGCCGAGTTTTCCGTTGAAATGACGGTAGGTTGCAGGCGGAAGTTCATCCCGCGACCGGCGCTACTTTTTGGCGTTCCCAAAGAACAGGGCCGCCATCTCATCCACCGCTTTGTCGCGGGTGGCGGGGATTTCCATCAGCACTTCGTGCTCTGCACCATCAATGATATGCAGCTTGCCGCCTTTCCAAGTCTCCATACGGGCGTGGATGCGGCCCTTGTGCACGATACGTTCGTTGGACCCGAGGAATGTGGCGCAGGGCAGGCTGGGGGCGGCGCGCAGGGACAGATGCTTGGTCTCGGATAAAGCCTCGCGGAGCCAGATAAAGCTGGGCCCGCCCAAAGACAGTTCGGGATGGGCCGCCAATTGCGTGCGCATCATCTCGTACATCTCGGGGTCGGTGGTGAGCATGTTGTTCTCGAACGGCGCGGTCGAGATATAGGATGCCGCCTGCGTGCCCATGGGCAGCTTGTAGCCCTGACCGATGCGCGGCATCAGGTTGGACAGCCCCGCGGCCACCAGACGCATGTGCGGCGCGATATGGATACCCCACATCGGCGCGGTAAAGGCGGCGGCTTGCACGGACAGACCCTCCATACAGGCGCGCAGGCCGATGGCCCCGCCCATGGAGTGCGCCAGCAGGAAATACGGGCGTGGCAGCTGCAAGGCGCGGGCTGTCCGCATCATGGCCGCCACATCTTTTTGATAGTCAGAGAAGACATCGACATGGCCGATGTTGCGGTCGGGGATCAACCGGTCCGACAGACCTTGCCCCCGCCAGTCAATCGCCATGACCGCCAGCCCCTTTTTCGCAAAGGCGCTTGCGGTCATGGCATATTTCTCCACGTATTCGGTGCGGCCGGGGAAAAGCAGCACGGTGCCCTTTGCCCCGTCCAGCGGCCAATGCGCGACGCGCAGCTTTTTACCATCCGATGTCTCGGCCCAATGCGCCTGACCCGTTTCGGGCAGCGGCGCAATGTCGGTGAAAAAGGGCGCGGTTTCCAGCATATTAGGAGAGGACGGACGCCAGCTTCATCGCCATGCCCATGTCGCCGTCAATCTTGAGCTTGCCGCTCATGAAGGCACCGGTCGGGTTGGTGTCGCCGGACAGGATCGCCTGGAAAGTTTCTGCGTCAGCAGAAAGGGTTACATCCGCTTCTTCATCCGCGGCGCGTGCGCCGGTCGAATCCATCATGACAGTGCCTTCGTCTTCGATGTCGAACTTGGCTGTGCCGTCAAAGTCGGCCCCCGCCAGTTTTTCGTTCAGCACTGTTACAGCTTGGTTCACAATATCGCTCATCATAGGCCCTTTTCTTGGCAAATGGTGCCGACACGTCTGGAATTGTGGCGGCAGCCTGTTACATTCACTCTTGTTATGGGCAACCGCATCGTCAACCTCAAACATACCGTCGCGGCACTTGGTCTCTGGGTGTTGCTTGGGGGTATAAGTTTCGCGCAAGTGTCGCCCCCCGCGGCGGCGGAATTGCTGCAGGATTTACGCGATGCCCCCGCGGCAGAGGCGGCGCGAATCGAACGTGATGTGCAGCGCGCTTGGGCGCGGTCCGGCTCGGCCGCAATGGATTTGCTGTATTCCCGTGGTCGCGATGCCATGTCAGAGGGGGACACCACCTTGGCGATCGCCCATCTGACAGCTCTGACGGATCACGCCCCTGATTTTGCCGAAGGCTATCATGCCCGTGCACAGGCCTATTTCGCCGCAGGTCTCTATGGCCCTGCAATCGATGATCTGGAAACCACGCTTGCCTTGAACCCGCAGCAGTATAACGCCATCTTCGGTCTGGGGGCGATCCTGCAGGAGTTTGGCGATCTGCGGGCGGCTGCCGATCTCTATCGCCGAGTGTTAAGCATTAACCCTCACCATGATAACGCGCAAAGGGCGCTCGACGGGCTGCGGCGCGACGGCATCGGGCGCACGCTTTAACGATCTAAGGAATTTCTGGTGGCAGGTGACAGCAGGGTCGTGGCCGTTTTGGGCCCGACCAATACAGGCAAGACGACCTATGCAATCGAACGGATGTTGGCGCATCGCACGGGGGTGATCGGGCTGCCGCTGCGTTTGCTCGCGCGCGAGGTCTATGACCGCATCGTTGCCCTGCGTGGCCCGTCCATCGTGGCACTGGTCACAGGCGAAGAGCGGATCGTGCCGCCGCGCACCCAATATTGGGTCTGCACCGTCGAGGCGATGCCCGAAGGCATGGGCGCTGATCTGGTTGCGGTCGATGAAATCCAGCTTTGTGCGGATCCTGAGAGGGGGCATGTCTTTACCGACCGTCTTTTGCGTGCGCGCGGTCAACACGAGACGCTTTTCATGGGGTCCGACACCATGCGCGGCTCAATCGCGGCGCTGGTGCCAGAGGCGCAGTTCATCCGGCGCGAGAGAATGTCGGAATTGATCTATTCTGGTCAGAAAAAGATAAGCCGAATGCGTCCGCGCAGTGCGATCGTCGGGTTTTCGGTTGAGAATGTATATGCGATTGCAGAGCTGATCCGGCGCCAAAAGGGGGGCGCGGCGGTGGTTATGGGCGCGCTCAGCCCGCGCACACGCAACGCGCAGGTCGCCATGTATCAAAATGGCGAGGTCGACTATCTGGTGGCCACGGATGCCATCGGGATGGGGCTGAACCTTGATGTGGACCACGTCGCTTTCTCGGCGCTCAGCAAGTTTGACGGGCGTCGGATGCGACCCTTGGCCCCGAACGAACTGGCGCAGATTGCCGGACGGGCAGGGCGCGGGTTCAAGAGCGGTACATTCGGTGTCACGGGCGATGCGTCTCCGCTTGATGATGGTGTCGCGCGGGCCATTATGGATCATCAGTTCACACCGCAGAACAAGCTCAACTGGCGCAACCCCGCGCTGCAGTTCGGATCCATTGACCGGCTGATCCAGACGCTTGAAATGTCGCCGGACAATGAACGCTTGTTCAAAGCGCGCGAGGCCGATGATCTGCGCGCGCTCAAGAATCTCGCCGTTGATGCCGAGATCGCGGCGCGCTGTACCGATGGGCCATCGGTGCGCCTACTGTGGGATGTCTGCCGGATTCCCGACTTTCGTGGTATAAGCCATGCAGAGCACGCCAGCCTGCTGGAGCAGATTTTCAACTTTCTGCACCAGCGCGGTTCCATCCCCGACGACTGGCTGGCGCGGCAAATTAAACGCATAGATCGAACCGATGGCGACATTGATGCGTTGTCCAAACGATTAGCGTTTATTCGCACCTGGACCTACGTGACACAGCGCAAAGGCTGGACAGGTGACGAAAGCCATTGGCGACACGAGGCGCGTGTCGTAGAAGACAGACTGTCGGATGCGCTGCACGAGCGTCTGACCCAAAGATTTGTAGATCGGCGCACATCCGTGCTTTTGCGCCGGCTAGGACAGAAGGAAGCCATGGTGGCCGAAGTAAACGAGACCGGTGAAGTAACCGTTGAAGGCGAATTTGTTGGCAAGCTGGACGGGTTCCGCTTTCGCCAAGACAAAGGCGCAGGCGTTGCCGAAGATAAAACGATCAAAGCTGCATCGTTGCAGGCGCTGGCTCCTCAGTTCCATTTGCGGGCGGATCGTTTCTACAACGCGCCTGATACAGAGATTGATTTCACAGAGCAGGGCGGCCTCATGTGGGGCAGCTCTGCCGTGGGTAAACTGGTTGCGGGCTCCGATCCGTTGAAACCCGGTGTCGAGGTCTTCGTCGATGACGTTGCGGGCCCCGAGGTTGCGCAAAAAGTGCAGCGCCGTTTGCAGCATTTCATCGACCGCAAGGTCGCAGCCCTGTTCGAGCCACTGATCGCCCTGTCAAAGGATGAGGCGCTGACCGGTCTGGCCCGTGGCTTTGCCTTCCGCATGGTTGAAAACCTTGGTATTCTGCCCCGCGCTGATGTGGCGGACGAGGTGAAAGCCCTGGATCAGGACGCCCGTGGCGCGCTGCGCAAGCATGGTTTGCGCTTTGGTCAATTCACCATCTTTATGCCTTTGTTGCTGAAGCCCGCGCCGACCCGTTTGCGTCTGGTGCTGTGGTCGATTTCCAAGGGGCTGAACGAATTCCCTGAATCGCCGCCCCCTGGGCTGGTCACCATCCCCGTAGACACCAGCGCGCCCGAAGGCGCTGCGACGATGGCTGGATACCGCAACGCGGGCGAACGCGCGATCCGTATCGATATGCTGGAACGTCTGGCCGATATGCTGCGCTCCGAAGATTCGCGTGGCGGGTTCGAGGCGAAGGCCGATATGCTCTCGATTACGGGCATGACGCTTGAACAATTCGCCACGTTGATGGAAGGTCTGGGCTACAAGGCCGAAAAGGCTGAGCGCACCAAGGTGAAAGCCGTTGATACCGTCGTGCCCCATGACGGTGCACCGATGGCTGCCGACAAGGGCGCGGACGCCGAGACGCCCGTGATGGACGTCGCGGCCGAGCAACCAGCCGGTGGTATTGTCGAAGATCCGGCGGCTGCTCAGGCGGATGACATCGTGCCCGCAACCGCGGATATGCCCGATGACGGGATCGCCCCGATGGTCGAGGAGCTGGCCGAGACACCAGAGGTCGACGACCACATCCCCGACACCCCTGCCGAGGAAAACCCCCAAGGCACAGCGCCTGACGCCGATATCGCAGGTGCCGAGCTTGAGACATATTATGTCTTTACCTGGGGGCGCACGCCCCGTGGCAATGCCCAAGGCCAGCGTCGCGGCGGTGGGGATCGTCCGCAAGGGAAGGGGAAACCCGGACCGCGTGGCAAAAAGGGTGCACCGCGTGGGGACAAGGGCGGCAAAGCCCAGAAGTTCAGCAGCAAGCCCGCCCGTGCCGAAAAGCCGATCGACCCCGACAACCCATTCGCCGCTGCGCTGATGGGGCTGAAAGACAACAAGTAATTGTCCGAAGCGCCGACAAAGCTGCGGCTTGATAAATGGCTGTGGCATGCGCGGTTTTATAAAACGCGTTCTCTGGCGGCTGCCCGCGTGCAAGCGGGGGCCGTCAGGGTCAACGGCAGCGTCGCGCAAAAGCGTGCGACACTGGTTGTGGTTGGCGACGTACTGACCTTTGCTATGGGCGACGATGTGCGGGTGATCCAGATAGAGGGCATCGGCACCCGCCGTGGTCCGGCCCCCGAGGCGCAAACGCTTTACACCGATCTGTCCCCGCCGGTCCCCCGATCCGAGAAAAAACAACCTGAAAATCCGGCATTTGAGGGAAAAGGGCGCCCCAGTAAGCGTGATCGCCGCGTGCTTGATCTTTCTCGGGCGCGCCACCTTGAATGATACGCTGTGCTGACGTATCTCCTGCGTTAAACCTGCCATAAAAGATGATGTTATGACCTATATCGTTAACGATGCCTGTATCGCCTGCAAATACACTGACTGCGTTGAAGTATGTCCGGTGGATTGCTTCTATGAAGGCGAAAACATGTTGGTCATTCATCCAGATGAATGCATCGACTGCGGCGTTTGCGAACCTGAATGCCCCGCCGACGCGATCCGCCCCGATACAGAGCCGGATATGGAGAAGTGGGTTGAATTCAACCGCAAATACTCCGAACTGTGGCCCGTGATCATCACCAAGAAAGACCCGCTGCCCGAGGCAGAGGAACGCGATGGTGAAGAGGGCAAGCTTGAGAAGTATTTCTCTGAAGCACCCGGCGAAGGCGGCTAAGCGATTCGCACTTGGGTGCATGGGGTGATCGCTGCGTGTGACGCCACCTGATCCCCTTTATTTATTCGATTAACACGTATTTGATCGAATCTATGCGGCCCCCCGCTTTCGGGGGGGCTAATTTTGTGATATACGTTGTCGCAAATGATGATACCTACGCGCCAAATCTCAACCGTTTTGCACAGGTTGAACCAGAACATCTGAAGTTATGAAATGAGGCTGACGGCTCTTTGGGCCGGTCGGCCTTTGTCGTTGTGACAGCATATTTACCCATGCGGGCCGTCCCCGCGCCCAAGGAGCCACTGTATGAGCAAGTCGAAGAAGCTAGATTTCCGCCCGAATGAATTCGTTGTTTATCCGGCGCATGGCGTTGGTCAGATCATCTCGGTCGAAGAGCAGGAAGTCGCGGGCATCTCGCTGGAGCTGTTCGTGATCGCGTTCGAGAAAGACAAGATGACGCTGCGGGTCCCCACCCATAAGGCGACAGAAATTGGCATGCGCGCGCTCAGCAGCCCTGACGTGATCAGCCATGCGATGAAAACCCTGAAGGGTAAGGCCAAGGTCAAACGCGCCATGTGGTCGCGCCGTGCGCAGGAATATGAGCAAAAGATCAACTCCGGTGATCTGATCGCCATCGCCGAAGTCGTACGCGACCTGCACCGCACCGACGACCAGCGCGAGCAAAGCTATTCCGAGCGTCAGCTGTATGAAGCCGCGCTTGAGCGACTGACCCGTGAAGTTGCCGCCGTCGCCGGTGGGGACGAACTGGCGGCCTCCAAGCAGGTCGGTGATGTGTTGGAAAGCCGCGTCGCCGCTGCCTGATCGCAACCGTTAAATTTTGAAAAGCCGCGCCTGATATCATATCGGGCGCGGCTTTTTGGTGTCTGAAGGGCGAGGGGGGCTACGACCCTTGGGTCTTATCCTCTTGGTCAATTCGGTTCAGGAAAGCGGTTTCCAGATCCTTTTGCAGCTCTTTCGCGCGCGCCACATAGGCTTTGTTCTCGCTTGGTGGGATGTCAGGGCGCCACAGGGCCGCCAGCTCGCGCACAGACGCACGGTCGTGCGAATAGAACATCCGCTGCGCCTCTGCCGCCTCGTAGTCGGAGAGCCCGAGATTCTCCAACACATAGCGCCCCGCCCGAAGCGAGCTGTCGAACATTTCGCGCACGATGTCATTCGCGCCGGCCTGGTATTGTTGGTACACATCTGTCCGGTCATGGGCGCGGGTTACGATATGCAGGTCGGGCCGTTCCTTGCGCGCATAGGCGATAAGCTGCAAGGCCGACTTGGGATCATCCAACGCGACTACCAGAACCTTGGCATCGCGCAGACCGGCCTTGCGCAGAATGTCAGCGCGGGTCGGATCGCCCAGGAACGCCTTGAAGCCAAAGCGGCGCATGACGGCGATGGTTTCGGGGTTGTGGTCCAGAACGACGGTGCGAAAGCCGCTGGCCTGCACCAGACGGTTCACAATCTGCCCGAACCGTCCGACACCCGCGATGATCACGGTGCCCTGCTCGTCAATCTCGTCCGCAACGATGGGGCCGGATTTCGTATCCATCCGTTTGCTGATCTGGTCATAGGTGATGAACAGCAGCGGTGTGATCAGCATCGATAGGGCGACGACCAGCAACAATGTCTCGGCCACGTCATTGGGCATGACTCCCGTGGCGACCGAGAAGCTGACCAGCACAAAGCCGAATTCACCCGCCTGCGCCAGACCAAGCGCAAAGAGCCAGCGGTCGCGCCCTTGCAGCTTGAACAAGGTGCCAAGCCCGTAAAGAATCAGGCCCTTCACCAGAATAACCAGCAGCGCCATCCCGACGATGATGATCGTATCGGCGAACAGCAGGTCAAAGTTGATACCCGCCCCCACGGTGATGAAGAACAGCCCCAGCAGCAGTCCTTTGAACGGCTCAAGGTCGGTTTCCAGTTCGTGCCGGAATTCGCTGCTGGCCAGCACCACTCCTGCAAGGAAGGCCCCAAGCGCGGGCGACAGGCCCACCAGCATCATCAGGAAGGAAATCCCGACGACGATCAGCAGGGCCAAAGCGGTATACATCTCGCGCAGCTTGGCAGCGTGGATAAACCGGAAAACGGGGCGGGTGAAGAACACACCGGTGATGATGATCCCGGCAATGGCACCCAAGGTGACCAGCGTTATGGCCCAACCCGGCAGCCCCTGAACCAGTGAAATCGCCGCCTGCGCGGTTTCCGCACCATGACCCGCCGCCGCAGGACCGTGCCCCGAGGCTGCCTCTGCCCCATGGGCGGCATCCTCGGGGTTCACCGAGATCGATCCGTCCGGTCGCATTTGCGCGGGCAGCTGCGCCACAAGCAGCGGCAGGAACGCGAGGATCGGGATCACCGCGATATCTTGCGTCAGCAGCACCGAAAAGACGGATCGTCCACCCGCTGTTTGCATCAAACCCTTTTCTGAAAGGGTTTGCAGCACGATCGCTGTTGACGACAGCGACAGCGTGAGGCCGATCGCAATCGCCACACCCATCGGTTGGTCATAAGCCATCGCGATGCCCATCAGCGCCGCAGCGCTAAGCACGACCTGCATCCCGCCAAGCCCCAGCAGACGGTGGCGCATGTTCCACAGGGCGCGGGGTTCAAGCTCTAGCCCGATGAGGAACAGCATCATCACGACACCAAATTCGGCGAAATGCTGCAAATCCTTGGTCTCCGATCCAACCAGCCCGAAGGCCGGCCCGATCAGGATCCCCGCGGCGAGATATCCCAGCACCGACCCCAGCCCCAGACGCGATGCGATGGGAACCGCAATCACCGCCGCAGCGAGATAGATCGAGGCTTGAAACAGGAAACCTTCCATAAGGGGCATACTTTCTTTGTGTCGGGCAGGCCCCGAGCGGGTCAATCAGGTGGGCAAGGGCCCGTCTCGTTTAAGCTGATCCATAACGATCTGGCTATGCACTTTTGCGACAGCACCATGGGGGAGCAGCACATCATGGATGAGGCGGTTCAGGCTGGGCAGGTCTGCACAATAGACGCGCAGCAAATAATCCGCATCCCCCGTCATCGTCCACGCGCTAACGATTTCGGGGCGGGTGGCCAAAAGCCGCGCAAAGCTGGCGGAATGTTCGGGCCCGTGGGTGCCCAGATGGACCTGCACAAACCCCTGTACCGTCAGCCCCAACCGTTCGGGGTTGAGCCGGGCCGTGTAGCCTTGGATATACCCTTCGGTTTCAAGCCGTTGCCGCCGCCGACCTGCTTGGGACGGGGATAGGTGCAGCTTCTCTCCCAACTCTTGAGCAGTGAGATGCGCGTTCTTTTGCAGCGCCGCCAGCAGGCGTTTATCGATATCATCTAATGTCATGCGGTATTCTCACATAGAATGATAAAACCATGCGTCAACCCCGCGCGAATAGCCAGTCACACTTGTATGTTTGCGCAAAGATAGCGTGGTTCCGGCGATAGACTGCGCACGAACGCTATCAAAGGAGCATCTCATGGGTCCGTTTCCGCATGACGCCGAAAAATCCAAAATCACTGATGAAAACCCGGCCGGCACCGACGGGTTCGAATTCGTCGAATTCGCCAGCGCCGACCCGCAGGAGCTTCGCGATCTATTTACCCGTATGGGCTATGCCCATGTGGCGAACCACAAAACGCAGAAAATCGAACTCTGGCAGCAGGGGGACATTACCTATGTGCTGAACGCTGACCCTGACAGCTTTGCCGCAGGCTTTGTGGCCGAGCATGGCCCCTGTGCGCCCTCGATGGGCTGGCGGGTTGTGGATGCGCAAAAGGCGCTGGACCACGCTGTTGCCAAAGGGGCGGAGGAATATACAGGCGCAGGCAAGGTGCTGGATGTGCCCGCGATCAAGGGGATCGGCGGGTCGTTAATCTACTTTGTGGATCAGTATTACGACACGTCGCCCTATAACGAGGAATACGACTGGATCGCGCAATCCAAACCCGCTGGCGTCGGTTTCTACTATCTCGATCACTTGACGCATAATGTGTTTAAGGGGAACATGGACGTCTGGTTCAAGTTCTACGGCGATCTGTTCAATTTTCGCGAGATCCGGTTTTTCGATATTGAAGGCAAGTTTACCGGCCTTACCTCGCGTGCGCTGACATCTCCCTGCGGCCGCATCCGTATCCCGATCAACGAGGATCGCGACGAGAAGGGGCAGATCGTGGCCTATCTCAAGAAATACAACGGCGAGGGGATCCAGCACATCGCCGTGGGCGCGCGGAACATCTATGATGCGACGGATGCCATTGCGGACAACGGGTTGAAATTCATGCCCGGCCCGCCCGAGACCTACTATAAGATGAGCAAGGATCGCGTCACCGGCCACCAAGAGCCGCTTGATCGGATGAAGAAACACGGCATCCTGATTGACGGGGAAGGGGTCGTGGATGGCGGCGAAACCCGCATTTTGCTTCAGATATTCTCGAAAACTGTCATTGGGCCGATCTTCTTCGAGTTTATCGAGCGTAAAGGGGACGACGGTTTTGGCGAAGGGAACTTCAAGGCGCTGTTCGAGAGCATCGAGCAAGAACAAATCGACAGTGGCGAGTTGAGCGAAGCCTGAAACGACAGAAAGCCGCATCTTCGGATGCGGCTTTTTCATGTAGCGAGCAGTCAGATCTTGCGGGGCTTAGCCGCGGGGCATCTTGAGCACGACATCGCGCCCGCGGCGGTTATACCGCAATTCAGCCTCTCCAATCGCGGAGACGCGGCCGCCATCCAGACGATCCCCGACGGCAACCTTCTGGTACCGCCCGTTGCTCAGCCGGATCAAGGCGCGGCGGCTTGAGGGTTTGCCGTAGACTCCGATCAGATTGATTTGACGCAGTTTGATCGCATTTTTCACAGTTGCCTGCTTCGATACGGAGGCTTTCGACGGCACCGAAGGCTGTACCACCTGCGGCGTGACCGCAGCCGGCGCACTGGCGACCGTCACAGGCGCGGGCTGCGCCCGTTCGGCCCGACGTACGATGCGCGAAAAGTTACCGGGGCGCGTGTCTGGTCGCTTGGACACTTCTGTCGCGTATTGCGTCGCGTTGTTCACGGGCTCTTGCGGCAAGGCGGCTTTGATCGCGGCGGCTGCTGCCTCTGCTGCGGCGTCAACCTCGGCCTGTTTGGCTGCAGCAGCGGCCTTGATGACATCGGCGCTGCGCAGGGTTGGGCGGAACGCGGCAAGTTCGTTGCGGGTCACCCCGCCCAGATTAGCGCGCTCGTTCTGTTCGGGCAGATCCTCGGGGCGCAGTTTGGGGCGAAAGCCAAGCAGCGCGGCAACAACCGTATCCTCGACCTCTTCCTCTTCGACCGCACCGGGACGGGCGAGGGTCGCAGGGGGCACACGGGCCGGTTGCCCGGCGAAAACCAAAACCCCATCCGCGTTCAACGTGCCATTCGGACTTGGAACAACCAGACCACGATCATCCAGCGTGAACGACGTGCCCGCCGCCGCCGGAGGGGCCGAGCTGATATCGACCGTATCCCCGCCAAAGGACGCGAGCGTCGGCAGTGCAACAGCGTCATTCGAGGTGCTGACGGGATCGATGCTGGTCATGAACAGATCATCCAGCGTCACCATCGACGGCGCTTTTGGTGTCTTTGGCGCGATGGCCCAAATGCCGGTTGTCGCGTATTTCGCTTCGATTTCCTGCGCGGTCAGCTCGCGCGGTTGCAGCTGCTGTGGCACGCGCATCGCGTCCAAAACCGCACCGTCCTCATCGCTGAGCGTGGGATCAAGCGCGGCGACAGTGGTGTCAGCCGTATTCTCGGGCGGGGTCTGCGGTACGATGGGGTCCTCGCGGCTTTCCACTTGCTGTTTGACCGCCGGCTCCGGTGGGGCAGAGGCGGTCTGCGTGGTGTCACGACTGCCAAAGAGCCGCGAAAGCGCTAACCCATCATCAAGGAAGACAGACGCCCAAGCTGCGACGCCCGCGAGGAACACCAGCAAGGCTGCGGTCAGGACCAGCCCCAAAAAGCGCGGCTTTCCTCCGATGGACTGCTCTTTGCGGGCCCCGAAAACAGTCATCTGGTCGACTTCGCTGGCCCCCGTGGCAAGGGCCTTGCCGGGAATGGGGGCCGCTTTTGCGGCAATTGGTTTGGGCGGAGGTGGTGTCGCGCGGGGCTTGCGGCGTTTCAGAAAGCCGAAAGGCGACGACTTGGCAGGTTGTGTGTGTTTGGCACCGGTTAACGAACTGCTATCGGGGACCGGCCCGCCCGTGTGCGACAAGGGCTGCACGCTACCGCGCGCGGCGGCACCCGTAACGATGGGCGCGCTGCGTCGGCTGGAAAAATCCGCGGGGGCTTTGGACACGGCGGGCGCGGGCTTGGGTGTCGCTGCCACATTTTTTTCAGCAGATGGGGCGGCTGGTTTCTGTACCGCGGGTGCCGTTGCCTTGCCAGCTGACACTTCGGGTGTTTTGGCGTGGGCGGGGGCCGACACCTTGCTTGGCGGGGGCGTCACCGATGGGGACGCGGGTGCAACGCGAGGCGCGTCAAGCTTTGCCGCTTTGGGCGCGGGGGCGTCTGCTGGTTTCTGGCTTGCAGGCTGAGGAGCATCAGCCGTCTTGGCTTCCGGCTTTGCGACATCAGCCGCCGGAGCATCCGACGTGCTGTCACCCTCCTGCGACGCATCCGCCGTCACATCATCGGCTTTACCGGGGCTTTCCGCCTCAGCAGCCGTATCACCTTTCGCCGGCGAAGTGTCCTCCGGCGGGAGTTCCACATCGCCCAGGATAACGAATGGCCCTTTGTCACGCTCCACAGAATCGCCCGGCTCCAACCACTTGGGGGCGGAGTCTGTTGGGCCGAAAAACGCCTCGCCGGTAAAATCATGATCGTCGGACTGGGCGGCAAAGCTGACGGGGTGAAAACGATGCTCGGTCGCGAAGGCTTCGGCCTCGGCCAGTGTTTCGCGGGCGACGGCGGCGATATGCGTGCGGGGGCCGTCATTGCTGATGTCAAAGACCAGATCTTCGACGGCATAGGGCGTCGCGCCATCAAGCGCCACCTCGGCCTGTTCGCGCCGCGCCTGATTGCTAAGCCCTGCGGTGTCGATCGTCATGTATTTGATTTGATCGTTCGGAATCAGTAGCTTACTACGCAGGCCGCTCGGCTCTAGCGCGGTGGCGGTGCTGCGCAAGGCGGCCAGTTGGGCGGCCATATCCTCCGCGTCGACGGCCACTTCGCCCACCTGCCGCCATCCATCAGGGGCGCGGTGCAGCAGGCGAATACCTTCGAAGGAGAGAGACAGTGCAAAATTGGGCTTCATTGGAACGCTTTTGACTAGAGGCATTGGGACGGTGGGACATTCGGACGGCAGCAGATTTCCAATACCATGGGGATCGCCTGCAAAACAGAGCGCCCGTTCACAGCAAAAGAATAGAGCAGTAGTTTGCTCATGAAAAGAGCGGAGCGCAGAGGAGGCTTGCGGCAACTTAGGCGGGAGGCCACATATGTTGCCAAGGGATATCACAGTAAAAAAAGGTCATGAATATGCGAATGTTGAAAATTGCCGCGATCGTCTGTGCCGGTTTCGCGTCAGGTGCGCTGGCGCAACAAGCGCCGCAGGGGATCACCGTGAATGGCGAGGGCATTGTATCGCTTGCCCCTGATACCGCGACGATCCGCTTGGGCGTGAGCGAGCGGGCGGCCTCTGCTTCGGACGCAATGGCGCAGACTTCGGAAAAAGTGCGCGGCATTCTAGACCAATTGGACACATTGAAGATCGCGGGCCTCGACCGTCAGACCAGCGGGCTTTATCTGCGGCCCGTCTATGACAACCGCCCCCGCGAAGATGCGTCCCCGGTGGAAGTATCGGGCTATGAGGCGGGCAACACCGTCAGTGTGACGGTTCGCGATCTAAGCAAACTTGGGCAATTGCTGGATGCGGTCGTGGCCGAGGGCGCGAATGATTTTAACGGCTTGCAGTTCGGCTTGCAGGATAATGCAGCGGCGCTGGCTAAGGCCCGAGAAGGGGCCGTTCAGGATGCGATGGCGCGTGCGCAGCAGCTTGCAGATGCCGCTGGCGTTAAGCTTGGTAAACTCACCAGCATGTCCGAATCGAGCCAGGGTTTCCGCCCGATGGAAATGCGGGGTGCCCAGATGAAAAGTATGGATATGCCCATCGAGACCGGAGAGATCGACATCAGCGCGCAAGTCACGCTGCAGTTCGAAATCGCCGAGGCTGACTAACCCTCTGCTGCCTCGCGGCATTTGAAGGTTTGAATGGGTAAACATACCCCCGCCGAAGGGTTGCTTTGGCGGGGGTCTTTTATAGGTCGTAGCTTAAGCCGTCGCTTTGGACAGCGCTTGATCTAGATCGGCGATCAGGTCGGCGGCATCCTCTGTCCCGATGGAAACGCGCACAACATTCGCGCCGGCACCCGCGGCTTCTTGCTGCTCGGGGCTAAGCTGTCGGTGCGTGGTGGAGGCAGAGTGGATGATCAGCGACCGGGTGTCGCCAAGATTTGCGACATGGCTGAAAATCTCCAACGCATTTACCAATTTGACGCAGGCGTCGTATCCGCCCTTCACCGCAAAGGTGAACAACCCGCCGGCCCCCTTGGGGCAAACGCTTTTCGCACGCTCGAAATAGGGCGAGGATTCGAGCCCCGCATAGGTGACATAGTCGACGCGGTCATCATTCTCGAGCCAAGCCGCGATTTTCTGGGCGTTTTCTACGTGGCGTTCCATGCGCAGCGAAAGTGTCTCTGTCCCCATCAGCGTGTAATGCGCAGCCTGCGGGTTCATCGTCATGCCAAGATCCCGCAAACCGATGGCGATGCCGTGGAAGGTAAAGGCCAAGCCGCCAAAGGTCTCGTGAAAGTTGAGACCGTGGTAAGCAGGTTCCGGTTGGCTCAGCGACGGGAATTTATCATTCGCGGACCAATCGAACTTGCCTGAATCCACAATACAGCCGCCTGTTACCGTGCCGTTGCCGGTCAGGTATTTCGTCGTCGAATGTACCACCAGAGTCGCGCCAAGTTCGATCGGGCGGCACAGGTAGGGCGTCGCCGTTGTGTTGTCGATGATCAGCGGAACGCCTGCCGCATCCGCCACGTCGGCAATGGCACGTACGTCCATGATGTAGCCGCCAGGATTGGCAATGGCTTCGCCAAAGATCGCGCGGGTATCGTCGTCAACCGCTGCTTTCACGGCATCAACGTCGTCAAAGTCGACAAACTTGCAAGACCAACCGAAACGTTTGATCGTTTGGCTGAACTGCGTCACCGTGCCCCCATACAGACGGGTAGAGGCGATAATGTTTTTGCCCGGCCCCATCAGCGGGAACAATGCCATAATCTGTGCCGCGTGCCCGGAAGAGCAACACACGGCACCAACGCCCCCCTCAAGCGTGGCGATGCGTTCCTGCAAAACAGCAACGGTCGGGTTCGTCAGGCGGGAATAGATGAACCCCACCTCTTGCAGGTTGAACAACGCCGCCGCGTGGTCCGCATCGCGAAACACATAGGCCGTGGTTTGGTAGATCGGCGTCTGCCGCGCACCGGTCGCCGGATCAGGTTTGGCCCCTGCGTGTATCTGCAGGGTATCAAAACCATAGTTGGGGCTATCTGTCATCGTTGTTCTCCCTAAAATTGTCTTCAATATGGTTAGGTGAACCGATGTGAACGCACAAGCTGTAGGTCGCTTCTGTCACGCTTAGGAGGTTGTTTACCGACTCGGATGAAATGCGGTCGACGCTACCGCATCCAGTAGCCGTTTGATTTCAAACGATTCCGAATGGCCTGCTCTTTGCGCGGCAAGTTGTCCTGATCAAAGAGAGCCCGCGCCTTGCGACCGCGGCCTTGATAGACCATCCGCTTGATCGGCTCCGAACCCTTTAAAACTTTCTTCAGTTTATTTGGTGCTGCAATCGTTTCTAAAGTGTCAACGACGTGGTCCGGTTCGCGCGCGTAAAGCAAGGGCAGCAGGCGATAGTGGCAGCTAACAGACCCGTCGATCAGCCCGTCAGGCAAGGTATCGCGCGCCCCACCAAGCGCATGAATAACTAGCGGCAACGCGACTTGGTCAAGCCAAGGGTCAAAAGACTGCGCGCAAAGCTCTTCCGGCGCGTCATCGCGGATCGCCAGCGCATAGTGCAAAAACTTTTCACCAAATTCGTGAGGGCAGCGATAGAAAAAGAAACCTGCGTTGAAATACAGATACCGTTGCCAATAGTCGTCGGGCTGAGACAGGTCGAGGCTGCTGTCAAAATCTAGGTCAAACTTGTCATAAAGGGATTTCCACAGACCGGCGTATTGTGGTCCGTACAGCTGGGGAACAGGCCATGTGTTTGTGCGCCGCATGGATGCCATCGGGCGGTCAAAGTCGAAGGGGACCGACATCAGGTCGCCAGTGATCAACGTGTCCGTATCGAAGAAAACGAAGGGCTCAGCTTTTGGAAGCGCATTGAGCATTTCGATTTTATTTCCATATGGATAGCTCTCACCGAAGTGCTTTGTGTCAAACGGAATAACCTCTGCGCCAAGGTTGTGGAGCGCGCTGATAACATCGGGGTTCTTGATTCGTGGATCGTCCGACCAAAGCGGGCCGGGCTGCGGCTCCATCACATAGAGGTTGCCCGAAAAATGGGGGCTGTGGTGGCGCAGCGATGCGGCAAACAACAGAGCCTCATAAGCCAGCCGCCCGTGTTGCCCGACGATCGCGATGTTGAAAGCCTGATCCGGCCGGGAAGCATGGGACACGGGTCACCCCTATCATTTCGTATGCGTTCTAAATGCATAAGATGTGTCACAAATTCACATCGGAACACAATGTATCAAACGGCTGTGCCGCTATACTTAAGGATAGTCGAAAAGGGGAAAGTGGTGGGCGACCCTGGAATCGAACCAGGCGTGCGTCTCCGCGAGGGAGTTACAGTCCCCTGCCACACCTTGCGGCCTGTCGCCCACTTTCACCCTGTGCATTGCACCGGATGTGAAGGCGTGATTACAAGCGGGCAGTATAGGCGTCAAGGCGAAAACCGGCGCGAAATGCAGGGAATTTTACCTTGCGATGAAAGATAGAAGGTTCGGCGATGAAAAAACCTAAGTGGGTTGTGCAAAAAGAGCAGGAAAAAAAGGCAGATGCGAACCAAACAGTTTGGTTGTTTGGCCTTCATGCAGTGCGCGACGCGCTGGAAAATCCCGCGCGTGAAAAGATTAAGCTGATGGTTACGCCGAATGCTCAGATCAAGCTGGAAGAGGCGATTGCCAAGGCCGGCATTGAACCAGAGGTCGTTGATCCGCGAAAATTCCGCCCGCCGCTGGACCCCGGGTCGGTGCATCAAGGAGCCGTACTAGAGGTCAAACCGCTGAGTTGGGGGGCGCTCAAGGATGTCTGCATCGGGGCCGAAGCACCGCGCGTGTTGCTGCTGGATCGGGTGACAGACCCGCATAACGTTGGTGCAATTCTGCGGTCCGCAGAGGTTTTAGGTGCATCGGCGGTTGTGGGCATGCGTCATCACGCTGCGCCCGAGACCGGGGCGCTTGCGAAAACAGCGAGTGGCGCGATGGAGAGGCAGCCGTATTTGCGTGTCCGGAACCTAGCCGACGCGATCAAGGAGCTTCAATCGATGGGGTATCTTGTTCTTGGTCTGGACGGCGAAGCCGATATGACTGTCGAATCTGCGCTGGAGGGGAAGCGCGACCGTCCGGTGGCGCTTGTGCTGGGGGCCGAAGGGCCAGGTCTGCGTGAAAAAACCAAAGAAACCGTCGATGCGCTGGTCCGAATCGACGCAGGCGGCGGGTTCGGTTCGCTAAACGTGTCAAATGCAGCGGCAATCGCGCTATATGCGTCGCGGGATCACAGCTGAGCATAATTGCATGAATTACCCGACAAAAATCGCGACATGCTGTTTTTGCGGCAGCAAGGCAGCGCTGACATTGGGGGCAGGGCGGCACGAGCTGGCTTGCGCACAATGCGGCGCACCATTGCATGATCTGAAACAAATTCCGCTCCCTCGCGATTCTGAAAAGCCCAATACCGGCGGCAGGCCTGCGGCGGGGATGCGGAAATTTCCACATGCCCAAGCGGCAGCTGCTATTCGCAAGCCTAAGCATCGAAAAGTGAAGAAAAAGAAAACCTGGATCACAAAGATCGCGAGTGAGGTCGCGGATGTGATCGACGATATATTTGACTAGTTTACGCTGTCAGAAGCGAGATTCGGCGGAAAATGGCTGGCGCATTCATCGTTTCTTCACGGATTTGTCACATGCTCTTTGAATGGAGCAAATCGTTCCTACCTTCTGTGTATGACGGCGAGTTTGGAACTCTCGCCGATCACCTAACTGTCCCTCGTTCCATACCTTTGCGCCCTCACGTTTATCGTCGAGGGCGCTTTTTTTCGAACCGTTAGAGGTTTAGTAAGAAGCATGACCTACACCGATACCCAACTGAAAAATATTCTGACGCAGACGAAGCGGATCGCGGTCGTGGGGGCTTCGTTGAACCCGGTTCGGCCAAGCTATTATGTCGCGCGATATTTGAAGACCAAGGGGTACGATATTGTTCCGGTAAATCCGGTGCATGCTGGGAAGACACTATTGGGGGTAACGGTGGTTTCGCAGCTGTCAGACATCGAGGGTGGCGTTGACATGGTCGATATTTTTAGACGGTCAGAGACTGTGCCAGAAATCGTTGAAGAGGCATTACAGGTGTTTCCTGATCTGGCGACGATCTGGATGCAAATCGGGGTGCAGCACCCTAAAGCTGCCGCAAATGCGGAAGCAAAGGGCGTGACCGTCATTCAAAACAGATGCCCGAAGATTGAATATCAGCGCCTTTTCGGCGAATTGCGCATGGGAGGTTTTGCAACGGGGATAATCTCCAGCAAGCTTTGACCCCAGTTTGCTACGCGTCACGAAATATACTGTGGTCAACGTGCCCCGTGTTAGCGGGCGGCTTTTTCAGCGAGGCCACTTTGCGCCTGTCGGCTGCTCAGTTCATCCAGTACATCTGACAGCGCGACGTCGCGGGATGCGAGCATGACAAGCAGGTGGTACAGCACATCTGCGGCTTCCGATGTAAGACCAGCTTTATCGTCCTTCACGGCCTCAATGATCGCTTCGACCGCTTCTTCACCGAATTTTTCGGCGCATTTCTCGGGGCCTTTTGCCAGAAGCTGCGCCGTCCAACTGCTTGATGGATCGGCAGTTTTTCTTGATTGGATTGTTGCAAATAGATCGTCGAGCGTCATGAAAGCCTCATTGGGATACCGGCATCAGCCATGTGTTGTTTCGCCTGAGCGACCGTAAATTCGCCGAAGTGAAAGATCGAGGCTGCGAGCACCGCTGAAGCGCCGCCCTGAACGACGCCATCGACAAGATGATCCAGCGTTCCGACACCGCCAGAGGCGATGACAGGCACAGAAACCGCGTCGGAAATCGCGCGCGTTAGCGGAATGTTAAACCCTTGCTTGGTACCGTCACGGTCCATTGAGGTAAGTAGAATCTCTCCTGCGCCTTTCTTAGTGACCGTCTTTGCGAATTCGACGGCATCTATGCCCGTGGGTTTGCGGCCACCGTGGGTAAAAATCTCCCACTTTCCGGGGGCGACGGTTTTCGCATCGATGGCACAGACAATGCACTGGCTGCCGAATTGGTCTGCTGCCTGCGCAATAATGTCCGGATTAGCCACCGCGGCAGAGTTAAAGCTGACCTTGTCGGCGCCAGCCAAAAGCAGGGCGCGAACATCTGCAACGGTGCGTACACCGCCACCTACAGTAAGCGGGATATAGCAGTGTTCGGCTGTGCGTGTGACCAGGTCGAACATGGTACCACGGTTTTCATGTGTGGCGTGGATATCAAGAAAACAAAGCTCGTCCGCCCCTGCAGCGTCATATGCGATCGCTGCGTCAACCGGGTCACCGGCATCGCGCAAGCCAACAAAATTAACGCCTTTGACAACGCGACCATCGGCGACATCGAGGCAAGGAATAATACGGGTCTTAAGCATGTCTTCTTTCTCGCGACGGGGCAGCGGAAAAAACCGTTGGAGGGCTGTCTGCCCTCCAAACCACCCGAGGATTTGAAACCATTTGGAAACTCAGGCGAGGGCCTTCAAAGCTTCGCTCAGGTCGATCGCGCCATCATAAAGCGCCCGGCCGGAAATGGCACCGGATATCACGCCAGTTTCTTTCAACGCCTCAAGGTCAGCAAGGGAGCTGACGCCCCCGGAGGCGATGACAGGAATATTGACGGCACGCGCCAAAGCGGCGGTGGCGTCAATGTTTGGACCGCCCATGGCCCCGTCTCGCATGATATCGGTGTAGATCAGCGCCGCGACACCTGCATCTTCGAAAGATTTAGCGAGATCTGTAACCATTACGTCGGTTTCCTCAGCCCATCCCTTGGTTGCCACGCGACCATTTCTGGCGTCAATGCCGACCGCGACCTTGCCAGGAAAAGCTCGCGCTGCTTCACGCACCAAAGCGGGATTTTCGACCGCGACAGTGCCCAGAATGACGCGTGCCAGACCCTTGTCCAGCCAAGCTTCGATCGTCGCCATATCGCGAATGCCGCCTCCCAACTGGGCGGGGACGTTGCAAGACTTCAAAATCGCTTCCACCGGGGCGGCATTGACCGGCGTCCCTGCGAAGGCACCGTTCAAGTCCACCAAGTGAAGCCAAGTGCAGCCCGCATCCACAAACTCACGGGCCTGCGCCGCGGGGTCATCGTTGAAAACAGTGGATTTTTCCATGTCGCCGTGCACAAGACGAACGGCTTGGCCGTCTTTAAGGTCAATAGCGGGGTAGAGGATCATAGTGTTGCCCTTGGCATTGGGGGAGTTGGTTTCAATTGCCACGGCGGGCAGGTTTTTGCAACGCAGCAGAGGTGTCCCCTACGTCAAGCTTGCCTGAATCGTCGTATTGGCTTCAATCTGAGAGCATATCGGGAGGATATATCATGAAAAGAACGATTATTGCGGCCATCGTTGGCATTGGTTTTGCAGGAACAGCCATGGCTGCCGACCCGGCGGTTGGCGTTTGGAAAACGCAACCGGATGACGGGGCTTATGCGCATGTCAAAATGACCCCCTGTGGCGGGGCGATCTGCGGTACGATTCAGCGGACGTTCAACGCGTCGGGCGAATATAAGTCCGAAAATATCGGCAAGCAGTTGGTCATCGACATGAAACCTGACGGGAGCGGCAAATATGCAGGTAAGGTTTGGCGACCTTCAAACAACAAAATCTACATCGGCAAGATGAGCGTCGCCGGTAACAGCCTGAAACTGTCGGGCTGTGTCGCGGGCGGGTTGCTGTGTTCAAAGCAGGACTGGCAGCGGGTCCAGTAACCTTCATTTCCATCCCAAATGAGTGGGATTTGCGCGAATCGGGACGCGGGTGTAGAATATGCCCGCGCCTTGGTTTTTTGGTGCGTTGCTAAAAAGCTGTAAGGCATGTGTCGCTTGGGGGAGTGATACGATGTTTTTAACAAAATATATTTTCTATGCTGCTATTTTTGCAGCTTCTTCGACGACTGTATTTGCTGATGTAGTTGAAGGTGTCTGGAAAACTGCGCCGGATGTTAACGGCTTGGTTGTTCACGTGCGGGCGAAGCCCTGCGGCCCTGCGTTATGCGGCACCGTCGAGCGTGCCAAGGATCGGCGTGGATATGACAAACGCTCTACAGCGGTTGGCAAACGGGTCTTCTGGGATATGAAGCCGCAACCAGACGGAAGCTATGTCGGCACGTTGCTGGAGCCTTCTGCCTCAAAAAAACATAAGGCGAAGATGTTGGTCGACGGCAATGCGATGCGGTTACAGACCTGCACAGGAAATGCTTGCGACGAAATGATCTGGACCCGCCTTCGATAGAAGGCAGTGCCCGGTTCAGGGGCGCCAGTTCAGAAAGTTCGCAATCATACGAAGGCCGGTTGTCTGGCTTTTTTCCGGGTGGAATTGCATGCCGATCATGGTGTCACGGCCGATAACAGCAGTGACGTCACCAGCATAATCGACATGGGCCAACCGCTCGGCCTCGTCCTGTACATCCATATGGTAACTATGGACAAAATACGTGTGATCCCCGGTTTCGATTCCGTCGAAAACGGGGTGAGGCTGGTCTATGACAAGGTCGTTCCATCCCATATGCGGTACTTTTAGGGATGGGTCGCGTGGCGTGATCTTGGTCACTTCGCCACTGATCCAGCCTAGGCCTGCTGTGTCTTCATACTCGCGCCCCATGGATGCCATCAACTGCATGCCCACACAGATCCCAAGAAAGGGGCGGCCCTTGTCGACGGCGGATTCAACCATGGCGGCATAGATGCCGCTTTGGCCTTTCAGCGCGGCCATGCAGGAGGGGAATGCGCCGTCGCCGGGCAGCACAAGGCGGTCGGCGCGCGCCACGACATCGGCGTCAGCGGTGACCACTACATCGCCAGCATTACACTCACGCGCCATCCGTTCGAACGCCTTATGCGCCGAATGAAGGTTGCCCGATTCGTAATCGATAATCGCAGTTAACATCGTTACAGCGCACCCTTGGTCGAGGGGATATCAGAAGATTTCCGAGGGTCGGTTTCTACCGCTTCGCGCAGGGCGCGGGCGACAGACTTAAAGACGGCCTCGGCGATGTGGTGGCTGTTCAGGCCATGCAGCATATCAATGTGCAAGGTGATCCCGCCATGCGTGCTGAGCGCCTGGAAAAACTCCCGTACCAATTCGCTGTCGAAATTCCCGATTTTTGCAGTCGGCAGGTCCACATTCCAGATCAAGAAGGGCCGCGCCGACAGATCAAGCGCGGTACGCACCAAGGCATCGTCCATTGGTAGCAGGCACGCGCCGTAGCGGCGAATGCCGCGTTTGTCGCCCAATGCCGTGCTTAGCGCTTGGCCCAGCGTGATGCCTACGTCCTCGACGGTGTGGTGGTCATCAATGTGAAGATCGCCGTTTGCGGTGATTTTCATATCGATCAGCGAATGACGCGCCAATTGATCCAGCATGTGATCGAAGAACCCGATGCCCGTGTGGTTGGCGTAGGAACCTGTCCCGTCGAGGTTGATTTCGACGCTGATCTCGGTCTCTGCGGTCGAGCGATTGATGGTGGTCTGGCGCATGTGAATATCTCCGTCTTTCGGGCTCTTATAGCAGGGCAGGCCGTCGCGCCAAGACAAAGCGTTTCGATGCCGATCGGTCCCAATCAGCGATTGCGGCTGTTGCCCCCTTATGTCAGCTTGGACGTGTTGTAACCAGCCTAAGGCCTGTCCATGTCTACCTGCGTTTTTATCCAGATCCGGTGCCGGCCCGGCAGTACGTATCGCGTTGCCGAAGAGGTCGCGCTGCGGGAAATACACTCCGAGCTGTATTCAACCTCTGGTGATTACGATCTTTTGATGAAGCTTTATATTCCTTCGGGAAAAGATATTGGCGTTTACATCAACGATAACCTTCTGGACATCGAAGGGATTGAACGTTCGCTGACAACGATGACGTTCAAAGCGTTTTGAGGCTCCTGCTTTCTGCGCTTCTTTGCGGATCTGTTCTTTGGGGGCCAGCGCATGCGCTTACCTATGAAGGGGAAGAGGCCGCGGCGCTGCGCTGCGCCAATATGATCGCCTATACGGCGGTGACCTTGGCGCGTGCGGACATGATCGGTGAGGATGAAAAGACCATCATGCTGGGCGTAACGGTCCTGATCCTAGAACGCCACGTGAGCGGCACGCGGGCGCAAAAGAAATCCGCCATGGGCAAAATGCGCGACCGCCGCTCGATTGATCAGACGCTAGAGGATTACCGCAAACATGCGGCGCAGTGTCTGGTGCAATTCCCGATCAACTAGGATCAGGCGGCGGCGCATTTGCTCGCATAGCGCATTTCAGCCCGCGATAGCGCCCGTTCGAAGGTCTTTTTCACCCGTTGGGTCCGGTTCGCATTCGGCGCAATGGGCGTGCCGACTGATAGGCTGATGCTCTCTTGCTTCAGATCATCGCTTAGCAAGTTCAGCGCGTCCAGCTTGGCCTGTAGGCCAGCCTCCATCCGGTCCCATTCGGGCAGGTTCGGGTCGCGCGTAATACACAGGAAGGCACCGTTGCCTTCGTAGGACATCAGCAGATGGGGGCAGGTGATAAGATCGGTCAGGGTTTCTGCCACGCTGGTAAGGAGATGAAGAAAACTCTGTTGTGACGTTTCTTCGAAAATACGTTCCGCATCATCAATCGACACGCCGAAAACCTGATAGTTGTCCAGTTCGCTCCGATCGAGCTGCGTGATGTAGTTTCCAAGGGAGAATGACAGGATCAGCCTGCCGACATTCGCCAAAAAGACCTTGTCGGCCAGTGTGATATCTTCAGCTACCTGTGTGCCTTCTTTGGACAGGTCGCTCGCGTCGATGCGTTTGATGGTCTTGGATGACACCAAAAGACGTTCGGCCACGCGAATGCGGTTGTAGATGTCCTTCAGGTTAAATGGCTTGGCGATGTAGTCATTCGCACCGGCGGCAAACGCTTTCTCGATAGAGATCGAATCTGTCTTCGCCGTCAGCATCAAAACCGGTTTGTCCTCATACCCGGGGACAGTGCGAATTCTTCGGCAAAGCTCGATCCCGTCCATTTCCGGCATATCGACGTCCAGCAGCAAGCAATCGAATGGCACCTTCTGAGCTTTGATCATGTCGAGAGCAGCCGGACCCGAAGGGGCCGTGTGCAGATCGTTCAGGTCTGCCTGTTCAAACATTGCGGGAAGGAGTTCTAGAATGAATGGATCATCGTCGACTGCTAGAATTTTCAATGTGGTCTCCTTCCAAGATTTGCTTCGGGGCTCCGAGGCAACCTATGTCGAACTCCCTAAACGATAGTGAACAAAACCGGCAACAATATGACTTTTTAAAAAATTCACCCTGTGCGGGAACTATGGGCATTTGTGGCACGAAGGTGAATAGATAAACGTTAACGTCGGAAAACTTCATGGCGAACATGCCGTAAAATCGGCATAATTTTCATCTATTCGTCGCGAATACGCCTAGCTCAACGGATCCATGTAATGAAAACCACTGTTCTAACGATTTCCCTCGCCGCTGCTGTTCTTGTTTCAGGATGTGCTGCGCCCACTGCCGATCGCGCTGCGCAATTCGGCCCTTCGTCCGGCACGCTAAGCTTCAAAGAAAACCGTGAGAACGACGCCGGTATGGTGGAGCAAACCGCCGCGCTTGACGCGTTGATGCGCGATATTGTCCGCAACTCCACAATCAAGCATGCCGCGGTTGGTGCCGCGGTGGGCTGCGGTATCTCGGTGCTTGCCGCATCCGATGCCTCGGGCTGCCTGCGAGCCGCTGCGGCCGGTGGCGTTGTTGGTGCGGTGAGCGGGAATCTCGCCGGAAAACGAGAAGTCGCCCAACGGATGGAGCTGGTTTCTGCCAATGACCTCGTGCGCAGTATCCGCAAGTCCAATGACCAACTGGATGGTATCACGACACATCTTCCCCAGATGCTCGCACAGCAGCAAGAAGATGTGGCGACGTTGAATCAGCTCAAGGCCTCAGGGGCGATTTCGGAGCATGCTTATGACGCGCAGCTTGCCGATATACGCACCAGCCGCGCAGAGGTCGCCGAGGCGTTGGTTCTGTCGGCCGACCAGGCGAAGCTGGCGCAGAACAACTTGGCCGAAGCAGCCGATCAAGGTCAAACCGGTTTGGAGTGGCACATTCGCGCCATCGAACAGATGGAACGTGAAACCCTATCAGCACGATCGACGATATCTCTTCTTTAAGCAGACAATAATGGCGTCACCGGCGTTTGCTGTATGGCGGGCGTGTTCATAGTGCCATCATTCGAACAGGTATAAGCCGACGCAGGCGGGTGCTTTCAGCGCCCGCTTTTTCTTTTGATCACAACGGTATTTGACTGACGTTAGGCGTCGGCAGAAACTCGTTCGTTGCCATATTGAAACATGCTCTATGTTTGGCTCTGACGCACGCGGCTGGGGCGTTTAATCCAACTCATCAGCGATGATCCGCAAGGACAGGCAGAGCGCGTAGAGCCTCGCGAATATCCACGTGCCCCAGCTTCGTTGGTACTGGCCTGAAACGCCTCACGTGCTCTCGCAGGGGGGGGTATCGGGCCCCGTTGTGCTACTGCCCTCAGAGAGAGGCCTAGGGAACCCTTGTCGGCCACAGAGTGAGGGCATTCAGCGGTGAAAGCTTTGTCACTTGCTGCTTGGGCGTATCATTGTGGCGACAGTATATTTTGCGCCGTAGCCGTGCCTGCTTCAACCCTGATCAGAGTTCTAGACTGGGCACCAATGAACGGACCGTTGTCCGAACTGGTAAGTGTGCTGGCCCTTTGTGGGCCTGTGAACAGCTTCATTGTTTTGGGGCCCAGAACAGCAAAAGGCCACCCGAAGGTGGCCTTGCTGTCCTGCTGGGTAAGCAGAGAACCAGTTGGAGCGGGCGAGGCGATTCGAACGCCCGACCCTAACCTTGGCAAGGTTATGCTCTACCCCTGAGCTACGCCCGCATCCTCTGGTAGGGCGTGGAATACCCATAGCAGCGGTGAGCCGCAAGAGGAAAAATAACATTTTTCGAAATTAATTTCAGACAATTTTGGGAAGCCCTTATTTTACTGGGGGACGTGGTAAAATTTCGGCTAACCGCCGATAAACATTCGTCTTTATGAAACTGTACCGAGTGTCGGTGTAGAACGAAAAAAGGCCCCAACCGCCGTTGGAGCCTCTCATTTCAATGTTGTGCTAGCTTAGTGGCTAGGCTGTTTGTCCCATTCTTCCTGCTTGGGAAGAATTTCGAACGTATGCTCTGGTGGGGGGCTTGCCAGCGTCCATTCCAGAGTGTCCGCATATTCGTTCCAAGGGTTCGCAGCTGGGCTACGGGCCCCACGTGTCAACGTGTAGAACATAACACCGAAGAAGAAGATAAAGGACGCAAAGCTGAGGAACGCGCCGATCGACGACCACAGGTTCCAATATGCAAAAGCATCAGGATAATCGATATAGCGACGTGGCATGCCCTGACGGCCCAGGAAGTGCTGTGGGAAGAACGTCAGGTTCGCGCCAATGAACATCGCCCAGAAGTGCAGCTTGCCAGCCCATTCAGGATACATGCGGCCCGTGAACTTCGGCAGGTAGAAATAAATACCGGCGAAGATCGCGAAGACGGCACCAAGGCTCATCACATAGTGGAAGTGCGCAACCACATAGTATGTGTCGTGGTAGTAGCGGTCCACAGCTGCCTGCGAGAGAACGATACCTGTCACACCGCCAACGGTGAAAAGAAACAGGAAGCCGAAGGCCCACAGCATAGGTGTTTTGAATTCAACCGAACCACCCCACATGGTCGCAATCCAGCTGAATACCTTAACGCCCGTCGGCACCGCGATAACCATAGTAGCCAACATGAAGTAAGCTTGTTGGTTCAGAGACATACCAACGGTGTACATGTGGTGCGCCCAAACGACGAAGCCCAATGCGCCAATCGCGATGATCGCCCAAACCATCGGAAGATACCCGAAGATAGGTTTGCGGCTGAAGGTCGCGATGACGTGGCTGATGATGCCGAAGCCTGGAAGAATAATAATATACACTTCGGGGTGACCAAAAAACCACAGAATGTGCTGATACAAAACCGGATCACCACCGCCTGCTGGGTCAAAGAATGCGAATCCGAAGTTGCGATCCATCAAAAGCATGGTGATGGCACCGGCCAAAACGGGCAGGGACAGAAGGATCAACCAGCTTGTAACAAAGATGGACCAGCTGAACAGCGGCACTTTGAACAACGTCATGCCAGGGGCGCGCATGTTGAGGAATGTTGTGATCATGTTGATCGCACCCAGGATCGACGACGCGCCGGATACGTGCACAGCGAAAATTGCGAAATCCATCGACATGCCGCCTTCACGAACAGAGAGCGGCGGATAGAGAACCCAGCCCACACCTGAGCCAAGCTGGCCGCTGCCGCCGGGTGTCAGCACGGAGCAGACTGCAAGCGTTGTGCCGCCGACATATAGCCAGAAAGAGAGGTTGTTCATCCGCGGGAACGCCATGTCAGGCGCGCCAATTTGCAATGGCATCAAATAGTTACCGAAACCACCGAACAAAGCGGGAATAACCACGAAGAACATCATCAAGATGCCGTGCGCGGTGATCAGAACGTTCCAAAGGTGGCCGTTTGGCGTACAGGTCGCTGCGCTATCAGCGATAAACCGCGCGCCTTCCATACACATATATTGCACGCCTGGGTGCATAAGCTCCAAACGCATATATATGGTGAAACATACAGAGATGAAGCCAACGAGGGCCGAAACAATCAGGTACAATAGCCCGATGTCTTTGTGGTTTGTGGACATAAACCAGCGCGTGAAAAATCCGCGCTCGTCGTGATGGTCTTGCCCGTGAATGGCTGCGTCTGCCATGCGGTGCCTCCTGAGATTGGGTTGTCAACTCACACCCCGACAGGGGGCGCGCATTGAATTAAGGTTCGTTCTAGTGCGGCTTGCCAATATGGGCAATGGCCGCCTTTGACGCAGGGCACGAAAAAAGACAGATCATTTATCAAACTGTGTCGGAGGCGCACAGCCTTGTAGTGACGGGGGTAGGAGGTGTCAGAAGTGCTCATCATGCTGGATGACATACGCCTCTAGCGATGAAGAAACCGTAAAGCCGCGGCGGAAATAGCACGAGCGCAGTGAAACGTTTGAGCGGCGAGGTACATTATCCGTCTTTGGGCGCGTACTAAGACAGCGGAGGGAAAACCGTGTCGAACTGCGCTTTCAGGGCGATATCAACGTCTTCCATCGTAACTGGCAGGCCAAGGTCTACTAAAGACGTAACGCCATGTTCTTGGATCCCACAGGGGACGATCCCGGAAAAATGCTCAAGATTTGGATCAACATTTATGCTGATTCCGTGAAAGCTGACCCATTTTCTAAGCCGGATACCGATCGCCGCGATTTTATCTTCACGAATACCGCCTTGCGCCGCGAGCGGTTTCTCGGGGCGTTCCACCCAGACGCCGACGCGCCCCTCCTTGATCTCGCCTTTGATGGTAAAGCTTGCAAGGGTCGCGATCACCCAATGTTCAAGGTCTTGAACAAAACGTCTGACGTCCCGGCCGCGTTTACCGACGTCCAGCATCACATAAACAACCCGCTGCCCCGGCCCATGGTATGTGTACTGTCCGCCGCGGCGCGTTTCATATACCGGAAACCGCTTTGGGTCAGTCAAATCTTCCGATTTTGCTGAGGTGCCGGCAGAATATAGCGGAGCATGCTCTACAAGCCAGACGCATTCATCGGCATTCCCCGCGGCGATAAGGGACGCGCGTTCCTCCATCCATGCTTCGGCTTCCCGGTAATCGACAAGGCCCTTGGAGGTGATCCATTCAACCATTCTGTGCGCACCGTTGAGCCGAGGTAAACGAGACAGTCATTCCGCGGCGCTTACCTCTTGAATTACTTTTTGGATAATTTGCACATAATTATCGACACCCTGCGCACCGGTCACAAGGTATTTGCCCGCGAAGATCATTGAAGGCACGCCAGAAATTCCCTGCGATGTCCAAACCGACTGGCGTTCGCGAACACGTTCTACATGGCTGCCGCTGTCGAGAACGTCCTGCGCAGAACTACGATCCAATCCGACATCTGCAGCGACATCAACGAGGACACTATGGTCTGAAACATCCAATCCCTTCGTAAAATGTGCTTCAAACAACGCAAGCTTAAGTGGGTGCTGCAGGTTCTGATCTTGAGCCCAATCCAGCAATTGGTGTGCAGCAAAGCTGTTGACGATGCGGCTATCGGCGTTGAAATTGAAGTCGATTCCAAGTTCTGTGCCAAGCTGCACAAGATGCGCGCGGTTTTGCGCCGATTGCTCAGGCGATGCACCATATTTTTCGGCAATATGTTCGGTCAGGTTCTGACCTTCGGGGCCCATTTGGGGGTTAAGCTCGAAAGGGTGCCAGCGGATGAACGCGCCAATGTTCAAGGCGGCTAACGCCTGCTCTAGCTGGCGGTACCCGACAATACACCAAGGGCACATCACGTCAGAAACGATGTCGATCTGCAGGGCAGGGGGATCTATGGGCGCTTGGGTCATAATGTTCCTCGGTTCATATCCTCCTTTAAGTTTACGTCTTCGCCTTGTTTTTCAAGCCACCCCGCCCGATTGAATGATAAATCACACGAATCTGAACAAGGACTTAATCTGGCGCAATTTTGCTCTTCACTTTGTGAAAGAGTTTGTCTAAACGACCCTCACCAACCATGGCGTGCGGTCGTGGCGGAATGGTAGACGCGCAGCGTTGAGGTCGCTGTGGGGTAACACCCGTGAGAGTTCGAGTCTCTCCGACCGCACCAATTTGTCCCCCTATATTATTGAATTTCGTACATAATAGGCAGTTCCAGCTTGTTTTGTCCCAGTATTTGTCCCAACTTATGTCCCAACATCAATTTGGGACAAATGGTCATGACAAAGGTAGCTGGTACGAAGAAGAGAAACGGGACATACCATTTCAACATCCCCATCCCCTCCAAGATTCAAAATCTGTACCCGTCGAGGACTCCGGGTAAGTTTAAGCTAATCTTTGATGGCACTATGAAGACAACCGATGCCCAGACCGCAAAGGACAAGGTGGAAGACCAGAGGGCTATCTTTCGCCAGCAGCTTCGCAATCTAGAACGTAAAGAAGAGCAAGAGCGTATAGCGGCGACATTGGATCCCGCTGACGCGGCGCTGCTGGCAGAGCTAGGCGGCGTCCATGGCCTTCTGCGTCAGATCAAAGAGCAACGCGCGGTGGCAGCTTTCACGTTGGCGGGGGTGGGGGCTGAGCTAGCAGATGATAATTATATCGAGGTGGAAGGTGGTCACGAAACGCCGCCGACCCGCGTCAGCGGGGGAGAGCCTGACACACCTTCTGTAGGACGTCTGGAGCAGGAGCTAGGGCGTAGAGAGGCGCATGCCCGGATAGATCACCTTACCGCAGAGACGCGGCGTCTAAAGGTGGTTGCGGGTGCTCTAGGTGAAGACGTCCCGCCGCCGCCGGATGGCATAGACGAAGGGATAACCGGAATCCGTGAGCTTTCCGAGGGTTTCATAGACGCGCACAATTACACCATGCAGAACCGTGAGGCGGTCGCGAACACGGTTCGCCGCTGGGTCGAACTTCATGGTGACATCCCGATTGAAAAATGGACGCGGGCGCATCTTCACAAGTTCGATGAGGTTCTACGCGGTCTGCCATCTAGCGGGCGGCGTGATGTGCGTAGTCTGTCAATTTTGGATGCGGTGGCGAAGGGGAGGGCGGAGGGTCTAGAGTCGATCAGCTACAAGACTCGGAAGCGATACAGTGACCACCTAAAAGCGATGACCAAGTACGCGGTGGCGAGGGCTGGCCTGCTTCTGTCGGACCCCTTCGCGGGATACGAGCCGGTAGGTGAGAAGGTGAAGCACAGCAAGGCAAAGCAATCGGACGTTATACCTTATACGCCCACGCAAGTGGGAATGATCTTGGATCACTGCGCAAAAACTTTTGATCGTCAGGTAATGGACTATTGGATGCCTATGTTCGCTGCTTACACGGGGGCACGCCGTGAGGAGATAGGTCAGCTGACGATCAATGACGTCCGGTTGGTGGGCAACATATACGTCATGGACATCACAGACCTAGGCGAAGATCAAAAAATTAAGAATAAGCACAGCTTGCGAACCATTCCGATACCTTCACCCATTTTGGCGGCAGGTTTTATCGAGTACTGGCAAAGTCGCATGGCGGCGGGGGCGAAGTACCTTTTCCAGCGCAGCTTCACAGACAATCTGACGAAGAAGAAGAGTTTGGTTGAGGTTGCTCCAGACAGGCGTGGGCGTTTCACTGAGGTGTACGGCAAAAACTTTTCCCGCACCGTTCGTGAAAAGTTGGGTTTGACCGAAGAGGGTATGACCTTCCACAGCCTGCGGCATTCTTGGACAGACGCAGCACGACGCGCCAAGATCGATAAGGAAACACGCCGCCTGATTGCAGGGCGTCTCGACGGTGAAGATGTCGTTGAGGCTGGGTATGGCGGCGACGACCTGCTGGCGACCAAGCTTGAAGCGCTGGAAGAGATCGCAAGGTGTGTCCGAGACTAGGCAGGACGATACCTAGCAGACCTACAGAGAGGCCCCGTCAGGGGCCTCTGCTCATTCTATATATCATCCCGCCAAAGCATCGCGGATATGGCCTGCATTGGCTCTCCTATCGACTTCAGGACCTCGAGTGTGGCACGCAGGTGTGTTTCTACTTCAGCCTTCATGTCGTCGCTGAAGTTGAGCCGCGTTAGCGGGTGGATGCATCACCTATCAAGATGAACTGCGTTGCCTGTAGGCATGGCTTCCTGCATCGCGGATAGCTGTTCCTGCACCTGTGCCAGCATCCCGCTCAGATGTTGCAATAATACATCTGACATCGGCGAGAGGCAGGTATCTGCCAGCCCCGATGTCGCGGAAATTAGGTCGCCGTGCATCTGCTCAAAAGTTTTCATGATTATTCTTCTCCATTCAAAGTTTCCATAGGTCGAAACTATGTGGAGTCATAACCTATTGTAAAGGTTAGTATAAATGACGTGATAATGTCATTTTGCCTGACATCTCGCCGCAATTACTTACCATTTTCTGACCCGTTTTGTTGATTCGATTGACTCTGGCTGCAATATTTAGTAGGTTAAGTCAACAGAAGAATTTAACATTAACAAAATGAGCAGGAAATAATGAATATAACAGTTTTTGACTACGCAGATGCCGTCGGCGTCCATCTTGGTACAGCACGACGGCGGTTGGAGAGCGTACCCCGCGACGTGCGATCAAGGCCGCACCGATTTGGTCTGGCGGATGCCCTCCTAACCCTGAAGCAAAAGGAAGTGGATGACGGGGCCATGCAGCGGCTGGTCGCTACAGTCGCGGTCCAAGATGATCGCCTGTACGTCGCTGATGATGTGACTACTGCAAAGGCGCTGTTTGCCGTGCTGCCCCAAGATTGCCGTGCACGTTTTGATGTAGCGCGTAGCCTCTTCTTTGCGTCGGTGGCGAACAGTGCGATGGCCGTGCCTTCCGTCATGGAATCTGTTGGGACCCTTTCGGACCTTCTGCTCCTGCAACGTGACGTTTTGCGATGTGTCGTCGGAGTCGATGCGACCTGCGATGTCGCAGGTATTGCCCCAGCGTTTGCGCTCGTCAATTGCCGTAATACTAATTTTGAGGAGGCTGCATGATGCCCCAGAGTTTCGAAACATTCAACAATATCGTTAATTCCAGCCCTGTTTTGACAGATCGATTTTCTGCACTGGTGCAGGACACGATCAGCGCTGCCAGAGAGCAGCATGGTGTAGACCTGACCATCGAAGACTGTACCGCCATCGCGGAGCTGCGCAACGCGACGCTTGGCGCTACGCTTGATCGTGACGAGCTGGACCGCCAAATGCTGGAACTGTCAAGTCTATCAGACAGCAAGCTTAAGGCAGATATCGCCGCTGGCGATCAGGAAGCCATGGCGGTGGCATTGCAGAAGGTCAACGCGGGCAAGGAAGTAGTGCACTATGAGCGCAGCAGCGATGACCGCGCCCGACGAATTTCAATGGCGCGAGAGCTTGGAATCGCAACGCCACCGCCAGTGCAGGATGATCTTAGGTCCCGCGCCGAAAAGATCGAACTTTTGCAAGAGGTTAAGAACCCGGCGCAGCGTGTGGCACTGGCGAGAAAGTGGGGGCTGCTGTGAGCCGCGAAAGCTTTCTAGATTCAATCACAAGTGACGATCACAGCGATGCTTCAGCACGGCCAAAGCGATCTGGGAAAGAAGCTCAAAAGCGTAAGGCCGTCAGGGAAAAGCTCCAACGGGGTTTAGAGCGCCGCCGGTTCTGGACGCCCCAGCAGCTTGCCGAGGAGGCAGCTCGAATTCAACAGCAGATAGACGAAATCCTTTCCGCGCGCCGAGCGCAGGATCAAGATCAAGCATCGTGAAAGAATACTGGCCTGCCCACAGCCAGTCGATCCGGCGGCGACGTTTCTCCCGTCGCCGGATCACCTCCAACAACTAAGAGAAAGAACTGATAAATGTACGAACAGACAGCAGGTTTGAGCACGCAGCTCGCCAGATTTTTAACAAATTCGATGGACGCGTTTGAATTACGCGGTCAAGGATTTTACGTCGACTTTAATCGCTTGAAGCGAGAGCTGGATGACGATGCAGTTCTGACCATGTCGGTGCTGCTTCAAGCTGGTTTTGCTCAGTCTACCAACACCGATGGAGAGTGGACCACGGCACGTGGCGCAGGAGGAAAGTCTGACCTTTTCACTGCATTCCCGGACGGCGGGCTGGTTGATATCTTAAACGTCTTGGAGCCTGTGTGATGGCAGCAGAATTACCCAACAAGCAGCACGAGAGATTTGCGCGGTTGCTCGCCGGTGGGGTCAAGCAACGAGAGGCTTATGCTCGCGCCGGATATGCCACCACCAACAACAGGGCGGCGGCATCGCGCCTCGCGAAGAAGGTGGCATCGAGAGTCAATGAGCTGCGAAATGAAGAAGCCGCACGCATTTTCGCGAGCATGGCCCCAAGAAGCTCAGGCGGGAGCCTCGCTGACCTAGGCATTACCATTTCTTGGTGCGCAGAACAGTATCGTAAAATTTTAGCGAAGGCCCGCGCCTCTGGCGACTGGAAGTCAGCCACAGACGCGACGCGGTCCTTGGAAAAGTTGATCCGAGATGCAGAAGCGCGGGGCAGTGACGCACCTAAGACCAGAGGTCAAAAGATCGATATTGATATTGATCATATGATGTCCATTCTCGCAAAGCTAGCAGCGCCTACAGTCAAGATCGTCGATGATCAGCCAGCGAAAGATGTAGAGGTTTCGCCTGAGGTGGGCACGATGGCCCGGAACAGGGCGCACCGGGCAGCGGCAAGGGATGAGCAATAAAAAACGCCGCCCCAATAAGGAGCGGCGCAGGGTGTAGGAGAAAGGACTACACCAAGGAAAAGAAATAGGGACACAACCCCCTACTCCAATAAACCTAACCCGGTACGCCCCCATTTGTCAAGCTTTTTCTAGGCTGTAGCGGTCTTTCGTGACCCGGGCGCTACAAAAAACAGAAAACACGAGAATCATAAAATGATTCGTTGATCGAATCGTGATTCACACTTACACAGGAATTGCAAGAGGTAATGCGAAAAGACATTTCAGCTTGAAGCTAAAATAACACAGCAGCCCGCCACGGGTGAAAAAGAGAGAAAGAAGACCAAGACTTATGACTAGTACTACTACTACCCAGCGTAGCGATGCGTCGGAAGAAACGATTGCTGCCCCTTTCTTAAAGGCAGGGCTGAACCTGTTCGGCGAAGATGGATCAGTTCGCACAGCATCCTACGCAGGGGGACTGGCAAAGTACGCGGCGAGTAACGTGGTGGAGATTGCCGACTACCAAGATGGAAGCAGCCGCGAAGTTCTAGCTGATGAACCTGTGTACCTTCCCTCACTGAACGACGCTGAAATCCTAGGCACCGAGTCGGAAGGTCTGGCGGAATTCCTCAATCGAGAGGTGTCCTTCCTGACAGGGGAGATGTGGGGAGCACGCGACCGTAGAAATACACAAGATTCGGAATGGCAATCTCCCACAATGACGTGGGGACAGTGGATTGGTGGGGGTGCCGGAAGCGGCAACGCCCCTGCGTGGGGCTTCTCCCGCCACCCTGAAAGCAAGCACAAGGCAGGCCCATGCATCGTCCTAGGATCGTCTGTAGGAGGTGCTCGCAAGGCCAAGGCGATGGACACCATGTATGCCATGGGTCTGGATATCGACTCCGGCGCAAAGCTCGATGATGTCCTCGCGGATGTTGAAGAAAAGGGCCTACTATGTATTGTCTACACGTCCTATAACAATGGCACGACAGGTCTTGAGCTGAAGCGCGACGAAGTGCTTCGAAAGCTTAAGGTTGCGCGTGATCCGACTGAGGCTGAAATCAAGCAATACCTGCGAGAATTCGACAAGAACCGCTACGAGGAAAGTTTCATTTCTGCTTGTGCTGTAAGTGCGCAGAAGGTGCAGACGACCGAGGGTGTAAAGATCATTCTTGACACTCCTCCGCTTGAAAAGTTTCGTCTCATCTTTCCTCTGGAGGCTCCGGTCAAGCTGATCGATCTGGCTGATACGCAGCAGGCATCCTTGGACCTGTGGGAAGACAAGATCACAGGTCTAGCTCAGAACACCCTTGGCATCCACTTCGATACGTCCTGTACCGATCCAAGCCGCCTGTTCTATACAGCCCGCCACCCGAAGGGTAGTGACGACTGGTGTGCGGCGGTAGTGATGGGGACTCCCCTCAAGTTCGATGACGTCAAGCCGATGAAGAAGAGCGTCTACACGTCCAATCGGGAGGTGAACGCCTTCACGATGGCCGCAGACATGTCTGGTGATGAACGTCCACCGATGGCGCTGACGCCGTCCGGGAAGAGCCTGAACGACTGGCACCGCACCGCGAAGGACCGCTTCATGCTCGCGGACCTGATGGAGACCCTGTGCCCAGATCGTGTGCGCAACGCAGGTGGTGAAGCACAGGGACACGTCCACACCGAATGCCCCTTCGAACATGAGCACACCTCTGAAGGTGGTACAGCGACGATGGCGGTTAACGCAGTGGACTCTCAGTCGGAGTATTGGACTTGGTTTTGCCATCACGACGCCTGCCAAGGTCGACACAAGCTACAGCACCTTGAAGAGGCTCTTCGGCAGGGATGGTTCGAAGAGGATGCTATCATGGATATCGACCTCGGATTCATCCTCGAAGGAGAGGATGGTGTCGATGACCCATTCGAACCTGTGGAGATCAAGAAGGAGCGCGAACAGGAAAAGCGGGCCACCTTTGAAGAACGTGCAATGGCATTGGACAAGGATACCACGGAGCACGAAATCGCAACGCTGATCGAAGAGGCAATAAAGGAGGGGGTGGATTCCACGACCAAGGCCCGCCTCATGGATGCCATTGTCGCCGCGACCGTCTTAGGTAAGCAGCCCGTCAAGGATCTCTGGAAGAAGGTGGCGAAGACATTACGCAGCACCACCAGCGAAAAGGGCGACCGTCCAGATGGAATCCTAGTCACTGAACCAGCGCCTGACCAAACGCGGTACGCCTGTGAGGCCATCAAGAGAGCGAACGAAGAAACCCCGTTTTTCTTTGAGTATATGGAAGACGCAGCAATCGTTCGAAATGGGCGTCTTCGCATTACAAATCACGCAATGAAGCGACGGCAGCTCGGAGACGTTGCCAGCTTTCACAGGCAAACGAACGAAGGTGAGACCCAGCACATTTACCCTCCGAAGGATGTAGTGGAGGACGTTTTCGCCGGGGACCTGTCTGAGTTTTTGTTGCCTATCAGAGGTGCGGTCGACACACCATTTTTCGCCGCTGATGGAGCGCTAGTTACTGAGAACGGATACCACAGCGGTTCAGAAATATACCTGCAAAGCGAACTGGTGATGAAGCGCGTTAGCGCTGTGCCAACCAGCCAAGAGGTCTATGAGGCGAAGCGGCTCCTCATTGAAGAAGTGCTAGCAGACTTCCCGCTGGGTGCTCTAACGCGTCCTGAAATCGTAGAACAGGCTCTGCATGGAGAGGGTGTAGCGGCGGTTACCAATATGATGGCCTTGATCCTCCTGCCGTTTATGCGGGAAATGATCGACGGGGCTACACCCGGTCACCTTCTAAACAAGCCCGCTCCAGGTACAGGTGCATCACTTCTTGTGGATGCAATCTCTATCATCGCGGCGGGTCGCGCTACGCCTGCGCTGGCAATGCCCGGAGGGAACGATGAGATGGGCAAGACCTTGACGTCAGTCCTTTCGAACGGACAGAACATCGTGTTCTTCGACAACATCAACCACTCCGTCGATAGTGGGGAATTGGCCTCCGCCATGACTACGCCTGTGTATCAGGCTCGTATCTTGGGAAAGACACAAACGGTTGAGGTCGATGTCCGCTGCGCATGGGTGTTCACAGGTAACGACGTAAAGTTTTCGCCGGAGCTTATCCGTCGTCTGATCATGATCGATTTGGACGCAGAGATGGAAAACCCTGAAAAGCGTACTGGGTTCCGGCATGGCAATATCTGTGGGTGGGCTTCTGAAAACCGGGGAGACCTTGTATGGGCCTGCCTGACGATCATCCAGAACTGGGTGGCGCAGGGGATGGTAAAGCAGACAGACACGGTTCTAGCTTCATATGAGAACTGGTCCGGCGTCGTCGGTGGTGTTCTTGAGGCCGCAGGCATGGGCGGGTTCATGGGTAACCGCGAAATGCTTAAGTCCGCTAACGAGGAGCAGGATAGCCCCATCAATCTACTGAAGGAACGCATCATCCAGTTCGATGTCGGTACGAACTTCGCGGTAGGAGACGCTAAGCGCTTTAAGAATGGCGTATCTGTCAAGGCAGAACTGGAAGGCTTCGATGATGGCGATCCACTCTACATCAACGGCTGGGCTTACGATAAGCATTCGCAGACCTACAATGACACCACGGCACTGTCTCGCCAGTTCGGACGGTTTGCAGAAACATTCCGGGCTGACCGTGATGGCGGAACCTACTTTCTGGAAAAGGGAACCAAGGGGGGCACCAAGGTCTGGACCTTGCAATTTGAGAAGCGTCGGGCAGCCTGACAGAGTATAGGCCCGCGTTAGCGGGCTGGATGCCTGACACAGTAGAGGCCCGCGTTAGCGGGCCTTTTCTGTTCTTGAACTCGCCCGCATGTTGCGCGAGGGAGGCGAAAAGGCGGGAGGAGCGGGAAAATACAGTGCACTGCAGTAAGAATGCAGTAGGAATACAGTGGGAATGCAGTGAGAATTTTCTTTAAGTCTTTGTTTTATATGTATTTTTTTGAGAAATGCAGTAATACAGTAGGAATTTAGGTCTTAAGACTCTAGGAAATATTTTTTTTACACACCCTCTCCCCCGCTAAGCAGGATCGAAAAAAAAATAAAATAGCACAGCGGCAAACGGGCAAATTCCACTGTATTACTGCATTTTCGATGAATATTGTTTCATTTCAATGACTTACGTCTGCAGTGGCCACTGTATTCTTACTGCATTCCACTGTATCGTACTGCATTCCTGCTTTCAGACCTTCTTGACCCTAAAACTTCCGCTCAGCCCCTGCACGACCGTAATGGTGCAACCCCGCGAAATCATCCATCACATTCGGTAAATTGAATATATTATCATAAAACACAGGGCCTTGACCCCTGTAACCATCAAGTAACAAAGTTGCGCATGAAGCGACTCGAATACAATAAAATTACTTTTCGCCAAGGTGGACCTGCATCCCGCTAACGCGGGGGAATACCATCAACCCACATCCACATCCCGCTGGCCTATCGCCCCTATGACCTATCGAGTGGGCATCCCCCCCGCGTTAGCGGGTGACCTGATCGCCGCGCCCCTCCGGTTTCCGATCATCCCGGCGTCCGTTTTGAGTATACTCTTTCCGGACATGTGAAATGTGCCTGAATGTGTCCTATTAGACTTTCCGAATCATATATGGGACGCTATCTATTTAACGGACAGTCTAATGAGACAGGAGATGATCATGGGTGAACTAATCGGATATGCACGGGTAAGCAGCGCAGGGCAGAAGTTGGATATCCAGATTGCCGCCCTAACGGGCGCAGGCGTCCACCCGGACCACCTCTACACAGAGAAGGCTAGCGGAACCAAAAGGACCGGACGCGCCGCACTGGAGGACATGCTTAGCCGTGGCATCCGCAAGGGTGATACAGTCGTTGTGACGCGTTTGGACCGCTTGGCCCGATCATCCCGCGATCTACACAATATCGCCCATATCCTTGAGGAGAAGGGTGTAGGCCTCAAGGTGCTGGAGCAGGACATCGATACCACTACCAGCGCAGGACGCCTGTTCTTCTCGATGCTTTCAGCGATATCCACGTTTGAAACTGAGATACGCAAGGACCGCCAGCGCGAAGGCATAGACGCAGCGCTTGCCAAGGGTGACGACTCCCCCTTCAAGGGTCGTCCTGCGACCATAGACGCCGCACAGGTAAAAGCCATGAAGGACAAGGGACTGACGCCCACAGCCATCGCACAGGAGCTTGGTATCGCCCGCAGCAGCGTCTACCGCTACCTATCTGCTTAACAGGATTTATTTAAATCAGATAAATCCTGTTTTATTCGCTGCCGAAGTTCTTGATTTGCCAACCTTGGCGGTGCGCTACCCTATATAAATTAAACTAGGGGACCCATTGGGGGGTACCCAGTACCGCAGCGTAATTAACCCAGCAGCTGAATGCACATTTCAGAGCAACACGAGTGGGTTCTGGACTCGCCATAGCAGGGATAAATGAAAATGGTTCGACTTACAGTTTTCACTGGTATCGCGCTATCGAGGCAGAAAATAAGAGCTTGAACCTATCTTCACTAAGGAACAGCCTTCATACAATATCGCGGGCGGACTTTTTCTAGACATGACAAACAGTTCTTCTAAAAAAACAAACGTTAAAGAAATGCGCCCCTCGTATAACGTTGGGTGTAAAGGTTATAAAGTCGCCCTACGGTCGGGCTAATATGGGTGGCAGTGCAAATGTCTAGTTTTGAAAATATTTCATTTTTTGATGAGGAAGCGTTACTAGATCGGCTTTCTGATGGGCTGCGTGCATCACCGAAGGAAGTCGTTTTTGTGGTTGGAGCACCGCTAACTGCTCCAGAAGAACGAGGGCAACCGGGCGTTTCGAATGTCGAGGATATGATTGGGCGGATCAGAAAGCGATTTCCCGAAGGTTCAACTCAACGCATATCACTCGAGAAGACTGTCACGGAATCCCCAAACCAATATCAGGCGGCATTTCACTTTTTACAGGGCAGGCGCGGGCAAGACGCATGCAATCAGATCGTTCGTGAAGCTGTGCTCAACGCACGCATACCCATCGTTAATCCGGTTTCGACCGTAGATGCTATTAGTTCTTTAAACGATGAACAGTTGCGAGAGCTGGAAAACGATGGCGACGGGTGGCATCTCTCAAGAGGAGTCGAAGCTCTCGGTCACCTCATTGCAAAAGAACAGAACGTTTTCGGCAAAACTCTTCTGACTTCCAACTTTGACCCTTTGGTACAGGTGGCGATCCGACGTGCTGACGGACTGGCTTGGCAGACTTCCTTAATTGGTGACGGCGATTTGGGAAACACGCGTGCTGATGGATGTCGGATAGTTCATTTTCACGGTTATTGGCAGGGTACCGATACACTGCACACTGGGATTCAATTACTGCAGTCACGTCCTACACTCAAATCCTCCCTTCTTGAGCACCTGAAAGACAAATTGGTTGTCGTACTTGCATACGGGGGATGGGAGGATATTCTAACCTCAGCGCTCAAAGATCTAGGTGGCAATACTGCAAGTTTTCCAGAAGTGCTTTGGGCATTTTATGACACCACCCCAGCGATTCCACTGCATTTGCGGTCAGTACTTCAACCGGGACTGGACAGGGGTAGAGTTAGTTTATACGCTGGAATAGACTGTCACAACTTTCTTAGCAAGTTGGCTGAAAGGTGGAGTATTTCTTGTAAGCTCCATTCTACGCAAACTCCGAAAAAGGCTTCTACCGCTGATTTCGTATCTACCCCCCAAAACCTAAAATTACTGGATTGTGATCGTCCACCGAACATTGAGGCTTGGGTCGGACGTGACGCCGAATTGCGATCCTTGGAGACGACACAGGCTCAAGTTATAATTCTTACCGGTATGGGGGGGCAGGGCAAATCACTGACTGCCGCGAAGCATATCAAAGACACCTTCACAACCTCTTCTAATTTTCTGTTCTGGGATTGGCGCGACTGTAAAGAAGCCGCCGACAGCATTCGAACACAAGTTATTGCTGCCGTTGACCGCATTACCTCAGAGGAAACCACAAGTGAAATGCTAGCTGATAGTAGCGACGCCGATCTTGCAGATTTGCTAGTTGATTGCAGTGCTAATGCGAAGACTATTTTCGTCTTCGACAACGTCGATCACTATGTCGACTTGGAGAATTTTCGATTCGTTGGTTTGCTAGCGAGATTGGTCGAAGGCTTTGCTAACGCGGAGACCACCAGTCAACTTATTCTAACCTGTCGACCTAAGGTGAAATATTCAGAAGCAAGTGTGATTTCAATTCCAATGCCCGGTCTGAGTATCACTGAAACTATCGCTTTGTTTGCGAAGCGGGGCGGAGACAGTGTCGTTGTAGAGAAAACAGAGATTGAAGCAGCACACGAAATGACTAAAGGACACCCTTTTTGGCTTGACCTGATCGCGGTACAGGTCGCTCAGGTTCCAGGTGTTACTTTAGCTGGATTACTTGAGGATTTGCGGCGGGGGCGGGAAGAAACTCCGAATGTTCTTTCTTCGATATGGACAAGACTCCCAGAACGGGAACAGACATTGTTGCGGATAATGGCCGAGGCTGTAAGGCCGGAGACAATGGAAACCCTAGAAAAATATGTTTCCTCTCGGCTGAGGTACAACAAATTCAAGAAAGCACTTAGTTCACTTATTCGACTTAACTTAGTGGTCGTGAAACCAGAAATTAATTCTCCAGATTTATATGACCTTCATCCCTTGGTTCGACAGTTTGTAATACAAAATTTTTCACCTGATGAGCGGAAAGACTTCATCAATTTGGTAATTGGTCAATATGAAACAATAATAAAATCTTTAACAAAGATGCTTGGTTTCTCTTTGCCGCTTTCTTTACTGGGCAGATGGACCCAAAAAGCTGAACTTGAGATTGCAGCACAACAGTATCAAGATGCTGTAAAAAGTCTTAATGATGCCCTTGCAGCGCTAATTGGAGGCGGGCATTCTGAAGAGTTTATTCGTGTCGCAAGATCGCTATTGGAGGCTGTCGATTGGAATGTAGCATCGTCTGATTACAAAGGTTTTGACGAAATCGTTGGAGAATTTGTAAAGTGCCTTGATGATCTTGGCGATTATTTAGGTGCAAACCAAATCCTTGAAAGGTTTGAGCAGACTATACCCGAGAAGACGGCCCGCTACATTCACTATTGTGACATGAGGTGCTATTCAAGTTGGATTAGGGGGAATTACGTAGAAGCAATTGAATGGGCTGAGATTGGGTTGGGCCTCAAGGATCGTACTAACGTAGACACTCAGTATGGAAGTAGCCATAATCTAGCCCTCGCGCAGCGTGATGCAGGTGATATAGATTCGGCCCTTAAGTATTTCTTGGGAGATACGCCCTTATCTGAGTTGATTGATCCCGCATCTACCGTGGAAGTTGAAAGAGGAAATAAGCAGGGCAACGTTGGTAGATGCTTACAGCTTCAAGGACGGGAAGATGATGCTCTAGTTTGCTATCGTAAATCGACTAGGGCATTGGAAGAATCTACTGACCTAAATCGTCTGTCTAATCAGGCTTATGCTCGCCAGTGGGTCGCCGAGTGTCTTCATAAAAAGGGGAACTATAAGTTGGCCTTTGCGTTTGCCGTAAGCGCTGAAGAGATACTTCGGAGGGTATCGCCAAGCCGAGCACGATTGGTTGAGCGCCTGAGGGAAGAAATTCAGCCACATTTATCGGAAGATGATCAAATCGTCGACGTCTCAAATGCTAATAGAAGAGTTAGAGCATGGATGAGATAGGCCAACGGCAATAATCCCAGCTATGTTCGAATAGGAGAATCGGCTAGATCATGCAGTGTATAACTTCTTCAGGCCCTGATCAGTTCTATCGAATAGTAAATGCAATTGGTATTGAAGAGAATCATTTTCGTGATTGCATCAGCCGATCTCTGTCATACGTCCAGGAAATAATAGTTATCACAGGCGCGTTTTGCAGTGATCGGGATACCTGAAGGAGTGCTTCTTGATAGAATTCGCTTTTCAGTCGGACTGAAGGGAGTTAATTTAACGCACACTCAGGGTAAATGATCTGAGGCAGTTCAGCCTTCGGAATTGAAGTGCAACAAGATGTCCTGCCAAACAGCTTACTCAAACTCGAAAGTGTGAAAGCGGCAACTACAAACCACCGGGGTTAAGTTAGGTCCGCTATAGAATTTGTTCAAGTGAGATTAGGACTGATTTCAATTTGCGCATTTTACGCCCCTTTTCACCCTAGTCGATATCAAGTAGTATCGGTCCCGTCGGTTATAGCATTCCTCGAATTGCGGTATTGTTTGAGGCCCTGTAGGGTGATTCGAAAAGTCTACTTGATATACAATATTGAATTGAACGGATTTGGTTGAATAGGGTGTTGTCAGGTACTCTGATACGTGGGGCGGACTGATAGTCCGCGGTTACCGTCACGCCAAATATTCAGTTTACTAAAGTTCCTAACGGCAGATGGTTTTGAATTTACTATCCTTTAGCGCGCAGCTTTTCCGTTGATATTGAGGGGGGGCTGCCTGGGAACGGGGTAGCTTTTGGCATCGCAGCATTCCAAGTGCGCGATCCTCAATGCATGATTTTTGCTTAAATAGGCCAGCTCAATTGCAACGACGTTTTGTCAGGTGAGTGACCTGCCAATATTGTCAAATATTTATTGGGAATGACTTACCTGAAAATGCCCCCGACCAACTTGCACAACGGTAATGTAAACTACATTATACTCAGCACGTATGGCAGAAGGCAAATTTTTCAGACTATTAAACGCAGGCCGATCACTATTGTCTTTGGGCGAACGGCTGGGGTAATCACTCAAAGAAGAAAATAAGGTCTCCGCGTCGTTCTTCCGATACGATGCCCTCGGAAACGAGATTGTCAGCAAGATCCCCCGCGAATATGTCCTGCTCTGTTTGTGGAGGAACGGGGGCTCGGAATTGGGCAACAATTCCATGGGGATTTAAGCGTTCAGCTAGATTATCATTCGGCGCTTCGGGCAGCGTTATCCTAACTTGAAATTCCATCTTTCTATCTCCTGTCTGTTACTTTGATCTAAGTTGATAGGGGGGGCGTATGAAATAGCAAGACCCTGCTAACGAAGGACAAAGTGTAGCCATGTAAAATGACTGCCCTTCCCCTACAGCAAGCGGTTGTGCATGAGTGCTGCGTCCCATAATTTGTCCCAACTCATGTCCCAGTTGGGGGAGTGGGCAGATGGTATTTAATTCAATAAAATCAGTTAATTGGTCATGAATTCGGCGAGGATTTTGAGAGTTCGAGTCTCTCCGACCGCACCACTGGTTGTATCCTTCAAATCATCTTCGAAAGACATGGGGTCCCGGGGCGCGAGCGCCCCGAAGTATCTTTATGCATCAAGCGCTTGGCTCAAGTCGCGTTTTAGATCTTCTATATCTTCAATCCCCACCGATAAACGCAGCAACCCTTCGGGAATTCCGGTGTGGGGTTCGATCGTGTGGCGGTGTTCAACAAGGCTTTCGACCCCGCCCAAAGACGTTGCGCGATGAAAAACTTCCAGCTTGCCGACAACTTCCAGCGCCGCTGCGCCGCCACCCTTTACAATGCAAGACAAAAGCGACCCAAATCCTCCTGACATTTGCCGCGTCGCCAAATCGTGGCCCGTATGTGACGCAAGACCCGGATATAGAACCTTTTCGATTTTCGGGTGATTTTGCAAAAATGCTGCTAATTCCATGGCGTTGCACGACATGTGCTTGGCGCGCAGGGGCAGGGTGCGCATCCCGCGGACCAGCAACCATGCTTCAAACGGGCCGATAACCGCGCCTGCATCATGCCGGTCCGCTTTGATATCTTCCCACACGCGGCCCGTGACGTCATTGGTCGCCAGAACGCCCGCCAATACGTCCGAATGGCCATTAATGCCCTTTGTGGCAGAATGCATTACAATGTCGGCACCGTGTTTAAGCGGCTGTTGCAGAATCGGCGTCGCGGCCGTGCTATCCACCACAAGCAACCCACCCGCGCTATGCACCGCATCAGCCGCAGCCTGGATATCGACCACGCGAAGCCACGGGTTTGATGGCGTTTCGATGAGCGCCAAGGTTGGTCCAAAGCTCTCGCAGGCGGCGGCAAACGCCGCCTTGTCAGAGGCTTCGACCTCTCGCAGTTCAATGTCACGCCGGGTGCAGAAATCCCGGATCCACTTGGTGGTGCCCCAGTAAATCTGGCTTTGCACCAGCACGCGCCCGCCATTTGGGACGGTACGGAAGACGGCGGCAAGCGCTGCCATGCCTGACGGGAACAGCAGCGATTCTTTCGCCCCCTCCAGTTGAGAGAGCACTTTTTCTGCAACGCGTACAATATCGCTCTGATCGCGCAGGTAGATGTTGTCTGCACGCAGCGGTTGGTATGTTTCATCCCGCAGATAGGTCGTGGCCATAGGCAGCGCCGGAACCACCCCGCCGGTTTGCGCATCAACCGCTCCCGCTGCTTGGGCAGCAATCGTAGCGGGGCTTAAGCGAGACGTATCAGACATTTCTTAGCGATTCCTTAATAGCGTAATATATTCAATTTCCGGCACCTTTGCCTGTCCGAAGGTAAACTGCCAGACCTGAATGGGACAAACCCGTCCCTTCTTCATTTTGCTCTGAAAACTCCCGCCGGAGGCGCCTATGGGCGAGGCAGTAAGCGTCCCTGCCTTGGTGGCACAAGGGTTCAGACTTGTTCTTTACCCCCCCGCGGTCTATCCCGCGCGTACATCAAAACACCCCAAAACAAAGGTATCACCACATGATTCCCCGTTATTCCCGCCCCGAGATGGTTGCGATCTGGTCCCCCGAAACCAAGTTCCGCATCTGGTACGAGATCGAGGCGCATGCCTGTGACGCCATGGCCGACCTTGGGGTGATCCCGCGCGAGAATGCGGAGGCGGTTTGGAAAGCCAAAGATGTCGAGTTTGATGTCGCGCGAATTGACGAGATTGAAGCCGTTACAAAACATGACGTTATCGCGTTCTTGACGCATCTGGCAGAGCATGTGGGCAGCGACGAGGCGCGTTTTGTGCACCAGGGGATGACCTCTTCTGACGTATTGGACACCTGCTTTAACGTGCAATTAACCCGCGCAGCTGATATTCTGATCGAAGACATGGGTTTGCTGCTGGCCGCGCTGAAACGCCGTGCCATGGAACATAAAAATACTGTACGCGTCGGGCGCAGCCACGGGATCCACGCTGAACCCACAACGATGGGCCTTACCTTTGCGCGCTTTTATGCAGAGATGGACCGCAACCTGACGCGGCTGAAAACAGCACGCTCCGAGATTGCTACCGGTGCGATTTCCGGCGCTGTGGGGACATTTGCGAATATCGATCCGCGGGTCGAGGAACATGTCTGCGAAAAGCTGGGCCTGTCGCCCGAACCCGTGAGCACGCAGATCATCCCCCGTGACCGTCACGCGGCATTTTTCGCAGCACTTGGTGTGATCGCCAGCTCTATCGAGAACGTTGCGACCGAAGTGCGGCACATGCAACGGACCGAAGTCTTGGAAGGGGCTGAGTTTTTCTCGGCAGGTCAGAAGGGGTCTTCGGCGATGCCGCACAAGAAAAACCCTGTGCTGACCGAGAACCTGACCGGGCTGGCCCGTACAATTCGGATGGCTGTGATTCCAGCGATGGAAAATGTCACCATGTGGCATGAACGCGATATCTCCCACTCCAGCGTTGAGCGTGCGATCGGCCCCGACACCACCATCACCCTTGACTTCGCGCTGCACCGTTTGACCGGCGTCATCGACAATATGCTGATTTATCCTGACAACATGCTCGCAAATATGAACAAGTTTAGCGGTCTTGTGATGTCGCAACGTGTCTTGCTCGCGCTCACGCAGGCCGGCGTGAGCCGCGAAGACAGCTACAAGCTGGTTCAGCGCAACGCCATGAAGGTCTGGGAAGACGGCAAGGATTTCAAGACCGAGCTGCTGGCTGACGAAGAAGTCCTCGCCGCACTAAGTGCAGAAGAGATCGAGGAAAAATTTGATCTGGGCTACCACACCAAACATGTTGATACGATCTTTAAGCGCGTCTTCAAGGACTGATACACGCGCAGGCATTTAGGGCTGCATCGCTTGACGGCGGTGCAGCCTTTTTGATTCAAAAACTACGTATTAATGCCCTATCTCGCGCCATATCGTGACGTTAGGGTGGAACCTAGTGCTTTACCTATGGCGTGGATCGTCTAACATCAGCCGTGTATTTAGTTCAGGAGTGTTTGAGTATGCGTGTTGTGTTTGCGTCCATCCTGTCATTGGCTATTCCTTTCGCGGCCTTTGCCGCTGGCTCCAATGATACGTCCCCACCGAAGCCCGTTGTGAAATGCGAAGACGGGCAGGTGTATGACAAGAAGTCAAAGACCTGTATCGATGCAAAGGATAGCCGGTTAACACCGGATGACCTTTATCAAACTGTTCGTGAACTGGCCTATGCAGGCGAATACTCGGATGCGCAGATCGTTCTTGCCGCTATGCCTGAGCATGACGATCGTCGCTTGACCTACATGGGGTTCACGACGCGCAAAATGGGCGACCAAGCTGGCGGAATGGCGTTCTATGCGCGTGCGCTGGCAGCCAACCCTGCGAATGTTCTCGCGCGGTCCTATCGCGGGCAAGCTTTGGTAGAGCAGGGCGATATCCCCGAAGCTTTGGCCGAACTTCGTGCCATTCGCGCGCATGGCGGGGCAGGGACATGGGCCGAAACCTCCTTGCGGACAGCGATCGCAACCGGTCAGACGTTTAGCTATTAACCAGCCGCTGTTACATCCGGTGGCGCATCGCCGCCCGGGTGAAACACGCTTGTTGCGCGGGGCCCTGCGCGGTATGAACGGCAGGCCCCGCCCCTTAGGGGCGCTTTTCCTTGCAGGCAGATGCGCATGGCCAGTCCCAAATATCCCAAGAAAGTTCGATTTAGCCGACGTGCAGGGCACTACCTGACCAATGCCTTTATCGTCGGCCTTATTCGGCTGGCTTTGGTGCTGCCCTATAAAGCGCGCATAGCCTTCGTCGGCTGGGTCGTTCAACATGTGATCGGTCCGGTCGCGGGATATCGGGCGCGGGCGCTTGAAAATCTTGCGATGATCTGGCCGCAGATGCCGCAAGAACGGCGCGCAGAAATTGCCTCAAAGTGCCTTAACAATGTGGGGCGCAGCTTTATCGAAAACTATTCGGCGCGCGACTTCCCCAAGCGTATGGCAAAGAATACGCCGACCGGCGCAGGCGTCGCGGCGCTGGAAAAAGCGGCAGAACAAGGCAAGCCGGTCATTCTGGTGACGGGCCACCATGGCAACTACGAAGCGATGCGTGCCTGTCTTGTGGCGCGGGGGTATGACATCGGCGGGCTCTACCGCAACATGAAGAACCCTTATTTCAACGCGCATTACGTCCAAACGATGGAGGCTTTCGGCGGCCCTGTCTTCCCGCAAGGCCGGCGCGGCACGGCGGGTTTCGTACGGCATCTAAAAGACGGCGGGCAGCTGGTACTGCTGTTTGATCAACACGTCTTTGGCGCGCCAGCGCTCGATTTCTTGGGGCAACCTGCCAATACAGCGCTTTCTGCCGCCGAGCTGGCACTGCGCTATGACGCGCTGTTGATCCCGTTCTACGGCATTCGACAGGCTGATGGGGTGTCATTCGACACGGTGCTGGAGGCCCCTGTGCCACACAGCGATGCTGTCACGATGACGCAGGCTTTGAATGACAGTCTTACCGCACGGGTCGAAGCGGATCCCGGGCAATGGTTCTGGGTCCATCGTCGCTGGCGCATCCACGACAATTAATGCCTAAACATCTAGGTATTTTGAACGACTATTTGATCCGCGCCGCTGCCACAATCGGCCCCGCGTTGCTGCGCTGCACCAGCACAACCACCGGCATATCGCCGGTGATGGCGGCAGAGAGCGATAGCGGCGCTTGCCCGTCCCATTGATCAACCGTCTGCCAGCCTTCGACGATGTTATAATTCTCGAACGTGTGGCCCGCGTTTTCGCCGCGTTTGACCTGCGTGACCGCCATCGGGTGATAGCGCAACATGTGCACGTCAAACGGTCCGGCGGCACCCGATACCGTATGCGCGTTGATGCGCAGGGTTTCCCCGTCGCGTGCGATAGATAGGTCGACCTGCGGAGCGTCTTCTTTGTGCTTGTTGATCGCCTCCATCAACTTCATGGGTTTGGCGCCGACCACATCGGACTGGCCGTTGACGATCATCTCGGGCGTGTAAATCGACGTCCGCCCACCGGTCAGCGCGTAGGCGCGCTGGCGTTCGGCGTGCTCGGGCGCACCAAAGGGGTCTTGCCAGCCGATATAGTCCCAATAATCCACATGCAACGCCAGCGCGATCACGTCGTCCCGTTTGGACAGCTCGGCAAACATCTCGTCAGCAGGAGGGCAGGAAGAGCACCCTTGCGAGGTATAGAGTTCGACGACAACGGGGCGATCCTGAGCAAAGGCGGGCGCTATGGACAGCAGGCCAGCGGCAATCAGGGACGTAAACAGGCGGGGCATCGCAGGGTACTTTCGGTTTGGATGCACAATTCGTAGACTGCACCCGTTGTAATTACCACTCAACCTTTGTTGAGGCGCTGTAACGTCACGGGATTGCGTATGAAATGCCTCAATCCAGTACACAACGGTATACAAAAGCGCCAGAAGCGCGTGTTTGCAGTTGAAACGACCCGCGCAATAAGGCATTTAGGCCCCAAGTCACCGACCTTTTTTAACCCATAAAGGGAGCCATCCATGACCATCTTCGTTGGCCAGGACACCGCCAAAACCCGCAAAACTCTATCTTCGGGCAGCCAATCCATCGCTTATTATTCGATTCCTGCAGCGCAGGAAGCCGGTCTGGGTGATTTCTCTAACTTGCCAGCCGCGCTTAAGGTGGTGCTTGAGAACATGCTGCGTTTCGAAGATGGCAAAACTGTCACCGTCGATGACATCAAGGCCTTCGCCGAATGGGGTGCCAAGGGCGGCCAGAACCCGCGCGAGATCGCTTACCGTCCCGCACGCGTGTTGATGCAGGATTTCACCGGCGTTCCCGCAGTTGTCGACCTTGCGGCGATGCGCGACGGGCTGGTTGCCTTGGGTGGCGATGCCGACAAGATTAACCCGCTGAACCCTGTTGATCTTGTCATCGACCACTCGGTCATGATCGACGAGTTCGGCAACCCGCGCGCGTTCCAGATGAACGTTGACCGCGAATACGAGCGCAACATCGAACGCTACACCTTCCTGAAATGGGGTCAGAAGGCGTTTAACAACTTCCGCGTTGTACCCCCCGGCACCGGCATCTGCCACCAGGTGAACCTTGAATATCTGGCGCAGACCGTCTGGACCGACAAGGATCAGGACGGCGTCGAAGTCGCATATCCTGACACGCTCGTCGGGACCGACAGCCACACCACAATGGTAAACGGCATGGCCGTTCTGGGCTGGGGCGTTGGCGGGATCGAGGCCGAAGCCGCGATGCTGGGTCAGCCGATTTCGATGTTGATCCCCGAGGTGATCGGCTTTGAGCTGACCGGTGCCATGATGGAAGGCACCACGGGGACCGATCTGGTGCTGAAAGTGGTCGAAATGCTGCGCGAAAAGGGCGTGGTTGGTAAATTCGTTGAATTCTACGGTGCCGGCCTTGATAGCCTGCCTCTGGCGGACCGCGCGACAATTGCCAACATGGCCCCCGAATACGGTGCGACCTGTGGCTTCTTCCCGATCGACGCCGAAACCCTGCGTTACATGCGCACCACCGGCCGTGATGAAGACCGCATCGCGCTGGTCGAAGCCTATGCCAAGGAAAACGGCATGTGGCGCGGCGATGATTATGCGCCAGTTTACACCGACACACTGTCGCTCGACATGGGCACCATCGTGCCAGCGATCTCGGGTCCGAAGCGTCCGCAAGACTACATCGCTCTGACCTCGGCACATACTGCATTTGCAGAATACGTGAAGGGCGTGCGCGAAGGTAAAGACACCACAGCCAACGCCGAAGTCCGCTGGGAAGGTGAGGGCGGCCAGCCCGAGCCTCAAGACATCCCCGGTGACGAGGGCAACCACAAGCGTGGCTACGTCCAGACCGAAGATGGCAACTACCAGCTGCATGACGGGTCCATCGTCATTGCGTCGATCACATCGTGCACCAACACATCCAACCCCTATGTGATGATCGGTGCCGGTCTGGTTGCACGCAAGGCACGCGCCTTGGGCCTGACACGCAAGCCTTGGGTCAAGACGTCGCTCGCGCCCGGTAGCCAGGTTGTGTCCGCCTATCTTGAGGCCGCAAACCTGCAAGAGGATCTGGATGCCATCGGCTTCAACCTCGTCGGGTATGGCTGCACCACCTGTATCGGTAACTCCGGCCCGCTCGAAGCACCGATCAGCAAGGCGATCAACGACTACGACCTGATCGGGACATCCATCCTCTCGGGTAACCGGAACTTTGAAGGGCGGATTTCGCCTGACGTGCGCGCCAACTATCTGGCGTCGCCTCCCCTGGTCGTGGCATACGCGCTGGTCGGTGACATGAACGTCGATCTGGCCAACAGCCCGCTGGGTCAGGACAAGGACGGCAACGACGTCTATCTGAAAGACATCTGGCCAACATCCAAGGAAGTCGCTGATCTGGTCGAGCAGACCGTGACCCGCGAAGCCTTCCAGGAAAAATATGCCGACGTCTTCAAGGGCGACGAAAAGTGGCAGTCCGTCGAAACCACCGACGCCAAGACTTATGACTGGCCACCAACCTCGACCTATGTGCAGAACCCGCCCTACTTCCAAGGCATGTCGCCAGAGCCGGGTGTGATCACCAACATCGAGAACGCCAAAGTGCTTGCCGTTCTGGGTGACATGATCACGACCGACCACATCTCGCCTGCCGGTTCCTTCAAGGAAACCACGCCAGCGGGTCAGTATCTGGTGGAACGTCAGGTGCCTGTGCGTGAATTCAACTCGTACGGTAGCCGTCGTGGTAACCACGAGGTCATGATGCGCGGCACATTCGCCAACATCCGTATCAAGAACGAAATGCTGGACGGTGTTGAGGGCGGCTATACCAAAGGCCCCGATGGCGAACAGACCTCGATCTTTGACGCGGCTATGGCGCATCAGGAAAACGGCACTCCGCTGGTCATCTTCGGTGGTGAACAATACGGCGCGGGGTCATCCCGTGACTGGGCGGCCAAGGGCACAGCTTTGCTGGGCGTCAAGGCGGTCATCGCCGAGAACTTTGAACGTATCCACCGGTCTAACCTGGTTGGCATGGGGGTTATCCCGTTCGAATTCACCAATGGCGACACCCGCAAGAGCCTGGGTCTGACGGGTGAGGAAACCGTTTCGATCAGCGGTCTGGATACCATCAAGCCGCTGCAAGAAGTGCCGTGCACAATCACCATGGCGGACGGTTCGGTCAAAGAGATCATGATCAAGTGCCGGATCGATACCGCGATCGAGATTGAATACATCGAACACGGTGGCGTTCTGCACTACGTGCTGCGCAACCTCGCGAAATCCGCCTAACCACCAGCCACTAGCCGTTTCGCACGGCCTTGAAAAGAACGCCCGTCAGGTTTCCCCCTGGCGGGCGTTTCGCATATGCGCCGCCATTTTCACGGCAAACTTCCGCCTGCTTGCGTAAAATGACATAACCGGATGTGTTTTGCGGTTCACAATCGCGATTTTGCCCAACAGACTGTTTGCCGATGGCAGGCGCTTTCCGTTATGCACAAGGGAATAATAAACAAGTTTGCTGACGTTGCGGTCGCGCGCTCTATGTCTCACCCAACGGCACGTCGTTCTATGAGTACAGGGAGCACCGCATGGGGCATTTTCAATCAGACAGTTTTGCAAAGTTCCTGCGGGCGTCTACGGCCGCGGCAGCTTTGGTCTGGGGAGGATGCACGGCGGGTCTTGCGGCGACGCTCGACATCACCGGCATCGATAAGGACTCTGATCTATACGAGACGGTGCTCGGCGGATCGCTTCTGCGCGAGCAAACGGACGAAGATGCAGACCCCACCACGCAAGAGCTTTTGGCCGCCGCGCAGGCCGATTATGCCCGCCTTCTGGCCGTGCTCTATGACGAAGGGTATTTTGCTGCCGTCATCAAGATTACCATCGACGGTGTAGACGCCTCTGCCATCGCGCCGGTCGCCCCGCCGCGCCAGATCAACCGCGCTGTGATCAACATCGAAACCGGTCGCAAGTTCAGCTTTAACAAGGCCGAAATCGCCCCAGTCGCCCCCGAAACCAAGCTGCCCGAACAATTCGCCGCAGGTGAAACCGCAAGTCTCGGCGTCATGAAAGAGACCGTCGCCGCCGGTATCGAAGGCTGGCGCGATCAGGGCCACGCCAAAGCCGAACTGGCCGACCAGCAGCTGACCGCCCGCGTGCCCGATGCCACGCTGGCGGCAACCCTGCGTCTGCGTCCGGGACCGCGCCTGCGTTTCGGAGAGTTGACGGTAAAGGGAAAAAGCGATGTGCGCCTGCGCCGGATCGTCAAAATCGCCGGCCTGCCCACCGGAGAGGTCTATTCACAAGAGCAACTTGATCTGGCCGCCACACGGTTGCGGCGCACGGGCGCTTTCAGTTCTGTCGCGATGATCGAGGCCGAGCAAATCACCGCGCCCGATGTTCTGCCGATTACAGCGCAGATCACTGACGCGCCCAAGCGACGCTTTGGTTTCGGCGGGGAACTGTCGTCGCTTGAAGGGCTTAGCGTCAGCACCTACTGGCTGCACCGTAACCTGCTGGGCGGGGCCGAAAGCCTACGTGTCGAAGGCGAGGTGTCGGGGATCGGCGGCGATTCCGGCGGCACGGATTATCGGCTTGGCACCCGTTTTGAACGCCCCGCGACCTTTAACGCCGACACGAATTTCTATGCGCTGGCCGAGATCGAACAGCTTGACGAGGTGAACTATTTCTCGCGTCAGCTCGACCTTGAGGCCGGGATCGAACGCATCGCCAGCGAGGAACGGACCTATACGCTTGGCGTCGGTTTGCGGACGGCTGAAACCCGCGACGCTTTTGGCGAGAACAAATATACGTTACTGACGCTGCCCCTAAGCGCGGAACATGATTACCGCGACAATCGGCTTGATGCGAAAGATGGCTACTACGCCAAGGCCAGCGTGACCCCTTTTGTGGCGCTGTCGGGGTCGGATAACGGCGTGCGCACCTACATCGACGTGCGCGGCTATAAAACCTTTGGCACCACGCGTCCCGTCACCTTTGCCCTGCGGGGGCAGCTCGGGTCGGTTTATGGCCCGACGCTGGCTGAATCGCCCGCGGACTATCTGTTCTATTCCGGCGGCGGCGGCACCGTGCGCGGGCAACCCTACCAATCGCTTGGCGTTGATCTGGCCAGTGGCGATACGGTGGGCGGTCGCAGCTTTGCGGGCCTATCCGCAGAGGCGCGTTGGCAGGTACGCGACAAGATCGGCGTCGTTGCCTTTGCCGACGCGGGCTACATCGGTGCCGAGGAATTCTACGACGGGTCAGGCACTTGGCAGTCAGGCGCGGGGCTTGGTCTGCGCTATGCCACGGGCATCGGCCCCATCCGCGTAGACCTCGCGGTGCCTGTGTCGGGCCCCGAAACAGATGAGAATTTTCAAGTTTATATCGGTATTGGACAATCGTTTTGATCCACTTCATGCGCAGCTTTCTGGTTTTCGCCCTGATCTTTGTCGGCTCCGTCGCTTCGGCCCAAGAGGATGACAAAGGCTTCCTGACCCGCACAATCCAAGACGCCCTCAGCGGCGCGGGCCGCACGGTCAGTATTGACGGTTTCGCGGGTGCGCTCAGCTCGCGCGCGCGGTTCGACCGGATGACCATCGCTGACGACCAAGGGGTCTGGCTGACGCTGGAAGAGGTGGAGTTGGACTGGAACCGCTCCGCACTGTTGCGCGGCCGGCTGGAGGTGCAGGCCCTGACCGCAAAACGCCTGAGCGTGCCGCGATTGCCCGTGGCGCAGCAAGAAACGCTCCCCGATCCCGAGGCGAAACCCTTTACCTTTCCGGCGATCCCCGATCTGCCCGTCGCCATCGATGTGGCTGACTTTTCGGTCGACGAGATCAATCTGGGTGCGCCAATTCTGGGCGAAGCGGCCACACTGACCGTTCAAGCCACGGCGCTGTTGAATGACGACACGGCGACGGTCGATATTCTGGCCGCGCGCACCGATGGCAAGAAGGGCGAGTTCAAAATTACCGCTGATCTGGATCGCAATGACAGCCTGCTGGACATGGCCGTGACTCTTTCCGAGGAAGCCAAAGGCATCATCTCGCGCACGCTGAAACTGCCTGATGAGCCGTCCGTCGATCTGGTGATTGCGGGGCAGGGGCCGCTTTCTGATTTTGCAACGGATATTAACCTGTCGACCGACGGCGAACAACGGCTTGCCGGTCAGGTTATCGTTGCTGCCCAAGGCGATAGCGCCGCACCTGACCGCCGTATTCAGGCCGATCTGAACGGCGACGTGACCGCGCTGATCTTGTCGCAATACCGCGAATTTTTTGGCCCCGATGTCGCGCTGACCGTGGATGCTTTGGTGCAGGCCGAAGGCGGTGTCGAGGTCAGCGATTTTGCCCTCAAGGCGCAATCCGCGGAACTGCAGGGCAAGGTCACACTGAACAGCGACAACTGGCCCAGCCTGATCGACATCACGGGCACTGTCGCCAGCGCCGATGGCAGTCGCGTTTTGCTGCCAGTGGCTGGGGGCGATACTTACGTGCGGCGCGTCGGGCTTGATGTGAATTATAACGCGCAAGATGGCGACGCGATTGACGCCAGCTTCGACGTGACCGAACTGGCCACAGACGCGCTGGCGATTGACGCGACGCAACTGAAGTTGAACGGGACGTTGCAAGGTGCGGCAGGGACCGTCGGCGAATTCATGGGCGATCTGGCATTTTCGGCTGACGGGCTGACGCTGACCAACGCCGCGGTTTCCGAAGCGGTCGGCCAGTCCATCACGGGGCGTACAACCATCGCCTATACCGAAGGCACACCGGTTCAGATCACGGGGCTTGATCTTTCTGGCGCGGATTATGGTCTGACCGGCGATGTCACGATTAGCGGGCCAGCCGATAGCTTTCTTACCCAGTTGAAAGCCCGCCTTGAAGCCACTGACATCAGCCGCTTTTCCGCTCTTGCCGGACGCGAGATGGACGGGGCCGCGAATGTAGAGATCGTGGGTCAGATCACGCCACTGGACGGGACATTCGACCTGAATATTTCTGGCCTGACGCAGGATTTGAAAGTGGGGATCGAACAGGCGGACGCATTGCTGGCTGGCGACACGACGCTAAGCCTTGGCGCATCGCGTGACGAGACGGGCACCTTCGTGCGTGACCTGCTTTTGGAAAATGACGCATTGACCGCCAGCGGTGGCGTCGAGCTGCGTAGCAATAATTCGCAAGCGCGGTTTGATGCAAAACTGAACGATATCGAGACTGTGCTGCCGCAATATTCCGGTCCCATCACGATCAAGGCCGAGGCCGAGCAGGACACCCGTGGCTGGACTGTTGATGCCGTGACGGACGGCCCCTACGGTGCCGCGCTCACCGCCAAAGGGCTGGCAACGGGCGAGAATGCGGTGCTCAACTTCACCGCCGATGTGCCCGAACTGCGTGACTTTGTGCCCGACGCGCCGGTCGAGGGCCCTATCGCATTGGATGGTGTGCTCCGCCAGACGCCGGACGGGTGGCAGGTCGACACCAAAGCCTCCGCCCCCGAAGATGTGACCGCCTCGGTCCAGGGGCTGCTGACGCCGCTGGATCTGGACTTTAGCGCCTCGATCCCGCGGGTAGAGGCTTTTGCGCCGCAGGTGACCGGCGCGGTAGAGGCGTCGGGCAACCTCAAGCAGTTGGAAGAAGGGTTCCAGATCGACGCGAAAGCCAGTGGCCCCTACGCCGCGCAGGTTGCCGTTCAGGGGATGTTAACACCTATGGTCGATATCTCTTTCGACGCATCGGTCCCGAATCTTCAGGCGGTGGTGCCACAGGTGAACGGGCCACTTGCGGCGACAGGGACCGTGCGTCAGACGGAAAAGGGGTTCTTTGTCGATACCAACGCGACGGGCCCATATGGCGCGCGCGCGATGGTGGAAGGCTTGGCCACAGGCCCCGATATGTCGCTGACGTTTGACGTGTCGGTGCCAAATGTGCAGCCGCTGGTGCCGGGCGTGTCCGGCCCGCTGGCGGCAAAAGGATCGGTGCGGCAAACGCCCGCCGGCATCGCCGTAGATACAAACGCGACGGGCCCCTATGCGGCCCGGGCGTCTGTGCAGGGGGTTGTCACGGGGGATGCGCCCGCGCTGAATTATGATGTCACGATCCCCAATCTGGGGGCCGTGGTGCCAAAACTTTCCGGCCCGCTGAATGTGACCGGTACCGCACAGCAGGAAAGCGCTGGCTGGCGGGTCAATACGAACGCCACCGGACCAGCGGGCACCCGTGCCACGATCGCGGGGCTTGTGGGCAGCGATGGCAATCTGAACCTTGACGTGAACGGGAACGCGCCATTGGGGCTGTCCGCCCCGTTCATTGCGCCTCGGAGCTTGCAAGGTCAGGCACGGTTCGATTTGACGGTGAACGGCCCGCCGGCACTTGGGTCGGTCAACGGGAGCATTCAAACCTCTAACGCGTCGCTGTCCGCCCCCAACCTTCGGGTGACACTTCAGGACATCGCAGCGGATATCCGGCTGGCCAATAACCGCGCGCAAATCGACCTATCTGCGCGCAGCGCGGACGGGGGGCAGATCAAGGCGGGCGGGGCGGTGACCCTGACCGGATCACTGCCCGCCGACATCCAGATCGGATTGAACAACCTCGTGCTGATCGATCCATCGCTGTATCGCACGTCGCTTGATGGCACCCTGCGTCTTGCGGGACCGCTTTCGGGGGGGGCGAATATCAGCGGTCAGATCGACGTGGGCGAGACCGAGGTAAGCGTGCCGTCAACAGGTATGACCAGCATCGGTGATATTCCACAGATCGATTTCATCGGCGCGCCAGCAGACGTAGTTGCGACCCGTCGCAAGGCCGGTTTGACCGGTGCCGACGCGGGCACGGATCCCGCGGCAAGTAGCGACAGTGGGCCGGGGTTTGGCCTGAACGTCCGCATCAACGCGCCACGGCGGATTTTCGTGCGCGGCCGTGGTCTGGATGCGGAACTGGGCGGTAGCCTTTTGCTGACGGGATCGACCAATCGCATCATCTCGGCCGGTCGCTTCGACCTGATCCGTGGTCGTCTGGATATTCTTGGCAAACGGTTCGAGCTGGACGAGGGGGCCGTGCGCTTCCAAGGCGATCTGGTGCCCTACCTGAGGTTTGTAACCTCGACGACCACCAACACAGGCGAGGTTCGTATCGTGATCGAGGGCAAAGCCACATCGCCCGAGGTTTCCTTTGAATCGACACCCGATGCACCGCAGGACGAGGTGCTGGCACAGCTTCTGTTTGGGCGAAACATCTCTGAAATCTCGGCGTTTCAGGCGCTGCAACTCGCCAGCGCGGTGGCGACACTTGCCGGACGCGGTGGTGCGGGGGTGATCTCTAACCTGCGCACAGGGTTCGGGCTGGACGATCTGGATGTGACCACCACAGACAGCGGTGCCACGGCTGTCCGCGCGGGTAAATACATTTCTGAGAATGTCTACACCGATGTGACCGCCGCCTCTGACGGGACAGCGGATGTGTCTATCAACCTTGATCTGACCAAGAACCTGACGGCGAAGGGGACGGTAGGGTCCGATGGGAACACCGGGATCGGTATCTTCTTTGAGAAGGATTATTGACCCGCCATTAAGCGCTTTGTTCTGCGGTTCAGCTGGGATGGGGGCCAGCCCCCGTCCCGGCGATGCCGGGACACCCCCGGGATTTTGACCATCTGGAAAGGCTTACGGGCTATTCCGTCAGCGGTGTAAAACGGCCATAGCGGCCTTGGTCATACATCAGGCCCGCAACGCTGTCATCTGGGTCATAAGCGGCGTGCGTGACCTGCCCGAGGACAATGGAATGGTCACCCGCCGGATGCACGCCGAAGGTGTCACAGTGGAAGCTGGCGAGGCAGCCTGCCAGTGTCGGTGCGCCATTGGGGCCAACCGTCCAGTCGAATTGGTCGAACGCGCCGCCAGAGACAGCAAAGGCATCTGCCAGTGCCCGCTGACCGCTACCCAGAATATGCACAGCGAACTGCGCCGCGTTGGTAAATGCGTCATGACGTTTGGAACTGAGCGCGGGGGACCACTGCACCAGGGGCGGGTCCAGCGAAACCGAGGAAAAGGAGTTCGCGGTCATCCCCAATGGGCCATTCGCGGTCTGCACCGTCACAATCGTGACCCCTGTGCCAAAACGGCCAAAGGCGCGGCGTAGCTCGACTGTGGCATCGGGCAGGGGGATGAAGTGGTGCAAAGGATTAGCCATGCCGCAGCGGTGCCACGGGGAGCCGGATTTGTCCAGACAGCAAACCCCGGCCCGTTGCGGCACGCCCTCTGCGAGTGGCGATGGTGGCTGATAAAATCCGCTGTGTGGAACCGAATAGCGCCTGCCGTGTTGTTCCCCCACTGAGAGGCATGACTTCGAGATTTCGGACTGCCTGTCGGAGAAGGGGTGTTGGGATATGAGGTTCCAGCTACCGCCAACAGGCACCCGAATGCCGACGCTCACGACTGTTATTGGCGGGTTTCCCGCCGGAAGGATTAACTATGACACTGAATCGTTTTGCCCCCATCAAGCTGACTGTCGCAGCCCTTGTCACCGGCGCTGCTTTGTCCACGCCTGCACTAGCCGACGACGGCGAGACTGTGGACCACACCGAGGTCGGCTCGCTGAGCTGTGACGTTGGTGATGGCACGGGCTTCATCTTCGGGTCTACCCGCGAGCTGACCTGCACCTTCAATCCCGTGCAAGAGGGGCTGGCTGACGAGACATACATCGGCGACATCAAACGCTACGGCATTGATATCGGCAAGACCCAGAATGGTCAGATGTCCTGGTTGGTGTTGGCACCAACTGAATCCGAATATTACGAAGGCGGGTTGAACGGCGACTATCAAGGTGTTTCTGCTGAAGCCACTGTTGGTGTGGGCCTAGGTGCAAACGTCATGGTCGGCGGTTCCGAAGACACGCTGGCGCTGCAACCGGTGAGCGTCAACACGCAGAACGGCGTAAACTTTGCCATCGGCGTGGGTGAAATTACACTGCAACGCGTCGAAGGCTAATTCAGGCCAATAGGTCGATATGCAGAAGGGGCACCAGTTGGTGCCCCTTTCGCGTTATGTGGTCAGCGGTTCATCCGGTTCGCGATCAGATCGTCGACAACCTCGGGCTCTGCCAGGGTGGATGTATCGCCGAGCGTGCCATAGTCGTTCTCTGCGATCTTGCGCAGGATGCGGCGCATGATCTTGCCTGAGCGGGTTTTGGGCAAGCCGGGGGCCCATTGGATCATATCGGGCGAGGCGATCGGGCCAATCTCAGAGCGGACCCAATTGCGCAGCTCGGCCCGCAGGTCCTCGCTCGGGCTTTCACCGCTCATCAAAGAGACATAGCAATAGATGCCCTGTCCCTTGATATCATGGGGAAACCCGACGACCGCAGCCTCTGCCACCTTAGGGTGGGCGACCAAAGCGCTTTCGACTTCGGCCGTGCCCATACGGTGACCGGAGACGTTGATCACGTCATCCACGCGCCCCGTGATCCAGTAATCGCCATCCGCGTCCCGGCGGCACCCGTCACCGGTGAAGTAATAGCCCTTGTAGTCGCTGAAATAGGTCTGCTCGAACCGCGCGTGATCGCCCCAGACCGTGCGCATCTGGCCTGGCCAGCTGTCCGCGATACACAGAACCCCCTCGACGTCATTGCCCTCGATCTCGGCACCGGTGGTGGGTTCAAGTACGACCGGTTTGATCCCAAAGAAGGGCTTCATCGCGGCGCCGGGTTTGGTGGCGTGGGCACCGGGCAGCGGCGTCATCAGGTGACCGCCGGTTTCCGTCTGCCACCATGTGTCAACGATGGGGCAGTTCCCTTTGCCCACAACGTCATTGTACCAATTCCAGGCTTCGGGATTGATCGGCTCGCCCACGGTGCCAAGCAGTTTCAGGCTGCTCAGATCGCAACCGTCAACAAAGGCGCGCCCCTTGCCCATCAGCGCGCGAATGGCGGTCGGGGCGGTGTAGAACTGATTTACCTTGTGTTTTTCACATATCTGCCAAAAGCGGCTGGCGTCGGGGTAGGTGGGCACGCCTTCGAACATGAGCGTTGTGGCCCCGTTGGCAAGCGGACCGTAGACGATATAGCTGTGGCCGGTCACCCAGCCCACATCGGCCGTGCACCAATAGACATCGCCATCGTGGTAATCAAAGGTGACCTCGTGGGTCAGCGCGGCATAGACCAGATAGCCACCCGTCGTATGCACGACCCCTTTGGGCTGACCGGTCGAGCCAGAGGTATAGAGGATGAACAGCGGATCCTCGGCGTTCATCTCTTCCGGCGCGCAAGTGTCAGAAGCCTCTTTTTCAAGCGCGGTATAATCCACGTCGCGCGCATCATTCCATGCCACATCACCGCCAGTGCGCCGCACCACCAGACATTTGACCAATGGGTCGCAGCCTGCCAAAGCCTTGTCCGCGTTGGCCTTCAACGGTGTCGCTTTGCCCCCGCGGGGCGCATAATCTGCGGTGATTACAACCTTGGCGTCCGACCCCTGTACCCGTGCCGCCAGCGCATCCGGAGAGAACCCGGCGAAGACGATCGAATGGATCGCACCGATGCGCGCGCAGGCCAGCATGGCATAGGCGGCTTCGGGGATCATCGGCATGTAGATGATAACCCGGTCGCCTTTGCCGACGCCGATATCGCGCAGGATATTGGCCATTTTACAAGTCTGGGCATGCAGGGCGCGATAGCTGATGTGCTGCGCGTCTTCGTCCGGGCTGTCCGGCTCCCAGATGATCGCGGTCTGGTCGCCGCGCATTTCAAGATGACGGTCGATGCAATTGGCGCTGACGTTCAGCGCACCGTCGGCAAACCAATTGATCTTGACCTGACCGAAAGTGAAGTCGACGTCTTTGACCTTGGTAAACGGCTTCATCCAGTCGATGCGCTGCGCCTGCTCCAGCCAGAACCCTTCGGGGTCCGCGATAGAGGCATGATACATCGCGTCATATTTCGCGGCGTTCACATGGGCATTGGCCGCCATGTCGTCGGATGGCGGATAGGTCTGTGTGGCGACGTTGGACATGGTTCCTCCCTCAGAACTCTGTTCGTTTTCTGCCGCTCGGACACATAGGCGTGGCGGCTCTCCCTTGGCAGATCATAACGGGAAGTGAAAAGAAGGAAATAAGCATATGGAAACACGCGGTTTGTCTGTAAATATTTTTCCGTTTTCTGCGCAGACTAGTAAATTTTGCTGACAACCCTGCCAAAACCCTAGGAAACAGCACCGATTGCCTGTTAACGGGACCGATCGCGCGCGGGGCATGGTTCCAAATGGTGAAAAATCCTCGCCGAAGGCTCCCACAGGGGCAATCAAGAGACATGTTCAGGGGTTGGCAGCAAGTTGCCCTAAGGATAGTATTTCGCCCAAGCGGGCCCCAAACAGCCCGCATAAGGGAGATATCAATGAACAATCTACTGAACGGCGCAGCTGTCTGCGCTTTGACTTTCGCTTTTGCCTCGCAAGCGGCCGCGACGGAATGGAACGCCTCTGTCTGGGGTAAACGTCGTGCCTTCACCGAGCATGTCGAAAAGATTGCCGAGCTTGTGTCCGAAAAGACCAATGGCGAATTCACCATCAATGTCAGCTATGGCGGTCTGTCCAAGAACTCCGACAACCTCGATGGTATTTCCATCGGTGCCTTCGAGATGGCGCAATTCTGTGCTGGTTACCACGCCGATAAGAACCGCGCGATCACCGTGCTAGAACTGCCCTTCCTTGGGGTTCAGAACCTTGAAGAAGAAGTTGCCGTATCCCGCGCTGTGTATGCACACCCCGCCGTGGCCAAAGAGATGGCACAGTGGAACGCCAAGATGCTGATGACCTCGCCAATGCCGCAGTACAATCTTGTTGGCACAGGCGAGCCTCGCGATACGCTGGAATCCTTTGACGGCATGCGCGTGCGTGCGACAGGTGGTCTGGGCAAAGCCTTCGAAACCGTGGGCGCTGTGCCGACCTCCGTGACCTCCTCCGAGGCATATAACGCAATGGAATCCGGTGTTGTGGATACCGTGGCGTTCGCGCAGCACGCACACCTGAGCTTTGGTACGATCAACAAGGCCGATTGGTGGACCGCGAACCTCAACCCCGGCACGGTGAACTGCCCTGTTGTGGTGAACATCGATGCCTATGAGGCCCTGTCGGACGCGGAAAAAGAAGCGCTGGACGGTTCTGTCGATGAGGCGCTGGATCACTATCTGGCGAACTATGGCGAGCTGCTGAACCGCTGGGACGCCGTGCTGGAAGAAAAAGGCGTTGAAAAAGTGATGTTCACGCCCGAAGTTCTGGCCGAGTTCAAATCCAAGGCAGCTGACCCTGCGCGCGAAGCCTGGATCAAGGATATGGAAGCCCAAGGCATCCCTGGCCAAGAGCTTTATGACCTGGTCGTCAAAACGCTTGAAGAAAAACGCGCGTCCAACTAATTGGCGCGAGGAGGGGGCTTGCCGATGCAGGCCCCCTTTGTTTGTACGATCTCCCTCCCACTCATTTGAAAGGAAAGCATCATGGCCGGTTCCTCCGCCGTGCTCGAAGACGGCAGTCTGCTTAGCCGTATCGACAAAGGGCTTTTACGCCTTGAAACCGTGTTTGCTCTGGTCTCTGGTATTGCCGTTTTCATGCTGATGGTGCTTGCCGTCTGGTCCGTTGGCGGCCGCAAGTTCTTTGGCACGCCGCTGGCGGGGTATGTGGACTGGATTGAATTCGCCATGCCGTTGATCGCGATCATGGGGATTTCCTATACCCAGCGGAACGGCGGCCATGTGCGCATGGACATCCTGATCGGCCAGCTTAAAGGCCGCGCGCTATGGGCCGCCGAGACATTCTCGGTCGTGCTGATCTTTATCCTTATGCTGGCGCTGATCTGGGGCTCTTGGGCGCATTTCCAGCGCAGCTTTGACTTCGCCGCCCCGATGTGGAGCCGTGACAGCTCCATCGATATCGGTCTGCCGATCTGGCCCGCGAAACTGATCGTGCCAATGGCCTTTACGGTGCTGGCTTTGCGGTTGCTGCTGCAGATCTGGGGCTATGGGCGGGCCTTTGTATTGGGGTTGGAAAACCCCGTTGCCGTACCCTTGGTACAATCCGCGGCCGAACAGGCGATGGCGGAAGCTGAACATCTAGACGGGCGGGACTGATTATGGATCCTATTGAAATTGGCCTGTGGGTCTCGGGCGGGCTGCTGCTTATGGTGGTGCTCGGTATGCGCGTGGCTTTCGCCGCGGCAATGGCGGGTCTGGTCGGCCTGATCTGGATCTTTTGGTCCAAGAAAGGCATGCAGTGGTCCGAGCTGGACTGGGCGCTGACGGTCGCGATCAAGACCGCGGGGCAGGTGCCACACTCCAAAGTGTCGAGCCAGACGCTAAGCTTGATTCCCACCTTCATTCTGATCGGCTTTCTTGCCTATTACGCCGGTCTGACCCGCGCCTTGTTCGAGGCCGCAAAACGCTGGATTGCTTGGCTGCCCGGCGGTCTTGCTGTGTCGACCGTCTTTGCAACAGCGGGCTTTGCAGCGGTTTCCGGTGCTTCGGTCGCGACGGCAGCGGTGTTTGCCCGTATCGCCATCCCCGAGATGCTGGCGATCGGGTACAACAAGAAATTCGCGGCGGGCGTTGTGGCGGCCGGGGGCACTTTGGCCTCTTTGATCCCGCCGTCAGCGATCCTTGTCATCTATGCGATCATCGTTGAACAAGACGTGGGCAAGCTGCTACTGGCGGGCTTTATCCCCGGTGCGTTTTCGGCCATTGTCTATGCCGTGCTGATCGTGGGCATTGCGACCATCTGGAAAAGCGTCGGCCCCCCCGTAAGCGGCTTTACCTGGAAGCAACGGTTCGCGTCTCTCCCTGCCGCCATGCCGATCTTTGCGGTTGTGATCATCATTATTTTCTTTGTTTACAACCCCTTCGGCGACGCATGGGGCACCCCGACCGAGGGCGGGGCCGTGGGCGCGTTTATCGTGTTCCTGATGGCGCTTTATCGTGGCATGCGGTGGGCCGAGCTGAAGGACGCGCTGCTTGAAACCGCGAAGCTGACGGTGATGATCTTTACCATCATTTGGGGTGTTCTGATTTATGTTCGGTTCCTGGGCTTCGCCGATCTGCCGGGCGCGTTCGCCGACTGGATTTCGGGGCTTGAGGCCTCGCCAATCCTGATCCTCGTGTGCATCCTGCTGGCCTATGCGGTGCTGGGGATGTTCATGGATGCGATTGGCATGCTGCTTCTGACACTTCCGGTCGTCTATCCTGCTGTCATGGCGCTGAACGGGGGCGAGTTCGTCTCTGCCGCGGATAGCGCCTTTGGCATGTCGGGGCCGATGTGTGCGATCTGGTTCGGAATCTTGGTGGTGAAGATGGCAGAGTTCTGTCTGATCACGCCTCCCATTGGCCTCAACTGCTTTGTGGTTGCAGGGGTACGCCCTGACCTGAGCGTTCAGGACGTGTTCAAGGGCGTGACACCGTTCTTTATCGCGGATGCCGTTACAATCGCGCTGTTGGTGGCCTTCCCGTCCATCGTGTTGTGGCTGCCCTCACTCGCTGGCTGACATGACTTCCTGATCCTTCATATCATCGGGTTTAACCTGCTCTGCGGACAGGAAATTCCCGATGGTATGGAGCGGTTCAAAGTTCTCGCAAACGACTTTGAACACCACAAGAAAGGGCACCGCGACCAATGCGCCGGGGATGCCCCATAGCCACCCCCAAAACACGACCGTTAGAAATACCGCGACGGTATTCATTTCCAATCGGCGACCGACCAGCCACGGGGTGATAATCTGCCCCTCTAAGAGGGTCAGCGTCAGGTAACCGATCGGGGCCAACATCGCATAACCGATGGTATCAAACGTCACGAGAGAGAATCCCGCGACCAAGAGCACCCCCGCAAACCCGCCGATATAAGGCAGGAAGTTCAGCATGAACGCCGCGATCCCCCAGATATAGGCCGACGGCAAGCCCAGCACTGTCAGATAGGTCCCGACTAATATGCCGAGCACGGCATTGATCGTGGCAATCGTCAGCAGGTAGCGCGACACCCGCTTCTCCACGTCATAGACCGTATGCAGCGCACGTTTCTTTTCCGTTAACGTCGGCATGGATTGCACAAGTTTTAAGTAAAACAGCTCGCCAGAGCCAAGTAAGAACAGCGCCAGAATCAGGATCACCGCCAGCGACGCCCCAGTTTTGCTCACCGTATCCATCGCGGTGTCGAGCAATCCAGGTTGGCGCACGACGACCTCTTGCGGTTTGCCGCCGGTTTCGGTGCCCAGTTTCTCTACCTCTTCCGAGGCAGATCGCATCGTTTCGACCGCATTGCTCACGCCGCTCAGCTTTATCTGGATCTCGCGGCCCATTTCCGGGATCTCGTCGCTCCAGATCGCCACGGTGCCCGCGGACAGCAAAACCACGGCAGCAATCACCAAGCTCGTCGCCGTCACCAGCAAAAAGGCCGACACAGGATGCGGGACGCCGATGCGATAAAGCGCACGGCCCACGGGCGACAGGGTCAGGGCAAGCAAAAAGCCCAGAACAATGGGCAATATCAAGTCCTTGGCGAAATACGCGGTGACGAAAAGGGAAATCAGGACCAGCAACTGAAGCGAGCGCCGGATTGAGGGCAGATGTTCCAAATATGGCTCCAGCAGTTGAAGGATTTAAAGCTCAACGCCGTAGCGCGTGGAAAAGTTCACGGGTGTGTGAGCTTATATTGCGGCAGTGTCCAAACGCCCCTCGAAGGTTGCGCGCAACTGTGATGAGACTAGGAGGGTCGGGGAGAAATTATGAGCGGAACGATGAGCATATCCATTCACCCAATTTTAATTGTTGCGCCCTATGCAGTGGGGCAAATGAAGTGCCTAAGTGCCCGGGGCGCTTGCTGATGGGGCGGTCAGCGATCCTGGCGCTTGGTCTCGGCAGCCTTGTGGGTGTGCTATTTGTCGGGTCGCTGTTGATTGGCCCGTCCAGCGCATCCGTGGGCGACAGTTTGAACGCGTTGGTCACCGGGCAGGGCGGCCCGCTGGCCACCGTCATGCGCGAGATACGGCTCCCGCGTGCGCTATTGGGCGTGATGATCGGCGGTGCCTTGGGGCTTTCTGGCGCTGCGATGCAGGGCTATCTGCGCAACCCGTTGGCGGATCCGGGGTTGATCGGGGTCTCGGGCTCTGCAGCGTTGGGGGCTGTGCTGGCGATACAGACCGGATTGGCCGCGCTTGCAGCACTCGCGCTTCCCACAATGGCGCTTGGCGGTGCCCTGCTGGGGGTGTTGTTGGTGTTGCTGTTGGCAGGCCCTCGGGGCACGTCACTGGCGCTGATCCTCGCTGGTATCGCAATATCGGCCTTTGCTGCGGCATTGACCTCGCTGGTGCTGAACCTGTCGCCGAACCCCTATGCGGCGAATGAGATCGTATTCTGGATGATGGGCTCTCTGGCGGACCGGTCCATGACCCATGTCTGGATCGCGATGCCCTTTCTGCTTGGGGGCGGTGTCCTGTTGGCGACCCTCGGGCGCGGGCTTGATGCGCTGACCTTGGGCGAAGACGCGGCAGAGGCGATGGGGATCAACCTATTCCGGCTTCGCCTCACGGTCATTATCGGTACGGCGGCGGTCGTTGGTGCCTCTACCGCCGTGGCGGGGGCGATCGGGTTTGTGGGGCTGGTCATGCCGCACCTGCTACGTGGCTTTGTTGGCGCGCGACCGGGGGCGTTGCTATGGGCTGCGACACTTGGCGGCGCGGCGATGATCCTCGCGTCGGATATCCTTGTGCGCCTTGTGGTGCCCGACCGTGATCTCAAGCTTGGGGTTGTGACGGCATTAGTCGGCGCGCCGCTGTTTCTCCACCTGATCTATCGCACGCGGAGGGACGGGCTATGACCCTGCTATCACTGCAAAATCTCTCCGTTTATCGGGGGCGGAAAACCGTTTTATCCGACATCAACCTGACCTTACGTGAAGGAGAGGTCGTAGGCCTGGTCGGGCCGAATGGTGCCGGTAAGACCACCTTGATGCGCGCGGCACTGGGACTGATCCCCGCTGAGGGCCAAAGTTCAATCGCCGCACTTGCCCCGCGCATGCGCGGGCGCGCCGCCGCGTGGATGCCCCAATCGCGCGAGATTGCATGGCCGGTCACGGTTGAAACGATCATCCGACTGGGCCGCACACCCCATCGACGGGGCGGGCAGAAAATACAGGCAGAAGATCAGGCTGCCGTAGATCGTGCCATTGCGCAGATGGGTTTGGACACCTTCCGCAATCGTCCCGCCACACAGCTATCGGGTGGGGAGCAGGCGCGCGTGCTGATCGCCCGTAGCCTCGCGCAAGAGGCACCCTTGCTGATCGCAGACGAGCCCACTGCCGGGCTAGACCCCGCCCATCAAATCGCCGCGATGGAAAGCTTTTCCAAAGCAGCGGGCCAAGGGCGTGGGGTGCTCGTCTCGCTTCATGATCTGGGATTGGCAGCGCGGCATTGCACAAGGTTGATCGTGTTGCACAACGGCGCAGTCGTCGCAGACGACTTGCCACAGGCGGCACTGACGACAGAGATTGTCAAAGCCGTCTTTGGCATCACTGCGTTCAGTAAAGTCACCGACAAAGGTTTTGTTTTCCAACCGCTTGAGGTCGTTTCTTAACCGCTGCTGTCCCGAGAAACACCGGGGATGTCCACAGCGATGACACCCAATGATCGCGCCGTGGCCAGTGCAAGAACGGGGCTGTCGGGCCCGCCAGTGCTGATCTGATACGCCCGCATTGCCCGCCGTGTCGCGTCGTCGAGCTCTGAATTAATGGCCCCGCCATAGAACCCTCGCGCCTCTAACGCGCGTTGCAGCGTTGCGATCACGTCGGGCGTAAGCGCGCTGGTGCAGGGCGTCTCGAACCAGTTGTCCACACGGGGAGAGACGATCTTTTGCCGTGTTTCCGTGCGGTAGATCGGCAGCGACTGGATCTCGCCGGTAGAGCTGATCTGCGCCGGCTGCACCTGTACCTGCTCGGTCACCGTTTCGATCACTGCAGGTGATACGGTCCGCCCCCAACAGCTGCCCGGTGCAGCCCCTGCCGGGCCCTTGGTTGTCGCCTCGCGAACGCCAGGCTCGGGTGCCTCTGCGTCTTGGGAGGCAGCATTACACGCTCCGAGCGAGACGAGAACCGTAAATGCGCAGGCAAATTGAACTAAATGTGATCGGGAAAAATATTGCACAGCCGGGCCTTGCGGGTCAAAGGGTCCGTCGCAGGCTAGCGGCTTTTCGCAGCAATGCCTAGATGATAGGCCCATAGGGATGTGAATAATGCCATCCCCGTGCATGAGCCGTGAAAAGGGGCTGGCGAAGCCGCGGACTGCTGTTTACATATGTCGAAATTCTAAATTCGAAGGGGCATTCAGATGGCCAAGATCACTTATGTAGAACACAATGGCACCGAACATGTCGTCGATGTGGCCAATGGCCTGACCGTCATGGAAGGGGCCCGTGACAATAACATCCCCGGGATCGAGGCCGACTGCGGCGGTGCCTGCGCCTGCTCCACCTGCCACGTCTATGTGGATCCCGACTGGGTCGAAAAAGTGCCCGCCAAGGACGACATGGAAGAAGATATGCTCGACTTCGCGTTCGAGCCCGATCCCGCCACGTCCCGTCTGACCTGCCAGATCAAGGTCACAGACGCGCTGGACGGCCTGCGCGTGAAAATGCCCGAAAAGCAAATCTGATGCGACGGCTGGCGCGACATATGTCGTCGCGCCTTTTGCCGATCGTTGCGGCATGCGTGATCAATGCGCTGCCCGCATCTGCGCAAGACATCGCCCGCGCCAGCTTTGGTGATCCGACCACACGCTATGATCACGGCGTATTGGGCGATGCGGTCGAATGGGGCAGCCTGACGCTGGGCTTGGCTGACGGCACCAGCCGCCGCATAATTTTGCCCCAAGTCCTTGTATTCGAAGACACATCGCCCCGGATTGCGGACCTGGATGGTGATGGCCGACCCGAAGTGATCGTGGTTGAAAGCCACCAGTCCAAAGGTGCGCGGCTTGCGGTCTATGACGCGTCCGGGCGCATCGCGCAGACGCCCTTTATCGGGCGGAAAAACCGCTGGCTTGCACCGATTGGTGCTGCGGACTTCACCGGCAATGGGCGGCTCGAGATCGCGATCGTCGTCACCCCGCATCTGTCCGGTTCGGTGCAGCTGCTCGCTTACGATAACAGCGGCCTCACCGTCATTGCTACGGCAGAGGGGTTCACCAACCACCGCATCGGTGATCCGGAAATCGCGGGGGGGATCCGCACATGCGGCCCACACCCCGAATTGATCCTTGCGCAGATGCCGTGGCAGCGCAGTGCGCCATCGCAAATGGTGGCCCTTCAGCTTGACGGCAAAACACTAAGCCCGCGAAGCTTCGACGTGCCCTTCACCGCCAGCAATACCACCGCCGCCCAAGCCTGTACGCTCAGCCCAAGCTGAACACAGACCTGCTTCCAAATGGTTGAAATCCTGGGGGTCCGGGGGCGAGCCCCCGGTTCATCGCGTCAGACCAGCAGGCCGCGCCCTCAGGACAGCGCACGCCAGCCGATATCGCGGCGGTAGAACCCGCCCGGCCAGTCAATCGCCTCGACCATCTCATAGGCGCGTGCCTGTGCCTCGGCCAGGGTGTCGCCGCGCGCCGTGACGTTCAGTACCCGTCCGCCGATGGCCGTAATCGCCCCGTCTTTCTTGGCGGTACCCGCATGGAACACCATGTTGCGGCTGTCTTCGGGGAGGGCATCCAACCCTTTGATAACGCTTCCCTTGTCATAGCTTCCGGGATAGCCTTGCGCGGCCATGACGACGGTGACAGCGTGATCGTCGGCCCAGTTCACGCGGGCCTCGTTCAGGCGCCCTTCCGCGGCGGCATGCATCAGGTCAAAAGCCTGCGCGCCAAGACGCATCATCAGGACCTGACACTCAGGGTCGCCAAAACGGGCGTTGTATTCGACCAGACGGGGGGCACCGTCCTTGATCATCAAACCGGCATAAAGCACCCCTTGGTAAGGCGTGCCGCGCTTGGCCATTTCGGCCATGGTCGGGCGGATGATTTCTGCCAACGCACGTTCGGCGATCTCGTCGGTCAGCACCGGCGCGGGCGAATAGGCCCCCATGCCGCCGGTGTTAGGGCCGGTATCGCCGTCGCCGACGCGTTTGTGGTCTTGGGCGGTGCCGATCGGCAGCACGGTGTCACCGTCACACAAAACAAAGAAGGACGCTTCTTCGCCGTCCATAAACTCTTCGATCACCACCTCTGCACCCGCGTCGCCGAAGGTGCCGTCGAACATCGTATCGACGGCGGCCAGCGCCTCGGCATCGGTTTCGGCGATGATCACGCCTTTGCCGGCTGCAAGGCCGTCGGCTTTGATCACGATCGGGGCAGGGTGGTCGGCCAGATAGGCCCGCGCAGCCTCTGCGTCGGTGAAATGCCCATAGGCGGCAGTGGGGGCGTTTGCGGCGTCGCAGATCTCTTTCGTAAAGGCTTTGGAGGCTTCCAGCGCCGCGGCCGCTTTTGACGGGCCAAACACCAATACGCCGGCAGCGCGCAGATCATCGCCAACGCCTGCAGCAAGAGGGGCTTCTGGCCCGATGATGACGAAATCGATGTTGTTTTCGTCGACAAAACCGACCACCGCCGCCCCGTCGTTGATGTCGAAACTGGCGCAATCCGCGATGGCGGCGATTCCGGCATTGCCCGGTGCCACGATCAGCTTGTCGCATTTAGGATTTTGCAATACGGCCCAGGCCAGGCTGTGTTCGCGCCCGCCGCTGCCCAGAATGAGGATGTTCATGGTTGCACTCCCTTGGCCTTGGTTGCTGCGCGTTCTAAGCTGGGACTGAGCCCGACACAAGATAAACACGGAAAGACACCGCTGATGGATCTGATCGACGACCCGCGCGAGGGGCGGAACAGCCCCGAATTCACCGTGACCGAGCTTTCGGGCGCGATCAAACGGGTGATCGAGGGCGAATTCGGCCATGTACGGATTCGCGGCGAGGTGGGGCGTGTCAGCCGGCCACGTTCAGGGCATATCTATCTTGATCTCAAGGACGACAGTTCGGTTATTTCCGGTGTGATCTGGAAAGGCGTGTCAGCACGGCTTGAAACCCAACCTGAAGAGGGGATGGAGGTGATTGCCACGGGGCGCATCACCACCTTTGGCGGGCAGTCGAAATACCAGATCGTGATCGAGGATATCAAACCCGCGGGCATGGGCGCGCTGATGGCGTTGCTGGAAAAGCGCAAGGCGGCGCTGGCGGCCGAGGGGCTGTTCGCCCCCGAACGCAAACGCCCGCTGCCCTACCTGCCAGAGGTGATCGGCGTCGTGACCTCGCCCTCGGGGGCGGTGATCCGCGATATCCTGCACCGTCTGCGCGACCGGTTTCCGCGCAAGGTGCTGATCTGGCCCGTCGCCGTGCAGGGGGCGAAATGCGCGCCAGAAGTCGCGCGCGCCATTGCGGGGTTCAACGCGCTGACCCCGGGCGGAGCCTTGCCGCGGCCTGATCTGTTGATTGTGGCGCGCGGCGGCGGTTCGGTCGAGGATCTATGGGGGTTCAACGAAGAGATCGTGGCGAGGGCTGCCGCAGCATCCGACATTCCGCTGATTTCGGCGGTGGGGCATGAAACCGATACCACGCTGATCGACTATGTCTCTGACAAGCGCGCGCCCACGCCGACGGCGGCAGCCGAGCTTGCGGTGCCTGTGCGCCATGAACTTGTCGCCCTGCTCGACGGGCAGGAGGCACGGATGACCCAAGCGCTCAGCCAGGGCCTTGCGCGCCGTGACCAGCGGTTGCGCGACATGGCGCGCGCTTTGCCTCGGCCCGATAGCCTGCTTGATGGTCCGCGCCAGCGGCTCGATATGCGCGGCGCCCGTCTGGGTCCGGCGCTGACCGCGGGTGTGCAGAAACGCAAGGTGCATCTCTCTGACATCTCTGGCGCGTTGCGCCCTGCCATCCTGCGCCGCAGCCTTCAGGCAGAGCAACGCAGGCTGGCCGCCCTGGCCGATCGCTTCCGCCCCGAGGCATTGGGCCGCGAGCAAAAGCGCCGTCTTGAAGGTTTGATCGCCCGTTTCCGCCCCGACGCGTTAGAGCAGGACCGCAAGCGGAAAGAGGAAGCCTTTCAATCGCTTGCGCGGCGCCTTTCAGATGCCGGGCAACGGCAGACCCAAGGCTGGCACAAACAGATTGCAGGGCTTGACCGTCTGCATGAAATGCTGAGCTATAAATCGACGTTGGCACGGGGCTACGCCGTGGTACGCGGCGACGGGGGCGTGGTGACAACCAAGCAGGCGGCGCAGGATGCTTCGGCGCTCGAGATTGAATTTATCGACGGCAAGATGAAGATCGGCGGCGGCGCGGCCCCCAAAAAGACCCCCAAGAAAGCGCCCGAACAAGGCAGTCTCTTCTAGGTCTTAGACCCCTACCTTCGGGCCGAGGCAGGTGAAATCCTGCCCGCTGTTTTGCGCCTCGTAAAGCTCGGTGGTGGTCGGGTCGTTTTCGAACTGGGCGATCAATCCGGACGCCCCTTCGCGAAAGCGCCAACACTGGGGTGCCGGGTTCTCGTCATAGGTAAAGCAAATTTTGCCCGCATCTTCGTACCAGCTGCCTGACTTGCATTCACCGTCCAGAAAGGACCATTCGACGCGCCGGTTGCTCAGATACCGCTCCGCACCGTAGGTCTCTCCGTTTTGGGCGTAGAACAGGGTTTTGCCCCGTGTATAGGCGTCAAATTCTGCCGCCGACATCATGGATTGCGCGGCCAGAGGGGCGGCCTGTGTCAGGGCGAGGATCAGGGCAAGCTGTTTCATAGCCGCAGCGTGCCAGAAACCCGACGCGTGATCTAGTCTTGATCGCGGACCGTCTGCCAACGCGCAACACGGCGGTCCATCACCCGACGCCACAGCGGTGGGACCAGCGCCAGCACAGCCATTACAGGAAGGGACCGCGGCAGCATCGGCATGGTGCCCGGTGTCAGCTCCAGCGCCGGAAAGGCGCGCAAGGGGCGCATGTGATGGTCCGAATGGCGCGGCGCATTCAACATCATCGCCGAGGAATACCACGCAGGCGCATTCCAACTATGCTGCGGGCCCACGGGCTCGGGCTTGCCATTTTCGGATGTTTTGCGGCGCAGGCCATAGTGTTGCACATAATCGGACAGCAACAGCTGCATTTGCGCATAGACCGCCAGCGCCAGCATCGCAACGACCCCGCGCGCTCCGGCCACTGCAAAGCTGACGGCGAGGGTGATCAACGCACCGGTGACATAGGTGACATAAGGGTGTGACAACAGGTGCCGTTTTCCACGCCGCTGCCGCGTATCAGCCTGCAGCCCAGCCATAAACTCGCCTTTTAGGGCGCGCAGGGCATAGGTATAGAAGCCTTCGCCCAATCTGGCCGAATTCGGATCATGCTCCGTTGCGACGTAGATGTGATGCACGCGCAGGTGAGCCGACACGTGATGCCCGTGCAAAAGGCTGCAATAAATTGCGGTGCCGATCCGTCGGGGCCATTTCGATGCGGCATGGATCAGCTCATGCGCGTTGGAGTTCGAGATCTGGCCAAGAAACAGACCAAGCCCGATATAAATCAACAGCTTGTCGGTCACGTTCAACGTGTCGCTTGCGCCTAGCGCCCAGACCCCAAGGGGTAAAAGTGTGAAATGCACAACGCCCAGTGTCAGGCTTAGGGCACGACCCGAAGAGTTTCGCACTGGCAGCCGGCGAGATAGCCTATCAAGGAAAAACACGACCACAGTGATCGACAGCAGCGCGATCAGGGGCCAGGGGCCGCCGCGTAGACAGGCGAGCAACAGAAATATCGCTGGGGTCAGGCTGGCGATGCTGTACCAGAACATAGGGCGGCTCCGCTGGGGATGCGTGTTTCTTATACGCGAAACGGCGCGTGAAAAAGGGCCTAGGTCGCCGCAGCTACCGCGTAAACTGCTGCGGATTGGTCGCTTTTACTCTGCGCAAGCTTATGCGGCTTTGATAGCGTGATGCACAAGCGATACAAAAGGGCGGCCCGATGGCGTTGGATAATCATGATACCTCAGATGCAAACGCACCGCGCAAAGGTGTGTGGAAATCCGGCAAGGGTAAGGGACGCAGCCACACCAAGGGTCGCCAGCTGCAAGAGGACGCGTGGGATGAGGTGCGCGCCCTATTGGCGGATAAACCGCGACGTGCCGATCTGCTGATCGAGCATTTGCATCTTATTCAAGATAAATTCGGGCATCTTTCTGCGGCGCACCTGCGCGCTTTGGCTGAAGAAATGCGCATGAGCATGGCCGAAGTTTACGAAGTCGCAACGTTCTATGCCCATTTTGACGTGGTGAAAGAGGGGGAAGCACCACCGCCCGCGCTGACCATACGGATTTGCGATTCTCTGTCCTGCGAATTGGCCGGTGCGCAGGCGTTGAAAGCCGCATTGGAAGACGGGTTGGACGCGTCAGAGGTGCGTGTCGTGCGTGCGCCTTGTATGGGGCGTTGTGATACGGCACCGGCGCTTGAGATCGGGCATAACTTTGTCGACCACGCAACGCTGGAAAAGGTGAAGCAGGTCATCGCGGCAGGCGATACCCATGTGCATATGCCCGATTACGAAGCCTTCGACGCCTATGTCGCTGACGGGGGGTATGAGGTGCTCACGAAACTGCGCCGTGACGGCGATTGGGAGGACGTGCAGCAAAACCTGCTCGACGCTGGTTTGCGCGGTCTTGGCGGCGCCGGTTTCCCGTCGGGTAAGAAATGGGGGTTCGTGCGGGATAACGCGGGCCCGCGCTATATGGCGGTCAACGGCGATGAGGGGGAGCCCGGCACCTTCAAGGATCGCTGGTACCTGGAACGCGTACCACATCTTTTCCTAGAGGGGATGCTGATCGCCGCCTGGGCCGTAGAGGCAGAGAAAGTGTTCCTCTACATGCGGGACGAATACCCGCAGGTGCTCGCGCTCCTTCGGACAGAGATTGCAGCGCTCGAGACTGCAGGCATTGTTCCCGCAGGATACATTGATCTGCGGCGCGGTGCGGGGGCTTATATCTGCGGTGAAGAATCCGCGATGATCGAAAGCATCGAGGGCAAGCGTGGGCTGCCGCGGCACCGTCCCCCATATGTGGCGCAGGTGGGTATCTTTGGTCGGCCCACCTTGGTGCATAACGTTGAAACCCTGCATTGGGTGGCGCGCATCTGCCGCGAAGGGCCCGAGGTGCTGAACAGCACGGAAAAGAATGGGCGCAAGGGGCTGCGCAGCTATTCGGTATCGGGGCGCGTTGCCAAACCCGGAATGTATGAGCTGCCTGCGGGATCCACGATCACCGATGTCATCGAGGCTGCGGGTGGCATGGCCGACGGGCACCGGCTCAAAGCCTATCAACCGGGTGGGCCATCCTCGGGGCTGCTGCCCGCCGCGATGGATGACATACCACTCGACTTTGATACATTGCAGCCGCACGGGTCTTTCATCGGCTCTGCCGCTGTGGTGGTGCTGTCGGACCAAGACAGCGCCAAGGCCGCAGCGTTGAATATGCTGCGTTTTTTCGAGGATGAAAGCTGCGGGCAATGCACCCCCTGTCGCGTGGGTTGCGAAAAAGCCGTCAAGCTGATGCAGGCGGACCGCTGGGATAAACCACTGCTGGAAGAGCTATCGACCGCTATGGTCGATGCCTCTATCTGCGGGTTGGGGCAGGCAGCGCCGAACCCGATCCGCCTGGTGATCAAACACTTCGCGGACGAGGTGTAGAACGGGATAGACGTCTCTTTAAAGTGGGAATTAGTTTTGCACCACCAAGCAGGTGCACCCGGTCGCGCGCATCCTGTCGCACAGGCGCTGGGCGTCGGTGCGGGTGTTGTTGCCGTATTGCCCAAAGTAGAATCCCTTGCGGCGCGACACGCGGTTTTTCTTGAACAGGAAATCCAGACGCCGTCCTTTCACCGCGCTGCGACAGCTTGCTGTCTGGGCATTGGCTTTATCCCGCGCGCGGTCCTTGCTGGTCCCGAAGGATACCTGAACGCCCCAGGGTTTGATCACCGGGGCAGGGGGTGTCACCTTTAGGGCGGTCAGCCGGCGATTGCGTGCCATCTCGTAGCAGGCGGGCAGGAAAGCTTGCGTTTTTGAGAGCCGGAAATCGGGCGTTTTGGGCGGGGCATCGCGCCATTGCTCGGCGTCCAGACCGGTGATGATGGGGACATAGGCGACCGTCTCGGGGGCGAGCCCTTTGCCGATCAGAAACCCCTCTGCACGTCGTTCGCCGCCATTATAGCCGATTGCGGCCAGCCCTTCGTTCCCGTATTTCTGCGTCATTTCAGCCAGATACTGGGCAGAGTGTTCCAGTGCGTCAGCTGGATTATACGGGTCTTTCAGCCCGCGCAGCGCTGCGGTGGAGGGGATGAACTGCGCAATGCCGCGCGCATTGGCATGGCTCAAGGCGTTTTGGTCAAACCGGCTTTCTTGCCAGATGAGCCGCGCGAAAAATCCGCTATCCAGCCCGTGCCGCTCGGAAAAGACCTTGATCGCGTTGCACGTGTCATACACGAAATGCGCAGGGCGGATGCAGTGGGCATGGCCCCATTTGGTGCTGGAACAGTAGCGTCGGTCCGGCTCGGCCTGCGCCGCCCCTGCCATCAGTATCACCCAGAGCACCCATAAAAACCGCATGCAGACTTGGTGCGCGACGGGCCCCTTGCTGTCAATTGCTCTTGTCGCCCTTCCATCCCGCCGGTCGAGCCTATAGATCATAGAAAACGCCTGACAATTCGGAGAGCGCGCTTGGCCTTTTTTCAAAAGCTGAAATCCAAAATGTTCAAATCCTCGTCCAAGATCGACGAGGGGCTTGAGGCGATTGTCGAAGATGGTGGGGCGACGGATACCCCTGAAACGGTGGATGAAGTTCCCGTCGATCAGGTGATGGATGCGCCGCAGGCCGCGGCCCAAGCATTGCCCGAAGCGGTGGATGATGAACCCGCACCGATGCCAGCGGATGAAGAGGATACGCCCGCGCCCGTGCCGCTGCGCGAGACGATGACCCCCGTGGCCCCCGATCTGGTGCCCGCCCCCCCCGAGCCTGCACCGGCCAAGCCCGGTCTGATGGGCCGCTTGACGGGACGCAGCGCCGCGGCCCCTGTTGTGCGGCGTGTGCTGGATGACGAGATGCTCGAACAGCTCGAAGAGCTGCTGATCTCGACCGATATGGGCGTGGATACGGCCTTGCGCGTCACCGCGAATATGGCCGAGGGGCGCTTTGGCAAGCGTCTGTCTGTGGACGAGATCAAGCGCCTCATGGCGACAGAGGTCGCGCGGATCATGGACCCGATTGCCAAGCCCTTGCCGATCTATGCCAAGACACCGCAGGTGGTGCTTGTGGTGGGGGTAAACGGGTCGGGCAAGACGACCACAATCGGCAAGCTGGCCAGCCAGTTCAAAGCCGCAGGCAAGAACGTCGTGATCGCCGCCGGTGACACATTTCGCGCGGCCGCCGTCGAACAATTGCAGGTCTGGGGCGACCGCGCCGACGTGCCGGTGTTGACCGCAGGGCAGGGGTCTGACCCGGCGAGCCTTGCGTTCGACGCGATGACGCAGGCGGAGCGTGACGGCGCTGACCTGCTGCTGATTGACACGGCCGGACGGTTGCAGAACCGCGGCGACCTGATGGAAGAACTGGCCAAGATCGTGCGGGTCATTCGCAAGAAAGACCCAAGCGCGCCGCATAATACTCTGTTGGTGCTGGATGCGACGACAGGGCAGAATGCGCTCAACCAAGTGAAGGTTTTTCAGGAAATTTCAGATGTTTCCGGTCTGGTCATGACCAAGCTGGATGGCACGGCCAAGGGCGGTGTACTGGTGGCGCTTGCAGATAAGTTCGGGCTGCCGATCCACGCCATCGGCGTCGGCGAACAGATTGACGATCTGCAGCCCTTTGACCCGCAGGAGTTTGCGGATGCCTTGATGGGGCTGGACCCGCAGTGACGCAGCATAAAGGTTCGGCGACATGACCGAATGGATCAGCCAAATTGAAGGCACCGCAGCGGGGCACCAAGCGGCGCTTTGGCTTGCGCTGGCCGCGGCTTTTCTGCACGCTGTTTTTGGCGCGCTTCAGAAAGGGCGGCATGATCCGTGGTTGACCCGCGGGGCGATCGACTTTTCCTATTGCCTGATGGCGGCACCCTTTGCGCTGTTTGTCGTGCCGTGGCCCGAGCCCCATATGTGGGTCATTTTTGCCGGGGCTTGGGCGATCCATATTGTGTACAAGCTGTTACAGGCCTGGGCCTACACCAAGGGGGCCTATACGGTCGTCTACCCTGTCGTGCGCGGCACGGGGCCCTTGTTCACCGTGATCGGCGCCTACCTCATTTTTGGAGAGAGCTTTTCGGGCGTGCAATGGTTGGGCGTTGCGGTGCTGGTGGCCGGCATCTTCGGGCTGGCGCTGTATAACTTTGTCTACCTCGTGTCCGAACGCGATACGCTGAACGCGGCCCTTGGGCTGGCGGTGCTGACGGGGCTTTTCGTGGCGCTTTATACCACGTTCGACGCCTATGGCATCCGCGCGACGGACAACCCGTTTACCTTTCTGGCGTGGTTTTTCATGATCGACGGGCTGGTCATGCCCGTGATCGCCGCGCGCCGCTGGCTGCGGATGGAGGATCGCCCCGAGCTTGGCCCGTTGATGACCCGTGGCGTGGCGGGTGGCTTTGTCGCCTTTTTCAGCTTTGGTTCGATCATGCTGGCGACCCGTCTGGACAAAGTGGGCGAGGCCGCCGTGCTGCGTGAAACCTCGACCGTGTTTGCGGCGCTGATCGGATGGTTGGTGCTGAAAGAAACCGTAGGCCCGCGCCGTATTGCCCTGATGGCGCTGATCGCGCTTGGCGCGGTGATCGTCGAAATGGGCGGATAACTGGAGAGCAAGATGAGCACGACACGCGAGATAAACCCTTTCGTCAAATCGGCGCTGGAATATGGGCCGGTGCTGATATTCTTTGTCGCCTATCTGCGCTTCAAGGACGAGACCTTCACCCTGTGGGGCACCGACTACAGCGGCTTTATCGTGGTGACGGCGGCCTTCGTGCCGCTGTTGATCCTGTCGACGGGCGCGCTGTGGGCGCTGACGGGCAAGATCAGCCGCATGCAGGTTGCCACAGTCATTCTGGTAACACTGTTCGGGGGCCTGTCGGTTTGGCTGAATGACGAGAGGTTCTTTAAAATGAAGCCGACCGCCATCTACCTTTTGTTTGCAGTGCTGCTGGCGATCGGTCTGGCGCGGGGGCAATCCTATCTCAAGTTCGTGATGGAAGAGATGATGCCTCTGAATGACGCCGGCTGGATGATCCTGACCAAACGGCTGATGCTGTGCTTTTTCGGTCTGGCGCTCGCGAACGAGCTGATCTGGCGCTTTGCCAGCACCGAGACTTGGGTGTATTTCAAGACATTCGGGCTGACGGCGGCGGTGTTTGTGTTTTTCATGACGCAAGGGCGGCTGTTCCAGACCTATGGTTTGGAAAAAGACGAAAGCTAGGACGGGGGCCAGCCCCCGCTGCCCCGTATGGGGCAGCACCCCCGGGATTTACGGCCATTTGGAAGGCGGCTTGCTGTTAGAGTTGACGCGAGCGGGCGAGGGGCGTAGCAGATGACACGTGGCGATTTGATACCGGATTGCGGGCCACGGGCAGAGAAACCTGCCAAATTCCGCTAAAAGGTCAGGATGAAAGCCCCCTTTCGCTTGACCGCGTCTGGGGTTTTTTTACGCCCGCTGCACGGCGGGACAGGAAGGATGAGAGAATGAGCGTTGATTGGAAACCACGGACCAAGGCTGTTCACAGTGGCACCCGCCGCAGCCAGTATAACGAAGTGTCCGAGGCCGTGTTCCTGACACAGGGTTTTGTCTATGACAGCGCCGAACAGGCCGAGGCGCGGTTCCAGTCGCTGGGGGATGACGAGTTTATCTATGCCCGCTATGGCAACCCCACGGTGCGCATGTTCGAGGACCGGATCTCGGGGCTTTTGGGGTATGAGGATTGTTTCGCCTGTACCTCTGGTATGGCGGCGGTCAGCGGCGCGCTGACATCGCTGCTGAAAGCAGGCGATCACGTGGTCGCCGCGCGCGCGCTTTTCGGGTCGTGCCTGTATGTTCTGGAGGATATCTTGGCGCGTTTCGGGGTCGAGGTGACCTTGATCGACGGCACGGATAACGCGGCGTGGGATGCGGCCATTCGCCCTGACACGACCATGGTCTTCTTTGAGAGCATTTCGAACCCTACCCTGGAAGTCGTTGACATGCGCCATGTGGTGAAAGCGGCCCATGCCGTCGGCGCGCTGGTGCTAGCGGATGACGCGATGGCGACGCCGGTATTTTCCTATGCCAAGGAATGTGGTGCGGATATCGCCATTATCTCGACCACGAAACATGTGGACGGGCAGGGGCGTATGCTGGGCGGCGCGATTTGCGGCCCCAAAGAGCTGATCCGCGGACCCATCGAAGCCTATATGAAACACACCGGCGGCGCGATGAACCCGTTTACCGCCTGGACCCACCTCAAGGCGCTTGAAACCATCGACCTGCGTGTCCGTGCCCAAGCGGATGCCGCCTATAAGATCGCAGATGCGCTGAACGGGCACCCCAAGCTGAGCGCTGTGCGCTATCCCACACACCCCAGCCATCCGCAGCACGCGCTCGCCACGTCTCATGCGCCGTCGGCGGGGACCGTCTTGGCGGTAGAGGTCAAGGGCGGTAAGGACGCGTGTTTTGCATTCCTTAATGCGCTCGAGATTATCACCATCTCGAACAACTTTGCCGATGCGAAATCCATTGCGACCCATCCGGCGACCACCACGCACCAGCGTTTGCCGGATGACCAGAAAGCCACGCTGGGGATCAGCCCCGGCCTTGTGCGCTTGTCTGCGGGGCTTGAAGACGTGGATGATCTGATCGCCGACATCCGTCAGGCGCTGGACACATTGAAGTGATCACTCGGGGGCTTTGCCTGCTTGGCTGGACGGAGCATTGGTAAAGCCCCCGATATCGCCTATATAGGGGGCAACTTGCGAAAGGGCCTTGCTATGAATATCGCCGCGACAGTGATACCGGACCGTGATGATGCGGTTGCGGCACTTGATACGTTGCGTGCCTGGGCGCGCAAGGCCAGCGCCGCGGAGATTGAGACGCTGGACCCGTCGCTGGCCCGTCTGCTGCAAAGCGCCGAAAGCTACCCGCAGTTCAGCCGCGATTATCCCAGTGATTTTGCTGTGGGAGATAACTACAAGGCCACGCTGCCCGATCTGCAAAACGGCCCGTCGAGCCTGATCCGTGGTGCGAAACAGCAGATCCAGCATGTGGGGATATCGAACTTTCGGTTGCCCATGCGGTTTCACACCCGCGAGGGCAGCGATCTGACGCTCGAGACATCGGTCACCGGATCGGTCAGCCTTGAGGCGGATAAGAAGGGCATCAACATGTCCCGCATCATGCGCAGTTTCTATAAACATGCCGATGAGGTGTTCAGCTTCGAGGTGATGGAAGCTGCGTTGGATGATTATAAGTCCGACCTTGAAAGTTATGATGCTCGCATCCAGATGCGGTTCTCTTTTCCGGTGCGCATCGACAGCTTACGGTCGGGGCTGTCGGGGTACCAGTATTACGACATCGCGCTTGAGCTGGTCGAGGCCGAAGGTGCGCGCAAGAAGATCATCCACCTTGATTACGTCTATTCCTCTACCTGTCCCTGTTCGCTGGAGCTGTCCGAACATGCCCGTGCGACACGGGGGCAGCTTGCCACGCCGCATTCGCAACGCTCTGTCGCGCGGATCTCGGTCGAGGTGAACTGCGAGGAAAGCTGCCTGTGGTTCGAAGACCTGATCGACGCGGCGCGCCGTGCGGTGCCGACAGAGACGCAGGTGATGGTCAAACGCGAGGACGAACAGGCGTTTGCCGAGCTGAACGCCGCTAACCCGATCTTTGTCGAAGACGCGGCGCGGTTGTTCTGCGAGCAGTTGCAAGCCGAGCCACGAGTGCGTGATTTTCGCGTTGTGGCCAGCCACCAAGAAAGCTTGCACAGTCATGATGCGATCTCTGTTCTGACGCAGGGCGATACCTTTGCGGCTCAAAGCATCGATCCCAGACTGTTCAGCACGCTGTTTCACGTCGGCTGATGTTCGCACGGTTTTAGGGCAGTTACTCTGACATGTTTTCATTCTGCGCATTTATTGCGCGCAGGTTTGTGGTGCTTGCTTGAAACATGCACAAAGCCATGCTGCGATGCGGCATCTTCGGGATGCTGCTATGCAGAAACGTCGGTTCTCATTGGGGATTGCTTCGTTATATTAAGAGGCAGAACAAGGTAACCGGCAGAAATGCCAAGATAAATCGAGAGTTTATTATGGCTTACAACAGCACAATTTCGCAAAGCAACGTCCCCACCATCAAAGCTCCCTTCGCCGTCATCGGCGGGTTTTTTGCTGCCATCTGGAACGGTTTGATCGCAGCGGGTGCGAATTCGGGCCGGATGCGTCAGGTGACATTCCTGCAATCCAAGACCGACGAAGAGCTGGCCGCGATGGGTATCAAGCGTGATGACATCGTGCACCATGTTTTCCGCGACACATATTACGTCTGATCGGTTTACAGGTTGAGTATTGACGGCCCGGGTGTGTCTTGCCCGGGCCGTTTTGCGTTTTACCGCAGGGCGTGTCCTTGACACCGGCGCGCCGCCGCGCCAACGCTGCGCAGATGTTGGATTTGCGCCCAGTTGGATATGTCATCGGCCTGTTGGTGTCGGTGCTTGGCATTGCGATGATTGTGCCAATGTTGGTCGATATTGCCGAAGGGCGCGGCCATTGGCCCGTCTTCGTCGAGGCAGGGCTGATCACCATGCTGGGGGGCAGCATGATCGCGCTGGCCTGTGCCAACGGGGTCAGGGAAGGGCTGACGATCCAGCAGACCTTTTTGTTGACGACGGCCGTGTGGCTGATGCTGCCGCTCTTCGGCGCTTTGCCGTTCATGCTGGGCGCGACAGAAGCGCGTTTCGTCGATGCGGTGTTCGAGGCCATGTCGGGCATGACCACCACCGGATCAACGGTGTTTTCCGGTCTTGATGATCTGCCGAAGGGGCTGTTGTTGTGGCGCGCGATCCTGCAGTGGCTGGGCGGCATCGGTATCATTGTTGTGGCGATGGTGTTCCTGCCCGAGCTGCGCGTCGGTGGTATGCAGATTTTCAAGTCGGAAGCCTTTGATACCTTTGGTAAAATCCTGCCACGGGCCGGGCAGATCGCCAGCCAGATTTCGGTCATTTATGTCTGGCTGACCTTCGCCTGCGCGCTGACCTATCTGACCTTGGGGATGAACGTCTTTGACGCGACGGTCCACGCGCTGACCACCGTGTCTACGGGCGGGTTTTCAAATTATGACGCCTCTTTCGGTACCTTTAGCGGCAATGCGGAATATGCGGCGTCGATCTTCATGGTGCTCGCGGCGCTGCCTTTCGTGCGCTACGTGCAACTGTTGAACGGCAACCCTTTGGCCCTGCATCGTGATCCGCAGGTAAAGGGTTTCTTGCTGACGATTGCGGTGCTGGTGGGGCTGATCTTTATCTCTATTCAGTCGGTCTTTCCGCATCATTGGGAGCAATCCCTGCGCGAGGCGCTGTTCAATATCACTTCAATCATTTCGGGCACGGGCTTTGCCTCGGTCGATTATATGACCTGGGGGCCGTTTCCCGTGGCGCTGTTTTTCTTTACGGGGCTGATTGGCGGCTGCGCGGGGTCCACCGCCTGTTCGATCAAGATCTTCCGCTATCAGCTGTTGTTCGCATCCATCCGTGCGCAGTTGCAGCGAATCCGGTCACCCCACGGCATCTTTACCCCGCGCTATGACGGTCGCCCGATCAGCGGCGATGTCATGATCTCGGTCATGTCGTTTTTCATGTTCTTCACGCTGACACTAGGGCTGGTGGCCGTGGCGCTCAGCATGACAGGGCTGGATTTCGTGACCTCGATCTCGGGGGCGGGGGCGGCCTTGGGGAACATCGGGCCGGGTTTGGGCAAGATCATCGGGCCGGCGGGCAATTTCAGCACCCTTAACGACACAGCCAAATGGATCCTGACCGCCGCGATGCTGGTCGGGCGGCTGGAGCTTATGGCGGTATACGTCATTCTGACATTCAAATTCTGGAGAGCATAATGAGCGCAGTACAAACCCGTCCTTTGGGGGCACAGATTTCTCATATGCTCAAGTCTCGCGGGGTAGAGGTGATCTTTGGCATCCCCGGCGTGCATAACCAAGAGATGTACCGCGGGATCGAGGAAGCAGGGCTGACCCATGTGCTGGCGCGGCACGAACAGGGGGCGGGCTTTATGGCAGATGGCTATGCCCGGGCCACAGGCAAGCCGGGGGTTGCCTATGTGATCACCGGCCCGGGGCTGTGCAATGTGATGACGCCGATGGGACAGGCCTACAGCGATTCCGTGCCGGTGCTGGTGTTGTCCTCCTGTCTGGATGAAACGGCGGCGCGGAAGGGGCAGCTGCACCAGATGAACGATCAGCGCGCGGCGGCGGAAACCGTGTGCGACTGGTCCGAAATGGCGCTGACGGCACCGGCGGCCTACCAGCTGATTGACCGCGCCCTGACCGAATTTGCCACCAGCCGCCCGCGGTCCAAGCACATTTCTGTTCCCATTCACCTGCTAGAGGCGGAGGCCGCCCCCGCGCACGCCCTTGCCGTCAGCGCGACCTTGCCGGCGGTGCCCTCTGCGCAGATCGACCTTCTGGCGCAAAAGCTGGCCGCAGCGCAAAAGCCGCTGTTCATCTTTGGCGGTGGTGCCGTTGGCGTTCAGAACGTTGACGCCCTGCTGGCCCGCTGGCAGGCAGCGAGCCTGACGACCTATGCCGGACGTGGCATCGTCTCGCCCGGAGCGCCGCTGCATTTAGGCGCCTATCTCGCGCGGGAAAGCAGCGTGGATGTGATCGCGCAGGCGGATCTTGTGATCGCCGTCGGAACCGAGCTGGCAGAGGTGGACCTCTGGCGCGATCATCTGGGCCATTCAGGCGAGCTGGTGCGCGTTGATATTGATCCGTCGGTTCTGGCGGACCCGCAGGCAGCACCGTTTGCCATCCTTGGGGATGCGGTACAGGTAATGACCGCGCTTGACGCTGCCTTGCCGGACGAACGCACAGCAGCGGGTTGGAATGCAGCCGAGGTGGCAGGCTGGCGCAAGCGCTGGCGGTCAGAAGTGGATATGGAGCGTCCGGGCATCCTTGCCGTGGTGGACGCGGTCAAGGCTGCGACGCCCGAAGGCACGATGATCTACTCGGACATGACCCAATTTGCCTATGCCGCAACCGAGGTCTGGGAGATGGACCGCCCCGGAAATTGGCATCATCCTTACGGGTTCGGCACGCTTGGCTACGCAACACCTGCTGCGATTGGTGGGGCCATTGGCCGCCCCGGACTGCCGACCATGGCGATCATCGGGGATTATGGCTTTCAGTACACGGTGCAGGAACTGGGGGCTGCGGTAGAGCTGGGGCTGCCCTTGCCGATCATCCTGTGGGACAATGGCAAACTAGGCGAAATCGAAGACAGCATGACCCGCGCGCAGATCGCGCCAAACGCGGTCATCGCCCATAATCCCGATTTTTGCAAACTGGCCGAAGCTTATGGAGCCTATGCTGCGGCACCGAAATCGCTGGAGGAGCTGCCAGAGGTCCTGGCGCAAGCCTTTAAGGCCGACCGCCCGACGTTGATCTATCTGACGCCCCAGACCGCAGTCTGATCAAGGGCGCGGCCCGAGGCGGTTCAAACGACTAACCCCGATCCCCCGTTAAACGGGGGATCGGGTTTTTTTTATTCCCAACAGCTGACCAGTACGGTCATGCCCTTGGCTTTTTCACGCAGGTCCTGCGGCTTGATCGTGGTGCTGCTGGCCGTGGTATCCACGGTGACACCGGCCTTTTGCGCAAGCTCTGCGATGACCTTGGATTCAACCGCAAAGGCGACATCTTCGGGCAATTCGCGTGCGCCATTGGCACGGGGCAGCAACATGCCCAAGACCCGCCCGTCACGATCCAGAATCGGACCGCCCGCGTCCCCGCTGCGGGCTTCTAGCGCGAGGCGGGCGATGTTCTCTTCGCCTTGCAGCCCACGCACATCGGCCAGCGTGCCATAGGTCACCGTCGCAGATCCAAGCACGCCTTCATAGGGGAAACCCGCAACCGCGATTTCGGACTGCAAACGGGGGGGCACGGTGTTGAACGCCGCCACATCCAAGGGCGAAAGTGCTGCGCGGGGTTTCAGCAGGCTGATCCCGCTGGCCGCGTCGTCAACAACCACATCAAGCTCTGTCTCGTCGTCCAGCGTCAGACGACCACAGCTTTGCACCGCCTCGGATGTGGTGGCAACAGTACCGCGCCCATCAATGAAGAAGCCCGAGCGCGAGATTTTCGGCGACCGGATTTGCAGACCCGACACCAGATCGACAGCCTGACGGTCGCCACCCCCGGCTGCGGCATCCAGCGTACCGGGCAGGCGGGTGAAGGATTTCGTCATCTCGGCAATCACGCGGCGGCGGCGGTCTTCGTCCCCGGCGGGCCAGATGAGGGTGAAGCCCTTGATCTCGCCATTCTGCAGCGACACCTGCGTCTGGCTGACGATGCGGCCGTTCTCGCCGATCAGCTCGAAACTGTCGGACTTCCGCTCGCGCGGGCCTTCTTCGGGGACGATTTCAAGGGTCTGCATGATGTCATACAGGCCAAAGAGCGTATCCTGATCGCCCGCCTGACTGATCAGCAGAACCCGCGCGTCGATGTCGCCGGTGCCATTGTAATGAGCGAAGGGGGGCTCGAACCGGTCAAACCCCACGATCTTGGTCGGCATCACCATCTCGATCCCCGCGTCGGCGTTGCGCACGACCTGCAGGCCCAGACCTTCGAGCACGGCGTTATATTGTTTCAGAAGGGCGGCGCGTTGCAGCGTTGTCAGCACGCCGGTGGCGTCATAGCCGTTGGCCCCTTGCCAATCGGCCATAGACCCCCGCGTACCCCGCCCGAAGGCACCGTCGATCGCGGCATTGTAAAACCCGGCCCACTTCAGCGCGACCTGCAGCTGTTCGCGCGCTTCGCGGTCAAGATCCCGTTCGCTGGCGCGCGCTTCGGCCAGGGTTTCGTCACGTGGTGGTTCTGGCAGGACGGGGACTTGCGTGGTTTCTGCCTCTACGGTGGCGGTGTTCTCTTGCTCCAGCGCTTCGCTGGCGGGGGGCAGGGTGGTTTGCGTGATCTCACTGTCTGTCTGGGTATCGGTGGGGGATGCAGGGTCAACCGGTGCGATCAGCGGAATGTTCAGGACGTTCGCGCCTACGGGCCAGAACTGCTGCTGGAACCGTTCAGAAAGCTGGATAAAGCTGTCGCGCGGAATCACCCCGTCCCGGCGGTAGCGGCGCAACAACAGCTCTGCGTCATCACGGCGATAGGGGCCGACCGCGATTCCATACCAGCTGCCGCCCAAGGCAAAGCCGTTCACATCCTCAAGATTGGCGCTATAGGCACGTGCGCGATCGGTCGCCGCGGCCAGATTGGGCTGGGCTTCGACCTGTATCCAAACCACATCATCGGCAGACTGTGCAAAGGCAAACGGGGCAATAAACAAGGCGGCGATCAGGGCCGCAAACAGTCGCGTCATAGGTATGGGTACTCTCAAGGATTTAAACTTGCAGTAGATAAGCAGGAACCTGTGCAAAATACCATGCTTGAGACAGCGCAAATCATCACAAAGCTGCCAATTGACCCTACCGCGACAGCACCTTAGGAAAGGCGCGCAGCAGCAAAGGCAAAATCTTATGTCCGACCCGGTCCAGCGCCCCCGTTCATTTCAGGAAATCATCCTCGCCCTACAGTCCTATTGGGCACGTCAGGGCTGTGCGGTCCTGCAGCCCTACGACATGGAAGTCGGCGCGGGTACGTTCCACCCGGCAACGACCCTGCGCGCGCTTGGCACCAACCCTTGGGCCGCCGCCTATGTGCAGCCCTCGCGCCGCCCGACCGACGGGCGCTATGGGGAAAACCCCAACCGTTTGCAGCATTACTACCAGTTTCAGGCACTGATCAAACCCAGCCCGCCCAACCTGCAAGAGCTCTACCTCGGATCGCTTGAGGCGATCGGGATCGATATGGCGCTGCATGACATCCGCTTTGTCGAGGATGATTGGGAAAGCCCCACTTTGGGCGCATGGGGACTGGGCTGGGAAGTCTGGTGTGATGGCATGGAAGTGTCGCAGTTCACCTATTTCCAGCAGGTCGGCGGCCATGATTGCCATCCTGTATCGGGCGAGCTGACCTACGGGCTCGAGCGTTTGGCGATGTATGTTCTGGGCGTCGATCACGTGATGGACATGCCCTTTAACAGCCCCGACGCGCCGATCCCGCTCACCTATGGTGATGTGTTCAAACAGACCGAGGAAGAATACGCCCGCTGGAACTTTGATGTCGCCAATACCGACGTGCTGCTGGACCATTTTGTCGAGGCCGAGAACGAGTGCAAGGCGATCCTTGCACAAGATGCCGTGGACCCCAAAACAGGCAAGCGCATCGTGATGGCGCACCCCGCCTATGACCAATGCATCAAGGCGAGCCACATCTTCAACCTGCTGGACGCACGCGGTGTCATCTCGGTGACAGAGCGTCAGGCCTATATCGGGCGGGTGCGCACCCTTGCCAAAGCCTGCGCTGACGCCTTTGTTCAGACACGGGCCGGCGGTTGGTCGGAAAACGCGGCATGAACGGTAAAATTGTAGGAGGCGTCATCTTGGTTGCAGCAGCCATTGCGGGTCTCGCGCTTTATTATCTCCAGGTCTACGGCTATTATCACGAGGCAGCGGCACCGGATGAGGGCGTCTCGCTGGTGTCGATCTCCAGCAATGCGTCCGAGCCGATCCTGACCGACAATTTCCGCGCCATCGACGCCGACAGCTCGCCCATCCGCTACCGCGCATGTTTCGACACCTCGCTCAGCCTCGCCATGCTGTCCGAAACCTATGTCGTCAGCGACGAGGTCACGCCGCGCAATGCACCGGGCTGGTTCGACTGTTTCGACGCCAAGGCCATCGCAGAAGAGATCGAGGCAGGCACGGCGCTGACCTTTCTGGGCCAGAAGAACGTGCATTTCGGCGTAGACCGTATCGTTGCGATCACTTCGGACGGGCGCGGCTATGTCTGGCACGAGCTGAACGATTGTGGCGACAAAGCCTATGATGGCACCGTGGTGGGCGAAGCTTGCCCGGAACGCCCCGCCGACTGATCCGACCCGGATCGACCGGCCCTTTGACATAAGCGCTGTTTGCGCGACACATATTTAACCGCACCCAAGCGACACGCGGCCCCGAAAGGTACGAACCCATGCCCGACCTCCTGATAGAGCTTTTCTCGGAAGAAATTCCCGCCCGCATGCAGGCGCGCGCGGCGGATGATCTAAAGAAACTGGTGACGAACGGTCTGGTGGATGCGGGGCTGACCTATGCCTCTGCCGCGGCCTTTTCGACGCCGCGTCGCCTGACCCTGACCGTCGAAGGGATGCTGGACGCCAGCCCGTCGCTGGTCGAGGAACGCAAAGGCCCCAAGGCCGACGCGCCGGAAAAAGCCATCGAAGGGTTTCTGCGCGGCGCAGGGCTGACCCGCGACCAGCTGGAAGAGCGCGACACGCCCAAGGGCAAGATCCTGTTTGCCATGATCAACAAGCCGGGCCGTCCCGCAGCCGAGATCGTGGCCGAGGTGCTGGAAACCACCATTCGCAACTTCCCATGGCCCAAATCCATGCGGTGGGGCAGTGGCAGCTTGCGGTGGGTGCGCCCGTTGCATTCGATCCTGTGTATCCTGTCGGCTGAAGATGGCGCGCAGACTGTGCCCTTGACCATCGACGGGATCACCGCAGGCGACACCACGCGCGGGCACCGCTTTCTGGCCCCCGATACAATCACCGTCAGCAGCTTTGACGACTACAGCGCCAAGCTGAAACGCGCCTTTGTCGTGCTCGACCCGGCAGAGCGGCGCGATACGATCTGGAACGACGCGACCAATATGGCCTTTGCCAACGGGCTTGAGGTGGTCGAGGATGCGGGGCTGCTGGCCGAGGTCGCAGGGCTGGTGGAATATCCCGTCGTGCTGATGGGGCAGATTGGCGATGATTTCCTTGGTCTGCCGCCCGAGGTGCTGCAAACCTCGATGAAAGAGCACCAGAAGTTCTTTTCCGTGCGCAACCCCAAGTCGGGCCGCATCGAACGCTTTGTCACCGTCGCCAACCGCACCACCGCCGACGATGGCGCGACCATTCTGGCAGGCAATGAAAAAGTGCTCTCTGCACGTCTGTCGGACGCCAAATTCTTCTGGGAAAACGATCTGCGCATCGCGCAATCGGAGGCCGGAATGCAGACCTGGGTGGACCGTCTGTCCAACGTGACCTTCCACAACAAGCTGGGCACACAGGCAGAGCTGATCTCGCGCATGGAAGCACTGGCTGGTGAGCTCGCCCCGATGGTCGGGGCCGACGCAGACGAGGCCCGCGCCGCCGCCCGTTTCGCCAAGGCCGATCTGTCGTCCGAAATAGTCTATGAATTCCCCGAACTTCAGGGCCTTATGGGCAGCTACTATGCCAAAGCCGCCGGCAAGTCCGAGGCCATCGCCGCCGCCGCCCAAGACCACTATGCGCCGCTGGGTCCATCCGACGACGTGCCAACCGCGCCCGTGTCTATCGCCGTGGCGCTGGCAGAGAAAATCGACAAGCTGACCGGCTTCTGGGCGATTGATGAAAAGCCGACCGGGAGCAAAGATCCGTTTGCGCTGCGTAGGGCGGCCTTGGGCGTTATTCGGATTTTGGTTGAGAATGATTTGAGTTTGCCTGTACAGCGCGCCCTAGTTGATGGCCTTTCAAATAGAGTTGATCAAGATATCGAAAGTAGGGTGTCGAAGCTGGCAGTGGAGCTAACAGAGAATTTTTCTGAGGTCGGAAGTGTACTTGCTGAGTTGGAAGCAACCAAGTCTAAAGAACCAAAACACCTTTACGACATACTGGAACGTAGTGAAGAACTTCAGGCCCAGAACGAAATAACTTCCGAACAAGCGAGAGATTTGGCGGAAACCTACTTCTCCAGAGCATCGCAAGTTGAATACCAGACTCATGGTTTTGTTTCTGAAAACCTTCTCTCCTTCCTCCACGACCGTCTCAAAGTGTACCTCAAGGACCAAGGCGTCCGTCATGACATCATCGACGCTTGCATCGCCATGCCGCAGAACGACGACCTGACCCTGCTGGTCAAACGCGCCAAGGCGCTGAGCGAGACGTTGAAAACCGACGATGGGGAAAACCTGATCCAGGGGTTCAAGCGCGCCAACAATATTCTCAGCCAGGCCGAGGATGCGGATGGGGTGGAATACTCCTTCGGGGCGGACATCAAGTTTGCCGAGACCGAAGAAGAGCGCGCCCTGTTTGCCGCCCTTGATACCGCAGAGGCGCAGATCAAACCGGCGATGGAGGCACAGGATTTCGGCACGGCCATGTCCGCGATGGCGTCCTTGCGCGGCCCGATTGATGCCTTCTTTGATGCGGTGCAGGTGAACGCGGACAATGCGACGGTCCGGCGCAACCGGTTGAACCTGCTCAGCCGTATCCGCACGATCTGTAGCTCGGTCGCGGATCTGACGAAAATCGACGGGTAACGCAGCAGACCCGACACGTGGGCAAGGCGATCACGCCTTGCCACACCACGGCGAAAGCCTATGCTGCGCAGGAACCAAAAGGTGCCGCAGTGCAGAAAACCGCCATGACAACCCTTGTGACCCAAACCGCCCCCATCGCGAATGATACGCATGGGGGGCGTGCGAAATGTCTGCAACGTCTGGTCCGTCTTGATCTGCCGGTGCCGCGCACCGTGGCGCTGCCCTTTGATGTCGTGCTCGAGATTGCGCAGGGACAGATCCCCGATCTGCAAGCGGTCGCTGATGAATTCCCCCAAGACGCGCTGCTGTGCGTGCGCCCCTCTAGCCAGGACCCGGATTGGGGCGGGCCGGGGGCGGTGATGAACATCGGCATGAACGATGACCGCTATGCCGACTATTGCGAACGCATGGGCGAGGGACCCGCATCGGCGCTTTATACCCGTTTCGTGCAATCCTATGCCGTCAATGTGGCGCGGCTGGACCCCGATATGTTCGACGACGTCGAAGGCGACGGGCGCGAGGCGCTGCTGCAATCCCTGCGGGCCTACGAGCTTGAGACCGAAGAAAGCTTCCCCCAGGACCGTGTGACCCAGTTGACCGCCGTGCTCAGTTCCATGGCGCGGGCGTGGGAGGGTACCTCGGCGCGGCTGTTGCGGCAGGCCAAGGGGGCACCTGCGGATGCGGGGCTGGGCCTGATCGTGCAGCAGATGGTGTTCGGTGTGGGCACGGGCATTTGCGGCTCGGGCGTGTTGCAACTGGTGGACAGCACCACCGGCTTGCCACAGATCACCGGGCGGTACCTGAGCCAGTCGCAGGGGCGCGACGCCTTGCAGGACACCGCCGATGCGCTTTACCTGACGCGCGATCCGCGCGGCCCGTCGCTTGAGGAACACGCCCCCGAAGCTTTCGAGATGCTCAAACAGCACGCGGCGCTGATGCGGGTGCGGCTGCGCGCCGAGATGCAGGTGGAATTCGTCATCTCTGACGGAGAGTTGTTTATCCTTGATGGCGTGCGCGTGTCGCGGTCCTCGCGGGCGGCGGTGCGGATCGCGGTGGCGCTGGCGGACGAAGGGATCATCCCCCGCGAAGAGGCGCTGATGCGTGTCCAGCCCCGCACCCTGACAGAGCTGTTGCACCGGCAGGTTGACCCACGGGTGAAACGCGATGTGATCGGGCGCGGCATTGCCGCCAGCCCCGGTGCCGCCACCGGCCGGATCGTGTTCAACGCGAATGACGCGCAAGCCAGTGCCGCACGGGGCGAGAAATGTATTCTGGTGCGCCGCGAAACCTCGCCCGAGGATATTCGCGGGATGCATGCCGCCCAAGCCGTGCTGACCGAACGCGGTGGGATCACCAGCCACGCCGCGGTGATCGGGCGGGGCATGGGCTTGCCCTGCGTCGTCGGTGCCTCGTCGATGCGGTTCGATCTGGTCAAGGGGGTGATCACGGCCCCCGACGGGCGGATGTTCAAGGCAGGCGATGAAATCACCCTCGACGGCACCTCGGGAGAGGTGCTGTGCGGGGCCGCGGATATGCTTGAGCCGCTGCTGGACGCGACCTTCCAAAAGCTCATGTCCTGGGCCGAAGACGCTGCCGACATCGGGATACGTGCCAACGCTGACACCCCGGCCGACGCGCAAACCGCGCGCAATTTCGACGCGCAGGGGATCGGGCTGTGCCGGACAGAGCATATGTTCTTTGACCCCAGCCGCCTGACCGTGATGCGCGAGATGATCTTTGCCGATACCAGCGAAGGCCGCCGCGCCGTGCTGGAGCGGTTGCTGCCCATGCAACGCGATGATTTCATTCAGCTTTTCCGCATCATGCAGGGTCAGCCGGTGTGCATCCGTCTGTTCGATCCGCCCTTGCACGAATTCCTGCCTTCGACCCGCACCGGTCAACGCGATCTGGCCGAGGCGCTGGATTTGCCGCTGTCCAACGTGACCCGGCGGATCGAGGCTATGACCGAATATAACCCGATGCTCGGCCTGCGCGGCGTGCGTCTTGGCGTGACGGTGCCCGAAATCTACGAGATGCAGGCCCGCGCGATCTTCGAGGCCACGATCGAAGCCAGCCGCGATGGCGACCCCGTGGTGCCCGAGATCATGATCCCGCTTGTTTCGGCCAAACGCGAGGTGGAGCTGATCAAGGCCAGCGTCGACAAGATCGCAACGGCGGTGAAATCCGAACGCGGCGCGAGCTTTACCTACCGTTTGGGCGTGATGGTCGAAACGCCCCGTGCCGCCCTGCGCGCCGGAGAGATTTCGCCCCATTGTTCCTTCCTCAGTTTCGGGACAAACGACCTGACGCAGATGACCTATGGGTTGAGCCGAGATGACGCGGGACGGTTCATGTCGACCTACGTGCAGCAGGGCGTTTTCCCCGAAGATCCGTTCCATATGCTGGACCGTGATGGCGTCGGAGAGCTGCTTCAGCTTGGTGCCGCGCGGGGGCGGGAAGCACAACCTGGGATTACCTTGTCGATCTGCGGAGAGCACGGCGGCAACCCCGAATCGATTGCTTTTTGCCGTGACGCGGGTTTCGACTACGTTTCTTGCTCACCTTTCCGTGTCCCGGTAGCCAGATTGGCGGCGGCTCAACTCGCAATCGCGGACAAGATAGGGTAGTTTTGCGCGGCTGATCGCCTAGATGTTGTCTTCCTGTGCGGGTTCCCGCGCAGGCGGTTTCGGCAGGGTTTACGCTTGGTGCCAGTTTGGGTAGGGGGCGCTGTCCGAAACTAGTTGCGAGGCGCTCAATGCGTTCTTTTCAGAAATTCTCGTCCTGCGCCCTGCTGGCGCTGTCTTTGCTTGCTCCTGCCGTGGCGTCCGCCAGCCCGCAACAGGCCAAAGCACTGGCTGACATCGAAGCCAAAGGGCTGCGCTCTGTCGGGTCGGAACGTCTGGAAAGCATGATCGCATCGAACAACGCAAGCGAGGTGGAGTTCACCCGCGCATGGCTGGCCGAACAGCCGAAAGCATCGGGCGGCGAACAATGGCGCTGTCTGGCAGAGGCGCTGTACTTTGAAGCGCGCGGCGAGACGGTGAAGGGCCAGTTCGCTGTGGCCGAAGTGATCATGAACCGTGTGAAATCCGCGCAGTTTCCCGGGTCTTTGTGCAGCGTGATCAATCAGGGAACGGGTCGTAAATATCAGTGCCAGTTCACCTACACCTGCGATGGCAATGCCGAAGTGATATCAGAGCCGCGCGCCTATGCGCAGGTCGGCAAGGTCGCGCGGGCGGTGCTGGACGGCAAGGCACCATCGCTGACAGGGGGGGCGACGTATTATCATACCACCGCCGTGAGCCCCCGTTGGTCGCGCGTCTTTACCCGCACCACCAAGATCGGCGTGCACATGTTCTATCGTGACGGCGTTCAGACTGCGTCGAACTAAGCGGCATTTCTGTCGTCTTTGACGGCTGGCCAGCCGTGTCTGGCTTTGGTACATCCGCGCAAACGGTCTAGGATCGTTTGCGAGTGAGACAAGCAAAGGCCCAAACCCATGACAAGTGACACGCGGCTTGCCTTTGCGCACCCGTCCGAACGCGCTGCTGCGACGGCGGGGCCTGAACCTCTGGACCGGATTTCCCTACGCGATCATATCGTTGAGGTCGAGATCGGTGCCTTTCAGGCCGAACGTGGCGTAACGCAGCGCATCTGTTTCAATGTCGTCGTCGAGGTGCAGCCGCTGACCGGCCCCGTGGACGACGATGTGGACCGTATCCTGTCCTACGACCGCGTGACCGAAGCGATCGCCTACGAGCTGTCGGACGAACGGCTGAACCTGCTCGAGACGCTGGCCGAACGGGTCGCGGATCGTATCCTGCTGGAACGGCAAGCGATGCGGGTGTTTGTGCGCATCGAAAAGCTGGACCGTGGCCCCGGTGCTTTGGGTGTCGAGATCGTGCGCGCCCGCGATGATACCCCCGACAGTCAGGCCGAGGCGCGCGAGGTGCCACACCCCGAGCTGGTCTATCTGAGCAATGATGCCATCGCCTCGCCGCATCTGGCGGGGTGGCTGGACCAGTTGCACCAGATGGGGCGGCCCCTGATCCTATGTGTCGGCGCTTCGGACACCGCCGCGCCGCAGGTCGGGCATAAAATGGCGCAGCGCCGCATTGATCTGCTGGCGATTGAACAGAACGCCTGGGTGCTGGCCGCAAAGGATGATCGCTGTGTTGTGGTGGCGACGCGGACAGAGCTGGATTGGGCAATGAAGAACGGTCAGACGAGCGTTTGGGCCCCGTCGAAGATCGTGCTTGATAGCGTGGATACGCCCTCGGCGCAGCCGCGCGATGCAGTGGCCTTGGCCGCGTGGTTCGCCGCCAGCTTCGACGCGACAGAGATGTTGGTGATCGGGGCGGACCTGCCGGCTGACGCCTCTGTTCCGCTGCGCGCCGTAGCGGTAGACCAAGGCAGTCTGTGAGACATGACCGATTATTTCCGACCTCTCGTCCAGATCGGCCCCGCGCGGCCTGATACTGCGCTGCCTCTCGCGGGGGGGTGGGGCTGGTTCACCCATGCCGAGGTCTTGTCGCGCAGCACGCCGCCCCGTGTTGTGCCCGCGGCCGATATCCCGGCAAGCGTGATGGCACGGCTGACCGCGCCCAGACCCGCGATGGCAGGGCTGACGCTGGACCGCCCGCGCATCATGGGCATTTTGAACACGACGCCCGATAGTTTCTCGGACGGGGGGCAGCATAATGCCGTGCCCGATGCGCTGCGCGTCGCACAAAAGATGGTGGCCGCCGGCGCGGATATTCTGGACATTGGCGGTGAGTCCACGCGCCCCGGCGCGGATTTTGTGCCCGTCTCCGAAGAGATCACGCGCACCGCTCCCGTCATTGCCGCGTTGCGGGGGGCGGGGCTGCAAACGCCGATCTCTATCGATACCCGCAAGGCCGCCGTGGCCGAGGCCGCGGTGAGCGCTGGTGCCAATCTGGTAAACGACGTGTCGGGCTTCACCTTTGATCCCGCCCTCGGGCCCCTGTGTCAAAAAATGGCGCTTCCAGTCTGCGTTATGCATGCCCAAGGCGATCCCGCGACCATGCATCTGGACCCACAGTATGATAACGTGCTGCTTGATGTTTTTGACGCGCTGGAGCGGCAGATCAGCATGCTGGAGGCATCAGGCATCCCGCGGGGGGCCATTCTGGCGGACCCGGGCATCGGGTTTGGCAAGACGCAGGATCACAATCTGGCTCTGCTGGCGCGGCTGAGCCTGTTTCACGCTTTGGGGACGCCTATCCTGCTGGGCGTGTCGCGCAAACGGTTCATCGGAACGATCGGCAACGCGCCGCAGGCACGGGACCGCGCGCCGGGGTCGATCGCCGTGGCGCTTGCAGGATTGGGGCAGGGTGTGCAAATGATCCGTGTGCATGACGTGGACGACACCCGCCAAGCGGTCGCTCTGTGGCATGCCGCATATTTTGGGAGCATTTTATGACAAAATTATTTGGAACAGACGGTATTCGCGGAAAGGCCAATGTGCACCCGATGACAGCCGAGGTCGCCTTGAAAATCGGGGCGGCTGTGGGGCGCTATTTTAGCGCGGGTCGTGACGGTGTGCACCGTGTGGTGATTGGTAAGGACACGCGGTTGTCGGGCTATATGTTCGAAAACGCGCTGACGGCGGGGCTGACGTCCTCGGGGATGAATGTGCTGCTGCTGGGGCCGGTGCCCACGCCTGCGGTCGGGCTGCTGACGCGGTCAATGCGGGCTGATCTGGGGGTCATGATCTCGGCCAGCCACAATCCGGCGACGGACAATGGCATCAAGTTCTTCGGCCCCGACGGGTTCAAGCTGAGCGACGCTGTGGAGGCAGAGATCGAGGCGTTGATCGAAGGCGGCGTGGAGTTGAACCCCGCCGATAAGATTGGCCGTGCCAAGCGGATCGATGACGGGCGGTTCCGCTATGTCGAGCGGGTGAAGTCGTCGTTCCCGCGCCAAATGCGTCTGGACGGGCTGAAGGTCGTGATCGACTGCGCCAATGGGGCCGCACACCGCGTCGCTCCCGAAACCCTATGGGAACTGGGGGCCGAGGTGATCGAGATTGGCGTGTCGCCGAACGGTTTCAACATCAACGAGAATTGCGGCTCGACCCACCCCGAACGCGCCGCAGCGGCGGTGGTAGAGCACGGTGCCCACGTGGGCATATGTCTGGATGGCGACGCGGACCGCGTGATCCTGATTGACGAAACCGGCAAGGTCGGTGACGGGGATCAATTCATGGCCCTTATGGCGTCCCGTTGGGCGGCCGAAGACCGGCTGGCCAATGGCGCCCTAGTTGCCACCGTGATGAGCAACCTTGGCCTTGAACACTTCTTGCAGGGCAAGGGGCTACGGCTTGAGCGGACGTCCGTCGGCGACCGCTATGTGGTCGAGCGGATGCGCGAAGGCGGGTTCAATCTGGGCGGCGAGCAATCGGGCCATATCGTCATGACCGACCACGCCACCACGGGTGACGGTCTGATGGCGGGGCTGCAGTTTCTGGCAGAGATGATCCGGTCGGAGAAGACCTCCTCCGAGCTGCTGAATAACTTTGAACCCGTGCCGCAACTGCTTAAGAACGTGAGGTTTTCTGCCGGTCAGGTGCCGTTGGAAGACGCGCAGGTGCAAGGGGCCATCGCACAGGCCGAGGCCGATCTGGCCGGTCAGGGGCGTTTGCTGATCCGCAAATCCGGCACCGAGCCGCTGGTGCGTGTGATGGCAGAACATGAAGACGCGCAGCTGATGGAACGCGCGGTCGATTCCGTCGTGGATGCGGTCACGGCGGCTGTCGCACCTTAAGCTGATCGCAGGGCTGCTGGCGGGGATGTCCTGCGCGGCGGCCCTGCCGTACCCGCGCGGGACGCGCCGCCTGCGGTGGCTGAGGGATGCCTTCGGCGAGGATTTAGAGCCATTTGGAAGCTAGGCGCGCGTGCGGGTGAACAGCCGGCGGAACGCGCCATATTGGCTGAGTGCGACGCCCGAGAGGATCAGCACCATCGCGTAGAGCAGGGATGGCGGCAGCGGTTCGTTCAACAAGAGCGCGCCGAGGCAGACGGACCAGAGGGGGACTTGGTAGTTCACCAGTGACATAAACACCGGGCCTGCGCTGCGGATCACCAGCACGCGCAGGAAATTTGCAGCGGCGGTGGGGATCAGGCCCAGAAACGCCAGCGCCGCGAAGATGGACGGCGAGGGGCGGGGCGGTAGACCTTCGATAACAATCGCCATGGGAACGGTGATGCAGGTGGCAATGATCAGCAGGATGGTCGCAAGGCCGATCGCGTCCACCGCGGGCAGGCGGCGCATGATGATCGAGCTGGTGGCGTAGCACCCCGCCGCACCCAGGCAGGCCAGACGGCCTTGGGTTTCAAGCGCGGTGCCGCTGCTTTCAAAGGCTTGCGTGCCGATCAGGATGACAACGCCGACAAAGCCCAGGGCAAAACCGATCACCTTGCGCGGGCTCATCGCTTCGCCCGGAACGAAGAAATGGGCGAGCGGCAGGATGATCAGCGCCGTCGCCGCCATGGTCACCCCCGCGAAGCCCGAGGTGACATATTGCTGACCCCATGCGAGCAGGCTGAACGGCACGGCAGAGCTGGCGGCACCGATAAAGATCACGGCCGCGATGTCGCCGCGGGTGGGGGATTGGGTAAAGAGCCGAAACCCGCGCAGAGCCCAGATTACCACCATCACGGTGGCCGCGAACCCGACACGTGTGGCCGCGATCCAGAAGGGTGGCATTTCAGTCAAAGCGATTTCGGTCACCAGAAACGTGCCTCCCCAGATGAAGGCAAGCAGCAGGATCATCAGCCAGCTTGATTTGGTGATCTGGGGCGCGTCCGGCATGACATATCCTGTGGGAAAACTCGGCCCGCCAGATGTGACAGCCGGTTGCGCAAAAGAAAAGGCCCGGTGCAAAACCGGGCCTTTCCACATCGCTGCATCGGCGATCAGTTCTTGGATTTGTCGACCATCTTGCCGGCGGAGATCCAGGGCATCATTTCGCGCAGCTTGCCGCCGACGACTTCGATCTGATGCTCGTCATTGGCGCGACGCGAGGATTTCAGCGTGGGCTGACCGACGGAGTTTTCCAGCATGAAGTCACGCACGAATTTGCCCGACTGGATGTCGCTGAGAACGGCCTTCATGCGCGCTTTGGTCTCGTCGTAGGGCAGGATGCGCGGGCCGGAGACATATTGGCCGTATTCCGCTGTGTTCGAGATCGAGTAGTCCATGTTGGCGATGCCGCCTTCATAGATCAGGTCAACGATCAGCTTGGTTTCGTGCAGACATTCGAAATAGGCCATTTCGGGCTCGTAGCCGGCTTCGACCAGTGTTTCAAAGCCGCAGCGGATCAGTTCAACGATACCGCCGCACAGAACAGCCTGTTCGCCGAACAGATCGGTTTCACATTCTTCGCGGAAGTTGGTTTCGATGATGCCGGACCGGCCGCCACCGATGGCGGAGCAATAGGACAGGCCGATTTCCAGCGCTTTGCCGGTGGCGTCGGTGTCTACCGCAACCAGGCAAGGCACGCCGCCGCCTTTGGTGTATTCGCCGCGCACAGTGTGGCCCGGGCCTTTGGGGGCCATCATGATCACATCAACGCCGGGTTTGGGTTCGATCAGGCCGAAGTGGACGTTCAACCCGTGGGCGAATGCGATTGCAGCGCCTTCGCGGATGTTGTCGTGCACGTATTTCTTGTAGGTTTCAGCCTGCAGTTCGTCGGGCATGGTGAACATGATCACATCGGCCCAAGCTGCTGCTTCGGCGATTTCCATGACTTTCAGGCCTTCGCCTTCGGCTTTCGCTTTCGAAGCGGAGCCTTCGCGCAGCGCAACGACGAGGTTTTTCGCACCGGAATCACGCAGGTTCAGCGCGTGGGCGTGGCCCTGGGAGCCGTAGCCGAGGATGGCGACTTTCTTGTCCTTGATCAGGTTCACATCGCAGTCACGGTCGTAATAAACGCGCATTGGGGCGTCCTTTCGGGTTCGTTGAAATCTAGGGAGACCATATCGAAGCTGCTGCGAGATGCTATTGCGGAATTGTGAGTTTATTTGGCAAAATGAAGATGATAATGCGCGGTATGCGGTAAAAATGGAAAAATCATGCTTGATGATATGGATCGACGACTTCTGCGCCACTGGCAAGCGGATGCGGGGTTGTCGCCGGCGGAGCTGGCCGACCTTACGGGGCTAACAGCGGGTAAGGTGTCGCGGCGGATCACGCGCATGCAGGAAACCGGGATCGTGCAGGGGGTGGCGGCTGTCGTCGATTGGGCGGCATTGGGCTACACAGTCGAAGTGTCCTTGCGGATCACCTTGGACAAGACGCAGGGCAATGCCTTCGACCGCTTTCTTGAAGAGGCACGCCAGCTGCCTGAGGTGATCGAGTTCCAGACCTTTCTGGGGCGGGTGGATGTGCGCCTATCGGTAATTGCGCGGGATATGGCGCATTATCAGCAGATTTACCGGGAGGGTATTCTGACCTTGCCGCATATTGCCGATATCGAGGCGCTGATGCATGTGGCGCGGATCAAGTCAGAGGAGGCGTTACCGCTATGATTACGCTCGATGAGGTGGATCACCGGCTGATCCGGTCGCTTGCGCGGGATGCCACTCAAAGCGCCGGTGCCCTGGGGCGTCATCTGGGGCTGTCGCAGCCTGCCACTTGGCGGCGGATCAAACGGTTGGAGGAGGCAGGCATCTTGCGCGGCAAGAGGTTGCGCTTGAACCGGGAGGCATTGGGGTTCGGCGTCACCGTCTTTCTCGGCGTCAAGCTTGCGACCAAAGGGCGGGTTAGCCTAGAGGATTTCGAACGCGCCGTCAGTGCCATCCCCGAGGTCCAAACGGTGGAGCATGTTCTGGGGCTATATGACTACCGTTTACGGGTTGTTGCGCGGGATCTGGCGGATTTCGAACGGGTACTGCGGCGGCGGATCATGACCCTGCCGGGGGCGGGGGCGGTCGAGGCAAATGTGCTTCTAAGCGAGGAACGACTGACCGGACCTTTGGGCCTGTGACTTTACCACGCAAGCGGCTATGTTCGCGCGAAACCATCAGGAGGATATCATGCCCGCTTTGCTAAATTCAGTTGACCCGGAAGGGCTTGAAGAGTTTTCGGTCGTGTTCACCGACCGGTCCTTGAACCATATGAGCGCCGTGTTCCAAGAGGTCATGCGCGACATCAGCGCTTTGCTCAAGGACGTATACAAGGCCGATGCCGTGGCTGTCGTCCCCGGGGGCGGCACCTACGGGATGGAGGCGGTCGCCCGTCAATTTGCACGGGGGGCCGAGGTGCTGGTCGTGCGCAACGGCTGGTTTTCCTATCGGTGGAGCCAGATCATCGAGAGCGGCGATCTGACCGGCAATGCCACCGTCATGAAGGCGCAGATGCAGGGCAACAGCACGCCCGCGCCCTTCGCCCCAAGCCCGATTGATGACGTTGTCAAAGCCATCGAGACGCATAAGCCGCAGGTGGTTTTCGCACCTCATGTGGAGACCAGTGCGGGGGTGATCCTGCCCGATGACTATATCAAGCAGATGGCAGAAGCGGCCCATGCCGTCGGCGCGCTGGTGGTGCTGGATTGCATCGCGTCGGGCTGCGCATGGGTGGATATGAAGGCGCTTGGCGTCGACGTATTGCTCTCTGCGCCGCAAAAGGGCTGGAGCGCGTCACCCTCTGCCGGGCTGGTCATGATGTCGGAGCGCGCTGTTGCACGCATGGGAGAGACCACATCGGACAGTTTTGCCATCGATCTGGCCAAGTGGCATAGCATTATGAAAGCCTATGAAAATGGTGGCCACGCCTATCACGCGACCATGCCGACCGATGCGCTACGGCAATTCCGCGATACCATGCTTGAGACGAAATCCTACGGGTTTGACCGTCTGAAAGAGGCGCAGTGGCGTCTGGGGGATTCCGTGCGCAAGATGCTGGCGGAGAGGGGCGTTACCTCTGTCGCGGCGGAAGGTTTTGGCGCGCCGGGGGTGGTGGTGAGCTATACTGCGGATCCCTCCGTGCAAAACGGCAAGGCCTTTGCTGCCGAAGGGATGCAGATCGCCGCTGGTGTGCCCTTGATGTGTGACGAGCCGGAGGATTTCCAGACCTTCCGTCTGGGGCTCTTCGGATTGGACAAGCTTTACGACGTGGATGCCACGCTTGCGCGGTTGGCAGCCGTGGTCGATAAGGTACTGTAAATAAAGGCATGCGGCAGGTCAGCCCTGCCGCATGCCCAAGCCCATCTCCATTAACATGCGCCGTACGGGGGGCAGGGCATATAGCGCGCTGAGCCCTTTGGCGCGGGCATCGCAGGCCAGCGGCGTTGTCGCCTGACTGGCGCGGTTCAAGAGGTCGATGCCGCGCAAGCGCAGTTGAATATCGCCAAAACGCGCCTTGTGATAGGCATCCAGCATGTGCTGGCTGCCCAGATCAGCGTCATGCTTTTGCGCCAGTTCCAGCAGCGTTGCGATGTCTTGCAGCGACATGTTCAACCCCTGCGCGCCGATGGGGGGCATCACATGGGCGGCTTCTGCAATCAGGGCGACGCGTTCAGCCGCGAGGCGCGCGGCATGCTGGCTGATGATCGGCCAGATCGCCCGTTCGGAGGCCAGCGTCAACGGGCCAAGCACGTGGGCACTGCGGTCGGTCGCGGCTTGGGAAAACGCACCTGCGTCAAGCGCCATCCGCGCAAGGCAGGACGCGCCGTCATCCATCCACACCACGGCAGAGCAGGGCAGACCGTCGCGATCGGGCAGGGGTACAAGGGTGAAGGGGCCCCCGCTGCGGTGCACCTCGGTCGACACGTTTTCATGGGGGATCCGGTGTGTCACGGCAAAGGCAAGCGCCTTTTGGCCATAGCTTTGGCGGGTCACTTCAATGCCGGCGGCGTCGCGCATGGGGCTGTCGCGCCCGTCTGCGGCAATCACGAGCTTTGTCGAAATTTTCGTGCCATCGCTGAGGCTTACGCGTGCGCCGGTGGTGCGGGTGAACAAGCTTGTGGTTGCGGTGCCGGAGCGGAAATCCACGTTCGGCAAAGCCTCTAACCGCTCCAGAAGCGCGCGCCTTAACAGCCAGTTCGGGAAGTTCCAGCCGAAAGGTTGGTCCGAGATATCGGCAGCATCAAAGGCGCGGCTGGTCAGCGGGGCCACGCCGTCACCGCCCGCATCCACAATACGCATCACCTGCAACGGTGCCGCGTGTTCTTCCAGATGGGCCCAGATGCCCGCTGCCTCAAGCACGCGGCGCGCCGGTTGCAGCATCGCGGTAGAGCGCATGTCGGCCCCCTTCGCCGCACCATCGGTGACGGGGGGCGTGGGGTCGACGCAGACCACGTTGAAACCCGCGGTGCCGAAAGCCGCTGCCGCCGTCAAACCGGCAATGCCGCCGCCCGAAATCAAGATATCACATGCCATGGTCATGCCCGTCAGTTAGCCCGTGATCTGTGCAAGAAAAGCCGAAAGATCATCGGTGTGGAAATGGATATGCGGCGCGGGGGCGGGGTGTTCGGCCACATGGACGGTACCCATCCCCATGTCATGCGGGGCGATCAGGTTGCGGGGGTCGTCCTCGAACATCACGGCGGTGGTTGGGGTCAATGCGTCGGCGGCAAATATCAGGTCGTAGGCGGCGCGTTCGGGTTTGGGTAAAAATGACGCGTGCTCAACGCCGTAGATAGCATCGAACAGGCCCGACAGCCCCCGTGCGGCAATGACTTTTTCGGCGTAGGGGGCAGTGCCGTTGGTATAGATGATCCGGCGCCCCGGCAGGGCGGCGATCCGCGCTGCAAGCAAAGGATCCGGGATCAGCGCGTCAAAGGAGATCTCGTGCACCTCGTGCAGATAGGGGCCGGGATCAAGGTCGTGTTCGCGCATCAGCCCGGCCAGCGTGGTGCCGTAGGTGTGCCAATAATGTCTGCGCAGATAATCCGCGCGCTGCTCATCGACGTTCAAGGCGGTCATCACCCAATGCGTCATCCGCTGTTCAATCTGGTCAAACAGGCGGGCGGATGGCGGGTATAATGTGTTATCAAGGTCAAAGACCCACGTATTCACATGAGAGAAAGAGGCGTGTGGCATGGGGACTTGCTACGCTGACCAGATGATCTGCGCAAGATCACGGGGTTGCGCAATTGGACGCGGGGGCTAAGGTGCCGGAGCCTTTTGAAAGAGAACCAATGACGACGCCACGCTCCGGACCCACAGACGCCTATTCCATGATCCTGGACGCGATTGACGTGGGCACCTATCGCCCCGGTGATCGGTTGGTGGAAAGCGAATTGGCCGAACGCTTCGGTGTCTCGAGAACGCCGGTTCGTGAAGCATTACAACGGCTTGAGACGCAATCCTTGCTCGCGCGGGACGGGCGGAGCCTGATCGTTGCATCGTTGGACCACAATCAGGTGGCCGAACTTTACGTCGTACGCGGCGAGTTGGAGGGGTTGGCCGCGCGGCTTGCCGCCCGTCACGCCACCGCTGAAGAAGTCCGTGTATTGCGCGAAATGGTCGAGGAAGACGACGCTTTTCGCGACAATCCAGCGGCGCTGGCGCGTGCGAACCGCCGATTTCACAAACAAATTCATCTCGCGTCGCACAACCGGTATTTGGTGCAGCAACTTGATCTTGTACACCGGTCCATGGCGCTGATGGCGACATCGTCACTGGCCGTGGATGGGCGCGGTGCGATCGCGCAGGATGAACATGACCGCATTGTTCAGATGATCGAACAGCGTGACGAAGATGGTGCGGATGAAGCATTGCGCACGCATATTTCTGTCGCCTTCATGACGCGGCTCAAGCAAGAAGCGGCACAGCGCAAAGACGAAGGCTAGGGTGGACGAAGTGGTGGCACCTTAGAACCGATGGGGCTGGATTTATGTGGTACGCCATGTTCGGTCTTGTCCCAATAGAACGGCGTGACCACGAATTCGTATAGCGCCTTATAGGCAGCGAAAGAGCCGAGTATAAAGTAAAATGGCAGGGTGATTGCCCAGGGTATAAGGTGGCGATGCTGCGGACCCGAAACCGCGGTCATCGCGACAGATATATTGAGGATTTCCGCGAAGAGGAAATATCCGAAAAGCCCGTAGAACACATCAGCGCCCAGTGTTGTCTGGACAGGATGCGCCGCGCCGAACAGCGGTAGGCAAAAGGACCAGAGCAGGGGGGCAAAGATGAACTGGCAGAACGTCGCGAGGAACAGTACCTGCACGCCCAAAAACCGAATGAGCCCGACATCACGGATCAGTTGGAGGGGGGCACGGCTGTGCACGACCCATGTGATCAAGAAGCCTTTCAGCCATCGTGACCTTTGTTTGATCCACGGCCACGCACGAAAATTGGCCTCTTCGTAAGTGACAGTCGGCAGCAGGTCGGTTTTATAGCCATGCCGTGCGAGGCGGACGCCAAGATCTGCATCTTCGGTGACGTTATGGGAATCCCAGCCCCGCAGTTTCTCCAAAGCGGCGCGGCGGAAAAATAATGTGGTGCCCCCAAGGGGAATGATCAGCCCCAGATGCGCGACACCGGGTAGGATCACGCGCCACCAAGTCGCATATTCCAGGGTGAAACAGCGCGAGATCCAGTTGGTGCGCGCATTGTAAAAATCCAGAACGCCCTGTACACAAGCGACGTTTTTATGCGCCGTATCGAAGTGTTGTACAACGCGGTTGATCTGCTCGGCCTCCGGCGCGTCCTCGGCATCCCACACGCCGATAATACTGCCACTACAAAATTCCAGCGCGTAGTTCAGGGCACGGGGTTTGGTGCGCAGTTTGCCTGCTTGGGGCACTTCGATCACGTCGAACCAGAAGGGCAGTTCGGTTCGCGCGATGGTGTCGCGGGTCATTTGATCGCCTTCCTCCAGCACCAGCACGACCTGCAGCAGCGCCTTGGGATAGCTGAGCTGCGACAGGCGTGCGATCAAGGCGCTGGCAATCTCCTCCTCATGAAGAAGCGGGACAAGAACCGATACCTTTGGCCATCGTGTCGGGAGCGATGGCGCGGTGGGGTCTGAAGGCAGTGGTGTGTTCCCCCACAGGCAGCGCGCCAGAAAGGCCGATAATCGTAGCGTCATGATCATAGTACTGCAGAACAACGCCCATAGAACAAACGCCGTAAACGTCACCGCGGGGAGTAACGCGAACAGCATGCTCGCGACAAAAATGACACCGGCGGCCCAAATACGCCGGCGCGGCCCGGCAACCCGCCATGTTCGGCAGCTTTCATGAGGGGGCACACGCTCTGCCGCGCGTTTGGCAAGTTCGGTCCCGTAAAGCGCGGTGATCTGACGGTTGATCTGCGCGGGTTCTGCCAGCACCGGTACGATGTCCCGATCGCTGTTGCCGAAGGCGTCGCGGGTAAGGGTATGAAGGGTATCCGGCCGGCTGGTCGCGACAAACAGCGTTTGGCCCATCCGCCGCCACGGCACAATCTTATGGTGCAAGCTGGCTTCGGCAGACAGATGGCGCGCAAGCATCGGTTTGGGCGGGTCTGCGTCAAGATCGACCTGCTGGATCTGATGTTGCAGCGCCAGTGCTTTGGTCACCTCACTGCGCGAGACAAGCCCTTGAGCCACAAGGATTTCCCCAAGCGGTGCATCCAGATCGCGCTGCGCTTCAAGTGCGTGAACCAGATCGGCCTGATCGATCAACCCTGCGTCGACCAATATGCGCCCCAAGGGACGATAGCGCCCGCGCGCACGCGCGGGACTGGGTGCTTTCAGCTCTAATCCAAGGTTGCTCAACGGGCGAATCCCTTCCTGTCGGAATAGGACCACCTTGGGAGAGATGCCTTAATGGGGCGTTAATTGCGGATGAAGAGAACGCCCGCAACTGTCAGGTTTAGCTGGCCCGCTCTGCCATCGCCGCGGCAAAGCGTTCAAACAGATAGAAACTGTCTTGCGGGCCGGGGCTCGCTTCGGGGTGGTGCTGAACGGACCAGACGGGCCGCCCCTCCATCCGGATGCCGCAGTTGGAGCCGTCAAACAACGACTGATGGGTTTCAACCACTCCGCTTGGCAGGCTTTGCGCATCGACGGCAAACCCATGGTTCATCGAGGTGATTTCGACCTTGCCGGTATCAATGTCCTTAACGGGGTGGTTCGCGCCGTGGTGACCGTGACCCATTTTGACCGTCTGCCCGCCAAGAGCCAGCGCAAGCATCTGGTGGCCAAGGCAAATGCCGAAAACCGGAAGCTCTGTCTTTTCGATGACATCCTTGATCATCGGCACAGCATACACGCCGGTCGCCGCCGGATCGCCGGGGCCGTTCGACAAGAAAACCCCGTCAGGATTATGCGCCATCACATCTTCATACGTGGCAGAGGCGGGCAGCACCGTGACGTCGCAGCCGGCCGAGGCAAGGCAGCGCAGGATGTTGCGCTTGGCACCGTAGTCGATCGCGACCACTTTATGAGGTGCGTTTTCCTGCGCAGTATAGCCGTCGGGCCAAGCCCACCGCATTTCATTCCAGCGATAGGATTGTTTGCAGCTGACATCTTTCGCCAGATCCATGCCTTCCAGGCCCGCGAAACCTCGTGCCGCAGCGACCAGCGCTTCGACGTCGAAAACGCCGTCAGGATTATGCGCCAATGCCGCGTGTGGGGCCCCTTGCTGCCGGATGGCGCGGGTCAGGCGGCGGGTATCAATACCACCAATCGCGATGCGCCCGCGCGAAGCCAGCCATTCGGACAACGGCTGGACCGAACGCCAGTTGCTCGGGTCGGTGGGCATCCATTTGACAACCATCCCCGCTGCGACCGGATCGCCGGTTTCGTCATCTTCGGGGTTCGTGCCGGTGTTACCGATGTGGGGGAAGGTAAAGGTCACGATCTGCCCCGCGTAGGACGGGTCGGTCATGATTTCCTGATAGCCCGTCATCGCTGTATTAAAGCAAAGCTCGGCCACGGTCTCTCCCGTTGCGCCAAAGCCCATGCCGTAGAAAATCGATCCGTCCGCTAGCGCCAGGCAGGCAGTCGGACGAGGTGATGTGGTCGCGGTCATGTCGGGGGCCTCCAGCGGCAGGTATATGGAGCTAAACGGTGGCAACCTAAAGCCGCAGTTCGTCGGGGTCAATAGTAGGTTGAAAATGAAATATCGTTGTTATTCAATGGGTTGCGCGAGGCTTGTGGCATTGCCTGCGCCGCGCAATATCTCTATGTTGCACGGCTTAATACCCCCTAGGGTCAAAAGGACGATGGTAATGGTACTGCGCACTCGCATCTCGGATGCACTGAAACAGGCAATGAAAGACAAGGCGGCGGACCGGCTGTCGACCCTGCGGCTGATCAATGCGGCGATCAAGGATAAAGACATCGCGGCGCGTGCTGATGAGGGCGACACGGGTGTTGGCGATGCTGAAGTGCTCGCGATTTTAGGTAAAATGGCGAAACAACGTATGGAATCCGTACGCGCTTATGAAGAGGGCGGGCGGCTTGATCTTGCGGATCGCGAGCGTGAAGAGATCGCCGTGATCGAAGAGTTTCTGCCCCGTCAGCTGACCGAAGAAGAAACCGCCAAGGCCGTCGATGCCGCCATTGCGGAAGTGGGCGCGACATCGATCCGTGACATGGGCAAGGTGATCGGCCTGCTTAAAGGTAAGTACACGGGGCAAATGGATTTTGGCGCGGTTGGTCCCAAAGTGAAAGAGCGGCTGAGCTAGGTCTCAGCGCATCAGCGAACGGTTCAGCTCGTCATACAGGGCGATCCGTTCCTCTTCGCTCAGGAAGGTCCCGATTTCGACCTCGCGGCCCATGCCGCGGAGGGTCACGTAATGGGGTACGGGGCCGTCTTTTTCATATTTCGTCACGACGGCCCAATGCCGGTTGCACTGCCATTCCTTGACCTCTCCGCGCGCGGTGCGATGGGATAAATGTGCTGTATTGTGGTCGAGCGTAAACACTTCTTCAATCTGTCTGGCCTTATGGTTGCGCTGTAGCGCCCAATACATCGCCGCGACGGCGGCCAGCATGAAAGGAAGAAGCCCCCACAGCAGAACAGTCCCCAACAGTGGCAGAACGGGGATCAGAATTAGGACAAACGTGACAAGGATAAAACTTGCGAATCCCTTTGCCGGCAGGGATTGGTGCGGCCGCAGGCAAAGAACCTGCGTCGAGGCCTCGGGTCGTGTTTTCCATTCATAGGGCATGGGAGGTGTCCATCTGTCGTGCCAAGCCTGAACGTAGCAGCAGAACGGGCCTGATCAATGCGGCAGAATGCATCCGGCCCCAAGTGTCAGGGCCGATGCTGTCTTTACGCGGTCGTGCGCGGTTCAATCAGATCCCAGCGATGGCCGAAAACGTCGCGGAACACGGCGACAGTGCCATAGGGTTCATGGCGAGGGGCTTCTTCGAATGTCACGCCCCCAGCCAAAAGTCGGGCATGGTCGCGGGCAAAATCCTCGGTCTCTAGAAACAACCAGACACGCCCCGCACCTTGGTTCCCAATCGCGGCACGCTGAACATCGTCGCCGGGTTCGGCGAGGATAAAGCCGGTGCCGCCACCCGAAGGGGTGACGCGCACCCAGCGTTTATGCCCCTGGTCCTCGTCCTGTGTCAGGTCGAACCCCATCGTGCCACAGTAAAAGGATATTCCTTCGTCGTAGCTGGGAACGATCAAGGTCAGGGCAGAAAGGCGCATGGGATCACTCCAACTCGACCAGCAGATCCTTGGCGTCGATCTGGCCCCCGGGCGTGACATGCACCGCTTTGACGACAGCATCGCGGTCCGCGTGGATACCGGTTTCCATTTTCATCGCCTCGATGGTCAGAAGCAGGTCGCCGGATTTGACCTTTTGACCCACCGTCGCCCCGACCGAGGCAACAACACCCGGCATCGGCGCTCCGATGTGATTGACGTTACCAATCTCGGCCTTGGGACGCTGTGCAGTCGTCGCTTTGACCATCCGGTTGGGCACGCGCACGACGCGCGGCTGGCCATTCAGTTCAAAAAAGACCTTAACGTCGCCGTCTTCATTGGTCTCGCTCAAGGCTTGCAGACGAATTTCCAGCGTCTTGCCCGGGTCGATTTCCGCGGTGATCTCTTCGCCCGGCTCCATCCCGTAGAAAAAGGTGCGGGTCGGCAATACGCGGACAGGGCCATAGGTCCGGTGACGGCCCATGTAATCCAGGAAAACCTTGGGATACATGAGGTACCCCGACAGGTCATCGTCTTCAACCTGAGCCCCTTCCAGAAGGTCGCGCAATTCTTTGCGTGTCGCTTCAAGATCGGCAGGGGGCAGATGCGCACCGGGGCGTTCCGTGTTCGGTTTGTCGCCTTTGAGGATTTTGTCGACGATTGCGTCAGGGAACCCGCCCGGAGGCTGGCCCAGATTGCCGCGCATCATGTCGATCACGCTGTCAGGAAAGGACATTTCCACCTTCGGGTCTTCGACCTGCGCGCGGGTTAACCCTTGGGATACCATCATCAGAGCCATGTCGCCGACCACTTTGGACGACGGCGTCACCTTGACGATATCACCAAACATCTGGTTCACCTCGGCATAGGTTTTGGCGACCTCGGGCCAACGATCATCCAGCCCCATCGACGCGGCCTGCGCCTTGAGGTTGGTGAACTGCCCGCCGGGCATCTCGTGCAGATAGACTTCGGAGGAAGGGGCCTGCATGCCGGTCTCGAACGCGGCATATTCGCCACGCACGTCTTCCCAGTAGTTAGAGATTTCGCGCACCGCGTCCATCGACAGGCCCGTGTCGCGATCCGTGTGTTTCAGCGCTTCGACCACGGACCCGAGCGTCGCCTGAGACGTGTTGCCCGATAGCGCGTCCATGGCGCAATCTACCGCGTCCACGCCTGCCTCGGAGGCTGCCATGATCGTCGCGGTCGCCGTGCCTGCGGTATCATGCGTGTGGAAATGGATCGGCAGGCCGACTTCGGATTTCAGCGCTTTGATCAATACTTTGGCTGCATTCGGCTTGAGCACGCCGGCCATGTCTTTCAGGCCCAGAACATGGGCACCGGCCGCTTTCAGCTCCTTGCCCATAGCAACATAGTATTTCAGGTCGTACTTCGATCGGTCCGGATCAAAAATGTCGCCGGTATAGCAAACGGTACCTTCGCAAATCTTACCGTTCTCAATCACCGCATCCATCGCGACACGCATGTTTTCAACCCAGTTCAGGCTATCAAACACGCGGAAAACATCGACACCCTCGGTCGCGGCCACGCGGACGAATTCTTGCACCACATTGTCCGAATAATTGGTATAGCCCACGCCATTCGACCCGCGCAGCAGCATTTGCGTCATCACGTTTGGCAGGGCAGCGCGTAGGTCGCGCAGGCGTTGCCACGGACATTCTTGCAAGAACCGGTAGGCCACATCAAAGGTCGCACCGCCCCAGCACTCCATCGAGAAAAGCTGTGGAAGATTAGCGGCATAGGCGGGTGCAACCTTGATCATGTCATGGCTGCGCATCCGCGTCGCAAGCAATGACTGGTGACCGTCGCGCATGGTGGTGTCGGTGATCAACAGCTGCCGCTGCTGCCCCATCCAATCGGCAACAGCCTGCGGCCCTTTTTGTTCAAGCAAGTTACGGGTGCCCATCATCGGCTCGGCTCGGGCGGCGGGCGGCTGCGGCGCGCGGACGGCCGCCGCAGGGCGTTCGAACCCCTTGGTTTCAGGGTGCCCGTTCACCGTAATATCAGCGATATATGTTAATACTTTGGTCGCCCGATCGCGGCGCTTTTCAAAGGTAAAAAGCTCGGGTGTCTGGTCGATAAATTTGGTGTGGTAGCTATTATCGAGGAAGGTCGGGTGTTTCAGCAGATTTTCGACAAAGGCGATGTTTGTCGACACGCCCCGGATGCGGAACTCGCGCAGGGCGCGGTCCATGCGGGCGATCGCTTGCTCGGGCGTTTGAGCTTTCGCCGTCACCTTGACCAAAAGACTGTCATAATAGCGCGTGATCACCCCACCTGAATAGGCGGTACCGCCGTCCAAGCGGATGCCCATGCCGGTGGCCTCACGAAAGGCGGTGATGCGGCCATAATCAGGAATGAAGTTGTTTTGGGGGTCTTCGGTGGTAATCCGAGTTTGCAACGCATGGCCGTTCAGCTGCACATCTGCCTGCGAGGCCTTGCCCGTCGCCTCGGCGATGGTCTTGCCTTCGGCAATTAAGATTTGCGCCTGGACGATATCGATGCCGGTGACCTCTTCGGTGACCGTGTGTTCGACCTGAACCCTTGGATTTACCTCGATAAAATAAAACTTGCCGTCGTCCATATCCATCAGGAATTCGACCGTACCGGCACATTCATAGTTAACATGTGCACAGATTTTGCGGCCCAATTCGCAAATCTCGGCGCGTTGTTCTTCGGTAAGATAGGGGGCAGGCGCGCGTTCGACGACCTTTTGGTTGCGACGCTGAACGGAACAATCTCTTTCAAATAGATGGTAGATTTCGCCGTGACTGTCGCCCAAAATCTGCACCTCGACATGGCGCGCCTTCAGGATCATCTTTTCCAGATAGCCTTCGCCATTGCCAAAGGCCGCTTCTGCCTCGCGCCGGCCTTCCATCACTTTTTCTTTAAGTTCTTCTTCATTCGCGATGGGGCGCATGCCACGACCCCCGCCACCCCAGGACGCCTTGAGCATCAGCGGGTAGCCAACCTCTGCCGCCTGCTTGCGGACGACCTCCATATCATCGCCTAGAACGTCTGTGGCGGGGACGACCGGCACGCCGGCCTCCATCGCCACGCGTCGCGCGCTGGCCTTGTCGCCCAAGGCGCGCATTGTTTCCGCACGCGGCCCGATAAAAGTAATACCGTTCTGCGCGCAAGCATCTACAAAATCGGGATTTTCTGACAGTAGCCCATAGCCCGGGTGGATCGCATCCGCGCCCGAGGCTTTGGCCACGCGGATGATTTCATCGATGCTCAAATAGGCGGCGACAGGCCCCAAACCGGCCCCGATCCGATAGGCTTCATCGGCCTTGAAACGGTGTAAGCCCAGCTTATCTTCCTCGGCGAAAACGGCGACCGTCTTTTTTCCCATCTCGTTGGCCGCGCGCATAATTCGAATGGCGATCTCGCCGCGGTTTGCGATTAGAATTTTCTTAAAGTCGGTCATAGCTAGGCCTTCCTGCTGGCGAGAAATCTTAATTTTCAAGCGTCTAGAGCACGCGCTAACGCTGCGCTGCGGCATTGTTGCGTCTGTTTGACGCGGTGTGCAAGTAGAAGTTTTTTTGCGCTCCGCGGGGGATTTTTAACCATTTGGAAAGAGATGGGGTGCTACGCCGAGTCGAGGGCGCGATCGTAACTATGCAAAGACATCAGTAATAAGGAGAAACAGATAACAATAATTCCTGCGGCTTTGACGCTAGACGGCTAGCAAACCGCCGCTGCATTATAGAAAATGCGGCGGGAACATTTTGCGAACGTGTCTTTTATTTGGTGCGTGCGCAGGATAGATTGGCCGCATGAGTGATTTTGACGAAATGGCCGCCTTTGAGGGCGCTTCCCTATCATCGCGCGCTATGGCTGCGCGTCCGCAACCCTATCTTGATGGGCTGAATCCGGCCCAGCGTGCCGCGGTGGAGCAGATGGATGGCCCTGTCTTGATGCTCGCGGGGGCAGGCACGGGCAAGACCAAGGCTCTGACGGCGCGGATCGTGCATCTGATGAACACCGGGCGCGCCCGCCCGAACGAGATTCTCGCGGTAACCTTCACCAATAAGGCCGCGCGCGAGATGAAAAACCGTGTGGGGCATATGCTGGGGCAGAGCATTGAAGGGATGCCTTGGCTGGGTACGTTTCATGCGATTTGCGTCAAGCTGTTGCGCCGCCATGCTGAATTGGTCGGGCTAAAGTCGAACTTCACCATTCTGGACACGGATGACCAGCTGCGTCTGCTCAAGCAGTTGATCAAAGCGGAAGGGATTGATGACAAACGTTGGCCCGCGCGTTTGCTGTCAGGCGTTATTGATGGCTGGAAAAACCGCGCATTGACGCCCGAGAAAATTCCTACGGCCGATGCGGGGGCATATAACCACCGCGGGGCGGAGCTTTATGCGCAGTATCAAGCGCGGCTTAAAGATCTGAACGCCTGCGACTTCGGTGATTTGCTGCTGCATATGGTCACCATTTTCCAGCAGCATGAAGACGTGCTGGGGCAATATCAGCGGTGGTTCAAATATATTCTGGTGGATGAGTATCAGGATACCAACGTGGCACAGTATTTGTGGCTCCGTCTGCTGGCCTCTGGCCACAAGAATATCTGCTGTGTCGGGGATGACGACCAGTCGATCTATGGATGGCGAGGGGCCGAGGTGGGCAACATCCTGCGGTTCGAAAAAGATTTCCCCGGTGCTCATGTGGTGCGGTTGGAACAGAACTACCGGTCAACACCGCACATTCTGGCGGCCGCTTCGGGCGTGATCGCAGGAAACGAGGGGCGTTTGGGCAAGACCTTGTGGACGGAATCCCGTGAGGGTGAAAAGCTGCGTCTCATCGGCCATTGGGATGGCGAGGAAGAGGCGCGTTGGATCGGCGACGAAATCGAAGCGTTGCAGCGCGGCACACGCGAGCTTGATCCATACACATTGGACGATATGGCGATTCTTGTACGGGCATCACACCAGATGCGCGCGTTTGAAGATCGATTCCTGACCATTGGCCTACCGTACCGCGTGATCGGTGGCCCGCGTTTCTATGAACGGTTAGAAATTCGCGACGCCATGGCCTATTTCAGGGTGGTTACCTCGCCTGATGACGATCTTGCTTTTGAGAGAATCGTGAACACGCCCAAGCGTGGTTTAGGCGATAAAGCACAACAAAATATACAGAAAACCGCGCGGGAAAACGGTGTGAACCTCGTGGAGGGGGCGCGGATCCTGTTGGCGAATGGCGGGATTGGCGGTCGTGGTGCGGCGCAGTTGCGTCTGCTTATCGACGGGATTCAGCGCTGGTCCGAACTGGCCCGGGGCCCGCGCCTACAGACTGTGGTTGATGACGATAGCGTCATCGACGAAGGTGCGCCGCTGTTTCACGAGGAATATGGCCCGCCCGAGGTCAGCCATGTGGAATTGGCGCAGATTATTTTGGATGAAAGCGGATATACTGGTTTTTGGCAGAACGACAAAACGCCGGAAGCTCCGGGGCGGCTTGAGAACCTGAAGGAGCTGGTTAAAGCGTTGGAGCAGTTCGAGAATCTTCAAGGTTTTCTGGAACACGTCAGCTTGATCATGGATAATGAAAGCGACGATGGCGGCGCCAAAGTGTCGATCATGACGTTGCACGCGGCCAAGGGGCTTGAGTTTCCGGCGGTGTTTCTTCCCGGCTGGGAGGATGGGCTGTTTCCGTCGCAGCGATCGATGGACGAATCCGGCCTGAAGGGGCTGGAGGAAGAGCGGCGGCTTGCCTATGTCGGAATCACCCGGGCCGAGCAGCTTTGCACGATCTCTTTTGCGGCCAATCGCCGCGTGTTTGGTCAGTGGCAAAGCGCGATGCCGTCACGGTTTATCGACGAACTTCCCGAAGCCCATGTGGATGTGCTGACCCCGCCGGGGCTGTATGGTGGCGGGTATGGCGCTGCGATGCCCAAATCGAATCTGCATGAAAAAGCCGCTGAAGCGAATGTATATAATTCTCCGGGGTGGCGAAGGTTGCAGACGCGCAGCCAAGCGCGCAGCGTGAGCCAGCCTTCGGAAGCCCGAAATGTGACGATCGACATGTCCGCCGTCAGCAGTTTTGCGATGGGGGAGCGGGTGTTCCACCAGAAATTTGGCTATGGCGAAGTCGTTGGAATCGAAGGGGATAAGCTTGAGATCAGCTTTGACAAGGCCGGGGTCAAGAAGGTCGTGTCGCGCTATCTGAGCGCATCGGATGACGTTCCGTTCTGAACTGGCGTCATGAGTTTTACGAAATATCAAGAATTAGATGCAAGAACGGCGGTGCTTTGGGAGGAAAGCACCGCCGTCTTTATCTACGTCCCCAATCCAATCGGGAGGAAAGGGGGAAGGGGACGTTTATGAAAGCCGCCGGTCTCAGGGAGGAGGAGGAGACCCGAAGCTTTCTACAGGCACACAACAGGGAGGGTGCGTGTGCCCGATCCAGTATGATTTATGCAGCGTTGCGTGCTGTTTCCAGCGCGATGCCGCGGATTTGCGAGCGGCCCATGCCCAGGTCGTTCAGCTCGCGGTTGGACAAGGAGCTCAGCTCGTTGAAAGTGGAGCGGTATACGCGGCGTTGCTTGCGGCGAGTCTCGAGTGTGGACATCAGCGCGGCAAAGCGGTCTGCCAGGGTCGGTGCGGTTGTAGCGTTCAAGTAGGCCATCGGATACCTCGTCTTGTTTCGTCTGTGTTCGTTATCATTCGTCTTGTGTTGGTTATGTAGTAAAATGCTGCATCTGCACAATAGTCAGATCGTCAATGCTGCTATGCAGAAAATGCATGGGCAAAAGGTGACGTAACGTCTTGATCGGGAACAAAATAACCCTAGCGCAAACGCTTTAGCAGTCAGGAGGAGTTGTATGAAAAAAAATGGCGACGATACCAGGGAGGAGGAGGGTATCGCCGCCGAAAACAAACACATCCGGGAGGAGGATGGATGAGTTTGGTCTTATTCTTGGCTCGCAGTGTCTGCGTTCCTGAAACCTTTTTGACCTATTTGCTGCGGTTGCACAATTCTCAAATTGTGCATTGCTGCCATGCAGCGAAAACATAGGGTTTTGCGTAATTTTTGGGCGCTAAATGTTCGTTTTGCCTTGGTGCTGTGCGGCATGCGAACGTAGGGTTGCGATTTGGCCAGAAACTGCCATGTCAAAAGCAGTCTCGAAAGGAATATGTCATGCCGCTCTCTAAATCCGACGTCGAATCTGCTCTGGCCCGGGTGATGCTGCCGGATGGGAAATCTATCCTTGATCACGATCTGATCCGCGCTTTGACGGTCGAGGGCGATGTGGTGCGCTTTGTTATAGAAGCCCCCAATGCGCAGGTCGCCGCGCAGATGGCCCCGCTGCGCGACGCGGCAGAGGCCGTGGTGCGCGAGGTTGATGGCGTTGCCAGCGTAACAGTCGCCCTGACGGCCCATGGCCCCGCGCCAAAGCAATCGGCCCCAAGCCTAAAGATTGGCGGGCACCCGAAGGCGCAGGATGGCCCGATGAAACCGGCTGGCGTGCAGCGCATTCTCGCCATTGGGTCGGGCAAGGGGGGCGTGGGCAAATCGACCGTGAGCTCGAACCTCGCCGTGGCTTTGGCGCGGGCAGGTCGCAAGGTCGGTTTGCTGGATGCCGATATATATGGTCCCAGTCAGCCGCGTATGATGGGGGTGAACAAGCGGCCCGCCTCGCCGGATGGGAAGACGATCATCCCTCTGCACGCCCATGGTGTGACCCTGATGTCCATCGGTTTTATGATGGAGGAGGGGAAGGCTGTGGTCTGGCGTGGCCCGATGTTGATGGGCGCGCTGCAGCAGATGCTGGGGCAGGTAGAGTGGGGCGAGCTGGACGTGTTGCTTGTCGATCTGCCGCCGGGCACGGGCGATGTGCAGCTGACACTATGTACCAAATCCGAATTGTCTGGCGCGATCGTGGTGTCAACGCCGCAGGACGTGGCGCTGATCGATGCACGCAAGGCGATTGATATGTTCAATACGTTGAAGACGCCTGTATTGGGATTGATCGAGAATATGTCGCTGTTTGTTTGTCCTGATTGTGGGTCCGAACATGAAATCTTTGGCCATGGCGGGGTTGCAGCCGAAGCCGCGAAGATGGAGGTGCCTTTGCTCGGCAGTTTGCCCATCGATCTTGATACCCGGCTTTCCGGCGATGGTGGCACGCCGGTGGCAGCGGGGGATGGGCCGATGGCCCAGGCCTATGCCCGCATCGCCGAAGGTTTGATCAAGGGTGGGATGGCCTAAGGGGCAACCTCCTTCACGGTCCTATCTGTACTCAACGCCGCGCAGCCCCCTGCGCGGCGTTTCGCGTTCATCGGCGTCGTGTGGACGTGCGTATGGGATCGCATGGGAAAACCTCATGGGAAAACATGGGAGATCGCCGGCTGGACCCTGCCGGATTGGCAAGGTGATTCGGCGGAAAATGGCTGTCTGAGGCGCGGAATCCTCAGTTTGCGCGATAAAACAGTTGCAATTGGTGTTGCGATCGGGGAACAAGCCGCGAACACAGGTTGTGGATAACTCTGTGGTCTAAAATTGTTGGGAAATTGTGGGAAATTTCAGCACGCGTTTTTAACCTCAATATGTTGTGTCTAAATTTCACATTTATTCGATATAGGCTAAATATCGCTGATATTTCTTTCCCACATGTTGATTTACAACCCTGTGCAAAACCAAATTTGGTATGTATTTCCCAAAAAACTTATAGACGCCCATCAATTCCCATGGCATCCCTAGTGCATCGGATGAGAACGAGACACGGGGCACCAAACGACCCCAACGACCAAATAAAACTCTAGCAGGTTCATACAGGCACCTCGCTTTCATCAGACCAAGAGATCCGGCGCGCGAGCGAGCAGACATCCCCCCAGGTGGCGCGCGCAGTCGGACTTCCCCGCCAAGGCGGGACGGGCGGCGGGTTGATCAGTGGCAGCAGATCAGCCCGCCGTTTCTACATCTACCGCCGGGGGCATGATTTTAGGGCGCATAAGCGCCGCAGGCAGGGAAAAACACGTGAGCCGCAGGTTCAGAGGCGAAAGCCAACACAAGGTCGATACGAAGGGGCGGGTGTCTATCCCAGCCTCTTTTCGTCGTGTGTTGGAAGCCGGTGATCCGAATTGGCAAAACGGTGGCACGCCCGAGCTGGTGATCGTCTATGGCGACAGCCGCCGCAGCTATCTTGAATGCTATACCATGCAGGCCATCGAAGAGGTGGACGACAAGATCGACGCGCTGCCGCGCGGGTCGATGGAACGCAAGATGCTGCAGCGCCTGTTCCACGGTCAGTCTTTTCCCACATCGGTCGATGAAACGGGCCGCCTGGTTCTGCCCGCCAAGCTGCGCAACAAGATCGACTTGGAAAACGAAGCATTCTTTATCGCCGCCGGTGATACCTTCCAGATCTGGAAGCCCGAAACCTACGAGACCGAGGAAAAGGCCCGCGAAGAGGAATGGCTGGACGATCTGCCAGAAGACTTTGATCCGATGGCCTTCCTGGACGGCAAGCCGGAGGCTTGATCGATATGAGCGGACCCAGTGATACCCCCTCCGCCCCGCACACACCGGTTCTGCTGCGCCCCTTGCTGGCGGCGGTGGCCCCTGTGTCGGGGCGTTGGCTGGATGGCACCTTCGGCGCGGGCGGCTATACCCGTGGCCTGCTGGACGCAGGTGCTGCGCAGGTGGTGGCCGTGGACCGTGATCCGCTCGCGTTTGAAATGGCGCAGGCTTGGGCCGGTGACTATGGCGACCGGATCATCATGCAGCGCGGCGTGTTCTCCAAAATGGACGACTATGCACAGGATCTGGACGGGATCGTGCTAGATCTGGGCGTGTCCTCCATGCAGCTTGATCTGGCAGAGCGCGGGTTCTCTTTCATGCGTGACGGGCCGCTTGATATGCGGATGAGCCAGGACGGCCCCTCGGCGGCGGATATCGTCAACGAGGCCGAGGAAGAGGTGATTGCCAATATCCTGTTCCAATACGGTGAAGAACGTGCCAGCCGCCGCATCGCCAAAGCGATCGTGCGCGCCCGCGAAGAGGCCCCGATCACCACAACGCTGGCGCTTGCAGGCTTGGTCGAAAGCTGTTTGCCGCGCTCGAAACCCGGCCAGTCGCATCCCGCGACCCGCAGCTTTCAGGCGCTGCGCATTGCGGTGAACAATGAATATGGCGAGCTGTTCAACGGGTTGATGGCGGCGGAACGTGCGTTGAAACCCGGTGGCCAGCTTGCCGTTGTGACCTTCCACTCGGTCGAAGACCGTATGGTCAAACGCTTCCTGACGGCGCGTGCGGGGGCAGGGGGCAACGCCAATCGCTTTGCGCCCGAAATTGAAACAGAAGCGCCGCAATTCAAGATCCTCAAGCGCAAGGCCATCGGGCCGGATGCGCAAGAGCTGGAAGAGAACCCGCGCAGCCGCTCGGCCAAGCTGCGCGTCGCAATTCGCACTGATGCGCCTGCGGGCAGCATCGATGCCAAGGCACTCGGCATGCCTATGGTCAGGGGATTAACCGTATGAGAACCGTGCTTTACATCCTAACCACCTTTTCGGTGATCGGGCTGGCCTTCTGGGCCTACCGCGAGAATTACGCGACCCAGCAAGCCCTGAGTGATGCCGATGACCTGCGCTATGAAATCCGCGAAGCCTACAGCCGTCTGGCCGTGCTCAAGGCGGAATGGGCCTATCAGAACCGCCCCGACCGTCTGCGCGATCTGGCAGAGCTCAACTTTGACCGGCTGAACCTTTTGCCGCTGCATCCCGACCAGTTCGGATCTATCGATCAGGTGAGCTACCCGCCGCTGCCAGAACTGCCGCTGTTCGAGATCACCGACGGCGTTGACGTATCCTCGATGGAGGCCCCCGAATGATCCGCACCCCGCTGCGCCCGCTGGCCCGTATTCTTGAAGCCCGTCAAAAGGGCGAAAACCCCGATGCGATCGAGCGCGAGAACAAGCGTATCCGCCACGAGCAGATGCGCGACGCCTCTCGGCAGCGCGCCGAGGGGCGTTTGCTGGTTCTGGGGGTCTTCTTCTTCTGCGCCTTCACCGTTGTGGGCGCGCGTATGGGGGTCATGGCGACCACCGACCCGACAGAGCCGCGCGCGGCGGCCCCCGGTTCCGTGATCTCGGCCACCCGCGCCGATATTGTGGATCGCAATGGCAATCTGCTGGCGACCAACTTTGAGACACATGCGCTTTATGCGCAGCCGCACCACATGATCGACCCGCAGGGGGCAGTGAAAAAGTTGATGGCCGTGTTCCCCGACCTGAACGAGGAACGCCTGCTGCGCGACTTTACCGGTAAGCGCAAGTTCTTGTGGATCAAGAAGAAAATCAGCCCCGAGCAGATGCAGGCCGTGCATGATATCGGCGAGCCGGGCTTGCTGTTTGCGCCGCGTGATATGCGTCTTTACCCCAACGGGTCGCTTGCCGCGCATATCATGGGAGGGGCCAGCTATGGCCGCGAGGGTGTCCATGCCGCCGAGGTGATCGGCGTCGCGGGAGCAGAGAAATACTTTGACGACTATCTGCGCGATCCGGCCAATGGGAACAAGCCGCTGGAACTCTCGATCGACATGACCGTACAGGCCGCGTCCGAGCGTATTCTTTATGGCGGCATGAAGCTGATGAACGCCAAGGGGGCGACCTCGGTCCTGATGGATGTGCACACGGGCGAGGTGATCAGCGCCGTATCATTGCCCTCTTTCGACCCTAACGACCGGCCCCGTGCCGCCGTCACAGGCGATGCGTCCGACAGCCCGCTGTTCAACCGGTCGGTGCAAGGCGTCTACGAGCTTGGCTCTGTCTTCAAGATTTTCACCGCGGCACAGGCGATCGACCTTGGCATTGCCACCGCGGATACGGTGATCGACACCTCTGGCCCGATGAAGGTCGGCGGCTTCCGCATCGGCGAATTCCACGGCAAGAACTATGGCAAGCAGACGGTGACGGGGATCATCGTGCACAGCTCCAACCGCGGGACAGGGCGGCTTGCGCTTGAGATCGGCGCGGAGCGTCAGCAGGAATTCCTGAAAAACCTCGGGTTCTTTGAACCAACCCCCTTCGAGATCATCGAAGCCTCTGGCGGCAAGCCCTTGCTGCCGCAGCGCTGGCAAGAGTTGAGCACCGTAACCGTCTCTTATGGCCACGGTCTGTCCTCCAGCCCGATGCATCTGGCGGCGGGCTATTCTGCCATTGCCAATGGCGGGCACAAGGTCACCCCGACGTTGCGCAAGCAATCCGGCCCCGTGGTCGGCCCGCGTGTGATGTCTGAACGCGCGGCGGCGGATGCCCGCGCAATGCTGCGTGCGGTGGTGACCGAAGGCACGGCCAGCTTTGCCGAAGTGCCCGGCTACCAGATCGGCGGCAAGACCGGTACGGCGGATAAACCCGGCCCCCGAGGTGGCTATCTTGAGGATAAGGTCATCGCGACCTTTGCCAGCATGTTCCCGGCGCATGATCCCAAATACGTACTGATCGTCACGCTGGACGAACCTGTCGAGACCTCGGGCGACAAACCGCGCCGCACGGCCGGTTGGACAGCCGTGCCCGTGGCCGCGGAAATGGTCCGTCGCGTCGCGCCTCTGCTGGGTCTGCGACCGACTGTTGAACCGGACAGCCTCGCTGATATAACGCTCTCCAGCAGCAACTAATATAAAGAGCGTCCCCATGGGCACACAGGCCGTCCCGTTATCCTCCCTTGGTCTGACCGCGAAAGGGGGGGGCAACCCGCCCATTGCAGGTATCAGCGTCGACAGCCGTCAGGTCCAGCCCGGCACCCTCTTCGCCGCCATGCCCGGCAGCAAGGTCCATGGGGCCGAGTTTATCCAATATGCGCTGCGCATGGGCGCGGTGGCGGTGTTGACCGACGCCGAGGGGGCCACGCTGGCGGCTGACGCGTTGGCACAGGCTGACGTGGCCCTTGTCGTCACCGATGCCCCCCGCGAGGCGCTGTCGCGCGCGGCAGCCCTGTGGTACGGCGCGCAGCCGCAGACGATGATTGCGGTCACCGGCACCAATGGCAAAACCTCTGTAAGCACATTCGTGCGGCAAATCTGGATCGAGATGGGGCTGGCGGCTGTCAACCTTGGCACCACTGGCGTCGAAGGCGCATGGACCGCACCGCTGGCTCATACCACGCCCGAGCCCATCACCCTGCACCGCACCCTTGCCGAGGCCTCTACCAACGGTATCACCCATGCCGCGATGGAAGCGTCGAGCCACGGGCTGGACCAGCGACGGCTGGATGGCGTGACGCTCAAGGCGGCGGGGTTCACGAATTTTACCCAAGACCATCTCGACTACCACGAGACCTTCGACGCCTATTTCGACGCCAAGGCCGGACTGTTCTCGCGGGTGCTGCCCGAGGACGGCACGGCGGTGATCAATATCGATGATCCCAAGGGGGTCGATATGGTCGCTATCGCACGCGCCCGTGGCTGCGAGGTGATTACCGTAGGGCGCGACGGGGGCGATCTGCATCTGACCGGCCAGCGCTTTGATGCGACGGGGCAGGACCTGCGGTTCAGCTATCGTGGCAAGACCTACCAGAAACGCCTGAACCTCATTGGCGGGTTTCAGGCGGACAACGTGTTGCTCGCGGCGGGGCTGGTAATTGCCTGCGGGGCGGACCCCGCCCATGTGTTCGACACGCTGCCTCATCTGACCACCGTGCGCGGCCGCATGCAGCTTGCCGCCACGCGGGACAATGGCGGGGCGGTGTTTGTGGATTACGCCCATACCCCCGACGCCATCGCCACCGCCCTGCAAGCGATGCGCCCCCATGTCATGGGCCGGTTGGTCGCTATCGTGGGCGCAGGCGGCGACCGTGACCGCGCCAAACGCCCGCTGATGGGGCAGGCGGCGGCGGCCCATGCGGATCTGGTGTTCGTGACCGATGACAACCCGCGCTCCGAAGATCCGGCGACCATCCGTGCCGCCGTCATGGAGGGCGCGCCAGAAGCGACCGAGGTGGGCGACCGTGCCGAGGCGATCCTGCGGGGCATCGACGCCATCGGCACGGGCGACGCGCTGCTGATCGCGGGCAAAGGCCATGAAACCGGACAGACCATCGGTGACGATGTGCTACCCTTTGATGATGTGGAACAGGCCAGCGTCGCCGTCGCGGCGCTGGATGGGAGATTGGCATGAGCTTGTGGACAGCAAAAGAGGCCGAAAGCGCCACCGGCGGCCGCGCCATCGGGGACTGGGCCTGTGACGGCGTGTCGATTGATACCCGTACCCTTGCACCGGGGGATCTGTTCGTCGCGCTGAAAGACGTGCGCGACGGGCATGATTTTGTCGCCATGGCGCTGGAAAAAGGGGCGGGGGCCGCGCTGGTCACCCATGTCCCCGAGGGCGTGGCCGAGGATGCACCGCTGCTGATCGTCGAGGATGTGCTCAAGGGCCTTGAGGCGCTTGGTGCCGCCGCGCGGGCCCGAACGCAGGCCAAGGTCGTCGCGGTGACGGGCAGCGTCGGCAAGACCTCGACCAAGGAAATGCTGCTTGCGATCTTTGCCGACCAGGGGCGGGCGCATGCCTCGGTCGACAGCTATAACAACCACTGGGGGGTGCCGCTGACGCTGGCGCGGATGCCTGCGGATACAGAATATGCCGTGATCGAGATCGGCATGAACCACCCCGGAGAGATTTCTCCGCTGGCGCAGATGGCCAAGCCGGATGTCGCGATGGTCACCACCGTCGCCGCCGTGCATCTGGAAGCCTTTGCCAATGTCGCGGAAATCGCGGTCGAGAAAGCCGCCGTTTTTGATGGGCTGCAACCGGGGGGCGTAGCGGTGATCAACGCTGACATCGAACACGCCGCGATCCTGATGGCCAAGGCCGTGGATCGCCGCCTGCGCGAGGTCGAATTTGGCGAGCATGGCTATCAGTACAAACTGCTGGACGTGCAGGTGCAGGGCGATACCACCGTCGTGCGCGCCGACGCCGACGGCACGCCGCTGCTGTTCAAGATCGGAACGCCGGGGCGGCATTTCGCGATGAACGCCTTAGGAGCCTTGGCGTCTGCACAGGCCATGGGCGCGGATCTGGCGCTGGCTGCGGCCTCGCTGGGACGCTGGACACCCTATAAAGGGCGCGGCGTGCGAGAGGTTATCCATCTCGACGTGGTCGACACCCATCTGACGTTGAACCTGATTGATGACAGCTATAACGCGAACCCCACGTCGATGGCCGCCGCCCTAGAGGTGCTGGCCGCCGCCGAGGTGACCCATGATATCGGCCGCGTCAGCAAGGGGCGGCGCATCGCCTATCTGGGGGACATGAAGGAGCTGGGACCGGACGAGATCGCCCTGCACGCAGGGCTCGCGCATCTCGACGCCACCAAAAAGCTGGATGTGATCCACTGTGTTGGCCCGCTGATGAAGTCGCTCTATGACCTGCTGCCGGCGCATCAACGCGGGGAATGGGCCGAAACTGCCGCCGACCTGCTGCCCGCGCTTTCGTCGCATCTGGACAGTGGCGATGTTGTGCTCGCCAAAGGCTCCTTGTCCATGAAACTAGGGCTGATCGTTGACGCGATCCGCAAAATGGGCCATCCGGTCCAGAATGAACGACAGGGCTAAGCCCACAAGATTTTGAGTTAGGACGCGTACGATGCTCTATTGGTTGACCCTCCTGTCAGATGGCGGCGATTTCTTTAACCTTTTCCGCTACATCACCTTCCGCGCCGGTGGGGCCTTCCTGACAGCGCTGGTGTTTGGCTTTCTGTTCGGCAAGCCGCTGATCGCCGTGCTGCGCAAGCGGCAGGGCAAGGGCCAGCCGATCCGGGATGACGGTCCCGAGGGGCATTTCGTCAAGGCGGGGACGCCGACCATGGGTGGGCTGCTGATTGTGGGGGCCTTGCTGACCTCTACCCTGCTGTGGGCGCGGCTGGACAACCCGTTTGTGTGGATGGTGCTGCTGGTGACAATGGCATTTGCCGCCATCGGGTTTGCCGATGACTACGCCAAGGTCAGCAAGCAGACGACCGCTGGTGTTTCCAGCAGAATGCGTCTGTTGCTGGGCTTTATCATCGCGGGCAGCGCGGCCTATTGGGCGGCGCAGTTCCACCCTGCAGAGTTGCAGAACCAACTGGCACTGCCCGTGTTCAAGAACACGCTGATCAACCTTGGATATCTGTTCGTGCCCTTCTCGATCATCGTGATCGTGGGGGCGGCGAATGCGGTGAACCTGACGGACGGGCTGGACGGGCTGGCGATCATGCCCGTGATGATCGCCGCCGGAGCGCTTGGCGTGATCGCCTATGCCGTCGGCCGCGTCGATTTCACCGAATATCTGGACGTGCACTATGTGCCGGGGACGGGCGAGATTCTGGTCTTTACCGCTGGTATCTTTGGCGGTGGTCTGGGCTTTTTGTGGTATAACGCGCCCCCCGCCGCGGTCTTTATGGGCGACACCGGATCGCTGGCCCTTGGCGGCGCATTGGGGGCCATCGCGGTTGCCACCAAGCACGAATTGGTGCTGGCCATCGTCGGCGGCCTGTTTGTGGTCGAGGCGCTGTCGGTTATCATTCAGGTGCTTTATTTCAAACGCACGGGCAAACGTGTTTTCCTGATGGCACCGATCCACCATCACTATGAAAAGAAAGGCTGGGCCGAGCCGCAGATCGTCATCCGCTTCTGGATCATCTCTTTGATCCTCGCGATGATCGGGCTGGCGACACTGAAGGTCCGCTGAGCAGTTTATCAAGGCGGTAAGAAACAAGAGGGCGCGCTGCAGGGATGTGGCGCGCTTTTTTTATGGCGGACGGGGGCCAGCCCCCGCGCGGCCAAGGGGCCGCGTCCCCCGGAGTTTATTTGGCAAAATGAAGGGCGGGGGAGGCAGGAAGAGGTGGTGGCGTCAGAAGATCGACCAGCCCATTTCGCGCGCGAGGCGGGCCATGGCCTGGGTGCCTTTTTTCGAGTTGCCATAGCGGTTCAGACCCGGCGACCAGACGGCGATGCTGGCGCGGCCGGGGACAATGGCAAGGATACCGCCGCCCACACCGGATTTCGCCGGAAGCCCTACGCGGTAGGCAAAATCGCCCGACCCGTCATAATGCCCGCAGGTCAGCATCAGCGCATTGAGACGCCGGATGCGGGGCGGCAGGATCATGCGGGGCAGCTTGTCGGTTTCGATCAGGAACCGTCCGGCCATGGCCAGTTGCCGCGCGGACATGTCGATGGCGCAGTGGTGGAAATACGTGCCGAGCGTCTTCTCCGGCGGATTGTTCAGATTTCCGCAGGAGGCCAGAAAATGCGCCAGGGCAAAGTTGCGGTGGCCATGGGCGGTTTCAGAGGCCGCGACGGTTTCGTTGATGTGGATGTCGTCGTCACTGGCGGCGGCGCGCACGAATTGCAGGATTTCGGCCAAGGTCTCGCGCGGTTCGCGGCCCGTGAGCACCTCGTCCGTGGTGACAATGGCACCGGCGTTGATGAAGGGGTTGCGCGGGCGGCCCTGTTCGGCCTCAAGCTGCACAATGGAATTGAATGCACGCCCCGATGGCTCGCGGCCCACGCGCTTCCACAGCTGGTCGCCTGACCGTCCAAGGGCGATGGCAAGGGTGAAGACCTTGGTGATGGATTGCACGGAAAATGGCGTATCGGCATCCCCGGCGGTAAAGACCTCGCCGTCCGCGGTGGTGATCGCGATACCGAATTGCGCAGGATCGACAGAGGCCAGCTGCGGGATATAGGCTGCCACGTCTCCCCAGTCATCCGTGGCGCGCATGTCGGCGTTGAGCTGGGCTAAAATCTCTGGCAGAGGGGGCATAAGGGGCTCCGAAAGTTTCAGGGTCATCGCTAACAGGAGAGCAGGCATGATACCAGTTCAAGGTTTGACCGGCGCAAAGGTCGCCATTCTGGGGCTCGGGCGGTCGGGGCTGTCGGCGGCCCGTGCGCTGGCCGCCGGGGGTGCTGTGCCTATCTGTTGGGATGACAACCCCGCCGCCCGCGCCGCCGCGCAGGCCGAAGGGTTCGATTGTGTGGATCTGGGCAAGGCCGGCGTCTTTGATGACATCGCGCGGCTGATCGTATCGCCCGGCATTCCGCATCTTTATCCGGCACCGAACCCGGTGATTGTCGCCGCGCAGGACGCAGGTGTGCCGGTGGACAATGACATCGGGCTGTTCTTTCAAAGCTTCGCGACGCTGGCCTGGGATAATTTTGACGTGGTGCCCAAGATCATCGCGATCACCGGGTCGAACGGGAAATCCACCACCTCGGCGTTGGTGCATCACATTCTCAAACACGCGGGTCGTCCGACGCAGCTGGCGGGAAACATCGGTCGCGGTGTGCTGGACATAGAGCCCGCCATTGACGGCGAGGTCGTGGTGCTGGAGCTGTCGAGCTACCAGACCGATCTGGCGCGCAACTTGACGCCGGATGTCGCCGTCTTCACCAACCTTAGCCCCGATCATCTGGATCGTCATGCGGGCATGGGGGGCTACTTCGCGGCCAAACGGCGGCTCTTTGCTGAAGGCGGGCCGGATCGTGCCGTCATTGGCGTGGATGAACCCGAAGGGCGTTTTCTGGCGGGACAGCTCAGCGAAGGGGCGGCCGACGACCGGGTGATCCGCGTGTCGGTGGACCGCAAGCTCACGGGTCTTGGTTGGCAGGTCTTCGCGCGCAAAGGCTTCTTGTCGGAATATCGCGGCGGCAAGCAGATCGGGTCCATCGATCTGCGCAGCATTACCGGCTTGCCCGGGGCGCATAACCACCAGAACGCCTGTGCCGCCTATGCCGCCTGTCGCACACTGGGGTTCGCGCCCAAGATCATCGAAGCGGCGTTCCATTCCTTTGGCGGCCTGCCGCACCGCAGCCAGACCGTGGGCGAGGCGGGCGGCGTGCGCTTCGTCAACGACAGCAAGGCGACCAATGTAGACAGTGCGGTCAAGGCACTGGCGGCGTTCAGGAACATCCGCTGGATCTGCGGCGGGCTTGAGAAAGAGGGCGGTTTGGGCAGTTTGTCAGAACCGCTGGAGACAGTGCGCAAAGCCTATGTGATCGGGCGCGAGGCGGCGCAGTTTGCCATGAAACTGGGGGTCGAGGCCGAGGTCTGTGGCACGATGGACGTCGCGGTTGCACGCGCGGTCGAGGATGCAGAGGCGGGGGACGTTGTTCTGCTGGCCCCTGCGGCGGCGAGCTTTGACCAATACGACAGTTTCGAGCGCCGCGGAGAGGATTTTGTCGCGCAGGTCCAGAAGCATCTGACGGACACGTAACTGCGTTTATGGGGAAGGAGCGCCGCATGGGTAATGATTGCGGTGTTTCAGTCTGCTCTGGTCCAGATTGTGGCGCGTGACTGATTGTTTGATCGGGGCCATCGGATAATTGACGGCTTGTTCAGGAATGCAGGTTTCGAGGCCGGCTATCGAAGAAAAAGGGCTTGATCCTAATCGTATGCGGCCGCGAACCGACGAGATCTACCTGCGGAATATCGGGCATGCGCAACAAGAGGCTCGGCGTTTTGTTGAAGGGGCGACCTATGGGGTGGCCTCGGGGATGAAAACCTTGACGGTTGATGAAATTGGAACGCCGTTCACCGACCACGCGCTGTGATCATTTGCGTTCAATGTCACTCTGACTTCATTCTCGCCCGGCACCAGTGAGGTGCCCGACAGATGATACCAGTTGGAATAGACCCGCGCTATTTTCACGCCATTCACATAGATATGGGCATGACCTTCGTTGTCTTTCGGTGCGTGATTGATCGCTGCGGGTGTGAACTTGAAATGAACGGGCAGGATCTGAACATTATACCCGCCCATCACGTCAGGAAATACCAGATGCGTGACGCTTGGCTGTGGCAGTTCGGCAGAGACGTCGCGCGGAGGATGCCGGTGCGCTGGCACCGCGCCGGGCGCGCTAGCCATATCCATCGTTGCCTTGCCGATGTCAGGTGACATGGGGGCGCGCGACATCGGAAAAAGCGTCATGACCACGACAGCCATCGACGCCCCGATTATGGCATAGGCGAGTTTTTCCACCAGATCCGGTCTTTACTGGCCGGGTGCGGGCATAGCTGCGCGCAGGTCGGCTTCGCTGACGCCAAGTGCCAGAGCTGCCGCGGCAAAGTCCGGCGGGCGCGTGTCACCAAGTGCCCCGACCAATTCAGCCTCTGTGATGCCCAGTTGATCGGCAACTGCGGCAAAATCCGGTGCGGCACCACCGCCACCGGGGCCATTGTTCGCGGCCACGTCGACCTCACCATGGTAGCAGTCGATCATATAGGGCGCTTCATCTGCCGTGAGATGGTAGTGGTAAATCCCTTCCGGGAATTCAGGTGTCGGGCCGGAGTGGCCGCTGCACGCATCCAGATCGTCATTCACCACGACAATACCACCGACATCATTGTTGCCATAGACCGGAAAGCCGTCGGCCAAAACACCGATCATCCGCGAATGTTGCCCGGCCTGCGCCGCGGCCTCTGCGATACAGACAGGGATGCCATGATAGTGGTAATTCGTCCCGTCCACGAGCGTGTGCCCGTTGCAGTTGTCCAGAAATGCCACGTGATCATGAACAACCTGATCGTCAATCGCAACGACGGAGCGGTCGGGGTTCTCATAGTCGTTGAAAATCTGTGCGCCACTCAAGGCCACGCCAATTCTCCCCAGCGAGGTGTCCGTTGATGTATCCGAATAGACCGGCTGCGTTGTGATTTTCGCGTCGATCTCGGTCTCTTTGAAGTAGTCGGCAGAGTTCTGCACGTCAAAGAACTCCAGCGGCTTGTCGGCAAAAGGTTGATCGTTTGGATCGCTTGGAATCAGATATTGTTCCGCGAAACCGTGGTCCGGGATGCCGTTGGATTGAAAGCGGAATGTCTTTGCGTCAGCATCGACCGTGATCTTGACATGACCTGCCCAATTTGCCGCTTCGACGACCGTCGCAGTGTCATTCGACTGTTGCGCATTCTGAGCCGATGAAGGCGAATAGATTAGGGATGCGGCGGCCAGCACAACCGATGCGGCGGCTGTCCCATAGAGAGTTTTCTTGGACATGATTTTCTGATCTCCCATGAGATGTCGGTATCTTTACTTCCAACTTCGGGTCGAAGCGCTGCTAAGCCGAAGCTAGGCCTTAAACGGACACGTGCCAACTTTCCGTCGTTCTTATTCAACAGAAATATAGCGCCCTAGAATTTTCCGAGCGCTGCCATATCGACGTCAAATCTTGGCGATACTTCGGATCGCGGCCTTGGCGATCTGGTCGAACATCGCACGATCGTCGGAGGATGACGCAACGATCATGCCGCCTTCCAGCGCCGCGACGATGAGGCAGGACGTGTCCTCGGGGTTTTCGACGCCATTGCGGTGGAACAGGTCAAGCAGCCACAGCCTGTTCATTTTGAAGAATGCCTTTGTTTTCTGGTTAACATTCTTGGGCAGCCCGATCGCTTCTGCGCCCATAATTGCGCAAAGACAGATGGTTTCGTCCAAGACAAGCGCCTGAGAATAGAGCGCGACATAGCTGTCCAACGCCGTTTGCAAGCTGGCCGTATCGATCTGTTCAAGGTGCTCTTTGAACTGGCTGGTGTAGCGATCCACCAAAGCTTCGCCCAGATCGGGTTTGGTCGGGAAGTGATAGTGAACGCTTGCGCTCTTGATGCCGACATCGCTTGCCAGGTCGCGAAAGCTCATCGCCGAGAAACCGGCACCACGGACACGTTTTTCAGCGGCATCAAGGATTTTATCTTTCATTGTCTGCGGCATTTGGGGCTCCTGTCTATCATGTGGTAGATAGGTGTTGACAGCGAGGAGGGCAATATCTAACTGATAGCCTATCAACTGATAGGTAGCTATGTAGCGCCGCTGCGCGCTGAACCGGAGGGATGTACCATGAACCTGAACGCAAATTTCGATGAACGTGCCGTTGTACATTCGGATCGGCAGCCGTGGGTTGCATCCCCGATGAAGGGCGTGGACCGGCGGATGCTGGATCGGATCGGGGACGAAGTCGCGCGGGCGACGACCATCGTCCGCTATGCGCCGGGCAGCGCGTTTTCGGCCCATACCCATACCGGCGGCGAAGAGTTTCTGGTGCTTGAGGGCGTGTTTCAGGATGAACACGGTGACTTTCCTGTCGGCACCTACGTGCGCAACCCGCCGACGTCTTCGCACACGCCAAGCTCAGCCGAGGGGGCGACGATCTTCGTCAAGCTGTGGCAGTTCGACATGGATGACCGTCAGCAGATCACCATAGACACCACCACCCAGACCCCGCAGCCGGTGCGTGAGGGTGTTTCAGAAATCCCGCTGTTCGAGGATGCGCACGAACGGGTGCGGATCGAGCTTTGGGAGCCCAACGTGGCAGTGACACAGGCCGGCCACAACGGGTTCGAAGCCCTTGTGGTCGAAGGAAGCTTTATCGAAGGGGATGAGGTCTTCGGGGTCAATTCCTGGCTGCGCCTACCGCCCCACACGCCGCTGAACGCCGTTTCCGGGCCCGAGGGCGCGCGGCTTTGGGTCAAATCCGGCCATCTTTCGGAAACGCCGACAGCCCCCAATGCCGTAGGTTGAGATGTCAGATCCACTTGCAATCATTGGAGGGGCGGGTGCCGGTCTTGCTAACCGCGCCCTACACAGAATGGACCCTATACGGATGATGAAGTCAGCCGATATTGCCCGCACCTATCTGGCGCTGGCGGATCAACCACGGTCCACCTGGACCCATGAGCTGCACCTCGGGCCGATGGGAGAGGCGTTCTGATGCAGACCGATGTTCTGATTGTGGGCGGTGGTCTGTCGGGACTTGCGCTTGCCGACCATCTGGCCCGCCAAGGCCGCGATTTCTTGCTGGTTGAAGCGCAGGACCGCCTCGGCGGGCGTATCCTTACTCAGGAGTTTTCGGGCGGTGCCTTCGACCTTGGGCCTGCGTGGTTCTGGCCGGGGCAGCCGCGCATGGCGGCCCTCGCGGAACGCTTTCAGATCCCGGTGTTTGGGCAGTTCTCGACCGGTGACTTGGTCTATCAAGAGCAAAACGGCGCCGTGCAGCGCGGACGCGGCTACGCCTCTATGGAGGGGTCGTACCGCTTGGCCGGTGGGATCGGCTCTGTGGTGCATGCTTTGGCCAAAGGGTTGGATCCGGTGAAGATCATGACCGGCACGCGGCTGACGTCGATCGACCATTCGGCAGACAACATCTCGGCGCAGGTTGATCAAAACGGCACAGCGCAGATCATCACGGCCAACTGGATCGTGATGGCCATGCCGCCTCGGGTGATCGCCGATACCGTTTCCTTTGAGCCCGCGCTGGATGCGGGCCAAATGCAGGCATTGCAAGATGTGCCAACTTGGATGGCCGGTCAGGCCAAGATCGTTGCGGTTTACGATCAGCCTCATTGGCGACATGCCGGGCTGTCCGGCGACGCCATGAGCCAGCAGGGGCCGATGGTCGAAATCCATGATGCTTCGCCAAGGCAGGGCGGTCCCTATGCGCTCTTCGGTTTTGTCGGGGTTCCTGCGGATGCGCGTGCCCAGCACAAAGATGAGATGATGCGCCTTGCGGTGACGCAGCTGACGGCGATGTTCGGACCGGAAATGGCCAACCCGATGCACCTTGTTTTGCAAGACTGGGCGACCATTCCCCACATCGCGCGGCCACAGGATCGGCAGCCGGTCCGAAGCCATCCCCGCTATGGTTTGCCGACCAACCTGCGTGCCCTTTCGGCACGCGGGATGATATTTGCGTCGACCGAAACCGCCCCGGAATTCGGAGGCTTTCTGGAGGGCGCATTAGAGGCGGCCGAACATGCGGCCAGCACGCTGGCGCTGCACGACCCCATGCAGACCTGATCACCACCCGCCCGCATGGGTTTGGGCATCCAATAGAAAAATGAAAACACGCCGCGCCAAGCCAATCCAACGGGCATGGTGGCCATACGGATGATATATGATGACTCGGACAATAGACGCGACTGAAACCGCCGGGTTCCGGCGCAACCTGACGGTGCTGATCCTCGCCCAATCCTTGGGGCTGCCAGCGGACCGATTGTAATCTCGCTGGGGGGATTGGTTGGTCAGGATCTCGCGACTGACCCTGCTTTGGCGACCCTGCCGGTCAGCATCTATAATCTCGGGCTTGCCCTTGGAACGGTGCCTGCCGCTTGGATCATGCGACAATACGGGCGGCGCAGCGGATATCTTCTGGGCGCGATGATCGGCGTGTTCTCGGGATTGGTCGCCGCTGGTGCGATATCCTTTGGGGCGTTCATATTCTTCTGTTTGGGAACGTTTCTGGCGGGGCTCTATGCGTCCTATGTACAGTCTTACCGTTTCGCAGCTGCCGACGGGCGCGAAAGGGCAGACGGGGGGCGGGCCATTTCATGGGTCATGGTCGGCGGGCTGATCGCTGCCATTATCGGCCCGCAACTGGTCATTGCCACGCGCGACGCTGTGCCGGGCGTGCCCTTTGCGGGCAGTTTCCTGAGCCAAGCGGCGCTGGCGCTCATCGCGTTTTTTGTTCTGACCCGATTAAGGGGCCGCCAACCCGCAGCCACAGCGCAAACGTCTTCCGACGACGGGGGGCGCACCGTGCTCCAACTTCTGGCGTCGCCTAAATACATGCTTGGGGTCGCCGCTGGCGTGGTGTCTTACGGGCTTATGTCATTCGTCATGACGGCCGCACCGCTGGCGATGGTCGGATGCGGGCATTCGATTGACCATGCGGCATGGGGTATTCAGTGGCATGTGCTGGCGATGTTCGCGCCAAGCCTTGTGACGGGCAAGCTGATCGCCCGGTTCGGCAAGGAAAAGGTCACCGCCGCTGGCCTGATCATCATCGGCATTTCAGGTGCTGTTGCGCTGACCGGTTTGGATCTGAGGCATTTCTTCATCTCTCTCATCCTTCTTGGGATCGGGTGGAACTTTGGCTTTATCGGAGCGACTGCGATGGTAGCTGCCGCGCATACAGAGGCCGAGCGCGGGCGTGCCCAAGGGCTGAATGATTTCGCCGTTTTCGGCACAGTCGCGGCTCTTTCGTTCTTTTCTGGCGCGTTGATGCAGGCGTCGGGATGGCATCTCATCAATCTCATGATGTTCCCCTTCATCGCCATCGTGCTTGCGCCCTTGGTCTGGCAAGCGGCGCGGCGCGTATAGGGCGGTGCCAATACTGTCTCAAAAACTGGCAACGTACCGCCAACCTCAAGGAAGAACGTAACATGCCTACGTAACATGCCTAATGTGCAAGTTCTTATAACTGCGACGCTTGTTGGGGTTGGCGGCACGTTGATTGTCGACGCTGTTAAAGGGCTTGCGGCTCGGTTCTTGGGAAAAATGCCAACGCATAGCTTTGACCTTTCAATGCTGTGCTCGCACGGCATTCATTGCATCAAAACATCCCGTTGTCGTTGTTACTTTGTACAGGCATTTCCTGAAGCACGTCCCAATGCTCGACGATTTTGCCTTGATCATCGAGACGGAAAATGTCCATCCCTGCATAATCGGGACCGTTGGGCCATAGCTGATGGCAATGCAGGATCACATGATTGCCGTCCACGAATGACCGCTTGACCTCGACATGTTTGCCCGGATGTTCGCGGGCCATACGTTCGAAATAGTCAACGAAGGCCGCCTTGCCGTCCGCCACATGGGGATTGTGCTGAATGTACTGCGCTCCGGCGTAGCGCGCGATGGCGTCGGCGGGGCGGCAATCATTGAACATCATTTCGTAAAAGGCGATGACGTTGGCCTTGTCGGTTTCTGGATCACGCATGGTCTTCCTTTCTGAATTTACCGATAGTGTGGCGCATGTCTGCATTGGGGAAGCTGCATTGCGGGGTCGCTTCCATGCTGTCGATGACAGCTTTGGGTCGTTGGTGTCGGGCTAGGGGCGCTGCCCCCGCCGCCTATGGCGGCTCCCCCGGGATTTAGGGCCATTTGGAAATTACTGTTTCTGTGCGATATCTGCGGCGCAGGCCATGGCGGAGGACCAGGCCCATTGGAAGTTATAGCCGCCCAGCCATCCGGTCACGTCGACGGCCTCGCCAATGAAGTAGAGACCGGGGCGTGTCTTGGCCTCTAGTGTTTTGGAGGACAGTGCGTCGGTGTCGATCCCGCCGAGGGTGACTTCGGCGGTGCGGTAGCCTTCGGTGCCAGAAGGGGTCATGACCCAATGCGACAGCCTGTCGATCAGGGTGCCGAGTTTTGCATCCGACCAATCGGCGAGGTTGCCGCCAAGGTCCATGATCCCCGACAGATGATCCACCAGCCGCGCGGGCAGGTGGTGGGAAAGCTCTGTCGTCAGGTTGCGGCGGCCATAGGTCTGGCGTTGGCTGCGCAGCTTGGCCAGCAGATCACTGTCGGGCAGCAGGTTCACTGTGATCGGCGCGCCTTCGGTCCAGTAGCTTGAAGCTTGCAGCACGGCAGGGCCGGAGAGGCCACGGTGGGTGAACAGCAAGGCTTCGTCAAAGGCGGGGCCTTGAGCAGTCACCCGCGCGGGCGTTGCGGTGCCGGATATGGGCGCGAAACGGGCGTCGGTAAAGGTGAAGGGCACCAGCCCCGCCCGTGTGTCGGTGACGGGGATGCCCATCTGCGCGGCGATCTCGTAGGCGCGCCCCGTCGCCCCCATCTTGGGGATGGATTTCCCGCCAGAGGCAACGACAAAGTTGCGCGTGGTGATCGGCGTGGTGCCGTCGGGCGTGTGCAAGGTCATGCTATATCCGGCATCACGCGCGGCGATATCTGTCAGCGTGCTGTGCAACCGCAGGTCAACACCGGCTTTTTGCATCAGGCCGCGCAGCATGGCGACGATCTCTTTGGCGGAGGTGTCGCAGAAGAGCTGGCCGAGGGTCTTTTCGTGCCACGCGATCCCATGTGCGTCTACCAGTTCGATGAAATCCCACTGAGTATAACGCGCCAGCGCCGATTTGGCGAAATGGGGGTTGGCGCAGATGAAGGCATCAGGCGTGCAGTGCATATTGGTGAAATTGCAGCGCCCGCCGCCCGAAATGCGGATTTTCTCGCCCGGTGCTTTGGCGTGATCCACGACCAGCACCGATCCGCCCGCGTGGGCCGCGCACATCATGCCTGCGGCCCCTGCGCCTAAAATTACCGTGTCATATTGCATGGCCCCGCCATAGCCCCCGCCACGCAAGCCGGTCAAGTGGCCGTGAGCGGGGTGGTAACCCGGCGCATGAACACTAATTTCGTGAGTGACGAAGCAACTAAAGGAGAGACCCGATGAACGTATTGGACGCAGGCAACGCATTTCCGAAACTGACCGTGGCAGAGCTGCAAGGCGGCATGTTGACCCTTGGCACCCCGCGGGGCGCCAATGACTGGCAACTGGTGGTCGTCTATCGCGGTCTGCATTGCCCGATCTGCAAGAAATACCTGTCGACGCTGGACGGGCTGGTCGCGGATTTCAACAAGGCAGGTGTGGACGTTGTTGCCGTATCGGGTGATCCGAAAGACAAGGCGCGCGAGATGGCGCAAGAGCAGGATCTATCCCTGACCATCGGCTATGACATGAGCATCGCACAGATGCGCGAACTGGGGCTCTATGTCTCTGACCCGCGCAGCCCGCAAGAAACCGATCAGCCCTTCGCAGAGCCCGGCGTCTTCGTGGTGAACGGCGACGGCAATATCCAGATCCTCGACATCTCGAACGCGCCCTTCGCGCGGCCTGATCTGGAGGGGCTGCTGAACGGGATCAAGTTTGTGCGTGACAACGACTATCCGATCCGCGGCACGCACGCCGGGGCATAGGCAGCTTTGCGCGGGGCTGGTTAAAACAGACTAGCCCCGCGTGACCTTTCGCGCTACACTGCAAGCTAGACCCCGAAAAGGGGCGGAACGAGGCAGTGTAAGGCAGGTCCCATGACAGAAATGGTCTATGGCGCGGTTCCCGTTCGGGATGGCGAACCGATTCTTCCCAAATGGTGGCGTACGATCGACAAATGGGCGATGTCCTGCATCCTCCTGCTGTTTGCCGTGGGCATGTTGCTGGGGCTGGCGGCCTCTCCGCCGTTGGCCGCGAAAAACGGCTTTGACTCTTTTCACTATGTGCAGCGACAGGCTGTTTTCGGTGTGCTTGCCGTGATTGCCATGGTGCTGACGTCGATGATGACGCCCGTGATGGTGCGGCGTCTGGCGATCGTCGGCTTTCTGGTGTCCTTTGTGGCGCTGGCCTTGCTGCCGTTCTTTGGCACCGACTTTGGCAAAGGCGCTGTGCGCTGGTATTCCATGGGCTTTGCGTCCTTCCAGCCGTCAGAGTTCCTCAAGCCCGGTTTTGTCGTTGTGGCGGCGTGGATGATGGCCGCCGCGCTCGAGATCAACGGCCCTCCGGGCAAAACGTGGTCCTTTGCGCTGTGTATTTCCATCGTCCTGATGCTGGCATTGCAGCCCGACTTTGGTCAGGCCTGTCTGGTCCTGTTCGGCTGGGGGGTCATGTATTTCGTAGCCGGTGCGCCGCTGGTGCTGCTGGTGGGCATGGCCGGGCTGGTCGTCTTGGCGGGGACTTTTGCCTATTCCAACTCTGAACACTTTGCCCGCCGGATTGATGGGTTCCTGTCGCCCGACATCGATCCGCGCACGCAGCTTGGCTATGCCACCGATGCGATCCGCGAAGGCGGTCTGTTCGGGGTCGGCGTGGGCGAGGGGCAGGTGAAATGGTCGCTGCCCGATGCGCATACCGATTTCATCATCGCCGTTGCTGCCGAAGAATACGGCCTGATCCTCGTGATGTGTGTGATCGCGCTTTATGCCGTAATCGTTGTGCGGTCGCTGCTGCGTCTGGTGCGCGAGCGGGATCCCTTTATTCGTCTGGCCGGCACCGGTCTGGCCTGCATGTTCGGCGTGCAGGCGATGATCAACATGGGCGTGGCCGTGCGGCTGCTGCCCGCCAAGGGTATGACGCTGCCTTTCGTCAGCTACGGCGGGTCGTCGGTGATTGCCTCTGGCATCGCCGTGGGCATGTTGCTGGCGTTTACCCGGACCCGACCACAGGGCCAGATCTCTGATCTATTGGGCCGGAGCCGTGCCCGATGACGGCGCCGCTGCTGGTCATCGCCGCAGGGGGGACGGGCGGGCATATGTTTCCCGCCCAAGCGCTTGCCGAGGTCATGCTGGCGCGGGGCTGGCGGGTAAAGCTGTCCACCGACGCGCGGGGTGCGCGCTATACCGGCGGTTTCCCCGAGGCGGTCGAGATTCAACAGGTCAGCAGCGCCACCTTCGCGCGCGGCGGTCTGGTGGCCAAGGCCATCGCACCGTTTCGTATTCTGGGCGGTGTGCTTGGCGGTGTCTTTGGTATGCTGCGCGACAAGCCCGATGTGGTTGTCGGCTTTGGCGGGTATCCGTCGATCCCCGCGCTGACAGCGGCCTGGGTGCTGCGCAAGCCCCGGATGATCCATGAACAGAATGGCGTGCTCGGTCGGGTCAATGATCTGTTTTCCAAACATGTTGATGCCGTGGCTTGCGGCACATGGCCGACCACATTGCCCGATGGTGTCAGCGCCGAGCACACCGGCAATCCGGTGCGTGCCGCGGTGCTGGAGCGTGCGGGCGCGGGCTATATCGCGCCGGGCGATTACCCGATGGAGCTGTTGGTGATGGGCGGCAGCCAGGGCGCGCGCATCTTGAGCGAGGTGATCCCCCCCGCCATCGCCGATCTGCCGATGGAACTGCTGCGCAATATCCGTGTCAGCCATCAGGCGCGGGACGAGGATGGCCAACGTGTCGCTACCTTTTACGCCGAAAACGGGATCAATGCCGATGTGCAACCGTTTTTCCATGACGTGCCGCGGCGCATGTCCGAAGCTCAACTGGTGATCAGCCGCGCTGGCGCGTCCAGCGTTGCCGATATCTCTATCATCGGGCGGCCGTCGATCCTGATCCCCTTTGCCGCGGCGACAGGCGATCATCAGACGGCCAATGCCCGTGGATTGGTGGACGCCGGTGCCGCGATCATGGTGCCCGAAAACATGGCCAACCCCGACAGTCTGCGGGCCCAGATCGAAATGGTGCTGACCCACGCAGAGGGCGCGCAGCAGATGGCGCGCGCCGCCCTGTCGGTCGCCAAGCCGGACGCCGCAGAAGAACTCGCCCAGATGGTGGAAACCCTGGCAACCGAAGGAAAAAAACGATGAACGCAGCCACGAAACTCCCCACCGATGTGGGCCCGATCCATTTCGTGGGTATTGGCGGTATCGGCATGTCCGGCATTGCCGAGGTGTTGTTGAACCACGGCTACCGCGTGCAGGGGTCGGACCTGAAATCGACCAAGATCACCGACCGTCTGGTGGACCTTGGCGCGACGGTGTTCGAAGGGCAGGAGGCCGCGAATATCGAAGGGGCCGCGGTGGTCGTGATCTCTTCCGCGATCAAGCCGGGCAACCCTGAACTGGATGCCGCACGGGTGGCGGGCCTTCCCATCGTGCGCCGCGCCGAGATGCTGGCAGAGCTGATGCGCCTGAAATCCAACATCGCGGTGGCCGGAACCCACGGCAAGACCACCACAACGACGATGGTGGCCGAACTGCTGGTCAACGGCGGGATAGATCCGACGGTTGTGAACGGCGGGATCATCCATGCTTACGGGTCGAACGCACGGATGGGGCAGGGCGAATGGATGGTGGTCGAGGCGGATGAATCCGACGGCACCTTCAACCGTCTGCCCGCGACCATTGCCATCGTGACCAATATCGACCCCGAGCATATGGAGCATTGGGGCGACTTCGATACCCTGCGCAAAGGGTTTCTGGATTTCGTCTCGAACATTCCTTTCTACGGGCTGGCGGTCTGCTGCATCGACCACCCCGAGGTGCAGGCCTTGGTCGGCAAGATCACCGATCGCCGTGTCATGACCTATGGCTTTAACACCCAGGCCGACGTGCGCGCAGTCAACCTGCACTACAAGGCGGGCGTGGCGCATTTCGATATCATGTTCCAGACCGAAGGCATCACGATCAAGGATTGCAGCCTGCCGATGCCCGGAGATCACAACGTGTCAAACGCGATGGCGGCGGTCGCCGTGTCGCGCCACCTTGGCATGAAAACTGAAGAAATCCGTGCCGCTCTTGCCGGGTTCGGCGGCGTGAACCGTCGCTTTACCAAAGTGGGCGAAGTGGATGGCGTGACGATCATCGACGACTACGGTCATCACCCGGTCGAGATTACCGCCGTGCTGAAAGCCGCACGTCAGGCCACCGAAGGGCGCGTGATCGCGGTCCACCAGCCCCACCGCTACAGCCGTTTGCACCACCATTTCGAGGAATTCTGCGCCTGTTTCAACGATGCCGATGTTGTTGGCATCGCCGAGGTCTATGCCGCAGGCGAGGCCCCGATCGAGGGGGCAGGGCGCGATGATCTGGTCGCAGGGTTGATCCGTCATGGTCACCGCCACGCCCGCGCCGTCCAAAGCGAGGATGATCTGGCGCGGCTGGTCCGCGAACAGGCAGGGCCGGGGGATATGGTTGTCTGCCTTGGGGCAGGGACAATCAGCACCTGGGCCAACGCCTTGCCTGCCGCGCTTGAATCCTTGAAGAAGGAAGCCGTTTGAATGGCGCGGACCCCATCATACGGGGGCCGGTCATGACCTTGCTTTGGGCTTGCATCCTGTGGGTCTTTTGCTCGGCCACGGTGGCGACGCTGCCCATGCGCCTGCAATATATTCCCGGTGTGATCCTGCTGATCGCCGCACCGGTGCTGATCATCCTGATCGGTCTTCAGGTGGGCTGGCTCTATAGCCTGCTTGCTCTTGCTGCCTTTGTGTCCATGTTCCGCAATCCCTTGCGCTTTTTGCTGGCCAAGCTGCGCGGACAAAACCCGGAGGTTCCAAAATGAGTATATCACTGGTTCTTGCCTGTTTTTGGGCGGTCGTTGCCAATGTGTTGGCCATGACGCCCAGTTCTGACCAGCATTGGCGCAGCGCTTATATGTTGATTGCCGTCGGCATCCCCGTCCTGGGGTTTGTCACCATGCAGCATGGCCCTTGGGTCGGGATGCTGGTACTTGCGGGAGGCTGTTCGGTGTTGCGCTGGCCGGTGATCTATCTGATGCGCTGGCTGCGCGGTGCCGCTGTGCGGAATGCTGCAAAGTGAACCTGACGCTGGTGATCCTGATCAGCATCCTCGTGGTGTGGATGCTTGCCGCGGGCTGGTGCGGTCTGATGCGCCGGTATGGCGGCTTTGTGCTGGTCCTGCTGGCGGGGCTCGCGCTGAACTGGGCGTGGATGATCTGGGGCCTTGGCGCGAAACCGCTGGAGCGTCCGGTGTTCATGGCGCAAGCCGCCGCCACGGGCTATGCGGTCTGCGCGTTTCTTACAGGATGGCTGGCCGGCCGTATCACGCGCGAGCTGCGGGCGAACCGGCCTGATTGATTGGGCGGTTTTTGGCGCGCTTCGGTCGCATGTGGAAAATTGACCTCCCTCCCAAAGCGGGCTAGGCGATGGACATGACAGATATTTCCTTTCCCGACATGCGCGGTAAGCTGACGCAAAACCGCCCCTTGGCTGATCTGACCTGGCTGCGCGTGGGCGGCCCTGCTGACTATTTCTACCAGCCTGCCGATGCGGATGATCTGGCAGCTTTCATGAAGGCGCTGCCCGCCGATGTCGTGGTCATGCCGATGGGGGTCGGATCGAATGTGATCGTGCGCGACGGCGGCTTGCGGGCTGTGGTGATCCGGCTGGGGCGCGGGTTCAACACCATCAGTTGCGAGGATGGAATCGTCACCGCAGGTGCCGCGGCGCTGGACGCCCATGTCGCGCGCAAGGCAGCGGACGCGGGGCTGGACCTGACCTTCTTGCGCACAATCCCGGGTAGTATTGGCGGCGCGGTACGGATGAACGCGGGCTGCTATGGTGCCTATACTGCTGATTATTTCATCAGCGCAGACGCGATCACCCGCACAGGCGAAAAGGTCACGCTTGGGCCGGAGGATCTGCAATTTGCCTATCGCCAGACCGCTTTGCCAGACGGGTATGTCATCACCGCTGCCCGTTTCGCGCCCCCCAAAGGCGAGGCCGAGGCGTTGCACGCGCGGATGGAGGACCAGCTGCGCAAACGGGACGAAACCCAACCCACCAAGGACCGCAGCGCGGGGTCGACGTTCCGCAATCCAGCGGGGTTTTCCAGCACGGGGCAGGCGGATGACCGCCATGATCTGAAGGCGTGGAAGGTCATTGACGACGCCGGCTTGCGCGGTGCGACCTTGGGTGGCGCGCAGATGAGCCGGAAACACCCCAACTTCCTGATCAATACGGGTTCCGCGACGGCAGCAGACCTTGAAGCATTGGGTGAAATGGTGCGAAAAAAGGTTTACGATTCCAGCGGGATTACGCTAGAGTGGGAAATTATGCGGATCGGCGAAAAATAAACGTTCGAGCGTCATGATTTAGGGCCGCCAAAAGGTCCGGAACAGAATGAATAAGGGTCGCAACAGGCCCGTTTAAAAAGGCAGATTGAGTGGGATTGTCGAGCAGGACACCCCCGAGAGTTGCAGTATTGTTGGGTGGCCCCTCGGCGGAACGCGAGGTGTCTCTGTCAACAGGGCGCGCCTGCGCAGCGGCTTTGCGGGACCGGAGTTTCGAAGTCATCGAGGTCGATTGCGGCCCCGACCTTTGTGCCGATCTGGGCGCTGCTCAACCCGATGTCGTTTTGAACTGTCTGCATGGCCGTTGGGGTGAAGACGGCTGCGTGCAGGGGTTGCTGGAATGGATGGGCCTGCCTTACACACACTCCGGCGTGCTGGCCTCCGCCCTTGCGATGGACAAGCAGCGCAGCAAGGAAGTTTTTCGTGCCGCGGGTTTGCCTGTTGTGGAAAGCTTGATCGTATCGGCGGCGACGGTGCGGGGATCCCATGTGATGGACCCGCCCTATGTGGTCAAGCCGAACAACGAAGGGTCATCCGTCGGTGTCTACCTTGTCGAGATTGAAAACAACGGCCCCCCGCAGTTGGATGATGCCATGCCCGCCGAGGTCATGGTCGAGAAATTCATCCCCGGTCGCGAACTGACCACCACCGTGATGGGCGAACGTGCGCTGACTGTGACCGATATCCACACGACGGGCTGGTATGATTACGACGCCAAATACAAGGCGGGCGGGTCGACCCATGTGGTCCCTGCCGATATCCCGCACGAGATTTTTGAGCTCTGCATGGATTACGCCCTGCGGGCGCATAACGCGCTTGGCTGTCGCGGTGTCAGCCGCACGGATTTTCGTTGGGATGAAAGCAAGGGGGCAGCGGGGCTGTTCCTGCTGGAAACCAACACCCAGCCCGGCATGACCCCCACGTCGCTGTCGCCCGAACAGGCGCAGGCGGTTGGCATTTCCTTTGGTGAGCTCTGCGCCTGGATGGTCGAGGACGCGTCATGCAATCGTTGATCAAACGCGTCAAACCCGCCAAGCCGGCCAAAGCAGATCCCGCACCGTCACGTTGGGCGTGGCGCATGCAGCGTTTGATGCTGACGCCGACGTTCCGTTTCGGGCTGCGCGTCGGGGTGCCGTTCTGCTTGGCCTTGGCAGCGGGGACAATCTATCTGTCGGACGAAGCACGGCGCGGCCAGTTGGCTGATGTCTATGCCAATGCCCGCACCAGCATCCAGCAGCGCCCCGAATTTATGGTCAAGCTGATGGCGATTGATGGTGTCGAAGGCGTTTTGGCCGCCGACGTGCGTGCCGCTGTGCCTGTCGAATTTCCAACCAGTTCCTTTGATCTTGATCTGCCTGCATTGCGGCAGGCGATCACCGATCTTCCCGGCGTCAAGCAGGCGTCGCTGCGGGTGAAGCCGGGCGGCGTGTTGCAGGTGTCGGTACAGCCACGGGTGCCGGTCGCCGTTTGGCGCAGCCAGGACGGGCTGCTGCTGATCGACGCCGAGGGCAGCCCCATCGGCCAGCTTGCATCGCGCGGCGATCGCACGGACCTGCCCCTTGTGGTAGGCGAGGCGGCGAACCAGCGCGTGAGCGAAGCGCTTGAATTGATCCGCACGGCGGCTCCGTTGGGGGAGCGGCTGCGCGGTTTGGTGCGCATGGGAGAGCGGCGATGGGACGTCGTTCTTGACCGTGAACAGCGTATCTTGCTGCCCGAAACCCAGGCCGTTCAGGCGCTGGAGCGGGTGATCGCGCTGGAAGGCGCACAGGATGTGCTGGCCCGCGACGTCGCGCGGGTAGACATGCGGTTGGCCCAACGGCCCACCGTGCAAATGAACAAGGACGCCACACAAGAATTGTGGCGCATCAGGCAGATTTCGGGACAGTGAAAAGATGATGGACCTATACGATAGTCAGCGATCCATGCGCCACATGCGTAAGCTAGCGATGCAACGCGGCGTGGTGGCTATTCTGGATGTGGGCACGTCAAAGATCGCCTGCCTGGTGCTGCGGTTTGACGGCACGGGCCGCGTCTCTGAAGAGGGCGAAATCGGGTCGCTCGCGGGGCAATCCGGTTTTCGTGTGATCGGGGCTGCGACCACACGGTCGCGTGGGGTCCGCTTTGGCGAGATCTGCGCCATGCAGGAAACCGAACGCGCTGTGCGTACCGCGCTGCAGGCGGCACAGAAAATGGCGAACATCCGTGTGGATCACGTGATCGCCTGTTTCTCGGGGGCAGAACCGCGCAGCTACGGTCTGGATGCCGAGCTTGATCTGGAAGGGCAGGTCGTGTCCGAGCAGGATGTCGCGCAGGTTCTGGCCAATTGCGACGTGCCCGAATACGGCGAGGGCCGTGAAGTGCTGCATGCCCAGCCGGTGAACTTTGCGCTGGATAACCGGTCGGGCCTGTCCGATCCGCGGGGCCAATTGGGCAATACCCTGTCGGTCGATATGCATATGCTGACCGTGGACGCGGCGGCGGTTCAACACCTTGCCCATTGCATCAAACGCTGTGACCTCGAACTGGCGGGCGTTGCGTCTTCGGCCTATGTCTCGGGGATTTCATCGCTGGTCGAGGACGAACAGGAACTTGGTGCCGCCTGTATCGATCTTGGCGGCGGGTCGACCTCTGTTTCGATCTTCATTCGCAAACACATGATCTACGCCGACAGCGTGCGCATGGGCGGGGATCACATCACCTCTGACATCTCTATGGGGTTGCAGGTGCCGACGGCCAATGCTGAACGGATCAAGACCTTCTATGGCGGGGTGCATGCGACAGGCATGGACGATCGCGAGATGATCGATATCGGTGGCGACACCGGTGATTACGAACACGACCGTCGCACCGTGAGCCGCGCCGAGCTGATCGGCATCATGCGCCCCCGTGTCGAAGAAATTCTGGAAGAAGTCCGCGCCCGTCTGGATGCCGCGGGCTTTGACCACCTGCCAAGCCAGCAGATTGTGCTGACCGGCGGCGGCAGTCAGATTCCGGGCCTTGATGGTCTGGCAAGCAAGATTTTGGGCCAACAGGTCCGTTTGGGCCGCCCGCTGCGCGTGCATGGCCTGCCACAAGCCGCAACCGGTCCGGGTTTCGCCTCTGCTGTAGGGTTGGCGCTGTTTGCCGCGCACCCGCAGGACGAGTGGTGGGACTTCGACATTCCCGCCGACCGCTACCCATCCCGGTCGTTGAAGCGCGCTGTCAAGTGGTTCCGCGACAACTGGTAACCCCCAGATGCGGTGCGCGCGTCGAAATCATGAGAAAACCGGCAAAAAAACGCCCATATAGTGTGTCAAAACCGTGTTTTCTAGGTGACGCATGGGCGTTCTCCCTATACAATAAGGGGGATTGCACAAAAAATGCTCCGTAAGCGAGCTAAACAATACAGGCGGATGGCTCATGACCCTTAATCTTTCAATGCCCGGACAGGGCGACCTGAAACCCCGCATCACAGTGTTTGGTGTTGGCGGGGCAGGCGGCAACGCCGTGAACAACATGATCGAGAAAGAGCTCGACGGTGTTGATTTCGTGGTTGCCAACACAGACGCGCAAGCGTTGCAGCAAGCCAAAGCGGAAAGCCGCGTTCAGTTGGGCATCAAAGTGACCGAAGGTCTGGGTGCGGGCGCGCGGGCCTCTGTCGGTGCGGCCGCTGCCGAAGAAAGCATTGAACAGATTGTGGACCACCTGGCCGGCGCGCATATGTGTTTTATCACCGCCGGTATGGGCGGGGGCACCGGGACAGGGGCCGCGCCGATCATCGCGCAGGCTGCGCGTGAACTGGGTGTTCTGACCGTTGGTGTCGTGACCAAGCCGTTCCAGTTTGAGGGCATCAAGCGGATGCGTCAGGCTGAAGACGGTATCGAGGCGCTGCAAAAGGTCGTCGATACACTGATCATCATTCCCAACCAGAACCTGTTCCGTCTGGCGAATGAAAAAACCACCTTTACCGAAGCATTCTCCATGGCGGATGACGTGCTGTACCAAGGTGTCAAAGGTGTAACGGATCTGATGGTCCGCCCCGGCCTGATCAACCTCGACTTTGCGGACGTGCGCGCCGTGATGGACGAGATGGGCAAAGCGATGATGGGCACCGGCGAGGCAGAGGGCGAAGATCGCGCCATCCAGGCCGCCGAGAAAGCCATTGCGAACCCGCTGCTGGACGAAATCAGCCTGCGCGGTGCCAAGGGCGTTCTGATCAACATCACCGGCGGTCACGACCTGACCCTGTTCGAACTGGACGAAGCGGCGAACCGTATCCGCGAAGAAGTCGACCCGGACGCGAACATCATCGTAGGGTCCACGCTCGACACCGAACTGGGTGGCGTTATGCGCGTGAGCGTTGTTGCCACTGGGATCGATGCGGTTGACGTCAACACAGAGATGCCCGTGCCGCGCCGTTCCATGTCGCAGCCATTGCCTGCCAAAGCGCCAGAGGTTGAACAAGCCCCCGCCGCCGAAGCACCTGCACCCGTTGCCGCACAGGCCGAGTACGAAGAAGAGCCACAGCAGCAGCTGTTCAAAGAAGAAGCCGCGGTCAACCACAGCGGTTTCTCTGACACGTCCTACGAAGACGAAGCGTCGGACGCAGATGATCTGCCGCCCCCCGCCTACCGTCCCGAGGTTGCGTCCTTCCAGCCGCGCCGCGAAGAGGTGAATGTCGACGCGCAAGAGCAAGAGGCGTTTGTCGCGCCACGCGCCCCTGGCACCCCATCGCCCGAAGCACTGGCCCGTCTGCGCGCCGCCGCGCAAAAAGCGTCGCCAAGCCAGCAGCAACAGCGTCAGCCGCAAGCGCAGCCGCAGCAGCAGCGTCAACAACCCGCCGCCGAGCAGGGCGAGAAGCGCTTTGGCATCAACTCGTTGATCAACCGCATGACCGGTCACGGTGAGGCGGAAACACAGCAGCAGCGTCCCGCACGTCAGCAGCCGCCGGTTCAGACCCGCGCGACCTCTGCCGCGCCACAGCCGCGCGACGTTCAGGACGAAGATCAAGAGCGGATCGAAATCCCCGCCTTCCTGCGTCGTCAGGCGAACTAAGCTTACCTAAGACGTCCTCGTAAACGTCCGAAAGGCCACCCTTAGGGGTGGTCTTTTCCGTTAGCGCCACAACTTTAAGCGTGCTGCGGTGCAGCAATTGGGGTGTGCGGGTCGATAACATTCGTTGAAATATTGCTGTTATATGTTCACGCTTCGCCGTCATTTCAGGGATGATCGGGAGCCTGAAATATATATATAACAATGGCTTATTGGGAGTATGCGCACGTTAACGCCCAATTGTGACAGTGATGTTTCAGACGGTAGCAATGATTGAATTGAGCATTAGGAACGGCCCCGTTAGGACAGAGTTCAACTTAGACAGATGATCTTTGGACAGTGAGTATTGACCGTGCAGACAACCATTAAGACAGCGATCAGCTTTAGCGGCACCGGCCTTCATTCTGGCCGTCCTGCAACTGTGACGATCCGTCCGGCTGGCGCGCATCACGGTATCTGGTTCTCGCGCAGTGACGTGGATGTGGGCGATCGCCTGATCCCCGCCCGCTGGGACGCAGTGAATCGCTCGCCTCTCTGCACCAAGCTGGAAAATGCGGCGGGTCTGCAAATCTCTACTGTTGAACACCTGATGGCCGCACTGGCCGGTTGTGGTATCCACAACGCGCTGGTCGAGATTGACGGCCCCGAAGTGCCGATCCTCGACGGCTCTGCCGCGCCCTTCGTGCGGGGTATCATGCAGCGCGGCGTTCGCGTACTGGCGGCCCCTGTGCGTGCTTTCGAAGTGCTGAAAACGGTCACCGTGACGGATGGCGAAGCCTCGGCCACCATCGCACCGGCAGACACCCTGAAGATCGACTTTATCATCGATTTCGCCGATGCCGCCATTGGCCATCAGGAAAAGTCGCTGGTCATGAACAACGGCAGCTTCGCCCGCGAACTTTGCGACAGCCGGACCTTCTGCCGTCAGGCGGATGTCGACGCGATGCAGGCGAACGGTCTGGCATTGGGCGGTCACGCGGGTGAAAATGCTGTCGTCTTCGACGGCGACCAAGTGCTGAGCCCCGGTGGTCTGCGCCACGCGGACGAACCCGTACGCCACAAGATGCTGGATGCCTTGGGTGATCTGGCGCTGGCCGGTGCTCCGCTGATCGGGCATTACACCGGCGTGCGCGCCGGCCACAGCCTGACCAACACGCTGCTGCGGGCGCTGTTCGCGACCCCCGGTGCTGTGCGCATGGTTGAATGTGACGCGCAAATGGCGTCGCGTCTGCCCGGCTTTGGCCTTGAGTGGGACGAAATCCCCGCCGTTGCCTGAAAGCGGTAACGCGATGTCGCAGGGCAGGGCGTTAACGACGGTTGAAACTCCGGTGGGGCTTGGGTAATCCTTTGTTTACGATTTGGCCCGTCGACAGCCGCCCTTGCAGGGGACTGCCGAATGGTCGTTTTGTTGCGCGAAACCTTGTGCTAGTCACGGGCAAAGGCGTATCGTGAAACGTGACGCAGAGTTTAAAGCGAGGGTGAAACGCATGACGGGTACGATGTCGCGCAAGCGGGTGGTCGGTGCGGTGCTTTTGGCGGGCGTTCTTGGCGCGTGCGGTGGTGCTCAGGACACGGGTCGGACGACCAACAGCTTCTTCAACCCTCAGGAAATTCCGCTTGAAACATACTCGGCCGAGCAGATTTACGAGCGTGGCGAATTTGAACTGAACCGCAAGCGCCCTGCCGAAGCGGCTGAATATTTCTCCGAGATTGAACGCCTGTACCCCTATTCCGAATGGGCCAAGCGGGCGCTGATCATGCAGGCTTTCGCCTATCATCAGGATCAGGATTACCCCAACAGCCGCTCTGCCGCGCAGCGCTATATTGATTTCTTCCCCGATGACGATGATGCGTCCTATGCAAGCTACCTTCTGGCCCTAAGCTACTATGACCAGATCGACGAAGTTGGCCGCGACCAAGGGCTGACCTTTCAGGCGCTGCAAGCGCTGCGTCGCGTGATCGAGGATTATCCAGACAGCGAATACGCGCGGTCTTCCGTGCTGAAATTCGATCTGGCGTTTGACCATCTGGCGGGCAAGGAAATGGAAGTGGGGCGCTATTATCTGCGTCGCAAACACTATACCGCGTCGATCAACCGCTTCCGCGTCGTGGTCGAGGATTTCCAGACAACCACCCACACCGCCGAGGCGCTGCACCGTCTGGTAGAGGCGTATCTGTCGCTGGGTCTCACGGACGAGGCGCAGACCGCAGGTGCCATTCTGGGGCACAATTACCAGTCCACCGAATGGTACGAGGCAAGCTATAAGCTGCTGACCGGTCAGGGCCTTGAAATGAAGTCCTTCGGCGATAACTGGTTGACCGCGATCTACCGCCAAACGATCAAGGGCGAATGGATCTGACCACCCGCCTTTTGACGGCCCACACGGATAGTGACCCATGCTACGCGGCCTAGATATTTCGGATATGCTGATCATCGACCGGCTGGAACTTGCGTTTCAGCCGGGTTTGAACGTTCTGACCGGCGAAACCGGGGCGGGTAAATCGATCTTGCTCGATAGTCTCGGGTTCGTGCTGGGCTGGCGCGGGCGCGCCGATCTGGTGCGTCAGGGCGCGTCACAGGGCGAGGTCACGGCATGGTTCGATCTGCCCGAAGGCCACGCCGCACACGAGGTGCTGAAAGAGGCTGGCCTGCCCGGCGGGGGAGAGCTGATCTTGCGCCGTATCAACGGGTCTGACGGGCGCAAAACGGCTTGGGTCAATGACCGCCGCTGCTCGGGCGAGGTGCTGCGCGCGCTGTCGGAAACGCTGGTCGAATTGCACGGCCAGCATGACGACCGCGGGCTGCTTGACCCCAAGGGCCACCGCGCCATTCTGGATGAATTCGCGGGCACCGCGCCGCTGCGCGACAAGGTGCGTCAGGCGTGGTCTGCCTTGGCTGCGGCGCGCAAGGCAGCCAAACAGGCCGCCGCCGAGCGCGAGGCGATTGCCGCCGAAGAAGAATACCTGCGCCACGCCGTGGCAGAGCTGGACAAGCTGGACCCGCAAGCGGGCGAGGAAGAACAGCTCGACGCGCGCCGCCGCCTGATGCAAAGCGCCGAAAAGATCCGCAGCGATGTGGTCAACGCCTACGAGATGATGGGACAGGGCGGGGCAGAGACACAGCTGGGCGACGCCTTGCGCTGGCTCGACGGGGTGGCCCATAAAGCCGACGGCGCGCTAGAGGCCCCGATGGCGGCGCTTTCGCGTGCGATGGTCGAATTGGACGAGGCGATGGAAGGCGTGGTCGCCGCCATCGACACCATGTCGTTCAACCCGATCGAGCTGGAAGAAACCGAAGAGCGCCTCTTTGCGATCCGCGCCATGGCCCGCAAGCACGAGGTGCTGGCCGACGATCTGGCGGGCTTTGCCGAGACGCTGCGCGGCAAGCTGGACGCGCTGGACGCAGGCGAGGCCGCACAGGCGGGGTTGGAGAAAGCCGTGCGCGACGCCCAAGCCGCCTATGATGCCGCGGCCGACACCCTGACCGACGCGCGCCGCAAGAAAGCGGGCAAGCTGGACAAGGCCGTCGCGGCAGAGCTTGCCCCGCTCAAGATGGAGCGCGCGGTTTTTGCCACGCAGATCACCGAGGAAACGCCCGGACCGGAAGGCCGCGATGCGGTGTCCTTTACCGTGGCCACCAACCCCGGCGCGCCTGCGGGCCCACTTGGCAAGATCGCATCAGGCGGGGAGCTCAGCCGCTTTCTGCTCGCGCTTAAGGTCTGTCTGGCCAAGGGGCAAACCGGCCTGACGATGATCTTTGACGAAATCGACCGGGGTGTCGGCGGTGCGACCGCCGATGCGGTGGGGCGTCGTCTGGCGGCGCTGTCGCAGGGCGGGCAGGTGCTTGTTGTCACCCACTCCCCCCAGGTTGCCGCTTTGGGCGCGCATCACTGGCGTGTGTCCAAGGCCGTGTCCAAGGGCATGACCCTGTCGACGGTCACGCCGCTGTCAGCGCCAGAACGCGTGGACGAGGTTGCGCGGATGCTGGCAGGGGATACGATTACCGAGGCCGCACGCGCCGCCGCGCGCGAGCTTTTGGGCGAAGAATTCGCCAGCTAGCGGCACAGTCTTGATTGCAGGGGTTTTAACGCAGGCGGCTCTGTCCTAGACATGGGTAAACCCTGACAGCAAAGCCGCCATGCCTTTGAAACCGCGCCCCTTTCTGAACCAGCAGTATGACACGTTGTGCAACCATGCGCGTTTGGGGTGGGATGTGTTGCGTGAAAAAGGGCCGGGCAAGGTTACCTTTTGGTTCATCGCGCTTGCGATCGGCATCTCGGCAGGCTTTGCTGCGCTGTTTTTTCGTAAAGGGATCAACGCGTTACAGGCGTTTCTTTATGGCACCGAAGACGTGCAGCACCTGCATAGTTTTATCGGCAGCCTTGAGTGGTATTGGGTCGTTCTGATCCCCACCATCGGCGGGCTGACCGTGGGGCTGATCTTGCATAATTTCACCCGAGATGCCCGTGTGCGCAGCGTCGGCGATGTGATCCTTGGCGCGGCATTGCACGAAGGTCGGGTGGAAACACGGGCCGGTATTGCGTCGGCGCTGGCCTCGCTGATCACGCTGAGCACCGGCGGATCGTCAGGGCGAGAAGGGCCGGTGGTCCACCTTGCGGGCGTGATCTCGACCCTCGTGAGCCGCCGGATCAATGCCAGCGGTATTACCGGTCGTGACCTGTTGGGCTGCGCCGTTGCGGCGGCCGTCTCTGCCAGCTTTAATGCCCCGATCGCAGGCGCGCTTTTCGCGCTCGAGATCGTTTTGCGCCACTTTGCCGTGCACGCCTTTGCCCCCATCGTAATCGCGTCGGCCGCAGGCACTGTGATCAACCGATTGGAATTCGGCGGTCTGACCGAATTTGCCCTGCCCACCGTGGGCGATATGTCCTTCTATGCCGAGCTGCCCGCCTTCCTGCTGCTGGGGCTGACCTGCGGCGTGGTGGCAGTGTTTCTCATGCGCGGTATCTTCTGGGCCGAGGATTTCGGCAACTTCATACAGGCCCGCAGCAAGCTGCCGCGTTACTTGCGCCCTGCCGTGGCAGGGGCAATCCTTGGCGTGATCGCGCTGTGGTTCCCGCATATCATCGGAGTCGGATACGAGACGACGACCCGCGCGCTAAGCGGTGATATGATCCTGCACGAAGCCGTTGTCTTTGCCGTGCTCAAGATCATCGCGGTGTCGATCACCCTTGGCGGGCGGATGGGCGGCGGGGTGTTTTCGCCTTCGCTGATGTTGGGGGCGCTGACGGGGCTGGCCTTCGGCTTGATCGCCACGGGCGTCTTTCCCACGATGTCGGGGGCCACGTCGCTTTATGCGCTGGCGGGCATGGGCGCGGTGGCAGCTGCCGTTCTGGGGGCGCCGATCTCTACCACCTTGATTGTATTCGAACTGACCGGAGACTGGCAGACAGGTCTGGCGGTGATGGTCGCTGTGAGCATGTCGACCGCGCTTGCCTCGCGTCTGGTGCACCGCAGCTTTTTCCTGACGCAGATGGAACGCCGCGGTATCCACCTTGCCGCCGGTCCTCAGGCCTATCTGCTGGGCATGTTCATGGTGGGCCGCATCATGCGCCGCCCCGACGACCTGCGCGCTGCGAACGAAGAAACCTGCTGGGATCTGATCGGCGAGGGGACCTATATCGACGGCACCGCCACGCTAGAGGCCGCGATGCCGATTTTCGAGCAGACCGGCGCGGCGTTTATTCCCGTGGTCACGCTCAAGCCCGAATCGCCGCCCGAACTGCTGGGCGCGCTGTTCCATGTGGATGCGCTTAAGGCCTATAACCGCGCCCTGGCCGAGACAGCGGCCGAGGAACATTCTTGATTGTCGCTGTATTCGCGACAGTGGGCGCAGCGGGGCTGAACTGTCCTAAATATTGAAATGTGTCTGAAATGCGGCGGTAATTTGTCTTTCTTGCGTTCCTCAGCGTAAGCTACACTCTGGGTATAGCTTAGGGGGATTTGAACATGCTTGGATTGACTTTACTACCAGCGCTCGCGCTTTTGGGATTTGCGGGATTGATTGGCAGCGACAGCGATGACGACGATACCAACGACGACATGCAAGACGTGGCAGAGCCCGAGGTGACAGACCCGCAGATCGCCACGCAGCAGGGCACCAACGGCCCTGATCTGGTCACGGGCACGGGCGCGAATGATGACATCGACGCGTTTGGCGGTGACGACACGGTAAACGGCTTTGGCGGCGATGACACGGTGCAGGGCGGCGCGGGCAATGACCTACTGAACCTTGGCGGTGGCGACAATCTTGGCAATGGCGAAGAGGGGCGCGATACCGTCAACGGCGGGCCGGGTGCCGACACATTGCTGGGCGGGAACGGCGCGGACAGTCTTTCAGGCTTCGGGGGCACCGATGACCTGTCCGGCGGGCAGGGCAGCGATATGCTGCGCGGTGGTCTGGGTGACGATCTGCTCAACGGGAACAACGGCAGCGATACGCTTGATGGCGGGGCCGATAACGACACCCTGATCGGCGGTAGCGGCGACGACAGCCTTGGCGGCTTTGGCGGTGCGGATTCCCTCGTGGGCGGGCTCGGGTCCGACAATCTGGATGGCGGGGCCGATAATGATACGCTTTTGGGCGGCGGGCTGATGGACACGCTCTTTGGCGGTAGCGGCGATGACGTGCTGCGCGGTGGCACCAACAACGATCTGGTCAACGGCGGGTCGGGCGATGACGACGCCCAAGGTAACTTTGGCGCGGATACCGTGCTGGGGGGGCGCGGCAATGACACGCTAAGCGGTGGCGAAGGCTTTGACTACATCGAAGGGAACGACGGCGACGACATCCTGATGGGCAACGAAGGCAACGACGGGCTCAGTGGCGGGCAGGGCAATGACACGCTGATGGGCGGGGTTGGCAGCGATACGCTGAGCGGGTTGGCGGGCGATGATATGCTTGACGGGCAGGGCGGCAACGACCTGCTGAACGGCAACATCGGGAACGACACGTTGATGGGGGGCGGGTTGAACGACACGCTGAATGGCAATGGCGGCGACGATGTGATCAGCGGCGGCACCCAAAGCGATCTGATCAACGGCGGCAGCGGCGATGACGATCTGTCTGGCGACGCAGGAGCCGATACGATCAACGCGGGCCCCGGCAATGACACGCTGTCAGGCGGCGAGGGGCCGGACAAGCTGGCGGGCAACAGGGGCGACGACCTGATTGATGGCGACGCTGGCAATGACGCGCTATTCGGCGGCATGGGCGACGACACGTTGAACGGCGGGGCGGGGAATGACTTCCTGATCTCGGGGCTGGGGACCGACAGTATTGACGGCGGTGCCGGTGACGATGTGATCCGCGCGTTCGACTTCAACCTCAACGGCAATGTGTCGGGCGATACGGATACGATGGCAGATGTCGTGCTGGGGGGCGATGGCAACGACACCATCAGCGCCAACGACGGCGATACCGTGACAGGGGGCGACGGGGCCGATGTGATCAATGCCATCGGCTATGATCAAGTGGGCAAAGCCCCGGTCATCGTGACCGACTTTAATCTCGCCGAAGACGGGCTGTACCTGCAGGAAACCCAAGGCTCGCCTGCGCAATTTGCCCCCGGTGACGGGATGTTCGAAATCCGCGCCGCTGCCAATGGCACCGACAGTGAACTTGTGGTCAACGGCAATGTCGTGGTGATCGTGCAAAACACCAGCGCCGCCGATCTCAGCGCGGACACAAGCTGGCTGCTGAACGCATAAGAGGGGCCGCAGCCCCCCTTGCTTCGATCTTGAATTTCTAGGGCCCTCTCGGGGGCCCTAGATTTGTTCGACCGCAACCTCGGGCAATTGGTAGAATGCCAGATGGCCCTTGATCTCGGCGACATCATCGCTGGGGTCCTCGTAGGACCATGCCACGTTTTCCAACGTCCGGCTTTTGGTCACAACCGAGAAGTAATGCGCATCGCCCTTGTGCGGGCAGTGGGTGGTCTTGTCGGTCTTGTCCAGAAACGCCATGGCGATATCCGAACGGGGGATATAGATCACCGCGTCGCGGTCGCCTTCGCGCAGCTCAAGCGCATTACGTGTTTCGGCCAGTACCGCGCCCCCTGCGCGCACTGTCCATGTTCCGTTCGACTTCAATATCTTGATATGGTCTGCCATTGCTGACCGTCCTCCCTGAATGAACTGAAATATATCGCGCTCAAACCGGCGCTGTTGCCGCATCCAACCACAGTTTCGCAACCGGTGATAGCCGCGGCCCGATCTTTTCCGCAACGTCGTGATGATAGGCGTTCAGCCAGTCTCGCGCATCTTGGCTCAGCATCTCCGGCACGATCAGCCGCGTGTCGATGGGCGCAAAGCTCAGCGTCTCCCATGACAGCATGGCGCGATGCGCGTCCCCGCCCGGAAGATCAGGCGCAGACCGCACCACGGCAAGGTTTTCCAGCCGGATGCCAAAGGCCCCCTCGCGGTAATAGCCGGGCTCGATGCTCAGGATCATGCCTTCGGACAGGGGCACCGTGCTGAGCTTGCTCAGACGTTGCGGTCCTTCGTGCACGCTCAGATAGGCCCCGACGCCATGGCCCAGCCCGTGATCGAAATCCTGCCCCGCCATCCAGAGCGGCAAACGCCCCACAGCCTCGATATCGCGCCCGGCCAGCCCTTGGGGCCAGCGCAGACGGCTCATGGCGATCAAACCGTTCAGCACACGGGTAAACGCCTCTTTCGCCTCTACCGGCGGCGTGCCGATGGCGATGGTGCGGGTGATGTCGGTGGTGCCATCCAGATATTGCCCGCCCGAATCCAGCACCAGCAGATGCCCGTCTTGCAAAAGGCGATCGGTGTCCTCGGTCACGCGGTAATGCATGATCGCACCATTGGGGCCGGTGCCGGCAATGGTTTCAAAGCTGATTTCTTGCAAGGCCGGATCACGGCGGCGCGCGGTCTCCAACTGGGTCACCACTTGCGTCTCCGTCACGCTGCCCGCAGGCTGCGCATCCACCCAGGCCAGCACCTCGACTAAGGCCGCCCCGTCGCGCAAATGCGCCGCGACAGAGCCTTCGATCTCCGCCGCGTTCTTGCGGGCCTTGGGCAGGGCGCAGGGGTCGTCGCCCCAGACGATCCTGTCGCCCAAAGCGTCCCAAACAGCGACAGGCACGGTGGCCTTCTCGACCAGCACGGGGCCCGACAGGTCGCCAAGCGCATCCAAAAACGCCTCTGGCGCATGCAGGGTCACATGCGCGCCCAAATGCGCCTCAAGCCCCTCCAGCTTGGATGGGGCGACGAACGCGTCCACGTGACCCGCGCTGTGCAGCACGGCAAAGCCATGCACGACCGGATTGCGCGCAATATCGGACCCGCGGATGTTCAGCAGCCAACACAGACTGTCGGGCAGGGTGATCACCGCGGCCCTACGGCCCTTGTCGCGCAGCTCTTCGGCCAGCCGCGCGATCTTATCGCCATGGGCCTCGCCCGCATAGCCGATCGGGTGAACCTTGGCGGGGTTCATGGGCGGGGCAGGCTGGTCTTCCCAGATGCGGTCGACCAGATTATCGGTACGGCGCAGCGTGATGCCGCTGCCGTCCAAGGCGTCCTCAAGCTGGACGATCTGCCCGGCGGCATGCAACCACGGATCAAAGCCGATCACGCCACCTTCAGGCAGCTGTGCGCGCAGCCATTCGGCCAGCGAGACTTCGGGCCAGGCCACAGGCGTATAGACATCTGCCACCTGCGCCTTGACCTGCGTGCGGTAGCGCCCATCGATAAACACGCCCGCCACATCGCGTAAAGCGGCACAGAAGCCGGCCGATCCGGTGAACCCCGTGAGCCATTTCAAGCGGTCGTCACGGGGGGCAACATATTCACCCTGATGCGCGTCAGCGCGGGGCACTAGAAACCCGTCAAGCGCCTCTGCCTGCAGCTCTTTGCGCAGCGCCGCCAGCCGTGGCGGCCCCTGTTCCGGCCGCGAGGTTACCTCGAACGATTGAAACATATCCCCACCCCATTCTTCATTTTGCTCTTAAAACTCCCCGCGGAGCGTCCCTGACCCTCAGCTTGCGCGGCGCATGCCCATGACACGGGCCCGCGCGCGGGGATCGGTATCAAACAGCGCCGCCAGCTGTTCGGTCATCGCACCGGCCAGCTGGTCGACATCGGTGATCGTAACGGCGCGGTCATAATAGCGGGTGACGTCGTGGCCGATGCCGATGGCCAGCAGTTCCACCGCCTTGCGTTTCTCGACCATGGCGATCACGTCGCGCAGGTGTTTTTCCAGATAATTCGCTGGGTTCACCGAAAGGGTGCTGTCATCCACAGGCGCACCGTCGCTGATCACCATCAGGATCTTGCGCGCCTCGTGGCGGGCGATCATCCGGCGGTGCGCCCATTCCAGCGCCTCCCCGTCGATGTTCTCTTTCAGCAAGCCTTCCTTCATCATCAACCCCAGATTGGGCCGCGTGCGCCGCCAGGGGGCGTCGGCGGATTTATAGATGATGTGGCGCAGATCATTCAGACGGCCCGGCTGGACCGGGCGGCCGTCGTTCAACCAGGCCTCGCGGGCTTGGCCGCCTTTCCAGGCGCGGGTGGTAAAGCCCAGGATCTCGACCTTGACGTTGCAACGCTCCAGCGTGCGGGCCAGAACATCGGCGCAGATCGCGGCGATGGAAATCGGCCGCCCGCGCATCGAGCCGGAGTTATCCAGCAGCAAGGTCACACAGGTGTCGCGGAATTCGGTGTCCTGTTCGACCTTGAACGACAGCGGGGTTGTGGGGTTGGCCACGACACGGGCCAGACGACCGGCATCCAATGTACCTTCCTCCAGATCGAATTCCCACGACCGGTTCTGCTGCGCTTGCAAGCGACGTTGCAGCTTGTTGGCCAGACGGCTGACCGCGCCTTTCAGCGGTTCAAGCTGTTGGTCCAGATAGGCGCGCAGGCGTTCAAGTTCCGCCGGTTCGGCAAGGTCTTCGGCCCCGATCACCTCGTCATGCTCGGTCTGGTACACCAGATAATTCGGGTCCGCGTCCGAGGCTTGCGGCGGGGCGGGCGGCTCCATCGGGGCATCGCCATCGGGCATCTCGGCCTCTTCGCCAAGCTCCTGATCGGCGGTGTCATCCATCGACACCTGCGCCTGGGATTCATCCTGCTGCTGCTCTTGCGACTGCTCGGGCGAGGCTTCTGCCTCGTCGTCGTCCTGATCGTCCTGACCGGTGCTATCGGGCTCTTGTTCCTCTTCGGTGCCTTCTTCCTCTGCGCTGTCTTGGTCGTCGTCGCCTTGATCGGGGTCATCGCCCAGCTGATCGCCATAGCCCAGATCAACGATCATCTTGCGCGCAAAGCGGGCAAATGCGGCCTGATCATCCAGCGTGTCGTTCAACGTCTCGAGCGTGCCACCGGCCTGGTCCTCGATATAGCCGCGCCACAGCTCCATTGCGTTGGCGGCACCGGCGGGCATGTCACGCCCCGTCGCCAGATGGCGCACCAGATAGCCTGCCGCCGTCGCCAAAGGCACGTCCGAGGGCTGCTTGGCCTGATCATAGCCCTTGCGCAGGGAGTCGTATTTGATCTTGGCGTCGATATTGCCCGCGGTGCCGGGCATGTCGCGGGCACCTACGGCTTCGCAGCGGGCGGTTTCCATCGCTTCATAAAGATCGCGGGCCATGTCACCGGCGGGCATGTATTTCGCGTGGGTCTGGCCGTTGTGATAGCGCCGGTTCAGCGCGAGCGCGTCAGCGGTGCCGCGGGCCAGCAGGACTTCTTCGCGGGTCATGCGACGGCTGACCTGCGGCAGACGCATGGAATCGCCGCTCAGCCCCGAGGGATCAACGGAATAGCTGACTGTGAGGTCAGGATCGTTCGACATGACCTTGGTCGCTTCGGCCAAAGCCTTTTTGAACGCGTCGGCGGGGTTATCTGATTGTTTGCTCATGTCATTCTCCCATCCGAGTGCGGCCGACCTGCGGCTTTGGTCACCGCGGCCACACGAAACGGGGCGCTGCGGTCAGACTGTCGTCCACCGACCAAGCTGCCGGTGGACGTCTTGTTCTTCATCCCTGCCAACGCGGGCACGGGGTGGATCGTAGCTTAGCCAAGGCTCAGGCTGGCGGCGGATTCCGGTAGCTCTTCGTCGAACAGACGCTGATAGAATTCGGCCACGGTCTGGCGTTCAAGTTCATCACATTTGTTGAGGAACGACAGGCGGAAGGCATAGCCCACGTCGCGGAAAATCTCGGCGTTCTGGGCCCAGGCAATCACGGTCCGCGGCGACATAACGGTCGAGAGTTCGCCATTCATGAAGGCGGTGCGCGTCAGGTCGGCGACGGTGACCATCTGTTTGATCGTCTTGCGGCCTTTTTCGGTGTTGTAATGCGGGTTCTTCGACAGAACGATCTGGGTTTCGGCGTCGATGCTCAGATAGTTCAACGTCGCCACAAGCGACCAACGGTCCATCTGGCCCTGGTTGATCTGCTGCGTGCCGTGGTAAAGACCCGTGGTGTCGCCCAGACCCACCGTGTTCGCGGTCGCGAAGATGCGGAAATAGGGGTGGGGTTCGATCACCTGGTTCTGGTCCAGCAGCGTCAGCTTGCCGTCGACTTCCAGCACGCGCTGGATCACGAACATCACATCGGCGCGGCCCGCGTCATATTCATCAAACACGATCGCTGTGGGGTTGCGCAGGGCCCAAGGCAGGATGCCTTCCTGAAAATCCGTGACCTGCTTGCCGTCTTTCAGCTTGATCGCGTCTTTCCCGATCAGGTCGATCCGGCTGATGTGGCTATCAAGGTTGACGCGGACACAGGGCCAGTTCAGCAGGCTTGCCACCTGTTCGATGTGAGTGGACTTACCCGTCCCGTGGTAGCCCTGCACCATCACGCGGCGGTTGTGGTTGAACCCCGCAAGGATCGCCATCGTGGTGTCGGGATCGAATTTATAGGTGCTGTCCAGATCGGGAACGCGGCTTGTACGTTCTTCAAAGCCATGCACCACCATGTCGGTGTCGATGCCAAAGACTTCGCGAACGGAGATCTCTTTGGTGGGTTTGGTTGTGAGGTCCAATGAGGTCTCGGCCATATTTTGTACGTCCTTCATGCTTCTGTCTTGCGCACCGCTTGCGGATCAAGGGTGGCGTCCACGGCAACATATCTTTCCTGAGCGCGAGGGAAAGGGGCAATTCGCACCTGCGGCAAAACCGCGAATCCTTGTGTCACATGGAAAAGGGGCGGCGCATTTGTCTGCACCGCCCCATCTATATGGCTCTCAAGCCCGTCACAGGCGGTTGCCGATGCCCTCGGCCCACCGGAATGCCGCGGCATCAGTCCTTGAAGTTGCGGCTGCCCTTCAGCTGGTCCCAAGCCCAGACGACGAGCTGCAGCTGCTCTTCCTGGCTGCGGTCCCCGCCGTTCATATCGGGGTGGAGCACCTTGATAAGCGCCTTATAGGCCTTGCGCACTTCGGGTTTGGTCCAGGTGTCCTTGGCTTCCAGAATTTCGAGCGCGCGGCGTTCCGTGGGGGGCAGGCGGCGACCTGCGGCAGGCCCTTTGCCGGGGTTCTGCGTCGCGTTCTTGCCCAGAACCTGATGCGGGTCCTCGATGCCCAAACGCGCCCAGGCCCGTGCTTCGGGGTCGCCAAGGGGCTTGGTGGTACGCTCCCACACTTTGTCCTTGGACTGCTGGGCATTCAATTCGGCTTCTGTGGTGCCGTCAAAGAAGTTCCACTTTAGGTTATATTCGCGCACGTGTTTCTGGCAGAACCAGAAATAATCATCCAGCACGTCCGGTGCTTTGGGCGCGCGGTACTTGCCCGGTTCTTCGCAGCCTTCGTGCGAACAGACGCGTTGCGATGTCTCGGACGCACCGGACATCCCGCGACGGCCACGGGGATTTTTCTTTTTCGAAGACGACACGGACATGTCGAATCCAAAGGGATCACTTTTGGGCATGATATGGACCTTTCCGACTCAGGCCGGTCAGTTTAGACCTTGGGCTGTGAGATTGAAGGGGGGCTGAGCTAAAAAATGTCAGTGACACAAGAAATTGCCGACCGGCTGGAAGAGGCGTTCGCCCCGTCGGAATTAAGCGTCGTTGACGATAGTGAAAGCCATCGCGGCCACGGGGGCTATCGCGAGGGCGGCGAAAGTCATTTTAATGTGAAAATCCGGTCGGCCCATTTCAAGGGGCTGAACCGTGTTGCGCGGCATCGTGCCGTGCATGGCGCGCTTGGCCCCGATCTGATTGGCCGTATTCACGCGCTGGCGCTGGATCTCGACGTTTAAGCCCTGCGTCACGGTTTGCGGCTAGTCTGCCGTCTTATCCGTCTTTGCCGTTTCCGTTTCCGGGGCCGTGGTGTCTGCCTCGGTCTTCGGGGCGGTCTCTGCGGCTGTGGCGCTTGGCTTGGCGGGCGTTTTCACGGTGGTTGATTTGCGGCGCGACGCCAGCGCGTTCAGCAGGGACGGGGCCACCACGGCGGTCTTGCCGTCGTCTTTCGTTTCGCCATGCTCATCCTCGAAATAGGGCGCGTCGCCTGCGTCCTCTGCTTGGGCGGTTTCAGCTTCGGGCTTGGGCGTGTCGTGCGGGTCGGGCTGCGGCGGGGGAAGCAGCTCTGTAGTGACGGCTTCGTCCTCGGGCTCGGCCTCGCGGAGGCGGCGAAACACCAGCACATTGCGCCACTCTGTCGTGCTGCCGGTCAGGCCCACGCGTTCGATCGACGGCAGGGTCTCGGCGCGTTGGTATTCCCACCCATACCCTGAAAGACCGTTCATAAGTTCTTGCAACGCATGGGAAAATCGCGCTTCTGCCCCTTTGACGTTCTTGGCTTTCAACCCTTTGGTCGGGGCGGGCACAACTTTGTATTCATAGCGTGGCATGACGGCTGGCTTTCAAATCAATACGGGGGTGGGCAACGGGGTACACTCAGCGTTTCAGACCAATCTTGCGGCCCGCCTGTTCAGGATAAGGCAAGCTGGCATGGGCTGTCTTCATCGCCTCAAGCCGCGCCATGAGGTCGGCGGGCATGGGGGCCACGCGGGGGCCGGACTGGTCAATGTGCAGCGTCAGCGCCTCGCCCGTGGCGGCAAGCCATCCGTCCGCGTGCCAAAGCTGCGTGAAGGAATGGAAACGTTTTTCATCAAAGTCGAGCAGTTGGAAGGTGCAATAGGTCGACGCCCCTTCGTGCAGCTCGCGCAGATAGCAGATGTGGAATTCAGCGACATAGGTGGTGTGGCCGGTCTTCTGATACTCTGGTCCGAACCCGATCTGGTGATAGGCATCATCGACGGCGTTATCCATCAGCACCGAATAATAGGCCATGTTCAGGTGACCGTTAAAGTCGATCCATTCGGGCTGAACGATGCGCGGCGATGACCGGAAGGGCGTGTCCATAAATGACCTTTCACAGGATGTCAGATGGGGAGCGTAGCAAGAAAAGGGCCGGGGTTTTTGGTGAACCCCGGCCCGATGCCCTAGCCGTTCAGTTTTTGCGCGACGATCTGGTTGACCGCTTTGGGGTTCGCCTTGCCGCCCGTGGCCTTCATCGTCTGACCGACGAACCAACCGGCGAGCTTTGGATTCTCGCGCGCTTTGGCGACCTGATCGGGGTTCGCTGCGATGATCTCGTCCACGGCGGCCTCGATCGCGCTGGTGTCTGTGACCTGCTTCATCCCGCGTTCTTCAACGATCACGGCAGGATCACCGCCTTCGGTATAGACGATTTCAAACAGATCCTTGGCGATCTTGCCCGAAATCGCGTCAGAAGCGATCAGATCAATCACACCGCCAAGCTGAGCAGGGCTAACGGGGCTGTCGGTGATGGCTTTCTCGTCTTTCTTGAGACGGCCAAACAGTTCGTTAATCACCCAGTTCGCCGCCATCTTGCCGTCGCGACCCTGTGCGGTCGCCTCGAAATAGCCTGCGCTGTCCAGATCCGAGGTCAGCACCGAGGCGTCATAGTCGCTGAGGCCGAAGTCTTTGATAAAGCGCGCTTTCTTGGCGTCGGGCAGTTCGGGCAAGTTGGCACCAATGTCATCAACCCACGCCTGTTCGATCACCAGTGGCAGCAGATCGGGGTCGGGGAAGTAGCGGTAGTCATGCGCCTCTTCCTTTGAGCGCATGGAGCGGGTTTCCTGCTTGTCCGGATCGAACAGGCGGGTTTCCTGCACCACTTCGCCACCGGCCTCGACAATGGCAATCTGGCGTTTCGCCTCGACCTCGATCGCTTGCTGGATGAACCGCATGGAGTTCATATTCTTGATCTCGCAGCGCGTGCCCAGATGGCTGAAATCCTGCGTTTCCTGATATTTTTCGTACTGACCGGGCAGACAGATCGACACGTTCACATCCGCGCGCATGGCACCGGACTGCATGTCGCCGTTGCAGGTCCCCAGATAGCGCAGGATCTGGCGCAGTTTGGTCAGATAGGCGGCTGCCTCTTCGGGGCCGCGGATGTCGGGGCGGCTCACGATTTCCATCAGCGCAACACCGGTGCGGTTCAGGTCGACGAAGGACATGTTCGGGTCCATGTCGTGGATCGATTTGCCCGCATCCTGTTCAAGGTGGATGCGTTCAACGCGCACCAGCCGCGCCGTGCCATCGCCGAGTTCCACCAGCACTTCACCTTCGCCCACAATGGGATGGTAAAGCTGCGAGATCTGATAGCCCTGTGGCAGGTCGGGGTAGAAATAGTTCTTGCGGTCAAAGGCGCTGTGCAGGTTGATCTCGGCCTTCAGGCCCAGACCCGTGCGCACGGCCTGTTCGACACAGTATTCGTTGATGGTGGGCAGCATGCCAGGCATGGCCGCGTCAACGAAAGCGACGTTATTGTTCGGCTCGGCCCCGAATTTGGTCGAGGCGGCGGAAAAGAGCTTTGCGTTCGACAGAACCTGCGCGTGCACCTCCATCCCGATGACCAGTTCCCAGTCATGTTTGGCACCCGCAATGGTGCGCACTTTGGGGGTGTCATAGGTCAGGTCAAGCATGGGGGCACCTTTGGCGTCAGAAACAGAACGCCTTGGTCATAAGACAGGGGGCGGGGTGCTGCAAGAGGCAGGCCGCGCCAATGCGTGCACGGACCGGCCAAGAGGTGCGGCCCAAAGGCGATCTTAGGCAGGCGTGGCCTGTGGCCCCTTGCTGGTGAACACGATCCGCTGCCCCGAGGCGAGCTCGGACCGGAACAGGCTGGTCATCACCTGCATTGCATCCTCGCGGCCGGACGCGGCGAATTTATGCGGCGACCGAATGCGCAGGTTGTTGTCAAAGCCGTGGGCGGCATGGGCCCAGATCATCGGGTGCAATTCTGTCAGATGTGCACGGATGATCCATTCGGTGCAGGCACCGATGCGGGCGCGAATGCTGTCGGCGCGTTCGTTTCCGCCGCCGCCAAAGCTGGTCATATTGGCACAATAGGCCGCCAGCAGGTTCGCGAAATAGGCGGTGGAGTGATGCGCAAGGATGTCGCGCAAGCCGTCGATGAAATAGTCAACGTCCAGATTGGCGCAGGCCGTATCATCAGAGCAGATCGCGTCAAACATCACCCAGGTATAGCCACCGGCCCCCCAGACATTCTGTACCCGCGCGGCGGTGCGTCGGGCTTCAAGCTCAAGCTCTGAATAGCCGCCGTGATGGCGCGGCAGCAGGTGGTTGCCCAAGGCGCGCATGGGCCGCGGGTTCAGCGGGTTGAGCATGATCAGCTTTTCATAGCTTTCGCGCAACCCGCCTTGGTGGTTGAACGGCCCGCTCGCATGGGCGCAGCAGGTGGCCGCGACAAGCGCGCTGGTGGGATGCTGGGCAATGAAGGGAGCGATGATCTCTCCGGCGCGCTCGAAGTGGGCGATGCAGGCGTCGCGGTTGCGTTGCGGTAGCACGTTGCTTCCGCCTTTGCCGCGCCACGCCCAGCCGATGTCGATATGCGCCTGTGCCACGACGCAGGCGACGACGTAATCGTCTTGGTGCTCGTCCAGCACATGTTCGAAATCCTCGATCCCGCTCAGCAAGGCTTTGGCAAAGCCGCTGTCCACGTCCTCGATCGCGTGCTCTGTCGCCATCACCACATCGGCGCGGGCACCATAAGCGATCAGCTCGGCCACAGGCATGGACCCGGGGGTGAGCGTGCTATCAGCGTCTGCCGCGCGGATCACCTTTGACAGCGCCGCCCAGTTCTCCTGCCGCACCAAGCCTTGGCCCAACTGGTGGTTTTCATCGCAAAGACGGTCCTCGGCGGTGGGATCAGGGCAGTCGATGCTGAGCATTTCATGAGGCGAAGGCGGCACAGCATCCGGGCGCGGTACGGCGGTTTGCGCGGTTTTCTGAGGCTGCGGGCGGGGCTCTTGCTTGCGCGGCGTTTGGCCAAGATCGTCAGAATCCAACAGCAGCGTCGGAACGCTTTTGCGTTTGAATAAATTCTTGAGGTGCCGCATCGTTTGTCCAGTCCTATATGAACCCGTCTTCTGCCACTGAAAATGGCGGGATAATTAGGCACCAAGATGGCATCGCGATGGTTAGTCTGGGATTTGCCAAGCGTCTGAACGCGGCTTTAAGGCTGAATAATGCCTGATTGTTCAAAGACCGGCGACGATGGCGCGGAACACGCTATGTTGTGCGCGAATACAACTGGGGGAGTAGGAATGTCAGCAAAGATAACAGCACGCCGCAGCGACATGCGGCGCGGTGGTCTGGGGCGGGTGATTCTCGCGCCGGTGGTGGTCGCGCTTCTGTCCGGTGGCGTGGCACTGCCGCTGGCGGCCGAGACGGTGAATGTCCTGCGCCCTGTGGCCCGCAGCGCGGTCCCTGATCCTGACACTACGCCGCCAACCGCCGCCGCGCCGATTGAACCCGCGCCTGCAGTGCCCGGAGAGGGTGGCACAGCGGGCCCCGACCTTGCGACCGCCGCGCCGATCAATCTTTACGAGGTCTCGCCGCCTGCGCGCAACGGGGTGATCCCGCGCACAAGGTGGCAGCACCGTCGCGGGCATGCGGTCTGGACGCGCACGGCGCTGTCCGCGCTCAAGTCCCACGGCAAGCCTCTGGTTGATATGGTGCCCGCCGACATCGACGACTGGTGCCCGGCCTATCCCACCGCCTCGGACGCGGACCGCAGGGCGTTCTGGGTCGGGTTCATGTCGGCGCTGGCGAAACATGAGAGTACGTATAAGGCCCGCGCGGTCGGGGGCGGCGGTCTGTGGTACGGGCTGCTGCAGATCCTGCCTGCCACCGCGCGCGGCTATGGCTGCAACGTCGGCACGGGCGCGGGGTTGCAGAACGGGGCCGCGAACCTGAGCTGTGCTGTGCGGATCATGGCGGTCACCGTGCCCCGTGACGGGGTGATCTATGGCCGCGGCGGGCGTGGTGTCGCGGCAGACTGGGGCCCGTTGCGCAGCCCTGCGAAACGTCGGGACATGTCGCGCTGGCTGAAGCAGCAAGCCTATTGCAAACCACTGGATGCCACGCGCCCCAAGCCGCGCCCCTGAACGCTATCCTGAACGCGCCGCCCGTGGCCGGCCTAGCCGCGCAGGCTAAAGTGGTGCCGCTGCGTGGGGACGCCAGCGGCGTGAAGCGCGTGATCGAACGGGCGGTGCGGGGGCATGGTATCGGGGGGAATACGCAACCGCTGCCCCGACCGCAGCACCACCGTCGCGCGTACAGAGAGGTCCAGCCGCGTATCAAGGCGGATGTGGTCGATTGTGTCGAGCGGGATCGTGACCTTATCCTTGCCCCGCTGCCAGACCAGCGCCTGCGGGGAGAGGCTCAGGCTGGCGATGGGGTTCGTCGCAAGATCCCATAGCGCGGGCAGGGTGAAGAGGGCGACGATCGCCAGTATCACAGGGGACGCGTCAATCACGACATAGGCCGTGACCAGCGCCAGCCAGACAGCCGCGACCACCAAAGCGGTCCAAAGGCTGCGACCCGCACGCCGGTGGTGGAAGGTGCCCCGCGGCGGGACACCTTCGGCGGCATCATGCACCGCGGATACGTGTCAGCATTTCGGTCGTGTCACGCGACAGGCCGGGCTGCGACAGGATGCGGTCCAGCTCTGCCTTGATCATGTCCTGACGGTCAGTGTCATAGCGTTTCCATGTCTGGAAGGCCGAACACATCCGCGCAGTGGTCTGCGGGTTCACCGGATCAAGCTGGATCAGCCAATCGGCAAGCAGCCGATAGCCCGCCCCCGAAGCATGGTGGAAGCCCGCGTGATGCGCAGCAAAAGCCCCCAGCACAGCGCGGAAGCGGTTGGGGTTCTTCCAGTTGAAGTCAGGGTGTTTGGTCAGCGTCTCGACCACCTCGTGGGCGTCTTCGGGGTCGGCTTCCATCACCTGCAGGCCGAACCATTTGTCCATCACCAGACGGTCCGCTTTCCACTGCGCCTCGAAGGCCTCGACAGCCTTGTTGCCGCGACCGGCGCGGACCAGATTGGCCAGCGCGGAAAGCTGCTGGGTCATATTGTCGGCCGCGTCATATTGCTCTTGCGCGAGCACGCCGTCGTCATTGCGCGTCAGCAGGGACAGGGCGGCATTGGACAAGGCGCGCTTGCCCGCCTGTTTCGCGTTTGGCTCGAACGGAGCGTCGACGGTGTGACGGCGATAAAGCGTCGGCAACAGATCGGCAAAGGCGTCGGCCATCGCAGCGCGGGTCGCCTCGGTCGCGGCATAGATGATGTCGGGGTCGGGCGTGTCGCCTGCCTCTGACAGCGCGCGCGCCAGATCGGATTGCGACGGCAGCCCCAGCATCAGCGCGCGATACGCCGGATCAAGGGTTTCATCCCCGATTACCGCGCGGATACCGGCCAGCCAATCCTTGTTCGGGGCCTTGCCCTCGCGGATCATCCCAAGCAGCGACCCATAGGCCAGCATGCGCCCCTGTTCCCAACGGTTGAACGGATCGCTGTCATGGGCCAGCAGATGCGCGCGATCTGCGTCCGACAGGTCTTGGGTCAGCACCACCGGTGCCGAAAAGCCGCGCAGCACGGATGCCACAGGGCGCGTCCCCAGATCGTCAAAAACAAAGCTTTGTTCGGCCTGCGTCATTTCCAGCACCGTGGTCTCGTGCACCTCGTCCCCGTCCTGACCGATCAGCCCGACAGCGATCGGCAGCACATAGGGCTGCGGGTCGGCGGTGGCCGCGCTGGCGGGGGTGTGTTGCTTGAAATGCAACGTCAATGTGCCGTGGTCCCAGCTTTCGGTGACCGACAGCTGCGGCGTGCCCGCTTGGGAATACCAGCGCTTGAACTGCCCCAGATCGCGGCCTGTGGTATCCTCGAACACCTGTAGCCAGTCTTCGATGGTACAAGCCTGCCCGTCGTGGCGATCGAAATAGAGGTCAAGCGCTTTTGAATACGCCTCGTCCCCGACCAGCAGCTTGAGCATGCCAATCACCTCGGCCCCTTTTTCATAGACCGTGGCGGTGTAGAAGTTGTTGATTTCCTGAAAGCTCTCGGGGCGCACGGGGTGGGCCAGCGGGCCTTGATCCTCGGGGAACTGGCGGGCGCGCAGGTCGATCACGTCACCGATCCGCTTCACCGCGGCAGAGCGCATGTCAGAGGTGAACTGGCTGTCGCGATAGACCGTCAGCCCTTCCTTCAGGCACAGCTGAAACCAGTCACGGCAGGTGATGCGGTTGCCGGTCCAGTTGTGGAAATACTCATGCGCGATAATCGCCTCGATCCGTTCAAAGTTCATATCGGTCGAGGTTTCGGGCGACGCGAGAACGGCGGAGGAGTTGAAGATGTTCAACCCCTTATTCTCCATCGCGCCCATGTTGAAGTCATCCACGGCAACGATGTTGAACAGATCAAGATCGTATTCACGACCATAAACGTCCTCGTCCCATTTCATACTGTCTTTCAGCGCCTGCATACCAAAGGCGCATTTGCCTTCGTCACCGGGGCGCACATAGAGGTTCAGGTCAACGTCGCGGCCTGATTTCGTGGTGAAGCTGCCGGGGTGTGCGACCAGATCGCCCGCGACCAGAGCAAACAGGTAGGCAGGCTTGGGCCAGGGATCATGCCATTCGGCGGTATCCTTGCCGCTGCTGACGGGGTTGCCGTTGGACAGCAATACCGGATGTGGTCCGTTGATGGTCACGGTGAACACCGCCATCACATCGGGGCGGTCGGGGTAATAGGTGATCTTGCGAAAGCCTTCCGCCTCGCATTGGGTGCAATACATGCCGTTCGACATATAAAGCCCCTCAAGCGCGGTATTGCCCATCGGGTCGATCTCTACCTCCGCTTCCCAGACGAAGGGCGCGTTTGGCACATCGCAGGTGAGCCCCTCGACCGTCACCTCGGGCGAGACGGGCGTGCCATCAATCATGGCCGAGACAAGCGACAGGTTCTCCCCGTGCAGAAAGAACGTCTTGTCGCTTGCATCGGGGTTGGGGCGAAAGGAGATACGGCTTTTGACGCGGGTCTTGCGCGGGTCCAGATCGAAATGCAGCGCGACATCGTCGATGATAAAGCCATAAGGCGTGTAGTCGGCCAGATATATCGTCTGGGGGGCAGCGTCGCGCATGTTTTTTCCTTCTGTTTGGAACCAGATGTCCAGCGCTCAAGTTAGTCTTGCAACACGGCACCTGCAAGGTCGCCACCCGAGAAGATCAACTTTCACCGAACCCATCGGAGGGCATCATGTCTGCACCCGACACAAATATCGACAAACAAGAGAAACAGCACAAACCCGCGCTGCTTGGCGTCAAAGGGGCGATGATTTTCGGCATCGTGATTACGGCCATTCTTGGCTTCATCCTGATCGACAACGGTCGCGAAGACCGTCAACCCGCTGCCGAAGAAGGCACGCAGGCCATTACCACTGACAGCACCGTCCCCGCGGTGACCGAGGAAGACACCAGCGGCGCAACACAGGCGGACGATACCAACGCAGCGCCTGTTGATCCCGTCGCACCGGGGACAAACGAAAGCAACTGAGTTTTATAAGCGCTTTTAACGATTGAAGATTTAATGATTTGGACGGCAGGCCTTGGCGACAAGGCCTGCCGTTTTTTATGATGATAGGGATTATCCGGGGGGTAAGGCGCAATGGCGAAGATGCGCAAGAAATCAGATCTTCCGAGCAAGATATGCCAAAGCTGCGGGTTGCCCTTTAGCTGGCGGCGCAAGTGGGCGCGCGATTGGGAGACGGTGAAATACTGCTCTGACCGATGCCGTAGGGCGCGGGGGGCCGCTAGCGCTCAGTAGGGGCTGCATTGGTAAGATGTTTTTACCAATACATGTTGCTCCACGGGGGGATACCTTCTAAGTCTTGTCGCAAAGCAAATTCCACGCGAGCGACAGGAGCTATGAGATGATACAGCGTACCGACAAAAACGGCCTTCAGGTTGCCGCCGAACTGGTTGAGTTTATCGAGGGTGCAGCACTGCCCGGCACCGGCATCGATGCGGGAACGTTCTGGGCGGGGCTCAGCGATCTGGTACATGACCTTGGCCCCAAGAACCGCGCGCTGTTGCAGACCCGCGCAGACATGCAGGCCAAGATCGACAGCTGGCACAAAGAACGGGCCGGCCAGCCTCATGATGCGGACGCCTACACAAGCTTTCTACGCGAGATCGGGTATCTGGTGCCCGAAGGCCCCGCGTTCGAGATTGACACAAAAGGCGTCGACCCTGAAATCGCACGGGTGCCCGGCCCGCAGCTGGTGGTGCCGATCACCAACGCCCGCTTTGCCCTGAACGCCGCCAATGCGCGTTGGGGCAGCCTGTATGACGCCTATTACGGCACCGACGCTTTGGGTGATCTGCCGCAGGGCAAGGGATACGATGCGGACCGTGGTGCACGGGTCGTGGCGCAGGCCAAGGCGTTTCTGGATGACGCAGCCCCGCTTGGCTCTGGCAGTCACGTGGACGTAACGGGGTATGCCGTGGTTGACGGCGCGCTGACACCTGCGTTGAAAGATCCGGAGCAGTTTGTCGGCTACCGTGGGGACGCAGCCGCGCCCGAGGCGATCTTGCTGCGCAACAACGGGCTGCACATCGAAATCCGGATCGACGCCGCACATAACATTGGCAAGACCGATCCGGCAGGCGTGGCGGATGTGCTGCTGGAATCCGCGATGTCCACGATCATGGATTGTGAAGACAGCGTTGCCGCCGTGGACGCCGAGGACAAGGTCGTGGCCTATGGGAATTGGTTGGGGCTGATGCAAGGCGATCTGTCGGAAACCTTCGAGAAGGGCGGCCAGCAGGTCACGCGCGAGATGCACGGGGATCGCGACTATACCGCGCCAGACGGCAGCGCGCTGACGGTCAAGGGGCGGTCGCTGATGCTGGTGCGCAATGTCGGCCACCTGATGACCAACCCCGCCATTCTGGACCGTGACGGGCGCGAGATTGGCGAAGGGCTGATGGATGCCATGGTCACCACGCTGATCGCGATGCACGATCTGCAAAAGACCGGGGGCATGCGCAACTCGGTCGCGGGATCGGTCTATGTGGTAAAGCCCAAGATGCACGGGCCCGAGGAAGTGGCCTTTGCCGATGAGATATTTACCCGCGTGGAAACCGTGCTGGGTCTGCCTGCCAACACGGTCAAGCTGGGCATCATGGATGAAGAGCGCCGCACCTCGGTCAACCTCGCGGAGTGTATCCGCGCGGCCAAATCGCGCGTGGCCTTTATCAACACCGGCTTCCTTGATCGTACCGGCGACGAGATCCACACCTCTATGGAGGCAGGGCCGATGGTGCCCAAGGGCGAGATGAAAAGCGCCCCCTGGATCAGCGCCTATGAGGATCGCAACGTTGATATCGGTCTGGCCTGCGGCCTGCAGGGACGTGCCCAGATCGGCAAGGGCATGTGGGCCATGCCCGATATGATGGAGGCAATGCTGGAGGCCAAGATCGGTCACCCCAAGGCGGGTGCGAACTGCGCTTGGGTGCCATCGCCCACAGCCGCCACACTGCACGCGATGCACTACCACAAAATCGACGTGCTGGCGCGTCAGGACGAGATCAAACAGGGTGGGGCCCGTGGCACGCTGGCCGATTTGCTGACCATTCCGGTACTGGACGGGCGGAACCTGTCGGACGCGGATATCGCGCAGGAAGTTGAGAACAACGCCCAAGGCATCCTTGGCTATGTTGTGCGATGGGTCGATCAGGGTGTTGGGTGCTCGAAGGTGCCAGACATCCATGACGTCGGCCTGATGGAAGACCGCGCGACCTGCCGCATCTCGGCTCAGGCGCTGGCGAACTGGCTGCACCACGGGGTGATCTCGGAAGAGCAGGTGACGGCGGCTCTCAAGAAGATGGCCGCTGTCGTGGACCGGCAGAATGCGGGCGATCCACTGTACCAGCCTATGGCACCGGGTTTTGACGGCATCGCTTTTCAAGCGGCCAGCGATCTGGTGCTGAAAGGGCGCGTGCAGCCTTCGGGCTATACCGAACCTGTCCTGCATGCCCGCCGGTTGGAGCTGAAAGCCGCGCAGGGCTGAGTTTGAAGTTTCGGAAAGGGCGAGGGGCCAGCCCCTCGCGCTCCCCGGAGTTTAGTTGGCAAAATGAAGTAACAATGAGGATAGCATGGCAGTCACATTAGAGCAGGCGCGGACGATGATCGCCGAGACGTTCAAGAAGGGGCACGAACTGGGGCTGAAGCCCTTGTCGGCAGTGGTGCTTGATGCGGGCGGCCACGTGCAAGCCTTCGAGCGGGAAGACGGTGCCGCACCGGGGCGTTTCGGAATCGCCCACGGCAAAGCCTATGGCGCGGTGATGCTGGGGATGGCAGGGCGCGCGCAGATGGCGCGGGCCGAACAGCAGGCCTACTTTATGGCAGCAGTGAACGGTGTGTACGGCGGGGCGGTGGTGCCTGTGCCCGGCGGGTTGCTGCTTCGCGATGAGGCCGGCGTGGTGATTGGCGCGCTGGGCGTGACGGGGGATACTTCGGACAACGATGTCAAAGCAGCGCTGGCAGGGATCGAAGCGGCAGGGCTGAAAGGCGAGGAATAACGCCCGCTTTGGGGTGTTGAGGTCGGATTGAGGACGCGGTAGGCTTTGAGCGAAATCAAACTCTGAGGCTGAATATGGCGCGTCCTGTTGTTGGTATTGTCGGAAACACCAGCCTGTTGAACGATCAATATCCGATCCACGCCGCCGGCACGATGAACACCATCGCGGTGGCGCAGGTGTCTGGCTGTTTGCCCCTGATCATCCCGAGCGACCCGTCGCTTGTGTCGGTGGAAGAGCTGTTGGAGACCTGCGACGGCTTTTTGCTGACCGGCGGGCGGCCCAATGTGCACCCCGAGGAATACGGCGAACCCGCGACCGAGGCGCATGGCACCTTTGACCGTGCGCGCGACGCTATCGCCCTGGGGCTGGTGCGCGCCTGCGTTGAACGCGGGCAGCCGTTCTTTGGTGTCTGCCGGGGGTTCCAAGAGGTGAATGTCGCCATGGGTGGCACGCTTTACCCCGAAATCCGTGAGCTACCCGGCCGTATGAACCACCGCATGCCCCCCGATGGCACGATGGAGCAGAAGTTCGAGCTGCGCCACGACGTGACCTTTACCCAAGGGGGCGTCTTCCACGAGGTCTTAGGGGCCCCGAAGGTGCGGACGAATACCTTGCACGGGCAGGGGATCAAGGCGGCGGGCCCGCGTGTGGTGATCGATGGTTTTGCCGAAGACGGCACGCCAGAGGCGATATATATCAAGGATGCGCCGGGGTTTACCCTTGCCGTGCAGTGGCACCCAGAATGGGACGCGGGCAATGATCCGGTGTCGCGTCCCCTGTTTGAACGCTTTGGTGCGGCGGCGCAGGCCTGGGCGGACAGCAAGCATCAGCGAATGTTGAAATCCGCCTGACAGGTTACCCCGACAGCGTGATGCGCGGCAAATGCAGTGGGCCTGGCCTTGCAAGATAGCGGGCGGTCAGCGTGTCGATCTTCTGCCAGAGGAAATCCGGCGGCGCGGCAGATCTTGGCTGCGCTGCGCGTGGTTTGCCCGCGTGCTGGGGGCACCGTTTGCGGCAGCTTTGGAAAGCGACGGCGCTTGGGGACGGGGCTATCGGGTATGTGATCTTGTGCATGGGGCGACCTTAGCCGCCCCAAAGTTAACAAATCATGACCGGTGGGCGATTACATCTCGCCGCCGGTGACCTGGATGCATTGACCGTTGATGCTTTGCGACCCCGGACCGGTGAGCCATGCGGCCGCGGCTGTGACCTCGGACACCTCGATCAGACGCTTGTGCGGGTTGGAGTTGACCATGATCGCGCGCGCTTTTTCTTCCGAGATACCAGCACGTTCCGAGATCGACGCCGTATTGCGCGACACGATGGGCGTGTCGACATAGCCGGGGCAGATCGCGTTGAACGTATAGGGTTGCCCCAGATAATCCGCCGCCAGCGATTTGACCAAACCGATCATCCCGTGTTTCGACGCCGAATAGGCCGCAGCCCCGGGCAGACCCTTCAGGCCCGCCATGGAAGAGATCGCGATGACGCGGCCCCAGTCGGTATCGCGCATGGTTTTGAGCGATTCGCGGATGGTCAGAAAAGCACCGTCGAGATTGGTCGACATCATATTGCGCCAGAATTCCATGTCGGTTTTATGCACGGCCTTGCCCTCGGCGATGCCGGCGTTGGGGATGCAGATCTGGATCGGACCGTGGGCTTTGACGGCGGCGGCGATCTTGGCGACCACGTCTTCCTCGCTGCGCACGTCCATTGCCATGCCGGTCATATTGTCGCCTGCGACCTCGTCCAGCACCTCTTGGCGGCGGCCAGTGATGGTCACATGTGCGCCCCGTGCGGCCAGATCCCGCGCGATGTCCAGCCCGATGCCGGTGCCGCCGCCCGTGATCAGCGCGTGTTTTCCCTGTAGGTCCATTCTGCTCTCCCTTATGAAATGGATCATCATGGGGGGCATGCTGTCGGCAGCAGGGGGCAGGCGCAAGGGCGCGCGGGTTTTCACGCAACGTCGTAAACCTAAAAATCGGGCTGTTAGCGCTATTGACGCTGCAAAACGCTGTTCTAATTATGTCCGTCTCTTGTACTATAGGAACCCAAGCGCTATCGCTCTGGGTAATATTATTGCGCCACACTGGGCGCAGAAGCACAAACGGGGGACTCTGGATTGAAGATCGGGACGCCAAAAGAAACATTTGAAGGGGAAAATCGCGTTGCGATGACCCCGGAATCAGCGCTGCAGCTGCAAAAGCTTGGTCATAGCTGTATGATCGAAGCTGGCGCAGGCGAGGCGGCTGGTTTTTCCAACGATAAATATGTCGAAGCCGGGGTAGAGGTGATCGACACGGCGGCCGAGCTTTGGGAGACGGCGGATGTCGTGGCCAAGGTCCGCGTCCCCAACACCGAAGAAATGGCAATGCTGCGGTCCGACCAGACGCTGATCTCTTTCTTCAGCCCTGTGGCCGATGAGGCCAAGATGAAAGAGGCGGCCGAGAAAGGCACTACTGTCGTCGCGATGGAGATGATCCCCCGGATCAGCCGCGCGCAGAAAATGGATGCGCTGTCGTCCATGGCGAACATCGCGGGCTACCGTGCGGTGATCGAGGCAGGCAACAACTTTGGCCGCTTCTTTACCGGTCAGATCACGGCGGCGGGCAAGGTGCCTCCGGCGAAGGTTCTGGTTGTCGGTGCCGGTGTTGCCGGTCTGGCCGCGATCGGGACGTCCACATCCCTTGGCGCGATCACGCTGGCCTTTGACGTGCGCCCCGAAGTGGCTGAACAGGTTGAATCGATGGGGGCCGAGTTTGTCTACCTCGATTTCGAGGAAGAGCAGCAGGACGGCTCCGCCTCCGGTGGCTATGCCTCTGTTTCCTCGCCTGAATTCCGCGAGGCGCAGCTGGCCAAGTTCCGCGAGCTGGCCCCCGAGGTTGATATCGTCATCACCACCGCCCTGATCCCCAACCGCGAAGCGCCTGAGCTGTGGACCGAAGATATGGTCGCCGCGATGAAGCCCGGTTCGGTGATCGTCGATCTGGCGGCGGAAAAGGGCGGCAACTGCAAGCTGACCAAGATGGACGAGAAAATCGTGACCGAGAATGGCGTGACCATCATCGGCTATACTGATTTCCCAAGCCGGATGGCAACGCAAGCCTCGACGCTGTATTCCACCAACATCCGGCATTTGTTGACCGATCTGACGCCCGCAAAAGACGGTGTGATCAACCACAACATGGAAGACGACGTGATCCGCGGGGCGACCATCACCCATGACAAGGAAGTCACCTTCCCGCCGCCGCCACCGAAAGTGGCAGCGATTGCGGCGGCTCCGAAGAAAGACAAGCCGAAAGAGCTGACAGCGGAAGAGAAACGCGCCAACGAAGTGGCCGCGTTCAAGGCACAAACCCGCAATCAGGTCGGCCTGCTGGCCATCGGTGGCGTGCTGCTGTTGGCGGTGGGTCTGGTCGCGCCGGCCAGCTTTATGCAGCACTTTATCGTATTCGTGCTGTCCGTGTTTATCGGCTTCCAGGTGATCTGGGGTGTGGCACACAGCCTTCACACACCGCTGATGGCTGTGACCAATGCGATTTCGTCGATCATCATTCTGGGGGCGGTCATGCAGATCGGGTCCGGGTCGTTCCTGGTGATTATTCTGGCCGCGCTGTCGGTCTTTATGTGCGGGATCAACATCTTTGGTGGCTTCCTCGTGACACGGCGCATGCTTGCCATGTTCCAAAAATCGTAAAGGGTTCAGGTAAATGGATTTTGGTTTTACAACAGCGGCTTACGTAGTCGCCGCCATCCTCTTCATCCTCAGCCTTGGCGGGCTGTCGGGTCAGGAAAGCGCCAAGCGCGCGGTATGGTACGGGATCGTGGGCATGGCTTTGGCCGTGGCTGCGACATTGATCGGGCCGGGGGCCGGCTTCTGGCTGCTGTCGCTGATCCTGATCGCGGGTGGCGGTGCCATCGGCTATCAACTGGCGACAAAAGTGCAGATGACGCAGATGCCCGAACTGGTTGCCGCGATGCACAGCCTTGTGGGTCTGGCGGCGGTCTTTGTCGGCTATAACGCGCATATCGAACTGGGCAACGTGCTGGCGATGGATGACACCGCCCGCAAGGCGACCGAAGGGTTCGCAGCGCTGCTGGCCAAGAAAGACAGCGTCGAGATCGCGATCCTGCGGGTCGAACTGTTCCTTGGTGTGTTCATCGGTGCCATCACCTTTACTGGGTCGGTCATCGCTTATGGCAAGCTGGCGGGGCGCGTGGATACGTCGGCGACAAAACTGCCCGGCGGTCACATCCTGAACGCGTCGGCTGCTGGCTTGTCGCTGCTGTGTCTGGTCTGGTACTTCAACACTGGTGGTTTCCTGCCGCTGTTCATCATGACCCTGGCGGCGCTGTTCATCGGCTACCACCTGATCATGGGTATCGGCGGCGCGGATATGCCCGTGGTTGTGTCGATGCTGAACAGCTACTCTGGCTGGGCTGCGGCGGCGATTGGTTTCAGCCTTGGCAACGATCTTCTGATCGTCGTGGGGGCGCTGGTCGGCTCGTCCGGTGCGATCCTGTCCTACATCATGTGTAAAGCGATGAACCGGTCGTTCGTCAGCGTGATCCTCGGCGGCTTCGGCGGGACATCCGGTCCGCAGATGGAGGTCGAAGGCGAACAGGTTGCAATCGACACTGACGGTGTCGCCACCATGTTGAACGAGGCCGACAGCGTCATCATCATCCCCGGTTACGGGATGGCGGTCGCTCAGGCGCAGCAAGCGGTAAGCGAGCTGGTCAAGAAGCTGCGGGCAAAAGGCAAGAACGTGCGTTTCGCCATTCACCCCGTTGCGGGGCGTCTGCCGGGTCACATGAATGTGCTGCTGGCCGAGGCCAAAGTGCCCTATGACATCGTGATGGAAATGGACGAGATCAACGATGATTTCCCGTCGACCGACGTGGCGATCGTGATCGGGTCCAATGACATCGTGAACCCTGCCGCACAGGACGACCCCAACAGCCCCATCGCCGGTATGCCGGTTCTGGAATGCTGGAAGGCCAAGAACGTCATCGTGTCCAAACGCGGGCAGGGGACAGGCTATTCCGGCATCGAGAATCCGCTGTTCTTCAAGGACAACACGCGGATGCTTTACGGCGACGCCAAGGCGAGCCTCGACAAGCTGCTGCCGCTGATCGACTGATCACGCGACAGGCGACAAACCAAGGGGCGGTGCAGCAATGCGCCGCCCCTTTTGCTTTTGGGGCGAAGGCAGTGGAACTCAAGCCGGTGGCACGTGTTGAATTGTCATATAGGAGGATTTGAATGTGAAGTTTTCACGCACCAGCCCCTCGACCGGCCCCGGTTCCCCTGAAGTGACCGGTTTTTACGATGACGATACCGGCAGCATCCAATATCTGGTGGCGGATCCGGCGACCTCCAAGGCGGCGGTGATCGACGTGGTTCTGGGCTTCAGCCCACAAAGTGCGGCGACTGACACGCAGCATGTCGATACCATCCTGCGCCACGCGGAAGCCGCGGGCTACGAGATCGAATGGATCCTCGACACCCACCCCCATGCGGACCATCTCATGGCCTCGCACGTATTGAAGCAACGGCTAAACAAGCCCAATGCCATCGGGGCCAAGGTGACAGAGATCGCAGAGCTCTGGCGTGACTATTACAACATGCCCGACGCCTTTGACCCCGCCGCCGATTTCGACCATTTGTTCGAGGATGGCGATACATTCACCATCGGCGAGCTGTCCGTGCGGGTGATGCTGTCGCCGGGGCACACGTTGGGGTCGATCACCTATGTTGTAGGCTCTGACGCGGCCTTTGTGCATGACAGCTTTATGCAGACTGACGTGGGCACAGCGCGCGCCGATTTTCCGGGTGGCACCGCGGCTGAACTCTACCAGTCCCTGCAAGATATCCTTGCCCTGCCGGATGCCACGCGTCTGTTCATCGGCCATGACTATGGCACCGAGTATCGCAGCCAACCCATGTGGGAATCCACCGTGGCCGAACAACGCCGGCACAACGCCCATATCGGCGGTGGCGTGTCGCAGCAAAGCTTCGTCGACCAACGCGAGGCGCGGGACAAAACCCTCGCGCTGCCCGACCGGATGCTGCATGTCTTGCAGATGAACCTTAGGGCGGGGCGCTTGCCGGAGGCGGAAGACGACGGTCACGCTTACCTCAAGATACCGGTCAATCGGTTCTGAAACCGGTCCGGTATTCCGCGGTATACGGTTAACCCTATGAAAGATATGTGAAATATATCTAGGCGAATGGCGGTGGTCACGATAGACTGCTTTGATTGACCCCTTGTAGAAAGCCCGCATCGTGCCCGCCCTCGACGATCACCCCCTGCGCTATACGCTCAATAGCGAGCTGCACGCCCGCCCGTTCCCCTCGCTCACCGCACCCCATGTTGCGGCCTATCTGGCCGTGCGCCCCTTGGGGGAGGCCGCGCGGCGGGACCGGTCTGTCGATCTGCAACAGCTTCGTGATCTCTTGGCCCATTATGGTGCGCCGCTGCCCGCCGCGGACGCGACCCATTATTTCGGCCCGATGGGGAAATACACGCTGAAGTGGGAGCAGCATACCGAATTCGTGACCTATACCGTGTTTCTGGATCAGCTCGGCCAGCGCCCCTTTGATCCGGCAGAGTTTGATGTCTTCCCGCAGGATTGGCGCGCGGGCCTGAACGCGCAGCGGATCACCTCTATTCTGCTGCGGCTGGTGCCCCGTCCGCCACAGGACGCGCAGATCGCCGAGGCGTTGCAAGACTGGTTCGTCCCCGAAAGCCTCGCCGTGGCATCGGTGCTTGAAGATGCTGCCGTCATCGCCAGCGATTTCCGTATCGACCCCGCGGGCCACATGCGCATGGCAATCTTTGCCAGCGAAGGCACGGGCAGCCGCCGCTTGGGCCGCATCGTGCAACGTCTGTGCGAGATAGAGACCTATAAATCCATGTCGATGCTCGGTTTTGCCAAGGTGCGCGAATTCGCGGGGCAGTTGGACCGTATCGATGCAGAGCTGAACGATCTGATGGCGGGTATGGCAGGCACCTCTGCCATGGCCGAAGACACGCTGCACCGGCTGCTGGATATCTCTGTCGGGCTAGAGGCGCTTTCGGCCGATGCGTCTTACCGTCTGGGCGCGACAGAGGCGTATCAAGCTATCGTCGCACAGCGGATCGGGGCTTTGCGCGAAACGCGGTTCATGGCGCGGCAAGGGTTTGATGAATTCATGATGCGCCGCTACGAGCCTGCGATGCGTACGGTCACATCCTCGGAAACACGGCTCAATAAAATGTCCGCCCGCGCCAGCCGCGCGGCCGAATTGTTGCGGACACGGGTCGATGTGGAACGATCCGCGCAAAATCAGGCGATATTGGCCAGCATGGACAAACGCTCTGACCTGCAACTGCGCCTACAACACACGGTCGAAGGGCTGTCCGTGGTCGCGATCAGCTATTACGCGGTGTCACTGGTGGGCTATATGCTCTACCCGCTGGCCGACCGTATCGGGGTCAGTAAGGGCACGCTCTCGGCAGGGGCCGTCCCGGTGGTGGTGGTGCTGGTCTGGGGGCTGTTGCGCCGCCTGCGCCACAAGATCAAATAGGGTCAGCTGCCCGCTGGTGTTGCGCGCAGGAAGGCATGCATCGCCAGCACGCCGACACCGATCATCACAATCGCAAGGATAGCGGCAAGGGACAGCGTGGGCACGCCGGACAATCCGGCCCCCAGCGTGCAGCCACCCGCCAGTACACCGCCCACACCCATCAAAGCCGCTCCGGTCAGATAGCGGCCCGTCTGGGCGGGTGTCTCGAAGCTTTGCCAGCCAAAGCCGCCAAAGATCAGGCTCGACGCGCAGGCCCCCAGAGCCACGCCCCCCAAAAGCCCGACGCCAAAGCCCGCGGGGATCGAACTGCTGGCCACCACCCAGAACAGCGCATCGGCCGAAGGAGAGGTGAACGACAGGCTTTCCATCGCGATCGGGTCGAATGCGTCAAACAGGATAAACCCCGTCCCGACCCAGGCCAGCGGGACCAGCAGGCCAATCATTGCCGCCATCACCAGATGGGTCCAGCGATTGCCCGATCGCAGCGCCACGGCAAGGGCCGCCACCACGATCAGCCCGCCCCATAGCATCACCCCCCCGGGCAGGGCGGCAAGGCTGACGTAATCGCCAAGCCCAAGGGTCACACCGCCAAGCGCCACGCGCATCGGGGCCAGCACGCCTTTCAACGTGGCATGGGCCACAACGGCAAAGACAACCACGACCAACGCCGCGCGCAAATTGCCGGAGCCCGCCAGAATGGTCAGCCGAGAGATACAGCCCCGCGTCAACACCATCCCCGCGCCAAAAAGCAGGCCGCCGATGCCAATCGCGAGATAGGGCACATCCGGCACCATAAAGCGGTGTTCGGCAAAGCTGATCCAGCCCATGGCGACCGCGACCTGCGTCCCCAGGACGGCAAAGGCCAGCGCTGTCAGCCAGACCCCTTTGGCGGCGCGCCGGTCCTCGCCAATCAGAGAGCGGCGAAAACAGAATTTGGTAATCTGCCCGAGTATGCCAAAAATCACCCCAACCGCCAGCGCGAACCAGACAGCCGCCTGTTGCGGTGTGGTGGTCTCAAAACCGAATTGTTCAAACATCCCCGTGATCCCCTTGACGACAGCACGCCAGTTCCCTGACGCGTAAACCGCCCAAGTTCAAGCCTTTTGCGCCCCCACGACAAAGGGAGGCCGCAGCCCCCCTTCACCCTTTTTCAAATACTCAAACCCGACAGAAGCCCCAAAAGGCGACGGTCCGATCCGGATCACCGTCCGCGCAGCCGCGGGTCCAGCGCGTCACGTAGCCCGTCGCCAAGATAGTTCACGCTCAGCACGGTCAGCGAGATCGCGACGCCGGGCAGGATCACCCGCTCGGGGAATTCCTGCATCCGTGACACGGCATCGGACAAGAGCTTGCCCCATGTCGGATAGTCCGACGGGAAGCCGACGCCCAGAAAGCTCAGCGCGCTTTCGGTGATGATCGCGGTCGCCAGTCCCAGCGTGGCCGAGACCATGATCGGAGAGATGACGTTGGGCAGCAGGTGCTTGCGGATGATCTTGCCCGACCGCGTCCCGATGGACCGCGCGGCGAGGATGAACTCGCGCTCTTTCAGCGCCAGAATGTCACCGCGCACGATCCGCGCGGTCTGCATCCACGAGGTCAGACCGATGATGCCGACGATTAGGATGAACATCCCGCCTTCGGGGCCAAACCGTGCGTTGAGCGGCTGCCGGAACAGGGTCACCGCCAGCAGCGTCAGCGGCAGGATCGGCAGCGACAGAACCAGATCGGTAAAGCGCATCAGCCAGAAATCGAGCCGTTTGAAATAGCCCGAGATGACGCCGATGGCCGATCCGATGACCAGCGCCAGTCCCATGGCCAGCCAGCCCACCGCCATAGACACCCGCCCGCCGGCGATCATCTGTGCCATGATATCACGGCCCAGCTGGTCGGTGCCAAAGGGATGCGCCCAACCGGCCTTGGCCTCGCTGTCGAACAGCAGTTGATACACGGGGCGCCAGTTCTTGTTGCGGATATCCAACGCCTTGGGGTCGACATCCCAAAGGTAGGGGCCGAACAACACCGCGAGGGTGATGAACAGCAAGAAGCCTCCGCCAAAGACAGCGCCCTTGTGCTTGCGGAACTGCTGCCAGACGTCGATCCACTGGCTGCGCGGCGGCTTTTGCGGCTCTTTATCGACCAGCGCGCCATAGAGTTCGATGTCGGCCTCGATCGGGCTTGCGGGGGTGGCTTGCTCAGTCATAGCGGATCCTTGGGTCAAGCAGGCCGTATAGAACATCGGCAATCAGGTTGAATAGAACGATGAGGATGGCGAAGATAAAGGTCAGCGTCATCACCATCGGCAGGTCGTTGGCAAAAAGCGCGGTCAGCAGCAGCTGCCCGATCCCATTCACTTTGAACACATTCTCGGTAATGATCGCGCCGCCAAAGATCGCGGGCATGCCAAGGGCAATCACCGTGACCACTGGGATCATCGAGTTGCGCAGCACATGGACCAGAACGACCGATTTCTCGCGCAGCCCCTTGGCGCGGGCGGTGCGCACATAGTCCTGGTTCAGGTTGTCCAGCATCGCGCCGCGCATATAGCGGCTGATCTGTGCGGTGGTTTGCAGCGCCAGCACCATCACGGGCATGATCATCTGCATGAACTGGATTTTGAAACTCTCCCAGTCGGTCACGACATGGGTCGTGTCATAGATCGACGGCAACCACCCCAGCGAGACCGAGAAAATCACGATCAGCAGCGGCCCGGTGAAGAAGGGCGGGATCGAAAAGCCGATCATGGTGACAAAGGTGCCCGCTTGATCGAATAGTGAATAGTGACGGTAGGCCGAATAGATGCCAATCGGTATCGCGATCAGGATGCCCACGATATAGCTAAGCCCAACCACCCAAAGCGTCTGCGGCATCCGCTGGATCACGATATCCATGATCGGGCTGCGGGTCTGCCAGCTGATCGCACGCTGTACGGGGCGCACAGCACCTGTGTCGGGGTCAATAAAGGTCGACAGGCTGGTGTCGGGCAGCCAGCCCAGCAGGAAGCTGTCGCGGGTGGCCCAGTCGATGAAGACCTGCGGTTCAACCCAGAAGAACTGGATCAGCCATTTATAGTATTGCACATAGATCGGCTGCCCGAGGCCAAGCGCCTCGCGCATTTTCTGTTTTACCTCTGGTGGGACTGTCAGCGGCACCTGGGCCATCGGATCGCCGGGGGCCAGTTGCAACAGCAGGAAGATTACCAGGCTGATAAACAAAAGCGTTGGTATCGACAAAAGTAGTCGACGAATGGTGAAGGTCAGCATGCACAGCGCCTTTGCAAGTCGGTCTAGGGGAGGGGAAGCATGTCAAAATCGAAGGGAGGCGCGATTTCGCACACATTCACACAGGCATCAAGTCATGAGGAGCACGCGCGCTGCGTGCTCCTCTGAGCTTGGGCGTGATTATTCTTTCACGCGGTACCAGTCGGCGGCATTCCACAGTTCGGAATCCCATGTGTTCAGGATCACGCCGCCCAGAGTGTTGGACGCAGCGGAAACCCGACCACGGTCGACCAGCGGAACGATGGTCATCGTGTCACGTGTGATGATGTTGTTCAGCTGCTTGGCGATCTCGCCACGCTTGTCCAACTCGCCCGTGCGCGACAGTTCGTCCAGCAACGCGTCATATTCTTCGTTGCAGAAACGGTTGATGTTTTCACCCTGCCACTGGCTGGAAGGCTTGGGCTCGTTGCCACAGCGATAGGCAGACAGGTAAGCCTGCGGATCGGTGCCGTCAAAGTTGTTCGCGTACATTTCAACGTCGGCATAGAACTTCTGGAAGGTATCGGGCGAACCGGGGTCACCCCCAAAGAAGACCGACGCATCAAGGTTGCGCAGTTCGACTTCGACACCGATCTGGTTCCACCAGTCTTTGATCAGCGCCTGGAAATCCTGACGGACAGCGTTGGTCGAGGTCTGGTACAGCAGGGACAGTTTTTCACCGTCTTTGTCGCGGATGCCGTCGCCATTGGTGTCGGTCCAGCCGGCTTCTTCCAGCAGGGCTTTCGCGCCTTCCAGATCCTGCGTCAGACATTCGGTGTTGTCGGAGGCATACAGCTCGGGCGCGGGCACGAGGTTACAGGTCGCGCGACCCGCCTGGCCATAGCCGACCTCGACCAGCAAAGGACGGTCGATCGCCATGGACAGCGCCTTGCGGACCTTAAAGTCGGACAGGATGGGGTGCGGATGCGCCACGGTGGAGCGTTCGCCCTCTGGCAGGTCCGGCGATGGGTCTGTCAGGTTCATCTCGATCCGTTCGACCAATGTCCCGAATGCAGAGATCGCCTGACCCTTGCCGCCTTCGGCCATTTTCGCCAGCACATCGGGGGCCAGCTGCATGTTCCAGGCATAGTCGTATTCGCCGGTTTCCATCACCGCACGACCCGCGGCATTCGCATCACCACCGCCCTTGAGGGTCAGTGTCGCGAACGCAGGTTTGCTGGGGTCACGGTAGTTGGGGTTGGCTTCCATCTGGATCACGTCATTGGGACGGAAATCTGTCACGCGGAACGGGCCGGTGCCGATGGGGTTAAAGTTGGCTTCGGTACATTCGGGGGCTTTCGCGCCCAGGCAGTCCTTGAACTGCGCGGCCTGAATGATCGGTGATTGCGCGCCCATGAACGGGCCATAAGGGTTTGGCTTGGCGTCGGTGAAATGAACGGTAACCGTCAGATCATCCACAATATCGATGCTTTCAACACCATCGAACTTCGACGCCTGCGCGCAACCGCCTTCGGGGTGCATACAGTATTCAGCGGTGAATTTCAGGTCCGCCGAGGTCACCGGCGTGCCGTCGGACCAAACCAGGCCCTCTTTCAGCTTCCAGGTGATGGATTTCAGGTCTTCGGCCACGCCGCCGTTTTCAACGGTGGGAATCTCGGTCGCCAGATAGGGGACCAACGCGCCGGTTTCGTCATAGCGGCCCATCGGCTCCAGCACGAGGCTCGCCGCCTCGAGGTCTTTTGTGCCGCCCGACAGATAGGGGGTCATGATCGAGGGCGCTTGCCAGTAGATAACTTTCACCTCGCCGTCGCGTCCACGCTCGCCCTCGTGGGCGGCGCCGAATGCGGCGGGGGCAATCGCTACCGAAGCCGCGGCTCCCAGTAACAGGGTTTTCATGTTCATAGCTTACTCCTTGTTGGACACCGTTGGTTTTTTGAGGTGCCTTTTTTTATAGTCTGTCTTTTCTGGCAATGCCAAAAACGTCAATCTTGATCACGGCCGGGGGCAGGGTGCTGCGACAGACAGGGATGCCCGCCAAAACGCCCGTTTTTCCAGCCACGCCAATAACGTCGAAGCATCGAAACAGGTTTGAAGAAAAATGCAAGCCTCCAAAGCAGCGGATGTTAGCGGTCCCTTGGACCGATTTGACACCAGATGACGAAGTGCCTTAGCGTCGTCAAATTGATTAAACGAGAAGCGCTGGAAAATACCATGCTAGACGAGGCAACGCCGACACCAATCGCGCAAATTCAAGAGCTTAGGGTCGAATTTCAAACCCAGGACGGACCCGTTCTAGGTGTGGAGAACGTCAGCTTTGACATCAATGCGGGTGAAACTGTCTGCGTTGTGGGCGAATCCGGCTCGGGTAAATCGGTGTCCTCGCTGTCGCTGATGCGTCTGGTCGAGTTCGGCGGCGGAAAAATTGCGGGTGGGCGCCTATTATTTGAGCGCCAGAACGATCCCGCTGTCGATTTGGCGCGCACAGATCAGGATGTGATGCGCGATATTCGCGGCAATGAGATCGGGATGATCTTTCAGGAACCGATGACAGCGCTGAACCCTGTCTTTACCGTCGGTCGCCAGCTGACCGAAGGGCTGCGCCTGCACAAGAACATGTCCAAGGCGCAGGCAGAGGCCCGCGCGCTGGAGCTTCTGACCCAGGTCCGCATCCCCGAACCGGCCCGCCGTCTTGCGCAATACCCGCACGAACTGTCGGGCGGGATGCGCCAGCGTGTGGTGATTGCCATGGCGCTGGCCTGTTCGCCGCGGCTGTTGATCGCGGATGAACCCACCACCGCGCTGGATGTGACCATTCAGGCCGAAATCCTCGCGCTGATCGACCGCTTGAAACGCGAGACCGGCACCGCCGTCATGTTCATCACCCATGACATGGCCGTTGTCGCCCAAATGGCCGATCGCGTCGTTGTCATGTTCCGCGGTAACAAGGTCGAAGAAGGCACGGTCGAGGAAATTTTCGAAAACCCCCAACACCCCTATACCAAGGCGTTGCTGGCCGCCGTCCCCAAGCTGGGCGAGATGCGCGGCAAACCCTATCCCGAACCGATGAAACTGCTCGGGACGGCGGATAAAGAGATCAAACCTATCAAGGGCACAGAGGAAACGCTGCTGACGGTCAAGAACCTGACCACGCGCTTTCCGGTGCAGGGCGGCTTCCTGCGCCGCACCGTCGCCAATGTCCATGCGGTCGAGGACCTGTCGTTTACCATCAACAAGGGCCAAACGCTAAGCCTTGTGGGGGAATCCGGCTGCGGAAAATCTACGGCGGGGCGGTCCTTGCTGCGGCTGGTCGACCCCCAGTCCGGCGAGGTCAACCTCGATGGCAAAGACATCATGGCACTGGATTCACGTGGCCTGCACAAGGCGCGACTGGACATGCAGATGATCTTTCAGGACCCGTTTGCCTCGCTCAATCCGCAGATGCAGCTGTCGGATCAGGTGGCCGAACCGATCCACAATTATGGCACGCTCAAGGGGGCCGAACTGACCAAACGCATCGAGATGCTGTTTGACCGTGTGGAACTGCCGCGCAGCTTCATGCGCCGCTTCCCGCACGAGCTGTCAGGTGGTCAGCGCCAGCGCGTCGCCATCGCGCGGGCCTTAGCGCTGAACCCCAAGCTGATCGTCGCGGATGAAGCCGTGTCGGCGCTGGATGTGTCGGTGCAGGCGCAGGTGGTCAATCTGATGCTGGAGCTGCAAGCGGAAATGGGGCTGTCCTTCCTGTTCATCAGCCACGATATGGCTGTGGTCGAACGGGTCAGCCACCACGTCGGCGTGATGTATCTGGGCCGGATCGTAGAAATGGGCACGCGGTCGCAGGTGTTTGAAAACCCGCAGCACCCCTATACGCAGGCCTTGATGAAAGCCGTCCCCATCGCCGATCCACGGCGTCGCAAAAAGGAAAGCGAGCTGAACTTCAAGCCGATCCCGTCCCCGATCCATCCGACAAGCTATGTCGCGGAACCCTCTGTTTACAAAACCGTATCCCCCGGCCATCAGGTCTTGATCACCGATAGCGGATACTAAAGGACCACATAAATGACTGCGCGCATGACCCCGTTCGAGCTGATGGAAAAACTCGTCAGCTTTCCCACTGTGTCGCGGGATACGAATATCCCGCTGATCGACTGGGTGGCCGATTACCTTGAAAGCCACGGCATCGCGTCCCATCGCTATATCCACCCCGATCAACCCAAACATGCGCTTTTCGCCCATGTGGGCCCGTGGGAAGAGGGCGCGGTGGTCCTGTCGGGGCATACCGATGTGGTGCCGGTGGACGGCCAGCCCTGGGACAGCGACCCTTTCACCGTGGTCGAACGGGACGGGCGCTATTACGGGCGCGGCTGCTGCGACATGAAGGGCTTTGATGCGCTGGCCATCTGGACATTGGTAGAAGCGCATTACGCCGAAGTGCAACGCCCACTCCAGATCGCGCTCAGCTTTGACGAGGAAATCGGCTGCACCGGTGCCCCTCCGATGATCGAGGCGATGCAACCGGTGTTGCCCAAAGGTGCGCTGGTGATCGTGGGGGAACCCTCGACCATGCAGGCCGTTACAGGTCACAAGGGCGGCACGGGCTTCAACACCCATGTGGTCGGCTTCGAGGTGCATTCCTCGCTCCTGCACACAGGCGTCAACGCGATCATGGCGGGGGCCAAGCTGATCGAATGGGCCAATGAGGTGAACACCGAGAACATGGCCCGCAAACCCAGCGAGCTTGCCGCGATGTTCAACCCGCCCTTTACCACCGCCCATGTGGGCGTGATCTCGGGCGGGACAGCGCATAATATCACCGCCAAGGATTGCCACTTCGCCATGGATTTCCGCGTCGTGCCGGGCGAAGACAAAGACGCCTGGGGCACCGCCTATCTGGAAAAGGTGCGCGAGGTCGAAAAGCAGATGCAAGAGGTCGTCCCCGAAACCTATATCGAGGTCACCCCCCGTTTCGACGTCCCCGCACTACAACCCGAAAAAGACGGGCTGGCCGAAACCTTCGTGCGCCAGATCACCGGCGACAATGCCAGCCACAAGGTCTCCTACGGGACCGAGGCCGGACAGTTCCAGGAAGCGGGGTATAGCGCGGTGATCTGCGGCCCCGGCGATATCGCACAGGCGCACCAGCCCAACGAATATATCGAAGTCGCGCAATTCGAGGCCGGCCATAGCTTCATGCGCGACCTGCTTGACCGTTTGAAATGACACAGCGCAGCGGCCCCCTTCTTCCAAATGGCATCACATCCCGGGGGAGGGGCCGCAGCGCGGCACCGGGGGCTGGCCCCCGATCCAGGCCTGCTTTGCCCGCGACGCCCACGCTATATAAAGCCTGACCCATGCAGCCTTTCCCGATCCACACGACCACCCCCGTCACCTATCCCGGCCCCCAGCCAGCGACGTCGGATATCGTCGTTATCGGCGGCGGGATCATCGGGGTCTGCACGGCGCTGTTCCTCGCCCGGGAGGGTCACTCGGTCACCTTGCTGGAAAAGGGCCGCATCGCCGCTGAACAATCCAGCCGCAATTGGGGGTGGATTCGGCAACAGGGGCGCGACCCTGACGAGATGCCGATCATGGCCGAGGCGCAGGCGCTCTGGCGCGAACTTGCGGGGCAAACGAACGTGGATATCGGGCTGCGGCAGGGCGGCATTGCCTATCTGGCGCAAAGGCCGACACAACTTGCGGGCTACGAAGACTGGCTGCCCCATGCGCGGGCCAATGGCGCGGACAGCCGGATGATGACGGCGGCCGAGGTCTCCGCCATGTTCCCCGGCCTTGCGACACCTCAGATCGGCGCGCTGATCACGCCGTCGGACATGCGGGCGGAGCCTTGGGTCGCGGTGCCCGCACTCGCCGGTATCGCCGCGCGAGAGGGCGTTCAGATCATCGAGAATTGCGCCGTGCGCTGCCTTGACATCGCGGCGGGGCGGGTTGCCGGGGTGATCACGGAACAGGGGCGTATCGCGTCTTCGCAGGTGGTGCTGGCAGGCGGGGCGTGGTCGGCGCTGTTCCTGCGCAATCACGGTATCGCTATGCCGCAGCTGTCGGTACGCGAAAATGTGGCGGCGACCGAAAGCTTGCCTGAAATTTACGCAGGGGCGGTGTCGGACGGGCGGGTCGCATTCCGGCGGCGCGAGGATGGCGGCTATACGCTCGCCCCTCCCGGCGCGCCCGAGCTTTTTGTGGGCCCTGACGCCTTTCGTGCTTTGCCCCATTACCTGACCCAGTTGCGCGCCGACCCCTTTGGTCAACGGCTTCACCCTTTTGCGCCCAAAGGCTTTCCCGATGCTTGGGCGACCAAACGGCGCTGGCAGGCCGATACCCCATCCCCCTTCGAGGCGATGCGCATCCTTAATCCCACGCCCAATATGGCCAAGATCCGCCGCCTGCTGCGTGATTTTTCAGCAATGTTCCCCGATCTGGGGCCGATAAAGCTGAAATCTGCCTGGGCGGGGATGATCGACACGATGCCTGACATTGTACCTGTCGTGGATACTGTGGCAGCACTGCCGGGGCTGACCATTGGCACGGGCATGTCGGGGCACGGCTTTGGTATCGGGCCGGGCATGGGCCGCGTTCTGGCGCGTCTGGCCACGGGGCAAAGCGCCGGGCACGACCTGACCCGCTTTCGCCTCGCACGTTTCACCGATGGCAGCCCGATGATCCTGGGCCCGAACGTCTAGACACATAAAGGAACGCACGCGATGCCGATCAAGAACCGCTTTGCCGAAACCCATGCCGACATCACCGCGTGGCGGCGTCACCTGCATACGATCCCCGAACTGCAATTCGATCTGCCGCAGACCGCGGCTTTCGTCGAAGAGAAGCTGCGCAGCTTTGGCATCACCGATATCACCACCGGCGTGGCGCAAAGCGGCATCGTCGCGGTGATCGAGGGCAAGACCAATGCGTCGGGCCGCAGCATCGGCTTGCGCGCGGATATGGACGCTTTACCCATCACCGAGGCGACGGGGCTTGCGTATGCCTCCAAAACGCCGGGCAAGATGCATGCCTGCGGCCATGACGGGCACACCGCGATCCTGCTGGGGGCCGCGCAGTATCTTGCAGAGACACGCAATTTTGACGGGCGGGCGGTGCTTATCTTCCAACCCGCCGAAGAGGGCGGCGGCGGTGGCAACGTCATGGTCGAGGAAGGCTTGATGGAGCGTTGGTCCATCGACGAGGTCTACGGGCTGCACAATATGCCCGGCCATCCCGTCGGCGCATTCGCGATCCGCAGTGGCCCTTTACTGGCGGCGGCAGATGAGTTCGACATCATCATCACCGGGCAGGGCGGCCATGCCGCAGCCCCGCACGAGGCGATCGATACCAACCTTGCCGCGGCGCATGTCGTTGTCGCGCTGCAATCCATCGCCGCACGCAACGTGGATCCGATCAAGAATGCTGTCGTGTCGGTCTGCACCCTGCGGTCCGATACCGACAGCCACAACGTTCTGCCGCAAACCGTGCGTCTGCGCGGCACGGTCCGTACGCTGGATGCGGGCATCCGCGATCTGGTGCAGGACCGGCTGGAGGCTGTCGTGGCCCACACCTGCGCCGCCCACCAATGCACTGCCGACATCGTTTACGCGCGCGGCTATCCCATCACCGTGAACGCTGACGCGAATACCGCCTACGCCGCCGATGTGGCCGAGAATATCGCCCCCGGTGTGGACCGCGACACGCCGCCGATCATGGCCGGAGAGGATTTCTCGTATATGCTGAACCAGCGCCCCGGTGCCTATATCATGCTGGGTAATGGCGACGGGCCCACCGTCCACCACCCCATGTATAATTTCAACGATGACGCGATCCCCGCAGGTTGTAGCTGGTTCGCGGAAATGATTGAAACAAGATTGCCAGCCTAGCCGCCGGCTTTGCCCGAAAGGGGCGCTGCGCGTTCCCTTTTTTCACAGACTTCAAGGACTTCGAAAAATGCCCGTTAAGAACCGATTTGCCGAATTGCACAATGACATCACCGCATGGCGACGTGATTTGCACGAACACCCCGAGATCCTGTTCGAGACGCATCGCACCTCTGCCACCGTGGCCGAGAAACTGCGCGCCTTCGGCTGTGACGAAGTTGTCGAAGGCATCGGGCGTACCGGTGTTGTCGGCGTGATCAAGGGCAATGCCACCACCTCGGGCAAGGTCATCGGGCTGCGTGCCGATATGGACGCGCTGCCGATCCACGAACAGACGGGGCTGGACTATGCCTCCAAAACGCCCAATGCGATGCATGCCTGCGGCCACGACGGCCACACGGCGATGCTATTGGGCGCGGCGCAGTATCTGGCCGAGACACGGAACTTTGACGGGACTGTTGTGGTGATCTTTCAGCCTGCCGAAGAAGGCGGCGGCGGCGGGCGCGAGATGTGCAAGGACGGCATGATGGAACGCTGGGGCATTCAGGAAGTCTATGGCATGCACAACTGGCCCGGCATTCCCGCCGGCCAATTCGGCATCCGCCCCGGCCCGTTCTTTGCGGCCACCGACCTGCTGGAAATCGAAGTCGAGGGTCTGGGCGGCCACGCGGCCAAACCACACGAGACCATCGATACCGGTGTGGTCACCGCACATATCATCACCGCGCTGCAAACCATCGTCAGCCGGAACGCGGACCCCGTGGGCAATATCGTTGTCTCGATCACCTCGATCGAATCCTCGTCCAAGGCGTTCAACGTGATCCCGCAGCGGGTGAACTTGCTGGGTACCGTGCGCACCCTGTCCAATGACCTGCGCGATCTGGCTGAAAAGCGCGTGACAGAGATTTGTGAAGGCATCGCGGCGACCTTTGGCGCGACGGCCAAGGTCAAATACGTGCGCAACTATCCAGTGATGGTGAACCACGACGAACAGACTGAATTCGCGGCGGATGTCGCGCGCGGCATCTCGGGGCAATGCGACGAAGCACCTTTGGTCATGGGGGGCGAGGATTTCGCCTTTATGCTCGAAGAGCGCCCCGGTGCCTATATTCTGGTCGGCAATGGCGACACCGCGATGGTGCACCATCCGATGTATAACTTTAACGACGATATCATTCCCGCGGGCTGCAGCTGGTGGGCCGGTATCGCTGAACAACGCATGCCCATCGGCTGATCACACAGGCATAGGGCGGGGGGAAACCCGCGCCCTATGCCGCCAGCAGCTTGCGATAGATTTTGACCAGCGCCGCCGCTTCGCGCGCGATAGAGAAATCCGACATCACATAGCTGCGCCCGGCCTCTGCCCATGCGGCCAGTCGGGTCCGGTCGGACAGAGCATCGCGCGTCGCGGCCTCGAGCGCGGGAATGTCATCGGGGTCCACCAGTAGGCCCGTCGTACCTTGCACCACCAGCTTTTCAAAGGCCCCCACACGGGTCGCGACCACGGGTACACCGCAGGCCATCGCCTCGATCGGGGTGAGGCCGAAGCCCTCCCACCGTTGGGGGGCGACGTAAAGGTCCAGCACGCGGTAGAAATCCGCCATATCGCCCACGGGCACCTCTGGCAGGAACAGCATCCGGTCCGACAGCCCTTCGGCGCGGGCACGGTCTTTCAGGCCCTTCTCGAAGCTCTCGTATTTCTCGGTCGCGCGTCCCATTACAAGGGCGACGACATCGGGGTTGTCCCGCAGGATCGGCAGCATCGCCTCGACAAAGGCATCGGTGCCCTTTTGGGCGCGGATACGGCCATAGCAACCCACCAGCGTCGCGTTCACTGGCAGCTTAAGCTCGGCGCGCAGGGCAGCGCGGTCGGGCGAGGGGGCAAAGCCCTCGGTGTCGATCCCGTGCATGATCACATGGCCGGGGTTTTCCAGATAGGCGTTTGTCCGGTCCGAGGTCGCCACCACGGCATCCATCCGCCGGATCAGCCAGCGCGTCAGGCCGGTCTGTTCACGCTGGCTGGCCGAGGTGAACATCAGCTTGAGCCGCTTGCCCAGCAGATAGCGCAGCGCCAGCCCGCCCAGCATCTCGACGTTGCGCCGCGCGTGCCAGACCCGCCAGCCCGACGGTGACGGCCCGCGGCGCGACATGGTCACAAGCGAGGCCAGCGGCACCTGCGGCACATCCTCGGGCACAACGGGGCCCGTCGCCGCGATAGAGATATCGCGCGATTGGACCGGTACCAGCCGCATCACAGTGGCCGTCACGCCGCTGAGCCTGCGTTTGAAATTCGGCGCGATCACATCGGTGCGGGCAAGGGGGTGCGTCATGGGGTATCCAACTTCAATGTGGTGATCAGACGGCTGGCGATGGCATCAAGCTGGTCATCTTGTGCCGCGATGAAGCGGGCAGCGGCTGCGGTCATCGTCGCCAGCTCGTCCGGTTTGGTCAAGAGCGCGGCAACGCGGGTGGCCAGATCATCGCCATCCGCCACGATCCGCGCAGCGCCTTCAGCCTCAAGCTGGGCATAGGTTTCCGCAAAGGCCGCAACATGGTTGCCCGACAGCACGGCGGCACCCGATTGCGCCACCTCGAACGGGTTATGCCCGCCAATGGGCAGCAGCGATCCGCCCAGAAACACGACATCGGACAGGCTGTACCAGAGGCCCAATTCCCCCAGCGTGTCGGCCAGATAGACCTGCCCCCCGGGGGCGTCCCCACGGCTGCGACGCTGCACGGTCAGCCCCGCGTCCTGAACCAGCGCCTCTACCGCATCGCCGCGTTCGGGGTGGCGCGGGGCAAGGATAAGACACAGATCGGGGATCTGGCGCAGCAGCTTCTTATGCGCGTCAAGCACGCTGCGTTCCTCGCCTTCGTGGGTGGAAGAGGCGACCCAGACCGCCCGCCCGCCAAGCGCTGTGCGCGCAGACGCCAACGCCTGTGCATCGACGGGCAGCGGGCCGGCCATGGATTTCAGGTTCACGCCCGGCGACACACGATCGGCGGGGGCATGCATGCGGATCATGTTGCGCGCCATCGCGTCATTCTGCGTTACGATCAGCGTAAAGACATCGAACAGGTAGCGGGCAGTGCGGGGCCATTTCTCCCAGAACTCGACCGTCTTGTCAGACATGCGCGCATTGACCAGCGCCATGGGCGCGCCTGTCGCGTGGGTCCGTCGCAACATCTGCGGCCAGATCTCGCTTTCGACAAATATCGCGGCGTCGGGCTGCCAATGGGCCAGGAACCGCTTTAACGGGCCGGGGGCGTCCAGCGGGGCAAACTGGTGCAGGCTGCGCGGCGGCAGACGTTGGTCCACCAGCCTGGCCGAGGTCGCGGTGCCCGAGGTGATCAGGAAATGCGCGTCGGGCAGCATATGCCCCATGCGGGTGATCAGCGCAAGCACCGACAGGCTTTCGCCTACGGACGCCGCATGCACCCAGACAAGCGCGCCGCTTGGGCGCGGATGTGTGGCGATGCCGCGTTTCTCTCCCGCGCGGGCGGCGGGCACGTCTTGCGCGTTCAGCTTGCGCGCCTCTGCGCTGGCGGCAAAGGGGATCAGGCAGCGGCTGGCAAGAACCCAGGCGCGGTACAGGAAAGGCGCGGACACGGTCGCGTCAGCCGCCTGTGTGGCTCATGTGGCGGGGCATCTGCCCATCCAGCTTTTGCCGTGAATAATCAAAGTCGTGGCCCTTGGGCTTAAGGTTGATCGCCGCGCGAATTGCGTCTTTCAAGGGCGCGTCGTCATCGGGGTGATTGCGCAAGGGCGCGCGCAGGTCGGCCACATCTTCCTGCCCCAGACACATGTAGATTTCACCGGTGCAGGTGATCCGCACGCGGTTGCAGCTTTCGCAGAAATTATGGGACAGCGGCGTGATAAAGCCGATCTTCTGGCCGGTCTCTTCCAGCCGGACATATCGGGCAGGGCCGCCCGTATTCTCGGCCAGATCGGTGACGGTGTAATGTTCCTCGTAGGTGCGGCGCACATCCTTGAGCGACCAATACTGGCCCAAGCGGTCTTCGTTGCCCAAGTCGCCCATGGGCATCACCTCGATCCAGGTCAGATCAATCCCGCGATCCGCACACCATGCGGTCATCGACGGCAGTTCTGCCTCGTTGAAGCCTTTCAGCGCGACGGCGTTGATCTTGACCCGCAGCCCGGCATTCTGCGCCGCGTCGATCCCGCGCAGCACCTGCGGCAGACGTCCCCAACGGGTGATGTCGGCGAATTTCTGATCGTCCAGCGTATCAAGCGAGACATTCACACGGCGCACGCCCGCAGCATAAAGATCGGCGGCATAGCGTTCCAACTGGCTGCCATTGGTGGTCAACGTCAGCTCTTTCAGCGTGCCGGCATCCAGATGGCGTGTCATGCTGTCAAAGAAGGTCATGATACCCTTGCGGACCAAAGGCTCACCGCCGGTGATGCGCAGCTTTTGCACACCCAGATCGACAAAGTTGGTGCACAGCCGATCCAGCTCTTCCAAGGTCAGAAGTTCCTTCTTGGGGAGGAAATTCATATTCTCGGACATGCAATAAACACAGCGGAAGTCACAGCGGTCTGTGACAGAGACGCGCAGATAGGTGATAGCGCGGGCGAACGGGTCAATCAAAGGTGCATTCATATCCCATAGGTAAACATCGGCCCATCCCGGGGCAAGTAGCATTTAGGAGATTGAAGCGGCAGGGGGGGAGCGTTAGATTTAGCCCATGAAACATTATATTATTCTAGGTGTCGCTGTCGTTGCTCTGGCCGGATGTACGGGCGTAACGGATCGTTTGGGTTTGGGCAAACGCGGGGCGGACGCAGCCCCACCCACGGCCGAGGCCGAGGCGCGTGCAGAGGCGTCCCTGTCGTCCGCCACCGCGGCTGCCCGTCCGCCTGCTGGGGCACGCACAGCCGACGCGCTTGACACCACAACGGCCGAACAACGCGCCGAGGCGTCAAAACCTGCTGAGGCAGGGGCAAAATCGCTGGGCACCACCGTCGCCTCGCTTGGCAGCGCGACAGAGCCGGGGCTGTGGATGAAAACACCGCTGGTGAAATCGGAAATGCAGGGCCGCGTGACCAACCCCGCGACGGGCAAATCCTCTACGGTTGAACTGATCCCGCTGGATGGGCCTGCCTCGGGCGGGAGCCGCATGTCGTTGTCGGCGCTGCGTCTGATTGGCGCGTCGCTGACGGATCTGACCAAGGTTGAAGTGTCCACCAACGGCTAAGCCACGCGGTGACGGTGTAAAATACAAAACGGACGTCCGAGGGGGAACCTTGGACGCCCGTTTTCTGTAGGGATCAGCTATCTGATGCGGGGGCTTCGTCTTCCGCCGCCACTGGGGCTTCCAGCGGGAAGTCCGGCATATGGCGCGCGGCTTCCTTGATCGCATAGGGTTTGAGGGTGGCGCGGTTGTCCTCGATAAAGGCGGCGGCGCGCACGGGGTCATGACGGCTGAGGTCGCGGACCCACCAGGCGATGGCCTTTTGCAGGATGCCGTTCTTGACCGGCAGATACCCCGCTGCCCACCCAAGGATACGCTCGCGCGCGTCCAGCTCTTCGGGCTTGGGGTTGTTCTGCTTGGTCCAAGGCAGGGTGGCGACAAGCGCCGCCCGCTTCGACCAGAGTGCGCCCGATTGGGTCCAGGTCTCTACCACATCCAGACGTTGAGGGTCTGCCAGCAACCGTTTTTGCGCCGCCATGCAGGCATGATCCGCGATGGCCCAGCTGTCGAAGTCCGGTACCCAGCTTTGGATCAACTGCCACGCGGGTTCGTCATCCGGGCGCAGACGGGCCTGGGTCAGCAGCTTGGCCGCCGCCACCCGCGCCTCGAAGATATCCGTTTGCCACAGGGCATCGGCCAGCGCGATCCGGTCGGTCAGCGACAGCTCGGCCCGCCACGCTTTGGTCAGATCGTTGATCTGCGGATTGGCAACGCCCAGATAGGGACGATCCACCTTGTGATAGGCCTGCATCTTCTCGACAGCGGCGGGATCAGCCAGTTCGTTCAGCTGCGCCATATAGGGGGCAAGGTTCATTCCACAGTCACCGATTTAGCCAAGTTGCGCGGTTGGTCGACATCGGTGCCTTTGGCAATCGCGGTGTGATAGGCCAGCAACTGCGCCGGGATCGCATAGAGGATGGGGGCGAGCGCATCGGCAACGGGAGGCATTTCGATCTGCCCCCACGTGCCTTCGGCGGCTTCATCCAGCCCCGCACGATCCGAGATCAGGATAACCTTGCCCTTGCGCGCCATGACCTCTTGCATGTTGCTGACGGTCTTGTCGAAGAGCGTGTCGTTGGGGGCCATGACCACCACGGGCACGTTTTCGTCGATCAGCGCGATCGGGCCGTGTTTGAGCTCTCCCGAGGCATAAGCTTCGGCGTGTATATAGCTGATTTCTTTCAGTTTTAGCGCGCCTTCAAGGGCAAGTGGGAACATCGCGCCACGCCCCAGGAACAACACGTCACGGGCCGAGGAAAGCTTGTAGGCTTCGTCCCTCAGGGCAGCGTTCTGTTCGAGCGCGGTGTTGATCAGCGACGGCATGGACCGCAGACCAGAGACATAATCGGCCAGCTCTTCCTTGGTGATCGCGCCGCGGTCCACGGCGGCTTTCAGCACCATCAGGAACAAGACAGTCAACTGGCAGGTAAAGGCTTTGGTAGAGGCGACGCCCACTTCGACACCGGCGTGGATCGGCAACGCCAGATTGCTTTCCCGCGCGATGGAGGATTCAGTCACATTGACGACCGAAGTGATAAGATCGGCCTTGCCCGCGCAATAGCGCAGCGCGGCCAGCGTGTCGGCGGTTTCGCCCGACTGGCTGACAAACAGCGCCATTGTCCGGTCCGAGATGGGCGGTTCACGATAGCGGAATTCCGACGCGACATCGACCTCGACCGGCATGCGGGCGATCTGTTCGAACCAGTATTTCGCGGTCAGGCAGGCGTAGAAGGCCGTGCCGCAGGCGACCATGGTGATACGGTCGATCTTGGTGAAATCGAGCCCCGGATCGGGCAGCATGATCTCTCCGTCCGCGGTGAGATAGCGCGACAGGGCCTCGCCAATGACAGCGGGCTGCTCTGCGATCTCTTTCGCCATAAAGTGCTTGTGGCCGGCCTTGTCGATGCGGGTGGTATCCAGACTGATCTTCTTGACCACACGGTCAACAGGGGCATCATCGGCGTCGTAAATCTTGACCGACGTGCGGGTCAGCACGGCGCGGTCGCCTTCCTCCAGGTAGGTCACACGGTCCGTCATGGGTGACAGCGCAATCGCGTCGCTGCCCAGATACATCTCGTTGTCGCCATAGCCGACGGCTAGCGGGGCCCCCTTGCGCGCGCCGATCATCAGATCGTCTTCACCGTCAAACAGGAACGCCAGCGCGAAAGCCCCATGCAGCCGCGCAATGGTCTTGGTCGCGGCGTCTACAGGGCCCAGCCCTTCGGCCATGTATTTCTGGGTGAGCAACACGACCGTTTCCGTGTCCGTCTCGGTCACGAATTCAACGCCGTCCTTGGCCAGTTCGGCGCGCAGCTCGCGGAAGTTTTCGATGATGCCATTATGCACAACAGCCACGGGCCCCGCCTGATGCGGGTGCGCATTGGTGACCGAGGGCGCGCCATGGGTCGCCCAACGGGTGTGCCCGATGCCCGACTTCCCGGCGAGCGGTTCGTGCACCAGCAGATCCGACAGGTTCACCAGTTTGCCGACCGCGCGGCGGCGGTCCAGCTTGCCCGCGTCAATCGTCGCGATACCGGCGCTGTCGTAGCCGCGATATTCCAGACGTTTCAGGGCTTCGACAAGGGTAGGCGCAACTTCGTGTTGGCCAAGGATACCGACAATACCACACATGATTAGCTGCCTCTCTGCTGTTTGGCCTTCTTGGCCTTTAACATTTCCAACAATTTCCGCGCCATGCCCGGTTTCTCGACTTGATGCGCGCGCGCCAGCGCCAATGCGTCAGCCTCCACATCCGAGGTGATGACCGACCCCGATCCCGTCATGGCTCCGTCGCCGATATGCACGGGGGCCACCAGCATGGTGTTCGACCCGATAAAGGCATTGGCCCCGATATGGGTGTGGTGCTTCATCACGCCGTCATAGTTGCAGGTGATCGTGCCCGCGCCGATATTGGCTTTGGCACCGATGGTCGCGTCGCCGATATAGCTCAGGTGGTTCACCTTGGCCCCTTCGGCGATCTGCGCGTTCTTGACCTCGACAAAGTTGCCGATGCGCACATCCTCGGACAGCTCTGCACCGGGGCGCAGGCGGGCGTAGGGGCCGATGACCCCGCCGCGTGCGACGTGGCAGCCTTCAAGGTGGCTGAAGGCGCGGATGGTGGCACCGGATTCAATCGTCACGCCGGGGCCAAAGACCACATTGGGTTCGATCACCGTGTCGCGGCCGATATAGGTGTCGCGGGCGAAATAGACCGTATCGGGGGCCATCAGCGTGATGCCGTCCTCGAGCATGGCTGCACGGGCGCGCGACTGGAACGCGGCGTCGGCAGCGGCCAGATCCACGCGGGAGTTCACGCCCATCGTCTCGGCCTCGTCACAGGTGACGGCAGTGGCTTTCAACCCGCGTTCCCGTGCAATGCCGATGATATCGGTGAGGTAGTATTCTTCCGATGCGTTGTCGTTGCCGACCGCATCAATCAGATCAAACAGCAGATCGGATTTGCACGCGACAACACCGCTATTACAAAGGGTTATAGCGCGTTCTTGATCCGTGGCATCCTTGTATTCAACGATGCGGTCAAGGCTGTCGCCCTGCATTACCAAACGGCCATAGCGGGCAGGATCAGCGGCGTCGAAGCCCAGCACGACGACATCATTCGTCTCAAGTGCCGCGCACATGTTTTCAAGCGTTTCGGTCTGCACGAAAGGCGTATCGCCATAAAGCACGATGGCCGTGCCGTCGAAGCCTGCCAGCGCCTCGCGCGCCTGACCAACGGCGTGGGCGGTGCCCAATTGTTCCTCTTGCACAACGACCTGTGCTTCGTCGTCAAATGCCTGCGCTGCGGCGCGGACCTGATCTGCCCCGTGGCCTGCTACAACGACCGTGCGGGCAGGCGACAGTGCGGCACCGGATGCCATGGCGTGCTCTAACAATGGTGCGTGGGCGACCGCATGCAGAACCTTGGGCAGATCCGATTGCATACGGGTACCTTTGCCTGCGGCCAAAAGGATCAGTGCAACTTCCATGTATAATCTCTTTAATCAATTTAATGTCTGCTCTCTTTACCTTGTTGGCGATTTTGCGCAAGGCTAGGGGTCATCAAAGAAGATTTCCGCCTGCAACACATTCAGCAAAGGAATGCCGATGAAAACAGTCGTATTCGACCTCGACGGAACGCTCGCGGACACCAGCGGAGACCTGATCGCCGCGGCCAATGCCTGTTTCCGCGACATGGGCGAGGGCGATGTGCTGGATGCCAAGACCGATGCAGGCACGGCGCTGAAAGGCGGCCGCGCGATGCTGCGGTTGGGCATGGAACGTTTGGGGCGCGCCGACGACGCCGAGACGATCGACCGCTACTATCCCATGCTGCTCGAAGCCTATGGCCGCGAGATCGACACCCATACCGTGCTTTACCCCGGCGCGATGGAGGCGGTGGAGGCGTTGAAAGCCGCGGGCTACCGCGTGGCGATCTGTACCAACAAACCCGAGGGGCTGGCGCATACGCTGCTGACCAAGCTTGGCGTGCGCGATGCCTTTGGCGCGATGGTGGGGGCCGATACGCTGGCGATCCGCAAGCCCGATCCGGAGCATCTGTTCGAAACCGCGCGGCGTGCCGGGGGCGACCCCGCGCTGTGCTTGCTTGTGGGCGATACCAATACCGACCGCGAGACGGCGCGCGCGGCGGGTGTGCCTTGCGTGTTGGTCTCCTTCGGTCCCTCGGGCGATGATATGGCAGCACTTGGCCCCGAAGCCCTGCTGGACCACTATGACGACCTGCCCGACATCGTCACCCGTCTGATCGGTGCCGTCTGACATGGTATCTGACACGGCAGAGGTGTTCGCCGGCAGCTTCACCCAGCAAGAACCGATCCCCGAGGAAGCCATCGACGCCGCCGTCGCCGTGATGCGCCACGGGCGGTTGCACCGCTATAACACCGCGCCCTGCGAAATCGCCGAGGCCGCGCTGCTAGAGCAGGAGTTCGCCGCGATGGTGGGCGCGCACTACTGCCTTGCCGTGGCCTCCGGCGGCTATGCCATCGCGACCGCCTTGCGGGCTGTTGGTGTCAAGCCGGGGGATCGGGTGCTGTCCAACGCTTTCACGCTGGCCCCCGTGCCGGGCGCGATTGCCGCGGTCGGGGCCACGCCGATCTTTGTCGATGTCACCCAAGGGCTGGTGATCGATCTGGACGATCTGGCCGCCAAACTGGATCAGGCGCGGGTGCTGCTGCTAAGCCATATGCGCGGGCATATTTGCGATATGGACCGGTTGATGGCGCTTTGTGACGCCGCCGGTGTCACCGTGGTAGAGGATTGCGCCCATACAATGGGGGCAAGCTGGAACGGCGTGCCCTCGGGGCGGCATGGGGCGGTGGGATGCTATTCCTGCCAGACCTATAAACACGTCAACGCGGGCGAGGGCGGGCTGCTGGTCACCGATGATGCAGCACTCGCGGCGCGGGCGATCATGCTCTCAGGGTCCTATATGCTTTACGACCGGCATCTGGCGGGGCCGCCGCCCGAAGCCTTCGAGACGGTGAAATACGACACGCCGAATATCTCTGGCCGGATGGATAACCTGCGCGCGGCAATCCTGCGCCCGCAGCTCAAGCGGCTTGAGGCACAGATCGACGGGTGGAATGCGCGGTATCATGTGGTTCAGGACGGCTTGCGCGACACGCCCGGCCTGACCCTCATCAACCGCCCCGCGGTGGAACGCTTTGTCGGATCGTCGTTCCAGTTCCTGCTTTCTGGCTGGACCCCCGAGGCCATTGCACCAGTGCTGAGCCGTTGCGCCGCCCGCGGGGTGGAGCTAAAGTGGTTCGGCGGGGCGGAGCCTGTGGGCTTTACCAGCCGCTACGATTCATGGCGCTATGCCGAACCCTCTGCGCTGCCCGCCAGCGATGCGGTGCTCGCCAGTATCATCGACATGCGCGTCCCGCTGACATTCTCGTTGGATGACTGCGCACTGATCGCACGGATCATTCGCGCGGAAGTCTCGGCGGTGTTCCAGCAGGGCTAGGCCGCGCCGGGGGGCGCCATCTGGATCAACTGGATGAGGTTCCCGCAGGTGTCATCCAGCACCGCCATGCGGACGGGGCCGGCATCAATAGGGTCTTGGGTGAAGACGACACCGCTGTCGGTCAGCCGTTTGACTTCGGCATCCAGATCCTCAACCTGAAAAGAATGGGCTGCGATCCCGTCTTCCACCAGCGCCTGTTTGTAGGGGCCGACGGCGCGGTGATCGCTGGGCTCTAGCAAAAGCTCTGTTCCCTCGGGCTGTTCGGGCGATACCACAGTGAGCCAGCGGTGCGTCCCGAGGGGGATATCGTTCTTCACCTCAAATCCCAGCTTGTCGCAGTAGAACTTCTGGGCTTTGTCTTGGTCGTCAACGAAGATACTGGTCACATAGATTTTCATATCAGTTCATCCGTTCGTGGCTGTATCAGACAGGGTATAGAGCAAAGCCCGCGGGTGTTCGGCAGCACCCTAGCAGGTTGTAGCGAAAAGGGCAGGCACGAAGGCCCGCCCTTGATGTGAATAGTGGCCTGTCCGCCGTTCAGAACCGGATCGTCCCATGTTCGCCCGCATCCGGAATCTGTTTGGTCACATTGGCTTTGGCGATTTCGTAAAGGAAGGACAGGCTGCCGCCGGTCAGCCAGACCTCCGCCTGTTTGAGGTCCATGCGCACAAGTTGTACGTCGTCATCCTTGCGTCCGTCCTTGAACCAGGCGGCGGCAAAGGCGTTCCACAACTCGTCCAGTTTGGCAGGGTCGGTCACAGCCTGAACGGTACCGTCGATCCGGGCGTATAGGTGTTCGTCCTTGCTGGTCACCAGATATTCGGCCGCAGCACCGGTCTGGGCGGATTTCGCCAGATCTGTGTCCCGTGCGGTGATGAACCAAAGGCAATTGGCGTCGTGGTCGGCATAGTGGCTCATGGGGATGGCGCGGGCGGTATCGGTGGCCAGCATCCCGATGCGGGTGTCGTCTACGCGGTCCCAGAATTCTTTCTTCAATGACGTGCTCATATCGGGGCGTCCTTTCTATCCTGTGTCACGGGGGTAACATCGGCGGCACGGGTGCAGTTCCGCGCAGCCTGCGACATTTGCTTGACCGAATCCGCGAGAAGTGTAGTGTAATGAACAACTGTTCAATAAACTCGGGGGAGGGGTCTATGTTCAACACCACCATGAAATTCGATCTGGGCGACGACGTGAACGAGATGCGCGATATGGTGCACCGTTGGGCGCAGGAGCGGGTCAAACCGATGGCCGCCGAGATCGACACCAAGAACGAATTCCCGCCCGCGCTCTGGGAAGAGATGGGCAGCCTTGGTCTGCTGGGCATGACGGTCGAGGAAGAATTCGGCGGCTCGGGCATGGGCTATGTCGCGCACACCGTCGCGGTTGAAGAAATCGCACGCGCTTCCGCCTCGGTCTCGCTGTCCTACGGGGCGCATTCGAACCTCTGCGTCAATCAGATCCGTCTCAACGGCAGCCCCGAGCAGAAGGCGAAATTCCTGCCGGGCCTATGCTCGGGCCAACATGTGGGCGCGCTGGCGATGTCCGAACCCTCTGCGGGCAGCGACGTGGTGTCGATGAAACTGCGCGCCGAAAAGCGCAACGATCACTACCGCCTGTCGGGAAACAAATACTGGATCACCAACGGCCCCGACGCCGACACGCTGGTGGTCTATGCCAAGACCGACCCCGATGCCGGATCGAAAGGCATCACCGCCTTCCTGATCGAGAAATCCATGAAAGGCTTCACCACCAGCCCGCATTTCGACAAGCTTGGCATGCGCGGGTCCAACACGGCAGAGCTTATCTTTGACGATGTCGAAGTCCCGTTTGAAAACGTTCTGGGGGAAGAGGGGCGCGGCGTGGCGGTGCTGATGTCGGGGCTTGATTACGAACGCGTGGTGCTGGCGGGGATCGGTCTGGGGATCATGGCCGCCTGTCTGGACGAGATCATGCCCTATATGGTCGAGCGAAAGCAATTCGGGCAGCCCATTGGGAACTTCCAGCTGATGCAGGGCAAGATGGCGGATATGTACACCGCGATGAATTCGGCCCGCGCCTATGTCTACGAGGTCGCCAAGGCCTGTGATCGCGGTGATGTCACCCGTGCGGATGCCGCCGCCTGCTGTTTGTATGCCAGCGAAGAGGCGATGAAACAGGCGCATCAGGCGGTGCAGGCCATGGGTGGGGCGGGCTATCTGTCGGACAACCCCGTGGGGCGCATCTTCCGCGATGCCAAGCTGATGGAGATCGGGGCAGGCACCTCTGAAATCCGCCGGATGCTGGTGGGCCGCGAGATGATGGGAGCGATGGCGTGAAACCTCTGGTCCTTGCCCTGATGCTCTGCGCCTCACCGCTTGCCGCGCAGGATCTGCAGTATACTGATCGTGGCACAGAGATTTGCCTGGCCGACGCCGATGGCTTTGCCGCCGAGATGGCATGTGTCGGTGTCTCTGCGAACCAGTGTATGGAGGATACTCCGGGCGGAAGCAGTACCTATGGTATGGGCGGATGTCTGGACCGTGAGCTGCAATTCTGGGACCAGCGGTTGAACGATAATTACGCCGCGGTGATGGTGCAGGCCAAACGGATGGATGCCGATGCGATCCCGGGGCCCGAGGGAAGCCCCGGCGTGGCGGATGCCCTGCGCGAGATGCAGCGGGCGTGGATCGTGTTCCGCGACAAGGCATGCACCTACGAAGCCTCGCTTTGGCAGGGGGGCACGGGGCGCGGACCTGCGGCGATCAACTGTCTGATGCAACAGACCGCGCGTCAGGCTTTGTCGCTGGACGTGTGGGAAGGCTGATGGCTGACGTCCTGCCAGGTCTGGACGCAACGGGCGCGTGGGAGATTCCGGCGCGGCTGAACATGGCGGCGCAATGTCTGTCCCATGACCCCGCGCGGCTTGCGATCATTGATCTGACAGGTGACGCGCGACGCGATGTCAGCTTTGGCACCCTGTCCGATATGGTCGACGGACTGGCCCGCGCCTTGGCGCAGCGGGTGCAGGCAGGCGACCGTGTGGGCGTGCTGCTGGGGCAAAGCCCGTGGTGTGCTGCGGCCCATCTGGCGATCTGGAAAATCGGCGCGATTTCAGTGCCTTTGTTCAAACTCTTCAAGTATGATGCCCTTGCGTCGCGGGTGCGTGATGCGGGCGTGACGCTGGTGCTGACCGATCCCGAAGGGCGCGATCTGCTGGGGGGGCTGGCGACGCCCATGATGGCAGATAGCGTCGGCGTGGCGGGGGATCCTGTCGGCTTTGCCGACACCGGCCCTGACGATCCGGCGGTGCTGATCTATACCTCGGGCACGACGGGGTCGCCCAAGGGTGCGCTGCATGGCCATCGGGTGCTGACGGGCCATCTGTCCGGCGTCTCGCTCAGCCATGATGTGCTGGGGCAGGAGGGCGATTGCCTCTGGACACCTGCCGATTGGGCGTGGATCGGCGGGCTGTTCGATGTGGCAATGCCCGCGCTGGCGCTTGGTGTGCCTGTTGTCGCGGCACGCTTGGCCAAATTCTCTCCAGACGCCTGTGCGCGCATTATCCGTGATGGCGATGTGCGCAACGTGTTCTTCCCCCCGACCGCGCTGCGGATGCTCAAGGCCGAGGGCGCCACAATCGCGGGGCTACGCTCTGTCGCATCGGGGGGTGAGCCTTTGGGGGCGGAGATGCTGGCATGGGGGCAACACGCCTTTGACCTGAGCATCAACGAATTCTACGGGCAGACCGAATGTAATATGGTCGCCACCAGCGCGGGCAGCCAGTTCCCGCCGCGCCCCGGTTGCATCGGTAAACCTGTGCCGGGCCATGAAGTCTCCGTACTGGATGATACCGGTGCGCCGACGGCAGACGAAGGCGATGTCGCCATCCGCAAGGGATCAGCCGCGATGATGCTGGGCTATTGGCAGCGCCCCGACGAGACAGCACAGAAATTCCGGGGTGACTGGATGCTGACCGGCGATCGCGGCGTGTTCGACGGTGAATACCTGCGCTTTATCGGGCGCGAGGATGATGTGATCACCTCAAGCGGCTATCGCATCGGTCCGGCAGAGATCGAGGATTGTCTGCTGACCCATCCCGATGTGGCAACCTGCGGTGTGGTGGGCAAGCCCGACCCGCTGCGGACAGAGATCGTCAAAGCCTATGTCGTGCGCAAATCCGGTGCGACTGTCGATGAACAGACCCTGCAAGACTGGGTGAAAACCCGCCTTGCCAGCTATTCCTACCCGCGCGAGGTGGCCTTTCTGGATGCCTTGCCGATGACCGTCACAGGCAAGGTGATCCGCCGCGCGCTGAAAGCCCGCGCCGCTGCCGAAGGGGCTGCGTGATGCAATACCCGACTGTGACGTCCCCCCATTCCATCCGATCAAGGAGACCGACATGAAGCTGATTTCGCAAGCCTTGCCCTCGTCCGAAAGCTTCAAGGCGAACGAGGCCGCGCATCTGGCCGCGCTGCAAACCATCCGCGAAGCGGCGGATGCGGCGGAACTGGGCGGCGGCGAGAAATCTCGCGCGCGTCACGTGAGCCGCGGCAAGATGCTGCCCCGCGAACGCGTGGCCAACCTGCTCGACCCCGGATCGCCGTTCCTTGAAGTTGGTGCGCTGGCGGCGCATGGGCTTTATGGCGGGGCGGCCCCAGCGGCGGGCGTGATCGCGGGTGTCGGCAAGGTGCAGGGCATCGACTGCATGATCGTGTGCAATGATGCGACGGTGAAGGGCGGCACCTATTTCCCGTTGAGCGTCAAAAAACACCTGCGCGCCCAAGAGATCGCCGAGGAAAACCATCTGCCCTGCATCTATCTGGTCGATAGCGGCGGCGCGAACCTGCCCAATCAGGACGAGGTCTTTCCCGACCGTGACCACTTTGGCCGGATTTTCTATAATCAGGCGCGGATGAGCGGCAAGGGCATCCCCCAGATCGCGGTGGTCATGGGATCGTGCACCGCGGGCGGGGCCTATGTGCCCGCGATGTCGGATGTGTCGATCATCGTGAAAGAGCAGGGCACAATCTTTCTGGCCGGTCCGCCGCTGGTCAAGGCCGCCACGGGCGAGGTGGTCAGCGCCGAGGATCTGGGCGGTGGCGATGTGCATACCCGTCTGTCAGGTGTGGCCGACTATCTGGCCGAGGATGACGCCCACGCGCTGGCCTTGGCACGACGCGCCGTGGCCGGGCTGAACCGCGCGGCCCCGATGAATGTGCAATGGCAACCCGCCGAAGACCCTGCCTATGATCCGGCCGAGATGCTGGGCGTTGTTCCCGCCGATCTGCGCACGCCGTATGACATCCGCGAAGTCATCATGCGGCTGGTCGATGGCAGCCGCTTCGACGAATTCAAGGCGCGCTTTGGCGAGACGCTGGTCTGCGGTTTTGCCCATGTGAAAGGCTGCCCCGTCGGTATCATCGCCAACAATGGCGTCTTGTTCTCGGAATCCGCCCAGAAAGGCGCGCATTTCGTAGAGCTCTGTTCGCAGCGCAAGATCCCGCTGGTCTTCTTGCAAAACATCACCGGCTTCATGGTCGGCCGAAAATACGAGAACGAAGGCATCGCGCGGCACGGGGCCAAGATGGTGACGGCTGTCGCCTCGACCAATGTGCCCAAGATCACTATGCTGGTGGGCGGGTCGTTCGGGGCTGGTAACTATGGTATGGCGGGCCGCGCTTATTCCCCGCGCTTCATGTGGACATGGCCGAACTCGCGCATTTCGGTCATGGGCGGCGCGCAGGCGGCGGGCGTTCTGGCAACGGTAAAACGCGATGCAATTGAACGCGCGGGCGACAGCTGGACCGAGGAAGAAGAGACCGCGTTCAAGCAGCCCACGATTGATATGTTCGAGGAACAGTCGCATCCGCTTTATGCGACCGCACGGCTTTGGGATGACGGCGTGATCGATCCGCGCCACAGCCGCGAGGTGCTGTCCCTGTCGCTACGCGCCAGTTTGAACGCACCGATCGAGGATACGAAGTTTGGTGTGTTCCGGATGTAGGCTGCGGTGGGCCTTTATGCGGCCGGGGGCCAGCCCAAGTTTTTAATAAAGCCGGGGGCCAGCCCAAGACTTTTATTAGGCCGGGGGCAAGCCCAAGTTTTTAATTAAGCCGGGGGCCAGCCCCCGGGGACCCCCGGAGTTTAAGGGGCAAAATGAAGATACGATGGATGTGAGGGAACTGCGTGATGTTTGATACGATCCTGATTGCGAACCGGGGCGAGATTGCTTGCCGCGTGATGGAGACAGCGCAGGCCATGGGGGTGCGCTGCGTGGCGGTCTATTCCGACGCGGACCGCGCGGCGAAGCATGTGGCGATGGCGGATACGGCGGTGCATATTGGCGGCTCGGCCCCTGCCGATAGCTATCTGCGCGGCGAGGCGATCATTCAGGCGGCACTGGATACGGGCGCGCAGGCGATCCATCCGGGCTACGGCTTTTTGTCCGAGAACCCCGATTTCGTGGATGCGGTAGAGGCGGCGGGGCTGGTCTTTATCGGCCCGTCGGCCAAAGCCATCCGCGCGATGGGGCTTAAAGACGCTGCCAAGGCCTTGATGGTCGAGGCGGGCGTGCCGGTTGTGCCGGGGTATCACGGGGCCGATCAGGATGACGCGCTGCTGGCGGCAGAGGCGGATAAGATCGGCTATCCGGTGTTGATCAAGGCCGTCGCCGGTGGGGGTGGCAAGGGCATGCGGCTGGTGGAGGCGGCGGACGGTTTTCAGGCCGCGCTGGAGAGTGCGCGCTCCGAGGCCAAGACAGCCTTTGGCAACGCCGATGTGCTGGTCGAGAAATTCGTCACCAAACCGCGCCATATCGAGGTGCAGGTCTTTGGCGACGGCAAAAAGGCCGTGCATCTGTTTGAACGCGATTGCTCGCTTCAGCGGCGCCACCAGAAGGTGATCGAGGAGGCTCCGGCCCCCGGCATGACGCCCGAAATGCGCGAAGCGATGGGGCAGGCGGCCGTCACAGCAGCCGAGGCGATCGGCTATGCCGGGGCGGGCACGATTGAATTCATCGTCGACGGCTCTGGCGGGTTGCAGACGGACGGCTTCTTTTTCATGGAGATGAACACCCGTCTGCAGGTGGAACATCCCGTGACCGAGGCGATTACCGGCGTTGATCTGGTGGCCTGGCAGTTGCGCGTGGCGGCAGGCGAGGGGCTGCCCCTGCGCCAGGACGAATTGTCGATCCACGGACATGCGTTTGAGGCGCGGCTTTATGCGGAGGATGTGCCCAAGGGCTTCCTGCCCGCCACGGGCACCTTGACGCATTTGCAGTTCACGCCCGCCTGCCGGGCCGACAGCGGCGTGCGCGCCGGCGATACGATCAGCCCTTTCTATGATCCGATGATTGCCAAGGTAATCGTGCATGGCGACACGCGCGAGATTGCCCTGTCGCGCCTACGCGCGGCGCTGACCGGCTGCGAGGTCGCGGGGACGGTGACAAACCTTGCGTTTCTCGGGGCTTTGGCGGCGCATGAAGGGTTTGCGGCGGGGGATGTGGATACCGGGCTGATCGCCCGTGACATTGATGCTTTGACCCAAGCGCCAGAGGTGGAGCCGCGCCATGCGGCGCTTGCCGGGATGGCGGCACTGTCGTTGCTGGATCCGGCCGGGGGCGCGGGATTTACGCTGTGGCAGCCGCTGCGCCGCGCGGTCGGATCGACTTGGGGCGGAGAGGATCATCTGCTGCAGGTGCAGGTCGTCTCGGCGGATCACCAGATCTGGACCGTGGACGGGACAGAGGTGGTGGCGCAGCGCATCGGCGGGCGTTGGTCCTTGGGCGGGCAACAGGCGGCGGCTGTATCTGTCGCCGAGGGGCGCGTAACGGTATTTGACGGCTATGGGCTGGTGTTTGACGTCGTCGACCCGCTGGCCCGTGCCGCGGGTGGTCACGGCGACGGCAACCTGATCGAGGCCCCGATGCCCGGACTGGTGCGTGTCGTGGATGCCAAGGTCGGCCAGACGGTAACCAAGGGCGACCGCCTTGCGGTGCTGGAAGCCATGAAGATGGAGCACAGCCTGCTTGCCGCGCGCGATGGCGTGGTCGCCGAGGTTCTGGCGCAGGCTGGTGATCAGGTCGAGGCGGGTGTAGCACTGGTGCGGCTAGAGCCCGAGGCATAGGAGACCGCACCATGATTACCCTGCACCACGTCGAACAGACCCGTTCCATGCGCACCCTTTGGTTGCTGCACGAGCTGGAGGTGCCCTTCGAGGTGTCGATCCACGCCTTCGACAAATCCTTGCGTGATCCGGGCTATCTCGCCATTTCCCCGGCGGGGCGTGTGCCCTCGCTCGAGATCGACGGGGAGCGCATGTTCGAGACGGGTGCCATCGCGGAATATCTTTGCGAACGGTTCAGCCCCGACCGGTTGGGTCGGATGCCGGGGGCGCCGGATCGCATGGCGTGGTTGGTGTGGATCCATTTTGCCGAGACGGTATCGCAGCATTGTGCCGCGCTGACCCAGCAGCATGTGGCGCTTCGCGATGATTCCATGCGCAGCCCCATCGTGATGAAGCTGGAAGCCGCGCGATTGATGAAGTGTTACGACGCGATCGAGGCGCGTTTGGGCGGTGGGATACTGTCACAGGATTATCTGTTGATGAGCGGTTTCACGGCGGCGGATGTGAACGTGGGGCAGGCGGTCTATATGGCGCAGCATTTCGCCAAGCTCGACAATCACCCCAATGTGGCGGCCTGGTATGCGCGCATCACCGACCGCGAGGCGTTCCAGCTGTCGCTGCCTAAAGACGTGCCGCTGTTTGACCGGACGTTTTTTGACCCGTGGCCGGTCGAGTGATGCTACCGTCGCGCAGGTGAGTTTATTTGGCAAAATGAAGGGGAGGGGGCGTTATGGATAAAGGGGTCTGCGAGATATTCGAGGTCGGTCCACGGGACGGGCTGCAAAACGAGGCGCGCGAAATTCCGGTGTCGGAGAAGATCGCGCTGGTCGACCTTCTGAGCCGTGCGGGGTTTTCCCGGATCGAGGTGGCGAGCTTTGTCAGCCCCAAATGGGTGCCGCAGATGGCCGGATCGGGTGAGGTTCTGGGCGGGATTGCTCGGGTCGAGGGGGTGCGTTATGCCGCGCTGACGCCGAATATGCGGGGCTACGAGGATGCGGTCGCGGCCAAAGCGGGAGAGATCGCGGTGTTCGCCTCGGCCAGCGAGGGGTTCAGCCAGAAGAATATCAACGCCAGCATCGAGGAGGCGTTCGAGCGTTTCGCGCCGATCCTAGAGCAGGCACGCCATGTGGATATGCCGGTGCGGGGCTATGTCTCGTGTGTGGTGGAATGCCCCTATGACGGGGCGGTCGCGCCATCCAAGGTGGCGGAAGTGGCGGATCGTCTTTTCTCTATGGGCTGCTATGAGGTCTCGCTTGGCGACACCATCGGGGCGGGCACGCCGGATACGATTGCGCGCATGTTGCTGGCGGTGCGCGATGTGGTGCCCGTGGGGCGTTTGGCCGGGCATTACCATGACACCAACGGGCGGGCGATGGACAACATCGATGCATCCCTGTCCATGGGCCTGCGGGTGTTCGATGCCGCCGTAGGCGGTTTGGGGGGGTGCCCCTATGCGCCGGGGGCTGCGGGCAATGTTGCCACGGAAAAGGTCAACGCGCATCTGATGGCGCTTGGCTATGACACCGGGTTGGATCAGGCGGTGATCGAGGAAGCCGCCGAGATGGCGCGGCGGATGAGGGTAGGATGATGTACGAGACACTGAAACTGGAGACCGACGCGCGCGGGGTCGCGACGTTGACGTTGGCGCGCGAGGAAAAGCACAACGCCATGTCCGCGCAGATGATCGCGGAGCTGACCGGGGCCGCCGCCGCCTTGGCCGCTGATGACGCTGTGCGGGTCGTGGTGCTGACTGGCGCGGGCAAAAGCTTTTGCGCGGGCGGTGATCTGGGCTGGATGCAGGCGCAGCGCGATATGGATGGGCCGACACGCTCTGCCGAGGCAGGCAAGCTGGCCACGATGCTGGGCGCGCTGAACACGCTGCCCAAGCCCTTGATCGGTCGGGTGCAGGGCAACGCCTTTGGTGGCGGTGTCGGCATGGCCTCGGTCTGTGATGTGGCGATCGGGGTTGATACGTTGAAGATGGGGTTCACCGAGACGCGGCTGGGGATCATTCCGGCCACCATCGGCCCCTATGTGCTGGCCCGTATGGGCGAGGGGCGCGCGCGGCGTGTGTTCATGTCGGCCCGTCTGTTTGACGCGGCGGAGGCGGTCGATCTGGGGTTGCTGGCCCGTGCCGTGCCGGCAGATGCGCTGGACGCTGCGATCGAGGCCGAGGTCGTGCCCTATCTGTCCTGTGCGCCGGGGGCCGTGGCTGCGGCGAAACAGCTCGCGCGGGATCTGGGACCGCGGATCGACGCGCAGGTCGTGGACCATACCATCGCCGCATTGGCCGACCGCTGGGAAACCGAAGAGGCGGCCGAGGGAATCGGTGCCTTCTTCGACAAGCGCAAGGCGGCCTGGGTTACGGGTTGAAGCGGGGCGGCAAGGCTCTAGGCTTTGCCACGACATCAACGGCGAGAGGGGCCCCCATGCGTATTCTATTCACCGGCGGCAGCGGCAAGGCGGGGCGGCATGTGATCCCCTATCTGCTGGATCAGGGGCATCAGGTGTTGAATGTGGACCAGCAGCCGCTGGATCACCCCGGCGTTGACAACCGCATTGCCGATATCACCGACGCGGGCCAGATGCATGATGTGATGCATAGTCTGATGAATCTGGGCGAACTGGATGAGGGCACCGGCGTGCAGGGGTTTGACGCCGTTGTGCATTTCGCCGCTGTGCCGCGCATCCTGATCACGTCGGATACAGAGGTGTTTCGGGTCAATACGCTTGGCACCTATCATGTCATTGATGCTGCCGTGAAGGCGGGGGTGCCTAAGATCATCTTTGCCTCATCCGAGACGACCTATGGCGTCTGCTTTGCCCAGGGGGAGCGCAAGCCCGACTATATCCCCGTCGATGAAGATCACCCGACCGTGCCCGAAGACAGCTATGCCATGTCCAAGGTCTGCAACGAGGCGACGGCGCGCAGCTTTCAGGCGCGCACGGGGGCGGATATCTACGGGTTGAGAATCAACAACGTGATCGAACCGCATGAATACGCCAGCCTTTTCCCCGGCTTCATTCACGACCCCGATCAACGGCGGCGCAATATCTTTGCCTATATCGATGCCCGCGATCTGGGGCAGATGGTGCAGCGCTGTCTCGAGGTGGACGGCTTGGGCTACGAGGTGTTCAATGTAGCCAACGCCGACACCTCTGTCGCCGCACAAACGTCTGACTTGATTGATCGCTACTATAAAGACGTGCGCCTGACCCGCGATATGGGCCAGTTCGAGACATTCTACAGCATCGAAAAGGCGCGTGACCTGCTGGGGTTCGCGCCGCAGCACAGTTGGCGCGAGAGCCGCGATCTGCTGGAAAAATAGCGCCAATCCCGCGGGCGCGGGCAGGGTGTGCCGCGCCCCACGACAGGATGACGCAAATATGGCGGGCTCGGTTGACCCTGACCGGACAGCGGAGTAAACCGACCAAAGCCAATAGTGCCGTTTGGCTGACAGGGCGCGTGGCGCGTCGCATACGCAAAAGGAGCTTCCCCTTGGACGACATGATGCGGGAATACCTGCCGATCCTACTTTTTCTAGCCGTGGCGATTGTCCTTGGCATTGTTTTGATCCTGGCTGCCGTCGTGCTGGCCGTGCGCAACCCGGACCCTGAAAAAGTGTCGGCCTATGAATGCGGGTTCAACGCCTTTGACGACGCCCGGATGAAATTTGACGTGCGGTTCTACCTCGTGTCGATCCTGTTCATCATCTTTGACCTCGAAATCGCTTTCCTCTTCCCCTGGGCCGTGGCCTTTCAGGACGTGAGTATGGCCGGCTTCTGGTCGATGATGGTCTTTCTTGCCGTGCTGACCGCCGGCTTTGCATATGAGTGGAAAAAGGGAGCACTGGAATGGCAGTAGCAGCCGCCGGGGCCAATGTGGCCGGGATGGACCGCGATGTGGCCACCCAGAACCTGAACAAGGAACTGCAGGACAAAGGCTTCCTGCTGACCTCGACCGAAGACATCATCAATTGGGCCCGTACCGGCTCGCTGCACTGGATGACTTTTGGTCTGGCCTGCTGCGCCGTCGAGATGATGCACACCTCGATGCCGCGTTACGATCTGGAACGTTTTGGCACCGCGCCACGCGCGTCTCCGCGTCAGTCCGACCTGATGATTGTTGCGGGCACGCTGACCAACAAGATGGCACCGGCCCTGCGCAAGGTCTATGACCAGATGCCGGAACCGCGCTATGTGATCTCTATGGGGTCTTGCGCCAATGGCGGCGGCTATTACCACTACAGCTATTCCGTGGTGCGCGGCTGTGACCGTGTCGTGCCTGTCGATGTCTATGTGCCCGGCTGCCCCCCCACGGCAGAGGCGTTGCTGTATGGTATCATGCAGCTGCAGCGCAAAATCCGCCGCACCGGCACAATTGTTCGCTAAGGGGCTGATATGTCAGAACAACTGAACGAACTTGGCGCGTATATCGAAGCGAAACGCCCCGACTGTATCCTCGGCTGGGACATCGCCTTTGACGAGCTGAACATGGATGTCACCCAGGCCAATCTGCCCGGTCTGGTGGAGTTTATCAAAAGCGACGCGACCTGCCGTTTCTCCTCGCTGGTGGATATCACCGCGGTGGATTACCCGGGCCGCGCCAAACGCTTTGATGTCGTCTATCATTTTCTGTCGATGTACCAGAACCAGCGCATCCGCTTGCGCGTCGCCGCGCGCGAAGAGGATATGGTCCCCTCGATCGTCGATATCCACCCGTCGGCCAACTGGTTCGAACGCGAGGTCTTTGACATGTTCGGGATCATCTTTGCCGGCCACCCCGACCTGCGTCGCCTGCTGACCGACTACGGGTTCCGCGGCTACCCGCTGCGCAAGGATTTCCCAACCACCGGCTATACCGAAGTCCGCTATGACGAGACGGAAAAGCGCGTGGTCTATGAACCCGTGAGCCTCGTTCAGGAATATCGCCAGTTCGACTTTATGTCACCTTGGGAAGGGGCTGAATATATTCTGCCGGGCGATGAAAAGCCGGAGGCAAAATAATGGGGGGCATGTGGTGGTTCATACTGTCTGCCCTCACAATCATCCCGATGGTCAAGCTGTTGCCGTTTTTCGGGATCAATAAATACTGGTCTGTTGCCTGTATCGTGCCTTTGGGCACCGTCGCCCTTTTGTGGTGGATGGGCGTCAAACTGACCGAGCTGGAGCGTAAATGATGGACGGCACCAAAGGTTTCGAAGACGCCCTGACCGGCGAGCAGAAGATCCGCAACTTCAACATCAACTTCGGCCCGCAACACCCTGCGGCGCACGGGGTTCTGCGTCTGGTTCTCGAACTCGACGGCGAGATCGTCGAACGCTGCGATCCGCATATCGGCCTGCTGCACCGTGGCACCGAAAAGCTGATGGAAAGCCGCACCTACCTGCAGAACCTGCCGTATTTCGACCGGCTGGATTACGTGGCCCCGATGAACCAGGAACACGCCTGGTGTCTGGCCATCGAAAAGCTGACCGGTGTCGAAGTGCCCCGTCGTGCCTCGCTGATCCGCGTGCTCTATTCTGAAATTGGCCGCATCCTGTCCCACCTGTTGAACGTCACTACACAGGCGATGGACGTGGGCGCGCTGACACCGCCGCTCTGGGGCTTTGAAGAACGCGAAGATCTGATGATCTTCTACGAACGCGCCTGCGGTGCCCGTCTGCACGCGGCCTATTTCCGCCCCGGCGGGGTTCACCAGGATCTGCCGCCCGCGCTGCTTGATGATATCGAGGCATGGACCCACAAGTTCCTGTCGGGCTTCATGGTCGATGTGGATCAGCTGCTGACAGAAAACCGGATCTTCAAACAGCGTAACGCTGACATCGGCATCGTGTCTGAACAGGACATCCAGGATTGGGGCTTCTCGGGCGTGATGGTCCGCGGCTCTGGCCTGGCATGGGATTTGCGCCGTGCGCAGCCCTATGAATGCTACGATGAATTCGACTTCCAGATCCCGACCGGTGTGAACGGCGATTGCTATGACCGCTACCTCGTCCGGATGGAAGAAATGCGCCAGTCCACCTACATCATCCAGCAAGCCATCGAAAAGCTGCGCGCGCCCGAAGGGCAGGGTGATGTATTGGCGCGGGGCAAGATCACGCCCCCCAGCCGGACCGCGATGAAAACCGACATGGAAAGCCTGATCCACCACTTCAAGCTCTATACCGAAGGGTTCCACGTCCCCGCCGGCGAAGTCTATTGCGCGGTCGAGGCCCCAAAGGGCGAATTCGGCGTCTACCTTGTGGCGGATGGATCGAACAAACCCTACCGTGCCAAACTGCGCGCGCCAGGCTACCTGCACCTGCAAGCGATGGACTATGTCGCCAAGGGGCACCAGCTGGCGGATGTCGCGGCGATCATCGGCACCATGGACATCGTTTTCGGAGAGGTCGACCGTTGAGCCGGGTCCTCTTCATTTTGCCAAATAAACTCCCGCCGGAGGCGCCCGCCGTTTCCGCAAGAACGAAAGCCTGATCTGATGCTGCGCCGTTTGCACCCTGACCAACCGACAAGCTTTGCCTTCACCCCTGCCAACCAGGCCTGGGCCGAAGCGCAGATCACGAAATACCCCGAAGGCCGTCAGGCCAGCGCGATCATCCCTTTGCTATGGCGTGCGCAGGAGCAGGAAGGCTGGCTGAGCCGCCCTGCGATCGAACATGTCTCTGAAATGCTGGGCATGGCCTACATCCGCGGGCTCGAGGTCGCGACATTCTATTTTATGTTCCAGCTTCAGCCTGTGGGCGAGGTCGCGCATTTCCAGATTTGCGGCACGACATCCTGCATGATCTGCGGGGCCGAAGACCTGATCGAGGTCTGCAAGGAGCGCATCGCGCCCAAGGCACATCAGATCAGCGAAGACGGCAAATTCTCGTGGGAAGAAGTCGAATGTCTGGGGGCTTGTTCCAACGCGCCCATGGCGCAGATCGGCAAGGACTATTACGAAGATCTGACCGTCGACGGCTTCCGCACCATGATCGACGAGATGGCGGCGGGGCAGGTGCCTGTACCCGGCCCGCAGAACGGGCGCTATGCCTCTGAACCGCTGTCCGGGCTGACCAGCCTGACCGATCACGACAGCGGCAAGACACAATATAACGCCAGCGCGCAGCTGGCCGTGGACATCGGCGACACGCTCAAGCGCATCGATGGTACCGAAGTGCCGCTGACGGCACCCTGGCAGGGTAAAGATGGTGCAGACAGCGCCGGTTCCGACAAGGAACAGCCTGTTGCGCGGGATGACAATATGCCACCCGAAGGTCCTGACGGTGCCCAAGGCGGACGTACCGCCGCAGAGGAAGACGCACCACGTGATGTGGGCGATGCCTCGGATCAACGCTCCGAAGCACCGGGGGAGGCTGACGGCACCGAAGCTGTGGGCAAACCCGAAGCAGGCAGCGTCGCACCCGGCGATCCGGCCCCTGCGCCCAAAGCCTCGACCGCGGGCACCAGACAAGCATCGGTTGCGAAATCTGCAGAGGCCAATGCGGATGCGGCAGCCACCAAGCCCAAGACGCTGGATGCCCCCGAAGGCGGCGCGGCGGATGACCTCAAGATGATCAAGGGCATCGGTCCCAAGCTCGAAGCGCTGGTGAACAAGATGGGCTTTTACCACTTTAGCCAGATCGCTGACTGGGGCCCGAACGAGGTATCCTGGGTGGATCAGAACCTCGAAGGTTTCAAGGGTCGCGTGACCCGCGACAACTGGGTCGAGCAGGCGAAAAAACTTGCTGCTGGTGAAGAAACAGAATTCTCGTCGCGCGCCACAAAAGATGGTATCTATAACACATAATAGATCATCTTGAATGGCGAACGAAGGGACGGACATGACTGATTTGACGCAAAAAGAGCAATGCAGACGCGGTTGCACACAGTGGGGGACCGGGGTCGGTCTTGTCCTCGCGTTGCTATTTTGGCTGGTTTTCGGCTGGGGCTTTATCGCCTCCCTGTTCCTTGGAATCATACTGGGGCTTGTGACCTTTGTGGTCCTGTCCAAATTCATGTGCGGGTCGCTTGGGGATGAGCCTATGCAGACGGCCAGCACCCCTGCGGCGGCGGCGGCACCTGCAACGGCGGCCACAACCCAAGCGGCCAGCGCCGCACCAACCAGCGACGCGGCGGTAGAGCCTGAGCCGACGCTGGAGGCGGAACCCGCTGCTACCGAAACGGTAGAGGCTCGCCCCGAAGACACGACCGGCGGTCAGGCCGAGGCCGATGTCGGCGGTGCCGCGTCAGAGGCGACAGCGGGCACCTCGCCGGCAGCCAAAGACGAACCCGCCGCTTTCTCGGGGATCAAGCCGACGGCCAAGCTGAAGGGCCAAGAGGAACTCGCTGCGCGCAAAGGCAGCTACAAATACGAAGCCCCCGCAGCCGAGCCTGCAAAGGCCAAGGCGACTCCGGCTTCTGCGCCAGCAACAGAAGCGGCGGCGGAACCTGTCGCCTCTATCCCAGAACCAACGCCGGCTGAAACACCGCAGGCACCGGCCACCGTCAAGGGGGCGACCTCGACCCGTTCGGGGATCGCGGATATTCCGGCGGGTACTGTGGAAAGTAGCCCCGAAACGCTGGAGAAACCACGCGCTGGCGGTGCCGATAACCTCAAGCTTATCAGTGGGGTAGGGCCGAAACTTGAACAAACGCTGAATGAGCTGGGGATCTATCACTTTGATCAGATCGCCAAATGGACCGCGGCTGAAATCGCTTGGGTTGATGCCCGCGTGCGGTTCAAAGGCCGTATTCAACGTGATGACTGGATGGCGCAGGCCAAAACCCTCGCCTCCGGTGGAGAGACCGAATTCTCCACCCGTAGTAAAAAGACCTGAGCCTGACATGGATGCCGTGTAATGACAGATAAGGAAGAAATCGCGCTGGCCCGTAAGGGCCGGATGGTCGGCCTTGTCATTGCCGGCACCATGTTGCTTTGGATCGCGGCGCAATGGCTTGCGCCGCAGTTCGGCTTGCCCGGACGCTATGCGCTGCTGTTCGACTTTGCCGCGCTGGCAGCCCTGATCTGGGCGATGGTCAATATATATCAGATGAGGCGGGCCCGCGCGGCCAGCCGTGACACATAAAGGTTAGCTTCATGCTTCAGGATCAAGACCGCATCTTTACCAATATCTACGGTATGCACGACCGCACGCTGAAAGGCGCGCAGGCGCGTGGCCATTGGGATGGCACGGCGGGCATCCTCAAGAACGGGCGCGACTGGATCATCGACCAGATGAAAGCCTCGGGGCTGCGGGGCCGTGGCGGTGCGGGCTTCCCTACCGGTCTGAAGTGGTCCTTCATGCCCAAGGAAAGCGACGGTCGCCCCAGCTATCTGGTGGTGAACGCCGATGAATCCGAGCCCGGCACCTGCAAGGACCGCGAGATCATGCGCCACGATCCGCACACGCTGATCGAGGGCTGCCTGATCGCGAGCTTCGCGATGAATGCCAACGCTTGCTACATCTACATTCGCGGCGAATACATCCGCGAACGCGAAGCGCTGCAAGCCGCGATTGACGAGGCGTATGACGCGGGACTTGTGGGCAAGAATGCCTGCAAATCCGGCTATGATTTCGACATCTACCTGCACCACGGGGCAGGTGCCTATATCTGTGGCGAGGAAACCGCGCTGCTGGAAAGCCTTGAGGGCAAGAAAGGCATGCCGCGGATGAAGCCGCCGTTCCCTGCGGGGGCCGGTCTTTATGGGTGCCCGACCACGGTGAACAACGTGGAATCCATCGCGGTGGTCCCGACAATCCTGCGTCGCGGTCCAGAATGGTTTTCAAGCTTTGGCCGTCCGAACAACGCGGGCACCAAGCTGTTTGCGATCTCGGGCCATGTGAATAATCCTTGCGTCGTCGAAGAAGCGATGAGCATCACCTTTGAAGAGCTGATCGAAAAGCATTGCGGCGGTATCCGTGGCGGCTGGGACAACCTCAAGGCTGTGATCCCCGGCGGGTCGTCGGTGCCGATGATCCCCGGTGCGCAGATGCGCGACGCGATCATGGATTTCGACTACCTGCGCGAACAACGCTCGGGCCTGGGGACGGCTGCGGTCATCGTGATGGATAACTCCACCGATGTGATCAAGGCGATCTGGCGTCTGGCGAAGTTCTACAAGCACGAATCCTGTGGTCAGTGTACGCCATGCCGCGAAGGGACCGGCTGGATGATGCGCGTGATGGACCGTTTGGTGCGCGGCGATGCGGAGCCCGAAGAAATCGACATGCTGCTCGACGTGACCAAGCAGGTCGAAGGCCACACGATCTGCGCCCTTGGGGATGCGGCGGCTTGGCCCATTCAGGGTCTGATCCGTCACTTCCGCGACGAGATCGAGGATCGCATCAAGCACAAACGCACCGGCCGCGTCAGCGCCGTCGCGGCGGAGTAACCTTTGATGGAAAGCTTTGCCGCCTATAGCCACGCGCTGACTGCTTTGGCTTTTTGGGCCATTCTGATCAGTGTCCTCGGCGCGCTCTCTACCATGGGGCGCACGCCTGAGGGGCGCTGCGATTGCGGCAAGCCCAAGCGGAACTACGACGATGTGGTCTATCGCCGCGAACGCGCGTTCATGAACGCGATAGAGGCGTCGGGCCCGTTTCTGGCATCGACGCTTGCGGCGGTGCTGCTTGGCGCGCCTGTGTTCTGGGTGAACCTCTTTGCGGCGCTGTTCGTGGTGGTGCGGGTCGCGATGGCCGTGGTGCATATCGGGACAACCAACCAGCCGATGCGGTCGCTGTTCTTTATGCTGGGGCTGGTCTGTATTCTGGCCTTGGCGGTCCTGGCGATTTTCGCAGCCTTCTGAGGCACGACTGAAGAACGATAGCTTTCACCCGTTGATCGGGCAGGGGGCTGCACAAAAAGACGGGTCCGGCCACACCGGCAGAGTGAGGGAAGATGAAGCAGATTGTTCTATTTTGTATAACGGCCGCGGTCTTGGCCGGCTGTACCGCCCGCGAAGACCGTCTGGCCTTTGATGGTAAATATTTCCGCACCAAGCTGAGCAAAGTCGACGGGCAACGCGATGTCTTTACCCTGCGGGTGCGCAATGCGCCGCAGTCGATCAACGGTGCCCGCGAAGCGGCGCGCTATGAAGCGACGGTGTATTGTGTGACCAACTATGGCAGTTCGGATATCAAATGGGTCGTGGGGCCGGACACCCCGCCCGAGAATTTGCGCCTTGTGGACGACGCTTTGACGTTTCAGGGGGCTTGCCCTTCCTGACCGTTTGCGCGACATACCGCTGGCAAATGGCTGATCCGGTGATGTTATTGAATAACATCGGGGTCAGTTCCCATGTGTAGCAAGGGGCAGTCCGCCCCGCTACATGAGGAGAGTAAGATGCGTAACGTATTGATCGCCGTAACAACCGTGGCCCTGATGGCCAGCCCTGTCGCCGCAAAGCCGCCGCTGCGTGATGTACCGGCTGTTGATGATGCGCTGCTTGATCTTGGACTGGCCGACCGGATTCGCAAAGAATGCCCCGATATCTCGGCCCGTATGATCCGCGCGCTCAGCTATTTGAACACTGTGCACAATACGGCGAAATCTTTGGGCTATACGTCGGACGAAATTGACGCCTACCGCAAAAGCGATGCTGAAAAGGCGCGCATGAAGGCCCGTGGGGCCGCATATTTAAAGGCGAAGGGGGTCGATACTTCGGACCCGCAAAGCTATTGTGCGTTAGGGCGTGCAGAAATCCAAAAATCGAGCCGGATCGGTTCGTTACTGAGAGCGAAATAAGCATATGAGCGATACCCGCAAGATCATCATTGACGGCAAGGAAGTCGAAGTCGAAGGGGCGATGACGCTCATTCAGGCGTGCGAGGAAGCAGGGGTGGAAATTCCGCGTTTCTGTTACCATGAACGTCTGTCGATTGCCGGTAACTGCCGGATGTGTCTTGTGGAGGTCGTGGGCGGCCCACCCAAGCCTGCGGCGTCCTGCGCCATGCAGGTGCGCGACTTGCGTCCTGGCCCAGAGGGCCAGCCGCCTGTCGTCAAAACCAATTCGCCCATGGTTAAAAAGGCCCGCGAGGGGGTCATGGAATTCCTGCTGATCAACCACCCACTGGATTGCCCGATCTGCGATCAGGGCGGCGAGTGTGACCTTCAGGATCAGGCGATGGCCTACGGCGTTGACTTCAGCCGCTACCGCGAGCCGAAACGCGCGACCGAAGATCTGGATCTGGGTCCATTGGTTGAAACCCATATGACGCGCTGCATTTCCTGCACCCGTTGTGTGCGCTTCACCACCGAGGTCGCGGGCATTCACCAGATGGGCCAGACCGGCCGTGGTGAAGACGCCGAGATTACAGCCTATCTGGGGCAGACGCTCGATTCGAACCTGCAGGGCAACATCATTGATCTGTGCCCCGTGGGGGCGCTGGTCTCGAAACCCTATGCTTTCACCGCACGGCCGTGGGAGCTGTCAAAGACCGAATCGATCGACGTGATGGATGCGCTTGGGTCGAACATCCGTGTGGATACGAAAGGCCGCGAAGTCATGCGCTTCTTGCCGCGCAACCATGATGGCGTGAACGAGGAATGGATTTCCGATAAAACCCGTTTCGTCTGGGACGGACTGCGCCGCCAGCGTCTGGACACGCCCTATATTCGTGAAAACGGTAAACTGCGCAAAGCTGACTGGCCCGAAGCATTGGCCGCTGCCGCTGCTGCGATGAAGGGTAAGACTGTCGCCGGTCTGATCGGTGATCTTGCTTCGGTCGAGGCGACATATGCGTTGAAACAACTGATCGAAGGGCAAGGCGGCGTTGTCGAATGCCGGACCGATGGCGCGAAGCTGCCGGCGGGCAACCGGTCGGGCTATGTCGGGACCGCCACGGTCGAAGATCTGGATCACGCGCAAGCCGTGATGCTGATCGGCGCGAACCCCGCAGTGGAAGCACCGGTGCTGAACGCCCGTATCCGCAAGGCGTGGACCCGCGGCGCGGATGTGGCGCTGATGGGCCCAGCGGTCGATCTGACCTACGATTACGATCATCTGGGCGACAGCCCGTCGCTGCTGAATGACCTGCTGAAAAAGGATCACGCCGACATTGCCGAGAAATCCTCGGTCATCGTTGTGGGCATGGGGGCCTTGGCGCGCGAAGATGGGGCAGAGGTTCTGGCCGCTGCCATGGCGCTGGCCGAGGCGACGCAATCCGGCTTCATGGTCTTGCACACTGCCGCATCCCGTGTGGGTGCGATGGATGTCGGTGCCGTTGCCGAAAATGGCATCAACGATGTGCTGGCCGCCGATGTGATCTATAACCTCGGTGCCGATGAGGGCGACATTCCTGCTGGCCCCTTCGTGATCTATCAAGGCTCGCACGGGGATCGCGGCGCGCACCGTGCCGATATCATCCTTCCCGGTGCCGCCTATACGGAAGAGGGCGGTTTGTTCGTCAATACCGAAGGCCGTCCGCAGCTTGCCGCGCGCGCCAGCTTTGCCCCCGGTCAGGCCAAGGAAAACTGGGCTATCTTGCGCGCGCTGAGTGCCGAGCTGGACGCCAAGCTGCCGTTCGATTCGCTTGCGGCATTGCGCAAGGCGCTGGTCGCTGATGTCCCGCATCTGGGGAATATCGATCAGGTTGCCGAAAACGCATGGCAGCCTGTGGCCACAGGCGATCTGGGCGACAGCCCGTTGCGCTTTGCGATTGCCGATTTCTACCTGTCCAACCCCATCGCCCGCGCCAGCCAGTTGATGGCAGAGCTTTCGGCCAACGCCAAAGCCCGCCGCGAAAAACCACTGGCGGCGGAGTGAGGATTTTGGGGATGATCTTGCCTTTGGTTCTGGGTGCCTGCGAGACGCAAGCGCCCATGGCCGAAGATTTCATTCCCGAGTATCGCGGTGTTGAAACCAAACTGCTGGACGGGGATCTTGTCCAGTTCGACGTGGCGATGACCAAAGCGCAGTCATCCGAGAATGTAGCGGAATACGCGGAATGTGCCGCGGCGCGCTATACTTTGATCCGGGGCTTTGGTTTTGCCCGCCACGTGCGTACAAATGTTGAGATCGAGGGTGGTGTCTGGCACGCAGATGCTGTTTACACCATCTCGCCGAGCCTGCCTGCGGGCTTGAAGACAATAGATGCTGAAGTGACCGTGCAGAACTGCATGGAAAAAGGCATACCGACGGTGTGAGGACCTATGGCTGACTTCTTTTTCAACACCACGCTGGGGACGATCCTGCTGATTATTGGCCAGATTTTCCTTGTTGTGATTCCCCTGCTTCTTGCCCTTGCGTTCCTGATGTACGCCGACCGGAAAATCTGGGCGTCGGTACAGCTGCGCCGCGGCCCGAACGTTGTAGGCATCTACGGTCTGCTGCAATCCTTTGCGGATTTCGCGAAATACATCGTCAAAGAGGTGGTCGTGCCCGCCGGTGCGGACCGCGCCGTGTTCTTCATGGCCCCGATGGTCACATTGGTTATGGCGCTGGTTGCCTGGGCGGTGATCCCGTTCAACGACGGTTGGGTTCTGTCGAACATCAACGTCGCGATCCTTTATGTCTTCGCGATCTCGTCGCTTGAAGTCTATGGCGTGATCATGGGCGGATGGGCGTCAAACTCCAAATACCCGTTTCTGGGCTCGCTGCGCTCTGCCGCGCAGATGATCTCTTACGAGGTGTCGATCGGCCTGATCATCATCGGCGTCGTCATCAGCTCTGGCTCGTTGAACTTCGGGGACATCGTGCTGTCGCAAAGCGGCGACTACGGTCTGCTGAACTGGTACTGGCTACCGCACTTCCCGATGCTGATCCTGTTCTTTATCTCGGCGCTGGCCGAAACCAACCGCCCGCCGTTTGACCTTCCCGAAGCTGAATCGGAACTGGTTGCCGGGTATCAGGTCGAATATTCCTCCACGCCCTTCTTGCTGTTCATGATCGGTGAACTGGTCGCCGTGGTGCTGATGTGCGCGCTGATCTCGCTGATGTTCTTTGGCGGTTGGCTGTCGCCGATCCCCGGCCTGCCGGACGGCATCTTCTGGATGGTCGCGAAAATGGGGCTGGTGTTCTTCTTCTTCTCGTTGGTCAAGGCGATCACCCCGCGGTACCGCTATGACCAGCTGATGCGTCTGGGATGGAAAGTGTTTCTGCCGTTCAGCCTGTTCTGGGTTGTCTTCGTATCCTTCGCCGCGAAATTCGATTGGTTCTGGGGTATCTATGCCCGTTGGACAGTAGGGGGCTGATATGGCTAACACCGACTATACCCGTCACGCGAAATACTTCCTGCTGCAGGATTTCTATCAAGGCTTGAAGCTGGGCATTAAGTATATGTTCAAGCCCAAGGCGACGATCAACTACCCGCATGAAAAGGGCCCGCTGAGCCCTCGTTTCCGTGGTGAACATGCCCTGCGCCGCTATCCCAACGGGGAAGAGCGTTGCATCGCGTGCAAACTGTGCGAAGCGGTGTGCCCGGCGCAGGCGATCACCATCGACGCGGAACCGCGCGATGATGGCAGCCGCCGCACTACGCGCTACGACATCGACATGACCAAATGCATTTATTGCGGTTTCTGTCAGGAAGCCTGCCCGGTTGACGCGATTGTCGAGGGGCCGAACTTTGAATTCTCGACCGAGACCCGCGAAGAGCTGTTCTATGACAAGGCCAAGCTGCTGGACAACGGCGAACGCTGGGAAGCTGAAATCGCGCGCAACCTCGAACTGGACGCGCCGTACCGATGACCGACAGCCAGAACCCTTTTGAAGAGATGATGCGTCAGATGCAGGATATGGCCAAAGCCTTTCCTGCAATGGATGCGTTTTCCCCCAAAGGGTTCGAGGCGATGATGGGCAAGATGCCCAAAGACATGATGGAAACGTTTTTTGGCAATACGATGAACCCCAACGGGTTGGATGCCAAAACACGGATGTTGCTGACGATTTCGGGGCTGACCATGCAGGGTGCCCAGAATGACGTGGCGCTGCGTCAGGCCGTGATCCACGCGGTAGAGGCAGGGGCCCACAAGCAGCAAGTGATAGAGACGATCGGGCAGATGGCGGTTTTCGCCGGCATCCCCGCCATGACCCGCGCAATGGAAATCGCGCAGGGTGTTTTGGATGACAAGGAAGGTGACGCATGAGCGTTTTCGCATTTTACCTCTTCGCGATCAGCGTGATCGCTGGCGGGCTGTTCACTGTGATCAGCCGCAACCCCGTGCATTCGGTGCTGTGGTTGATCCTGTCCTTCCTCAGCGCGGCGGGGCTTTTCGTGCTGCTCAACGCCGAATTCGTCGCGATGCTGCTGATCATTGTCTATGTCGGCGCGGTCGCGGTTCTGTTCCTGTTCGTTGTCATGATGCTTGATGTCGATTTCGCCGAGCTCAAGGCCGAAATGGCGCGCTATATGCCGCTGGCCCTGCTGATCGGTCTGGTGATCCTGATGCAATTCGTGATGGCGTTCGGCGCGTGGGATGCGAACTCTGCCGCCGAAGGGCTGCGCACGCAGGTGATCACCGACGAGGTGCACAACACCGCCGCATTGGGCCTGATCCTTTATGATCAATACTTCCTGCTGTTCCAGCTGTCGGGTCTGATCCTGCTGGTCGCGATGATCGGGGCGATTGTGCTGACGCTGCGCCACCGTGCGGATGTGAAACGCCAGAACGTGGTCGATCAGATGATGCGCGATCCGAAGCTGGCGATGAAACTGAATGATGTGAAACCCGGGCAGGGCCTTTAGGCGGCCTGCCCAAACAAGGATGTGATCCATGTCACGTAATACAATTGTGGTGCTTGTCGTGGTTTTGATCGTGGTCGTGGGCGGCTACAGCATTTTCTAGATGCGACGGGATCGGGATGGAAACATCTCGCGACAAGAACTAAAGAACGCCTGAAACGGGCAAAAGAACCGAGGGACGACATGATCGGAATTGAACATTACCTGACAGTAGCGGCGACGCTGTTTGTCATTGGCATTTTCGGGCTATTCCTGAACCGCAAGAACATCATCATCATGTTGATGTCGATCGAGCTTATGCTCTTGGCGGTGAACATCAACTTTGTCGCCTTCTCCTATTATCTGGGTGATTTGGTGGGGCAGGTGTTCACGCTGTTCGTCCTGACCGTCGCTGCGGCCGAGGCCGCAATCGGGCTGGCCATTCTGGTCTGCTTCTTCCGCAATCGGGGTACGATCGCGGTTGAAGATGTCAACGTGATGAAGGGCTAAGATCATGGAAACGATCATTCTTTTCGCACCACTTGTCGGTGCATTGATCTGTGGTTTCGGCTGGAAGCTGATCGGGGAGAAGACCGGCCAATATGTGGCAACGGGTCTACTGTTCCTCGCGGCGCTGCTCAGCTGGATCGTCTTCCTTTCGTTTGACGGTGAAACACAGCACATCCAGATCCTGCGCTGGATCGAAAGCGGCAGCCTGTCGACCGATTGGGCGATCCGTCTCGACCGTCTGACCGCGATCATGCTGATCGTGATCACCACGGTCTCCAGCCTCGTGCACCTCTATTCCTTCGGCTACATGGCCCATGACGAGAATTTCTCGGACGCGGAGCCCTATCGCGCCCGTTTCTTCGCCTATCTGTCGTTCTTCACCTTCGCGATGCTGATGCTCGTGACATCTGACAACCTTGTTCAGATGTTCTTTGGCTGGGAAGGCGTGGGCGTCGCATCCTATCTGCTGATCGGCTTCTACTATAAGAAGCCCTCGGCGAATGCGGCGGCGATCAAGGCGTTTGTGGTCAACCGTGTCGGTGACTTCGGCTTTGCGCTTGGTATCTTTGGCCTGTTCTATCTGACCGACTCGATCAAGTTCGACGATGTCTTCGCAGCCACCCCCGAGCTGGCGGAAACCACCGTTGGTTTCCTTTGGGCCGACTGGAATGCCGCGAACCTGATCGCGATCCTGCTGTTCATCGGTGCGATGGGTAAATCGGCGCAGCTCTTCCTGCACACATGGTTGCCCGACGCGATGGAAGGTCCGACGCCTGTGTCGGCGCTGATCCACGCCGCGACGATGGTGACGGCCGGTGTTTTCCTTGTCTGCCGCATGTCTCCGTTGATGGAGGTCGCCCCCGAGGCAATGACATTCGTCACCTTCCTTGGAGCCACCACCGCCTTTGTCGCCGCGACCATCGGTCTGGTGCAGAACGACATCAAACGCGTCATCGCCTATTCGACCATGTCGCAGCTTGGCTACATGTTCGTGGCCGCTGGCGTTGGCATGTATTCTGCCGCGATGTTCCACCTGTTCACCCACGCGTTCTTCAAGGCGATGTTGTTCTTGGGGGCGGGGTCGGTGATCCACGCGATGCACCACGAGCAGGACATGCGTAACTATGGCGCGCTGCGTAAGAAAATCCCCTATACTTTCTGGGCGATGATGATCGGTACGCTGGCCATTACCGGTGTCGGTATTCCGTTGACGCACTTTGGCTTCGCGGGCTTCCTGTCCAAGGATGCGATCATCGAAAGCGCTTGGGGCGGCGGGTCCATGTATGGCTTCTGGATGCTGGTGATCGCCGCTGCGATGACAAGCTTCTACAGCTGGCGCCTGATGTTCCTGACCTTCTTTGGCAAGGCGCGCGGCGACAAGCATACCCATGACCACGCACATGAAAGCCCGATGGTCATGCTGGTGCCGCTTGGCGTGCTAAGCCTTGGCGCGATCTTTGCGGGTATGATCTGGTACAACAGCTTCTTTGGTCATGCCGAGGATGTGGGCGAGTTCTATGGCATCCCCATGGCCGAGATGGCCGCCGGTGGTGAAACCCATGTTGAAGGGGCGGAAGACAGCCACGCCGACGCAGGCGACCACGCTGAAGACGGCCAAGGTGCCGATGCCGGTCACCACGGTCCCGCCTTCGCCGGTGCACCGGGCGAGGGGGCATTGTATATCGCACCGGACAACCACGTTCTGGACGACGCCCACGCCGCACCGGCATGGGTCAAGGTCAGCCCGTTCATCGCGATGGTCTTTGGCCTTGTGATGGCCCTGTGGTTCTACATCTGGAACCCGACCCTGCCGTCGCGTCTGGCGGCGAACCAGCGGCCGCTTTATCTGTTCTTGCTGAACAAGTGGTATTTCGACGAACTTTATAACGTGATCTTCGTCAAACCCGCGATGGCCATCGGTCGCTTCTTCTGGAAGCGCGGGGACGGCAATGTGATCGACGGCACGCTGAACGGTGTCGCTATGGGGATCATCCCGTTCCTCACCCGACTGGCAGGGCGCGCGCAGTCCGGCTATATATTTACCTACGCCTTTGCCATGGTGATCGGCATCGCGGTCCTTGTGACCTGGATGACGATGAGCGGGGGGGCACACTAATGGATCATCACTTGCTTTCCATCATTACCTTCATGCCCAGCTTTGCGGCGCTTATTCTGGCTGTGTTCCTGCGGGGCGATGACGCCGCAGCGGGGCGCAATGCAAAGTGGCTCGCACTGATCACGACGACGGTCACCTTCCTGATCTCGCTGTTCATCCTGTTCGACTTCGACCCGTCCAACACCGGGTTCCAGTTCGTCGACGAGGCGCAGTGGTTGATGGGCCTGAAATACCGTCTGGGCGTTGACGGGATTTCGATCCTTTTCGTGATGCTGACCACCTTTATGATGCCACTGGTCATTGCTGCCAGCTGGAACGTAGAGACGCGGGTCAAGGAATATATGATCGCCTTCCTGCTGCTGGAAACGCTGATGCTGGGCGTGTTCATGGCGCTGGATCTGGTGCTCTTCTACCTCTTCTTCGAAGCAGGTCTGATCCCGATGTTCCTGATCATCGGTATCTGGGGCGGGGCGAACCGCATTTACGCTTCGTTCAAATTCTTCCTCTACACCTTCCTCGGGTCTGTCCTGATGCTGGTGGCGATGGTGATGATGTATGCGGATGCCGGCACGACCTGTATCGGCGGATGCGAGGTCAGCTTGCTGACCCATACCTTTGCCTCCGATAGCTTCTCGATTGCGGGGATCACCGTGGTCGGCGGGTTGCAGACCATGATGTTCCTGGCGTTCTTTGCCAGCTTTGCGGTGAAAATGCCGATGTGGCCGGTGCACACATGGTTGCCTGACGCACACGTTCAGGCCCCGACTGCCGGTTCCGTGGTGCTGGCGGCGATCCTGCTGAAGATGGGCGGCTACGGCTTCTTGCGCTTCTCGGTGCCGATGTTCCCCGTGGGGGCAGATGTGATGGCCCCGCTGGTGCTGTGGATGTCGGCGATCGCGATTGTCTATACCTCGCTGGTGGCGCTGGTGCAGGAAGACATGAAAAAGCTGATCGCCTATTCCTCGGTCGCGCATATGGGTTTCGTGACCATGGGTATCTTTACCTTTAACCAGCAGGGGCTGGATGGCGCGATCTTCCAGATGATCAGCCACGGCTTCATCTCGGCTGCGTTGTTCCTCTGTGTCGGCGTGATCTATGATCGGATGCACACCCGCGAGATTGACGCCTATGGCGGTCTGGTGAACCGGATGCCTGCCTATGCGCTGGTGTTCATGTTCTTCACTATGGCCAACGTCGGTCTGCCGGGGACATCGGGCTTTGTCGGGGAATTCCTGACGCTCATGGGCACGTTCCAGGTGAACACCTGGGTCGCGGCGGTTGCGACCTCCGGGGTGATCTTCTCGGCGGCCTATGCGCTGTGGCTCTATCGCCGCGTGGTGATGGGCGATCTGATCAAGGAAAGCCTGCGCACCATCACCGATATGTCGCGCCGCGAACGCTGGATCTTTGCCCCGCTGGTGGCAATGACGTTGCTGTTGGGTGTCTACCCGGCGCTGGTGCTCGACATGATCGGGCCATCGGTTGCCGCCCTTGTTGATAGCTATGATACGGCCCTGGAGGCGGCAGGTGCCGCTGTCCAGACGGCCTCAGAATAAAGGACCGCGCGATGATTTCCGCTGATCTGAATGTCATCCTGCCCGAAATCCTGCTGGCGCTTTTCGCGATCCTGGCACTGCTTGGGGCGGTTTACACCAACAAGGACGCCGCCGCGGGGGTGATCGTCTGGGCCACGGCAATCGTGATGACGCTGCTGGCGATCTGGATCGGTATGACCAGCGGTGGCACCACGCGCATCGCCTTTAACGGTCTGTTCGTCGAAGACAGCTTTGCCCGGTTTGCCAAGGTCACCATGCTGCTCAGCGCGGCGGCGGTGCTGGCGATGTCCGAAGCCTATATGAAAAAGCGCGGGCTGCTGCGGTTTGAATACCCTGTGCTGATCGCGCTGAGCGTTGTCGGCATGATGATGATGGTCAGCGCGGGCGACCTGATGACCCTTTATATGGGCCTCGAGCTGCAATCGCTGGCGCTTTATGTCGTCGCCTCTCTGCGTCGTGACAGCGTGAAATCGACGGAAGCTGGGTTGAAGTATTTCGTTCTGGGCGCTTTGTCCTCGGGGCTGCTGCTGTACGGTGTGTCGCTGGTCTATGGCTACGCCGGCACCACGCAGTTCGCGGGCGTCATGAGCCTTGCGAGCGCAGGGCAGACATCGATTGGCCTGTTGTTCGGGATCGTCTTTGTCGTCTCCGGTCTGGCGTTCAAGGTCTCGGCCGTGCCGTTCCACATGTGGACGCCCGATGTCTACGAGGGCGCACCGACGCCGGTTACAGCTTTCTTCGCCACAGCCCCCAAGGTTGCCGCGATGGCGCTGTTTGCCCGCGTGCTGCATGACGCCTTCGGCAATGCTGTCGCCGACTGGAGCCAGATCGTTGCGCTGCTGTCGGTTCTGTCCATGTTCCTTGGTGCCGTCGCCGCGATTGGTCAGACCAACATCAAACGCCTGATGGCCTATTCCTCGATCGCCCACATGGGCTATGCGCTGATCGGCCTTGCCGCCGGAACCGAGCTGGGTGTCAAATCCATGCTGGTCTATCTGGCGATCTACGTGACCATGAACATCGGCACCTTTGCCTTCATCCTCGGGATGGAGAAAGACGGCCAGCCGGTGACCGATATCTCGGCGTTGAACATGTATTCCAAACGCGCGCCGGGTAAGGCGCTGGCGATGCTGGTACTGCTGTTCTCGCTTGCTGGTGTGCCGCCGATGCTGGGCTTCTTCGCCAAGCTGGGTGTCTGGCAGGCGGGTGTGGATGCGGGGCTGGTCTGGCTGGTTGTTGCCAGCGCCGTCGCCTCGGCCATCGGTGCCTATTATTACCTGCGTATCGTTTTCCTGATGTATTTCGGTGCCGAAGGCGATGACCGTCTGGACGAGGGCAAAAGCAGCCTGCTGTCGGGGTTCGTTGTTGCCTCTGCCGTGATCATGGTCGTGGGTATCCTGAACATGTTTGGCGTCGAAACTGCTGCGATCTCTGCAGCGGCGACGCTGATCAACTGATCTGCCGGTGACATCGGTGAACAATGGCGCTTCCACTGTGGGAGCAACGGGGGCCAAGGCGCAGAACGCGTCTTGGCCCGATGGCTATGGGCGGCAGGTTTTCGATAGCGTCGATTCCACGCTGAGCGAGGCGGCACGCCAAGCGAGCGTGCTAACTGGGTCCACATGGATCCTCGCGCAGGAGCAGACCGCCGCACGCGGTCGGCGCGGTCGGTCCTGGGCCACGCCACGGGGCAATTTTGCCGCGACGCTGATGATGCGCCGGTCCGAAAGCCCCTCGACCGCGGCGCTGCGCAGCTTTGTCGCCTCGCTTGCCCTGCGCCGCGCCTTTGTCGCCACCACGCGGGACGAGGGGGCCTTTACCCTGAAGTGGCCCAACGACGTGCTGCTGAACGGCGGTAAGGTCGCGGGCATCCTGCTGGAAAGCATCGGTGATTTTCTGGCCATCGGAATCGGGGTGAACCTTGCCCATGCGCCCGGTGCCGATCAGGTCGAGGCAGGGGCCCTGCGCCCCGTTTCCGTCGTGGCAGAGACCGGCAAAGTAGTCCCGCCCGAGGTCTTTTTGGATGCGCTGGCGGCGGAATATGCGCAGTTGGAAACGCAGTTCCAGACCTATGGGTTTTCCCCCATCCGTACCGCGTGGTTGTCCCATGCCGCGCGTTTGGGCGAAGAGATCGTCGCGCGCACCATGAAGGACGAAACCCGTGGTGTGTTCGAAGACGTGGACGCGCAAGGCAACCTGATCCTGCGTACCCCCAAAGGCCGCGTGCCCATCACTGCGGCGGATGTATTTTTCTAAGCGCGAGCGGAGGGATGTGCCATGCTGTTGGCGATTGACTGCGGAAACACCAATACAGTCTTTTCGATCTGGGACGGGGCGCGGTTCCTCGGGACGTGGCGGACCTCTACCGAATGGCAGCGTACCTCTGACCAATATTACGTCTGGCTCAGCACCTTGATGAAGTTTCAGGGCGTCGAGGCAGATATCACCGATGTCATCATCAGCTCGACCGTGCCGCGGGTGGTGTTCAACCTGCGCGTTCTGGCGGACCGCTATTTTGACACGCGGCCCATTGTGGTGGGCAAACCCGATTGCCTGCTACCGGTGGATGTCCGCGTTGACGAAGGCACCGCCGTGGGGCCTGACCGTCTGGTCAACACGGTGGCGGGGCATGATCTTTATGGCGGTGATCTGATCATTGTCGATTTCGGCACGGCGACGACCTTTGACGTGGTCGATACGGACGGGGCCTATATCGGCGGGGTGATTGCCCCCGGTGTAAACCTGAGCCTTGAGGCATTGCATAACGCCGCAGCGGCCTTACCTCACGTAGACATCTCGAAACCACAGGCGGTGATTGGTACAAATACCGTCTCTTGCATACAATCGGGCATTTTTTGGGGTTATGTTGGCCTCGTCCGTGAGATATGTGCCCGAATAAAGGCTGAGCGCGGCCGCGAAATGCGCGTGATTGCCACAGGCGGGCTGGCCCCGCTCTTTCAACAGACAGTCGATCTGTTTGATGCATACCAAGATGATTTGACGATGCACGGCCTGACCGTGATTTATAACTATAACAAGGATACCGCTTAGTCATATGAGCAGCGAAAGATTGATCTATCTGCCCCTCGGTGGGGCAGGTGAAATTGGCATGAATGCCTATGTTTATGGATACGGGAAACCCGGTAAGGAGCGGCTGATTGTTGTCGACCTTGGCGTGGCCTTCCCCGACATGGACACAAGCCCCGGCGTGGATCTGATCATCCCCGATATCGCCTGGCTTGAAGAACGCCGCGACCAGATCGAGGCGATTTTCATCACCCACGCTCACGAAGACCATATCGGTGCCGTGGCCCATACCTATGATCGCCTGCGCGCGCCGATCTACACGCGGAAATTCACCGCCAATATCGCCAAGCGCAAGATGGACGAATACGGCCACCCCGACGATGCGGTGACCACCGTGGCCCCTTGGCCGCAGCAAACGACCGTAGGGCCGTTCAAAGTGGGCTTCCTGCCCATGTCCCACTCCATCCCTGAATCGTCGTCGCTGGTGATCGACGTGGCCGGCGATCGGCTGATCCACTCGGGCGACTTCAAGATCGACATGACACCCGGTGTTGGTGAACCCTACGACCCCGAACTTTGGGCCGACGTGTCCAAGGACGGCGTCAAGGCGCTGATCTGTGACAGTACCAACGTCTTCTCGCAGCATGCAGGCCGGTCCGAAGCGACCGTCGGGCCAGAGATTGAAAAGCTGCTCGGCACCGCGCAGGGTATGGTCGTCGCGACGACCTTTGCCTCTAACGTCGCGCGTGTGAAGACGCTGGCGGATGCGGGCGAACGGGCAGGGCGGTCGGTTGTGCTGCTGGGACGTGCGATGAAACGCATGGTCGAAGCCTCGCTTGAAACCGGCGTGATGAAGGACTTCCCCCCGGTCGTGAGCCCGGAAGAAGCCCGCGGCATCCCGCGCGAGAACCTGATGCTGCTGGTGACAGGGTCGCAAGGGGAGCGTCGTGCGGCGTCGGCACAGCTGGCACGCGGCAAATACATGGGGCTGGAAATGAAGGAAGGGGACATGTTCCTGTTCTCCTCCAAAACCATTCCGGGCAACGAGCGTGGGGTGATCAAGGTGATCAACGCATTCTCAGAGATGGGCGTTGATATCGTCGACGACAGCTCGGGTCTGTATCACGTGTCGGGCCACGCCAACCGTCCCGATCTGGAAACGCTGCATGACGTGGTCAAGCCGCAGATTCTGATCCCGATGCACGGTGAGCACCGCCACCTGCGTGAGCACGCTAAAATCGCCAACGCCAAGGGGATGAAGGGTGTTTTGGCCGTCAACGGCATGATGATCGACCTGTCGGGCAACGAGCCCAAGGTCGTTGAATATGTCGACAGCGGGCGGACTTACCTTGATGGCTCTACCCAGATTGGCGCGATGGATGGCGTTGTGCGCGACCGTATCCGCATGGCGCTGAACGGCCACGTCACCGTGACCGTCATCATGGACGAGAATGACGAAGCCTTGGGCGATCCTTGGGTCGATGCCATGGGTCTGCCAGAGCAAGGACGGTCCAAGACGTCGCTGGTTGACGTGCTGGAAGCCGATTTGGCCCAGTTCCTTGGCCGTGCTAATGCCAAGACCCTGCGCGACGACGACAAGCTGCACGATGGGTTGAAGCGCACTGTGCGTCAGTCCGCCAACGATGAGATCGGCAAAAAGCCCGAGGTTACCATCGTGGTCAGCCGCCTGAGCTAAAACGCTCTCACGCTCACCGAAACGCCGCGCAGCCCTATGCGCGGCGTTTTGCGTTTTTGGGGGCAGGGTGTGACGCGCCGGAACTGCTGCAAGGCAAAGCGGTAGCGACAAAGAAAAAGGCGCAGAGGATGCTCTGCGCCTTTAATCGTTTCTGTCAGTGGTGCGTGGGGTTATTCGCGACGTTCGGCAAAGCTTAGGCCGATGAACTCGGGCGTGTGATCGCCCAGACCGACGACGCGGTTGTCGTTGCGGTTGTTCTGCTGACGGTTGTTGTCATTGCGGTTGTTATCACCGCGCCCGCCACGGCCACCGCGACGGTTGTTGGGTTTGTCGTCCTGAGCGGCGTCTGCCTTTTGGGCAGGGGCCTTGTCTGCGGAATCCTTGGCTGGTTTGTCCGACTTTTTGTCTTGCGGCTTTGCATCAGATTTGGCGTCCGCTTTGGCATCGGGTTTGTCAGCCTTAGGGCTGTCCGCCTGCGCCGTCTCTGTCTGTTCAGCGTCAACCTTAGCCGCATCAGGCTTTTTACGGCTGCGCGTGCGGGTGCGTTTGGGCTTTTCAGATTTGGTCGCCTCATCGGATTTCGCAGCGGGGGCATCGGTTGTCTTGGTCTCTGCCGCGGGAGCCACTTTTGCCTCCGAACCGCCCAAGGGGTTGTCGAGGCGCGGGATCTCGCGCTGTACCAGACGTTCAACGTCTTCGAGGTTCTTTTCGTCCCGCGGGACGCAGATCATGATTGCCTTGCCATCACGTCCCGCGCGACCCGTGCGGCCGATCCGGTGCACGTAATCCTCGGCATGGGAGGGCACGTCGTAGTTATACACGTGGCTGACCGACGGCACATCAAGGCCGCGCGCGGCCACGTCAGAGGCAACAAGGAAGCGCAGATCGCCGTTGCGGAACCCTTCCAGTGTTTTGGTCCGCTGGCTTTGATCAAGATCCCCATGGATCGGAGCCGCGTCATAGCCGTATTTTTTCAACGACTTAGCGACCGTATCCACATCCATCTTGCGGTTGCAGAAGATGATCGCGTTGGTGCATTTGTCGCCTTCGGCGTCGATCAACGCACGCAGCACTTTGCGTTTTTCCGTCGCTTCGCGGTCCTTGCGCGAGGCTTTGAACATCAGCACGCCTTGCTCGATATTCTCGCTCGTGGTGGCCTGACGGGCGACTTCGATACGCTCGGGCGCAGAGAGGAAGGTGTTCGTAATCCGCTCGATCTCGGGGGCCATCGTGGCCGAGAAGAACAGCGTTTGACGGGTAAAGGGCGTCATCTGGAAGATGCGTTCGATATCGGGGATGAACCCCATATCCAGCATCCGGTCGGCTTCGTCCACGACCATGATCTTCACGTCGGACAAGATCAGCTTGCCGCGCTCAAAATGGTCGATCAGACGGCCGGGCGTGGCGATCAAAACGTCAACGCCCTTGTCGATCAGCTTGTCCTGCTCTCCGAACGACACACCGCCGATCAGCAGCGCTTTGGTCAGTTTCAGGTGCTTGGTATAGGTGTCGAAGTTCTCGGCCACCTGTGCCGCCAGTTCCCGCGTGGGGCACAGCACCAGACTGCGCGGCATCCGGGCGCGGGCGCGGCCACGGGCAAGCAGGGTGATCATGGGCAGGGTAAAGCTGGCAGTTTTGCCGGTGCCTGTTTGGGCGATTCCCAAGACATCCTTGCCTTCAAGGGCAGGGGGGATCGCGCCGGCCTGAATCGGCGTGGGGGTTTCATACCCGGCCTCATCAATGGCTTTCAGGACTTTAGGATTAAGGTTTAGATCAGAAAATTTTGTCATGTGTGTCCGATGATAGCGGACATACACTTGGCCCGCGGCAGCATTCATGTCGGCCCGCATGGCCCAAGGGGCGGAGGCTCTCCGCGACATGTTCTGCACCCATTAACAAAGACTCCCCGTCGCGTCAAATGGATGCGCTAAAGCCCTGTGAAACGGGGGAAATGTGTTGCCAGTTGGTTGGGCAGCGCCAGATCAACCTCGCGTAGCAGCCCGTGGTCGCGCAGGCGGCTGCGCAATTCCGGGGTATCTGCGCAGACTTCGTCGAAAAACGCGCGTAACCCGTCCTCGCCGCTTTCACTCTCTATCATCGAGAAAAGGTCGTTGAGCGACAGACCGCCTTGCTCATAGGGACGGTTGGGGCGCAGTTCGGGGCGGTAGCTGCCCTTGGTGACGCGGTAGCGGTAGGCGGCGATCCAGTCGTCCCATGTTTTCGCATGGGCATGGGCCAGCGTGATGTCGGGCGGGGCGTCGCGACACTCCAGCATCTCGCCCTTTTGAAAGACGTTGTGGATGCGCAGATGCATATTCGGCAGCCCCGTGCGGACAAATACCTTGCCCGCAAGATGGCTGAGAAACCCGCCCTTCAAATAAGCGCCATAGGTCGGATAAAGCTCTGCCACAATGCGCGCGCGGTCGGGGCCGGCGGGGATGAAGCCCTTGAACGCCGTCGGATCGCCTGAAAGCTGCTCCATCGGGCGGATGCGGGTGGCGGGCGCAGCTTGCGGGATATCGGCCAGAATGTCAGCGATCGGGCGGCCTGCGACCAGATACTCGTCCGCGTCCATGTGGATCAGCCAGTCCACCTCGCGGCGGCGGTTGTAGGCGTGGGTCGCGTTTGCCGTCTGGCGTTGCTGGTGGGCGTCTGGCCGGTCACGTTTGCGCTGCTTCCAATAGCGCGCGTCGCAGGTGATGACGCGGATCTTGGGATGGGCGTCCAGATGGGCAAAGGCCTCCTCATTGGGCGCATCCAGATAGATGTACAGCCGCTGCGCGCCCGCCGCCAGATGATAGGCGGCGAACTGCAATATGTCGCGCGTCGGTGCCAGAATGGTAGAGGCGATGCCCCATGTCACATCAGTCATGGGGCCAGTTTGCGGTGCGTCGGTCGGGCTGGCAAGCCCAAGTCAGACCATCATTTCCTTGGTCGCGGTCAGGCGCACATCGGGGTAATCGCGGTCCACACGGTCGATATCCCATTGCAGCCGCGTCAAGTAAACGATGTCGCCATCGTGGTCATGGGCGATATGCTGTTTATTGGCTTCTGTAAACTTATCAACGGCTTGCCGGTCACCGTTCACCCATCGAGCCGAGGTGAACTGCGATTGTTCGAACCGCACCGGCAGCCCGTATTCCAGTTCGATCCGGCTGGCGAGCACTTCGAACTGTAGCTGCCCGACGACGCCCACAACAAAGCCCGAGCCGATGGCGGGTTTAAAGACCTTCGCTGCACCTTCTTCGGCGAATTGCATCAGCGCTTTTTCAAGGTGTTTCGATTTCATCGGATCGCCCGCGCGCACGCCCTGCAACAGCTCTGGCGCGAAGGACGGGATGCCACTGACGCGGATCGCCTCGCCCTCGGTCAGGGTGTCACCGATGCGCAGCTGCCCGTGGTTGGGAATGCCGATGATGTCACCGGCCCATGCTTCCTCGGCCAGCTCGCGGTCGGCGGCAAGGAACATCACGGGGTTGGTGACAGACATGGTTTTCTTGGACCGCACATGGGTCAGTTTCATGCCACGGGTAAAGTGGCCCGACGCCAGACGGACAAAAGCCACGCGGTCGCGGTGCTTGGGGTCCATGTTCGCCTGAACCTTGAAGACAAAGCCGGAAACCTTTGGTTCTTCAGGTAAAATCTGTCTTGGCTCTGCCGATTGAATCTGCGGTTCGGGGCCGTAGGTGGCGATCCCGTCCATCAGTTCCTTGACGCCAAAGCTGTTGATCGCAGAGCCGAACCAGATCGGTGTCAACGACCCTTCGGCCATCAGCGCCGCATCCAGCGGCGGCATCAGCTCGCGTACCATCTCAAGGTCTTCGCGCAGTTTTTCAAGCAGGGCGGCGGGTACGTGTTCGGCCAGCTTCGGGTCATCCAACCCTTCGATCGCAATGCTCTTAGCGACCTTGTTCCGGTCGGCACGGTCCATCAGTTCAAGCCGGTCGCGCAGGATGTCGTAGCAGCCGATAAAGTCGCGGCCCACGCCGATGGGCCAGCTTGCAGGGGTCACATCAATGGCAAGGTTTTCCTGAATCTCGTCGATGATCTCGAAGACATCGCGGCTTTCGCGGTCCATCTTGTTACAGAATGTCAGGATCGGCAGGTCGCGCATGCGGCAGACCTCGAACAGCTTTTGCGTCTGGCTCTCCACGCCTTTCGCCCCGTCAATCACCATCACAGCCGCGTCAACGGCGGTCAGCGTGCGGTAGGTATCTTCTGAAAAGTCAGAGTGGCCGGGCGTATCCACAAGGTTAAAGCGGAAATTCGTGCCCTTGTTCATGAAATCGAAGGACATGGCCGAAGCCGAGACAGAGATGCCGCGGTCTTTTTCCATCGCCATAAAGTCAGAGCGGGTGCGTCGCGCCTCGCCCTTGGCGCGGACCTGACCGGCCATCTGGATCGCCCCGCCGAACAGCAGGAATTTCTCTGTCAGCGTGGTTTTCCCCGCATCGGGGTGGGAAATGATCGCAAAGGTGCGACGCCGAGCGATTTCGGCAGGCAAAGCGGGGCGGTTTGAGGGGGTATCCAACATGGATTGGCATATATCCACGCCCGAACACACGCGCAAGTCTGCTTGGATCAGGCGGGTGGTGGCATTTTCTTGGGGGTAGGCGCGAAACTGCGGTATGATGGGGGCAGATGAAACCAGAGGGGGTGTGACAATGGAATTGAAAGAGATCGCAGATGCGTTGGTAAAAGGCTGCCGCGAGGGCCATGAGGTGGCGAACCTTGATCGGCTTTACGCGCAGGACGCCGTGTCGGTTGAGGGGATGGACCACGGAAACGGGCGCGAGACGCAGGGCCTTGAGGGCATCAAGGGCAAGCATGCGTGGTGGGACAGCGCGATGGAGGTGACGCGTCAGGATGTCAGCGACCCGATGCTCCACGGCGATGACCGTTTTGCCGTCATCTTTGATGTTGCGGCGCGCGAAAAGGACAGCGGCACCGAGATGGAGATGAAAGAGGTCGCCATCTACCACGTGGCCAATGGCAAGATCGTGCGCGAGGAATTCTTTGGCTGATCAGCGCATGCTGGCGCGGCGCAGCAGTTCAGCTGCGTCGGGGCGGTCCAGCAGCGGCTCCGATACATCCAGCCCCGCATGGGGCAGGTCGGAATGGCCGGGGATGACATCGCCCATGGCGTCCGACAGCTCTTGCGGCAGCACGCCTTTGGTCCGGCTGTCGATCAGCATGGATTCCGCCGCGATGCCTTCGGCATAGATGATCTGGTGCCCGTCAAACAGCAGTTGGAAATAGTCGACAAAGCCGCCGTCCTGCACCCGTACCGTATCGCCGTTGACCAGATGGCGGACCTTGACCAGCAGCTCTGACCGGCCGGCGCCCAGACGGTCTTCGCGCTGGTAGATGAACAGGCGGTGATCGGGGCTGACGATCAGGTCATTGTCGTTGTTCAACGTGCCCGCGTTGATGCAGATCGGGGCGAATTCGCCAACCGCGCGCACGGTGCTTTGCCCGATCCAGCGGATCGCCTGCACGCCGTCATCGCGGGTCAGGACCTTGTCCCCGACGCAGAGTTCTTCGATCGGGCGCTGCTCACCGGTGGCCATGGTAATGTGCGTGCCGCGTGTGAAGGACACACAGGCGACCTGCGCGAACTTCTGGCGCATCGTCTCGGTGTCGATGCCAACCAGCCGGTATTCCACTTTCGACGACAGCGCGCTGAGCGGGATGAGATAGATTGCTTCGGCATGGCCGTCATCGGCCACTTCGACCAGCAGGATCGCATCGTTGATCTGCCCGTCAGGCGACATGAAGGTCAGTGCGCAATCCAGATGCAGGGCGGCCCCGCTGGTGCCGGTTTGCGTATCGGGCGCGATCGACAGGCTGCCATCCGGTGCCGTCTGGATCGACAGGCGCACTGGTTCCGCCCCGTAGGACAGCTCGTACACATCATCCAGCAACAGTTCCGAGGCAAAAGACAGCGCGTCGCCCATATTCGCACCATCCGTCGCCGTGAATTGCGTCGCACGAAAGACAGGGACGCTTTGCGGAGGGGAAGGGCGGGGCGAGGTCATGGGGCGGGCCTTTGCGCGCGAAAGGTGAATGATATCGGGGTCGGCAGTCACACAACTGCCGGTGGTTCTTGTGTCCTTGCCATAGGATTGTGTCTCATTCGGGTCAAGCCTTTGGCCTTTTGCTGGCATTGTCCGCAAAGACAGTGCTACGACTTGCGCGAACACTAACCGGGAGAGATCGCTATGGATCTGGGAATCAAGGGAAAACGCGCATTGGTTTGCGCATCGTCAAAGGGCCTCGGCCTAGGCTGCGCAGAGGCGCTGGCCGAAGCGGGTGTGGATCTGGTGATGAACGCACGCGGTGCCGCTGATCTGGAAACAGCCGCCGAACGCATCCGTCAGGACTATGGCGTCGAGGTCACCACCATCGCTGCCGATATCGCCACGGACGAAGGCCAGAAGCTGGTGCTGGAGGCCGCGGGCCAGATCGACATTCTGGTCAATAACGCAGGCGGCCCACCCCCCGGCATGTGGAGCGATTGGGACCGCGAGGATTTCATCAAGGCGCTCGATGCGAACATGCTGGCCCCCATCGCGATGATCAAGGCGCTGGTGCCCGCGATGATGGACCGTGGCTGGGGCCGCGTCGTCAACATCACCTCGCAATCCGTGCGCGCGCCAATCGGCGTTCTGGGGCTCAGCAACTCGGCCCGTACCGGTCTGACCGGCTATGTCGCGGGCACCTCGCGTCAGGTCGCGGGCAAGGGTGTCACGATCAACAACCTGCTGCCCGGCATCCACGCCACCGACCGCGCCGATGCACTGGATGGCGGCGTCGTCAAACAAAAGGGCATCACGCTGGAAGAGGCCCGCACCGAGCGCGCATCGACGATTCCCGCAGGGCGCTATGGCACGCGGCATGAATTCGGCGCGGCCTGTGCTTTCCTGTGCTCGCAACACGCGGGATTTATCGTCGGGCAGAACTTGCTGCTGGACGGCGGGGCGACCAATATCACGATGTAAGTGCGAGGGCCGGGCGCTGCGATGCCGTCGCGGCGCGCGCGCCCGTCTGACATATTTCATCACGTTTACGACAGACCGCCGCGCAACAGATAGCGCGGCGGTTTTTGCTAGGTTACCCATGGACGTTGCTGTCCCTTTCAAAGGTATTCCCGGATGTCCCCCATTGTTCTGTTTGTTCTCTTCGGTGCCATCATCGCCGCAAGTCTGCTGGCCGCACCGCGCCGCGCCTCGGTCGAGGGGTTCTTTGGCGGGATGACGGCCCAAGGCGGTGCGCCGGGGCTTTGGACGCTGGTGCTCAGCCAGGTCACCACATGGATTTTCGCGCGCAGCCTGATGAACGCGGCGATCCTGGGATATTACTACGGCATCGCGGGCACGCTGGCCTATGCGGCCTATTACGGGTCTTTCCTGACCGGGGGCTTTATCGTCGGACGTCTGCGCCAGAACGGCGCCATGTCGGTGCAGGATTGGCTGGGCGCGCGCTTTGGCGGGGCGGGCAATGCCTGTTATAATCTGGTCATCGCGCTGCGGCTCTTGTCCGAGGTGTTCGCCAATCTGCTGGTGGTGGGGCTGATCTTTAACGCCGTGCTGGCGGGCAGCGGCACGCCTGCGATCCTGATCGTGGCGCTCGTGGGGCTGGGCTATTCCGCTTGGGGCGGGCTAAGTGCTGCGCTGCGCACCGATGTGGTGCAGATGGTCGTGTTCCTCGTGGTTTTCGGTGTCGCCTTTGTGGCGCTGGTCGTGTCGCCCGGCTTTGATCTGGGGGCGGTTGTCACGGCTCCGGGGACAGCAGGGGCCTATAACGGCTGGGTCTTGCTGGCCGTGGCGCTGTTGCAAGTGTTTTCCTACCCCGCGCATGATCCGGTGATGATGGACCGGGGCTTTATCGCCGACCCGGAGGTGACGCGCCGGTCCTTTCTGCATGCCTTCTGGATCTCAACCCTGTGTATCATCGGCTTCGGGTTCTTCGGCATTCAGGCGAGCCTTGTCGGTGCGGCCTACGAGGGCGAGCTGATCGGCACCTGGGCCACGATGTTTCCTGCGTGGGTGTTTGTGGCGCTGATGATCTCTTTGCTGGTCTCGGCGCTGAGCACGCTGGATTCCGCGCTCTCTTCTGCCGCGCGTCTGGTGGTTGAAGAGCTGAAGCTCGCACCGCGTAGCCTGAACGGCGGGCGGATCGTGATGCTGGGCTTTATGGCCGCGGGCACGGTGCTGACGCTCTGGGGCAATGCGACGCTGTTCGACGCGGTGGCTGTGTCGGGTACTGCGTCGATGTTCCTGACGCCGGTGCTGGTGGTCGGGCTGGTGATGCAACGGCAGATCGCCCTATGGGCCTATCTGGCGGCCTTCGGGGCGGCGATGATCGGGGCCTTTGCCTATTTTGCCCGTGCGTGGCCCGCCTTTGCCGCGGTGCTGCCAGAGGGGCATAAATACGAACAGCTTTTGGTGATTTGTGTGGTCGTTCTGGTCGCAGGCTTCGCGGCGGTGCTTGCGGGCGCGCGGCGGGGCTGATAGCGGTCGATCCCGAGCGAATTGATCGGATTAGACTGCGCCCATGACTGAAGTGACTGACGTGCACCCGAGACTGGAAATCAAGAACCTACAGCGCGCCTATGGCGGGCGGGCCGTCGTGGATGATGTCAGCCTGAAAATCATGCCGGGGCAGGTGACCTGCCTTCTGGGGCCATCGGGCTGTGGCAAGTCGACCACCCTGCGGATGATCGCCGGCGTCGAGATGCAGGACAGCGGTACGATCCACGTTGATGGCAAGCTGATCTGTGACACGGTCTTCCGCGTGCCCCCCGAACGGCGCGAGATCGGGTTGATGTTTCAGGATTTCGCGCTGTTTCCGCATCTTAGCGTGGCCGACAACGTGGGCTTTGGCTTGAAAACCGGCACCAAGGCCGAACGCCGCGCCCGTATCGAGGAACTGCTTGAACGTGTGGACCTGCTGCGATTTATCGACGGCTACCCGCATCAACTGTCGGGGGGCGAACAACAGCGTGTCGCGCTGGCGCGTGCCTTGGCCCCGCGGCCCAAGATCATGCTGATGGACGAGCCGTTCTCGGGTCTTGATAACCGGCTGCGCGATGACATCCGGGACGAGACTTTGGGCATCCTGAAAGAGGAAGGTACCGCCGTCTTGCTGGTCACCCACGAGCCCGAGGAAGCCATGCGCATGGCGGACGAGATCGCCTTGATGCGCGATGGCAAGATCGTGCAGCAGGGGGCCCCCTATAACGTGTATACGCGTCCCGTTGACCGCGCGTCGGTGGCGTTTTTCTCGGACGCGAATGTGCTGCGGGCCGAGGTGTCTGGGGCGCTTGCGCATACGGTCTTTGGCCGGTTTCTGGCCCCCGGCGTGCCGGACGGGACACAGGTGGATATCGTATTCCGCCCCCAGCATTTGCGCATCGACTTTGACCGTGCGGGCAAGGGCCCGTTGCCAACCTCGACCGATGGCACCGCAGCCCGCGCCGTTGTTGCGCGTGCGCGTTTCATGGGGAATGAGAGTCTCGTGGAATTTGTGATGGACCATGACGGCAGCACCCTGCGCGCCACCGTGCCCAATGTCTTCTTGCCGCAGCCCGGGGCCGTCATGTGGCTGACCGTGCGCCGCGATCGTTGTTTTGTTTTTCCGGTGCATGCGGCAGGGTAGACCGCTGGCGGCTGCCCCTGTGGCACCGCGGGATGCCTTCGGCGAGGATTTATTCCATTTGGAAGGCGGGCGGCGCGGTGAATAGCGCGGGCAGCGGGTGTGTCGCCTCGATCAGGTCAAGCCGCAGGGTGGTGTTTTGCCCTTTGGTTTCATCCCAACCTGACAGGGTCCAACTGCGGGCGGCATGGCTGAGCCTGTGGGGGTGGAGCACCAGCGTATCAAGCGAGCCATCGTCGGCGTTATAGACGATCCTGAGTTTCTGGCGCGCGCGGATTGCGGCGCGCAGCACGGGCAGATGCCCCAACCCCCGCGCGGCATTGGCGAAAGGGTGTTCGATGCGCTGCCAGTCCTGCGTTGCGGGCTGTGCGGTTTCGGGCAAGGCCGCGTCGATCTTTTGCGCCAGTGAGGTCGCGGCGGCCTGTAGGTCGGGGTCGGTTGTTTCAAGCACAACGGCGAGGGCGAGTTGAAGCGCCTCAATCTCTTCGGGGGAGAGGGATAGCGGCGGCAGCACCGTCGCCGGTGTCAGCCGGTAGCCTGCGCCACGGGTGCCGGTGATCGCAACGCCCGACGCCTGCAGCCGCGCAATGTCGCGGTAGAGCGTGCGCAAGGACACGCCCGCCGCCTGCGCCATATCCTCGGCCCGGTGAAGCTGGTGGTCGCCCAAGAGGGAGAGCAGGGAAAACAATCGGTCGCTGCGGCGCATGGTTTCTGTTTGCCACGCAGGGGGGCAGGGCGCAAGGCAACTGCCAAAAAACTGTCAGGAGTGTTGGGGCGGTCTTCGGAGGGCGTAAATTTTGCGGGGCCACGCGGCGAGGGAAACGCTTTGGCCCTTCAAGCTGCCAGAGCAGGGGCCTAAAAAGAGACAGAGTTTACCGGCGGGGGCAGTCCCTCTGCCTCACATTCGGATTATGGAGTTGAGACTATGTTGAACAATATCGGCCTTCCGGGTCTTTTGCTGATTGCAGTTGTGGTGCTGGTCCTGTTCGGGCGCGGCAAGATTTCCAGCCTGATGGGCGAAGTCGGCAAGGGCATCACCAGCTTTAAGAAAGGCATCAGCGAAGGCGAAGATGACGTGAAAAACGGCGACAAGGACACTGCCGAGCTGAGCGATGACACCGTTGTTGTCACCGACACGAAGACCGACAAGGACCGGGTGTAAGCTCTCATGTTTGATATGGGGTGGTCAGAGCTGTTGGTCGTTGGCGTTGTCGCGCTGATTGTGGTGGGTCCCAAGGACCTGCCCGTGCTGTTTCGCAAGGTCGGCCAGTTTGTGGGCAAGGCCAAGGGGATGGCGCGCGAGTTCAGCAATGCGATGAATGATGCCGCCGATGACACGGGCATGCGCGAAATGTCGTCCAGTTTGAACAAGACGCTGAAAACCGCGACGAACCCGCTGGGGTCGGCGATGGACGAAGTAAAATCAGCGACCAAATCCCTGTCCAAATTCGACCCCGAAAGCGAGACAGGCAAACTGGCCTCGCAGCGGGCCGAGGATGTCAAGAAGATCCAGGCCGCCACCGCCCGTGCCGGTGCCGAGCGCAAACAGCGTGAAGCTGCCGAGGCGCTGGCACAGGCCGACGCCGCAGAAGCGAAACTCGCGACACCCGCCGCCGCGCCGCAGATCGAGAAGCCGGCGACGAAAGCTCCTGCCAAGAAAGCGCCAGCCAAGAAGGCAGCTGCCGCCAAAGCGCCAGCCAAAGCCACGCCCGCGAAGAAGCCTGCCGCCAAGAAACCTGCCGCAGCGAAACCTGCGGCCAAGAAAGCCGCGCCCAAAGCGCCAGCGGCCAAAAAGAGTGACACATGAGTGCATCAGACGATATTGACGACAGCGCCGCCCCGCTGATCGAGCATCTGGCCGAGCTGCGCACGCGGCTGATCCATTCGGTGATCGCCTTTATCATCGGCATGGTGATCTGTTTTACCGTTTGGAATCCGATCTTTAACTTCCTGACGAACCCTTTGTGTTCGGCTATGGCCGAGCGTGGGCAGGAAGACTGCGGGTTGATCCTGATCAAGCTGCAAGAGGGCTTTTTCGTCGCCATCTCTATCTCTTTGCTGGGCGGGCTGGTTTTGGGCTTTCCCTATATCAGCTACCAGCTGTGGCGCTTCGTGGCACCGGGGCTTTACAAGAACGAGAAGGGCGCGTTTCTGCCCTTCCTGATCTCGAGCCCGCTGATGTTCTTTTTGGGCGCGTCCTTTGCCTTTTATGTCGTGACGCCGCTGGCTTTCGATTTCTTTCTTGGGTTCCAGCAGGCGGGCACGCTTGTCGGCGAGGGGACGGATAACGCAGGCGGAATCGCCGCCATCGCGTTCCAGGGGTCGGCTCAGGAATATCTGAGCCTGACGATCAAGTTCATCGTGGCCTTTGGCCTGTGCTTTCAGCTGCCCGTATTGCTGACCCTGATGGGTAAGGCCGGACTGGTCAGCGCCGAGGGGCTTGGCAACGTGCGCAAATATGCGGTGGTTGGTATCCTGGTGCTGGCCGCACTTGTCACGCCGCCGGATGTGATCACCCAAGGGATCCTGTTTGTTGTGGTCTACGGGCTTTACGAAATCTCTATCTTTCTTGTAGGGCGGGTTGAACGCAAACGAGAAGAGCAGCTGCGCGCAGACGGGTATTATGACGACGAATATGATGACCCGATCCTCGCAGAGTTCGAAGAGGATGAGGACGACCTGAAGTGAACCGTGACCCGATGGACCGTATTGCAGCGGCGTTGGAGAGGATGTCTCCTCCGCCGCTGAAAACCCCGGATTTTGATGTGGCGGGGGCCTTTGTCTGGCAGACAGGGCCGGACCATCTGGCACCGGTCGAAACGGTCAGCAAGGTTGATCTGTCGCTGCTGGTCGGGGTGGATCGTGCGCGCGACACGTTGCTGGCCAACACGATGCAATTCGCCGCCGGTCTGCCCGCCAACAACGCCCTGCTGTGGGGCGCGCGCGGGATGGGCAAGTCGAGCCTTGTGAAAGCCGTGCACGCCCATGTCCGCGAGACGCACGACCGTCTGCGCATTGTGGAACTGCAACGCGAGGACTTGCCATCGGTGGGCCGTCTGCTGAGCCTGCTGCGCGGTGCGCGGCAACGGTTTATCCTTTATTGTGATGATCTGAGCTTTGGTCATGATGACGCGCATTACAAGTCGCTGAAGGCGGTGCTGGATGGCGGGATCGAGGGGCGGCCAGAGAATGTCGTGCTTTATGCCACGTCGAACCGGCGGCATCTGATGCCCCGTGACATGATCGAGAACGAACGTGGCTCTGCCATCAACCCTGCCGAGGCGGTGGAAGAGAAAGTATCGCTGTCGGATCGGTTCGGGCTGTGGCTGGGCTTCCATCCCTGCGACCAGAAACAGTATCTGGATATGATCCGCGGCTATTGCGAGGCTTACGGGGTCGAGATTGACGCCAAGACCCTGCACGCCGAGGCGATCGAATGGCAAGCGACCCGTGGGGCGCGGTCGGGCCGTGTGGCGTGGCAGTACTTCGTTGATCTGGCAGGGCGGCGCGGCGTCGCGCTGTAAGCGATAAGCGGCCTGCACAAAAGCAAGCGGCCCCGAAAAGGGACCGCGTGTTGAAGCTGTTCCGTTTTCCAGTTGGCTTAGTTCAGGTAGGGCGTCGGATCGACGCTATCAAAGCCTTTGCGCACCTCGAAATGTACGAATGAATCATCGCCCGGGCGCAGTTTGGCGATGCTTGCCCCTTTAGAGACGCTATCCCCTTTGGCGACCGACACATTGGCGACATTGGCATATACGGTCAGCAGGTTGTCAGGGTGGCGGATCACGACAATCGGCACGCCCTCGGCGCTTTTGGTGATCGCGGCGACTGTGCCGCTATCGGCGGCTTTGACCGCAGCGCCCGGTGTGCCCTTGATGTTGATGCCCTCGTTCTTGCCCTTGGAATAGGCGCGGATGATGCTGCCCTGTACGGGGGGCGACATGCGGCCGGAAGAGGCGGGTTGCGTCGTCTTGCCCACATCGGCGACAGGCTTGGCTGCGGCGGGTTCGGGCTTTGGCGCGGCGGGCTTTTCGTCCACGGGCGGTAGCGGCTTCGCGGCGCTTGGCGGGGTCGGCGTTGGCGATCCGGTGCCGGGCAAGCTGGTTGTTGTCGGCGCGGTGGCCGTCGCGGCGGCTGGCACTGCAGCGCTGCGTTTCGGGGCGGCCTGCTGCGCCACGGGGATCAGCAGGAACTGCCCTTCGCGGACAGAGAAATCAGCGCCAAGCCCGTTCCATTCGGCCAGCGTTTCAACCGGCACGGCATAGAGACGCGCGATGGTATAGGCGGTTTCCCCACGTTCCACCTTGTGGCGCACAGGCTCGATCCCGGTCTGTTTCGCGGGGTTCTCGCGGGTCGTGGTCTGCGCCGAGGGCAGGGTGGTGGTCTGCACGCCGGGGGTGGCGGGTGCCCGGTTGATCGCGCCGCCTGCGATGGTCTGGATATCGACCGCAGCGGTGGTAATCGGACCGGTGCCCGACGCGCCAGTCGCGGGCGAGGGTTCGGCGACGCGGGTCGGTAGGGCGATGATCTCTCCCTTGCGGAGGGGGACAGTGGGGTCGATGCCGTTATAGCGCGACAGGCTGCCCACATCAGCACCCACGCGGGTGGCCACGTCAGACAGCGTATCGCCACGCCGCGCCACGGCGACCTGATAGTTGGGGTAGGAAATCACACCGCGGTTGTCCGGTGCGGGGCGTTCATCCAGCGGGCCGGTGGCTGCGTGGGCGGTGGTGAAACCGTCGCCAAAGCCGCCGCGCAAATCCATATCAAGGGGCTGTTCACAAGCGGCGAGCAAAAGCGCAGAGCTGCCCGCCAGTACCGTCAGCCTGAGGGTACGGGTCACGTTTGGTTGGGTCATCTGCTCGTCCTCGTCTTCGGTGCCGTCAGCGCCTTGGGGTCCCCGTTCGGGCGGAGTTCCCCTTGCTATACTGCATTTAGCCGTCTTTTCCCAGCCCTTCAAGCAAGGGAACAAAGCGGACCTTGCGCAGCTCGTCATATTCCAGCCCGGTCTCGGTTTTGCGTACACGTATGAGGTGTTGAACCGTGTCCGACTGGCCCACGGGCACGACCATGATGCCGCCCACCTTGAGCTGGGCCAGAAGCGGGCCGGGGGGATCTTCGGCGGCGGCGGTCACGATGATCCGGTCAAAGGGGGCCTGTTCGGGCAGGCCAAAGCTGCCGTCGCCAATGATCGCGGTGATGTTGGACAGGGCCAGATCCTCGAAGATCTGGCGGGCCTCTACCACCAGCCTGCGGTGGCGGTCGATGGTATAGACGCGCCGCGCCAGTTTGCTGAGGATCGCGGCCTGATAGCCTGATCCGGTCCCCACCTCGAGCACCTTGTCACGCGACGACACATCCAGCGCCTGCGTCATCAGCGCCACAACCGAAGGCTGGCTGATGGTCTGACCGCAGGCGATCGGCAGGGGCATGTCCTCGTAGGCGCGGGACGCGAAAAGGCCGCGGATGAAGGGACCACGGTCGATCTGCTCCATCGCGTTCAGGACACGGGCATCGGTGACGCCCTTGGAACGGAGTGCGTAAAGAAATTGCATCTTGCGTGTCGCGTCTGTGATGTCTTCTTCGTCGTTCATGTATTGATGGCTTTTAGCGCGTCAAATGTATCATGAGCGGTGAGGTCGGCGCGCATGGGCGTGACCGAGATATAGCCGTCAAGGTTCAGCGCCGCGTCGGTGCCGTCGTCCGTCGGGATCTGCTGGTCCGCGCCCTTGATCCACAAGAACCGCCGCCCCGACGGCGACAGCTGCGGGATCGTGGAAAAGCTGGTATCGCGGCGCATCCCCTGGGGGGCCAAACGGATGCCCTGAACCTCTGCCGCTGCGACGGGCGGGAAATTCACGTTATAGAACAGACGGTAGCCATCCCCATGCGCCGGTGTCGCATCCAGGATACGGCGGATCACATCGGCCCCGTGGCCGGCGGCTGCCTCGAACGGATCATCCAGATCACGGTTGGCAGGGCCGTAATATTGCGACAGCGCCACGGCGGGGATGCCTTGCAGCGCCGCCTCCATCGCGCCACCGATCGTGCCGGAATAGAGCGTGTTTTCGGCCGCGTTGTTGCCGCGGTTCACACCCGACAGCACCAGATCAGGGCGGGCATCCAGCATACAGTCATGCAGTGCCGCCATCACACAATCGGCCGGGCTGCCCTCGACTGAAAAGCGCCGGTCGCTGACCTTTTCGACCATCATCGGCTTGGTGTAGCTGATGCAATGCCCGACGCCGGATTGTTCATAGGCGGGGGCCACGATCCAGACCTCGCCATCGGGTCCGGCCAGGTCGGTGGCAATGCCTTGCAGGGTCTTCAGACCCGGAGCGTGAATACCGTCGTCGTTGGTGATCAGAATGCGCATAAATTCCCCTTTGCGCCTTGATAGGCGACGGGGCGCGGCGCGGCAAGGCAGGAGCCTTCACCGCATCATGTTTTAAGGCTGGGAAACAGCCAGTTGCGCCAGAATTTCAGCGGCTTGCGACTGTGGCGTGTTCAGCGCCTCGCGGTCTTCACCGGGGTGGAAACGCGCGCGTGTCGCGGTGGGCATGGGGGCGGGCGTCATGATGTGGACGCGCGGGCCGATTGCCACGGCTTCGGACTGCCAGCTTTTGGCCAGCGCGATCTGTGCGGCCTTGGTGGCCCCGTAGCTGCCAAAGAATTTGGTCGCCACAACCGGATCGTCAAAGAACACGGCCTGACCCGATTGCCCCAGCAGCGGTGCCACATAGGTGATCAGGGTCGAGGTGGCGGTGACGTTACAGGCGACCGATTTGGCCATGTCTTTGGCGTCGATGTGATCGGTCGGGGCCAAGGGGGCGGCATGGACAGCGGTGTGCAGCCAAAGGTCAAGGCTGCCCCAGCGGTCATAGATGCCACGGCACAGGGTCGCCATCGCATCGGCATTGGTGATGTCCATCGGTGCCAACGTCGCGCTGCCGCCGCGGGACTGGATGCGGTCGTCCAGCTCTTCCAGGGCACCGGTGGTTTTGGCGACTGCAATGATGTGATGCGTGTCGCAAAGTGCTTCGGCCAGGGCGGCACCAAGACCGCGGGACGCGCCAGTGATAAGAGCTGTTTTTGTCATGGGGTGGCTTTGCCTGAGCCACCGCCCCCCGTCAAGAGGGGCGCGGCACACGTGGTCATGTCGCGGGGCGTTTCACCCTTTGGGAAGTTTGAGCGTCACCGTGCGCCCGCGCTGCGCCAGAACCACGCTGTCGTCGCCAATGGCGGCGACGATGCCGTCGCTGATCTTGTCGTTCAAGGTCACGCGGTGAATGCGTCCGCGGCCATCGCGGATCAACGCGCCGGGGTCGGTCAGGCTGCCGAAGGTCCCAATCAGGGCGAGCTTGGGCAGGGACGCCTGCTGCGTTGCCAGATTAAGTGTTTTCTGCGGGGTCGGAGTGCCTTTTTCGTCAGTCGACATGGGTGCCTCTTGCTGCGCTTAGGGGGGCAAAGAATGGTTAGACCGAGGGGCTAACAAAGCTGCCTGACAGCCGAAAGAGGGCGCGGGGGAAGCTGGCAAAGACTGGCTTGCACGTCGGCAAAGCTTTGCCAGCGGTACGGGGGCGCGCAATAGCAAAAGGGCGGGCGAGGGGTTGAACCCTGCGCCCGCCCTTGCGGAACTTGTCGCGAAGCGGCGGCTTTATTCGGCGGCTGGCTTCATCTCGAACCCTTGATTGATCTGGTCGGCAGGGGTGACGGGGTAATCGCCCGAGAAGCACGCATCGCAATATTGAGGGCACTTGTTGTTGCGCCCCTCTGCCTCGCCCACGGCGCGGTAAAGCCCGTCGAGCGAAATGAACTTGAGGCTATCCACTTGCAAATGCTCGCGCATTTCCTCTTCGGACATGGTGGCCGCCAGCAGCTTTTCACGTTGCGGCGTGTCCACACCGTAGAAACAGGGCCACGCGGTGGGGGGCGAAGCAATGCGGAAGTGGACCTCTTTCGCGCCGGCATCAAGGATCATCTCTTTGATCTTGCGGCTGGTGGTGCCACGCACAACCGAATCGTCGACCAGAATGACCCGCTTGCCCTTGATCAGCGCGCGGTTCACGTTGAGCTTTAGCCTCACGCCCATGTTGCGGATCTGCTCGGTCGGTTCGATGAAGGTCCGGCCCATGTATTGGTTGCGGATAATCCCCATCGCATAGGGAATACCCGATTCGAGGCTGAAACCGATGGCCGCAGGGGTGCCGCTGTCGGGGACGGGGCAGACAAGATCCGCCTCTACCGGCGATTCCTTGGCCAGCTCGCGCCCGATGGCTTCGCGGGTTTCATAGACCGAACGACCGCCAAGGATGCTGTCGGGGCGGCTGAAATAGACGTGTTCAAAGATACAGAAACGCGATGCGACACGGCGGAAGGGGAAATGGCTTTCGACGCCCGAAGGGGTGATCACGACCATCTCGCCGGGCTCGATCTCGCGGACGAATTCGGCACCGATGATGTCCAGCGCGCAGGTCTCAGAGCTGAGCGCCCAACCGTCGCCAAGCTTGCCCAGAACCAGCGGGCGCACGCCCAAAGGATCGCGCACGCCGATCAGCTTGGTACGGGTCATCGCCACGACCGAAAACGCGCCTTCGACACGGCGCAGCGCGTCTTCCATGCGTTCGGGAATGTTGCGTTGCAGGGACCGCGCCATCAGGTGGATGATACATTCGCTGTCCGACGAGGACTGGAAGATCGACCCGCGTTCAATCAGCTCGCGGCGCAGGGCGTTGGCGTTGGTGATATTGCCATTATGGGCAATCGCGGCACCGCCCATGGCGAATTCGCCAAAGAAGGGCTGCACATCGCGGATCGCTGTCGGGCCTTTGTGACCAGAGGTCGAATAACGCACATGCCCGATAGACAGTTCGCCGGGCAGCGTCTCCATCACCTTTTGCGAGGTGAAGTTGTCGCGCACATAGCCGAAGCGGCGGGCGGACTGGAAACCGGCAGCGGGGTCATAGCTGACGATCCCGCCGGCTTCCTGACCACGGTGCTGCAACGCGTGCAGGCCGAGGGCCACAAAGTTCGAGGCGTCTGCAACGCCGATCACGCCGAACACCCCGCATTCTTCTTTGAGTTTATCCCCGTCATCTGCATCACGCAGATAGGAGGAATCAAACGGGTGCGCGGGGGGCATGATCTTGGACAACGGGGCAACTCCGAATCCGATGAAGGGATAGGGGCTATGTAGGACTTTGGGCGGGCCTTGTCACCCCGCCGTTACATTTTGCCCCCGCATATGCTGCGATGCAACATATGGCAGAAACGCAAACGCCCCCGAAAACGGGGGCGCATGTTTAACTTTTGGCAGTGTCAGCGGCGATTAGGCACCGCAGGCCCCAACCAACGCCTCGTAGCGGGTGGTGATCCAGCCCAATGCGGCTTCCGGGTTCTGCTCTTCGATCTGGCCGGTAAAGCGCCCGAAGACCTGTGCCGACCGGCTTTCGTCCACCATGGTGAAGGTCTGGCCGGTGATCACGGTGTCATAGACAAAGAAGGCGATGGCGACCAAGAGGATGCCGCGCGCCACGCCGAAAAGAAACCCGAGCCCCTGATCCAGACCACCCAGAACAGAGCGCTGCACCAGCGACGAAAACAGCGGGGTGAACAGCGAGACCACAATCAGCGCGATGGCAAAGACGATGGCAAAGGCCCCGATGATCGATAGTTCACAACTATCGGCAAGGAATTCGCCCACAACAGGGATCTCTGACACCAGCGGTTCAACCTGCGGCGCGAAGAGAAACGCAAGGATCGCGGCGGCAATCCAGCCCACGATCGCCATAAATTCGCGTACAAGCCCGCGGCCATAAGCCAGCAAAGCCGACAGAACGATGACAAGCGCCACAACCCCGTCAATGATGGTAAAACCTTCCATGGTCGTCTTGCCTTCCTTGAAGGGGCGGTTAGCCAGCCCCGAATATTTCGCCTACAAATCCGGTGAGATCGCTCATGGTGTTAAGCGTTATGCCGTTCTTGCCCACCGGTTTTCCGCCCGCGGGCGCGATGGCGCTGGTAAAACCAAGTTTTTGCGCTTCTTTCAACCTGTTTTCGGTCTGACTGGCGGGGCGTAGCGCACCGGATAGGCTGATTTCGCCGAAAACAACGGTTTCCGCGGGCAAGGCCACGTCTTCGCGCGCGCTGAGCAAGGCGGCCGCGACCGCCAAATCCGCCGCCGGCTCCGAGATTTTCATGCCGCCCGCCACGTTGAGGTAAACATCAAGCCCCGCAAAGGGGATGCCGCAACGGGCCTCTAGCACGGCGAGGATCATCGCCAGCCGTCCCCCGTCCCAGCCCACGACCGTACGCCGCGCCTGCGAATGAGGCGACGGGGCCACAAGCGCCTGAAGCTCGCATAAAACAGGGCGGGTGCCTTCGATACCTGCGAAAACCACTGAGCCCGCGGCGGGTGTGCCGCGTTCGGACAGAAACAGGGCAGAGGGGTTGGTGACCTCTGCCAGCCCTTCGCCGGTCATTTCGAACACGCCGATCTCGTCTGCGGGGCCAAAGCGGTTCTTGACCGCGCGCAGGATACGGAACTGGTGGCCGCGCTCGCCCTCGAAATACAGCACGGTATCGACCATATGCTCGACCACGCGCGGCCCCGCGATCTGCCCGTCCTTGGTGACATGCCCCACAAGAATCACGGAAACGCCGCGCCGTTTGGCAAAGCTTGTCAGCTCGTGCGCGGCGGCGCGGACCTGACTGACGGACCCGGGGGCGGAATCGACGTTATCGGCCCACATGGTCTGTATCGAATCGATGATGACCAGATCGGGCTTCACCTCTTCAAGCGTGGTCAGGATATCGCGCAGATTGGTTTCGGCGGCCAACTGCACCGAGGCGTCGGACAGCCCCAAACGCTGCGCACGCATACGGACCTGCGCCGAGGCTTCCTCTCCGCTGACGTAGATTGTTTTCAAACCGCTGCGGGCAAAATGGGCCGCTGCTTGCAGCAAAAGGGTGGATTTCCCGATGCCCGGATCGCCGCCCACCAGAATGGCAGAGGACGGTACCAGCCCGCCGCCCAAAACGCGGTCCAGCTCGGCAATGCCGGATTGGCTGCGGGGCGGGGGCGTGTCCTTGGTGGTGAGGTCGGTCAGCACCATCGCCGCGCCGCGACGGGTGCCAAGCGATTTGCTGGGTGGGCCGGATGAAATGCCCTTGTCCTGCTGGATCGTATTCCATTCGCCGCAGGCATCACAGCGCCCGGACCATTTGTTATAGGTCGCACCGCAAGCCGTGCACGAAAATGTAACGGGAGATTTAGCCATGCGTCTTTCTGGCCGAACAAAGGGGAAACGTCAAAGCAAAACCTTGGTGCCTGCGCGGGGTTACTCCGCTGCTTTGGGCGGCAGCTCTACCACGCGTGAATCGCGGGCCATTTCATCCGCCGATACCCTACGTTCGATTCCCAGTTCGGGCATGATCTCGCGCATTTCGGCGCGCAGGCGGTCCAGCTGTGCTGCGGCCACGCTTTCTTCCAGCTCGACCTCGTGCAGCCAGTGCTTCATTTCGGACGTGATGCCTTTGGCCTGATCCAGACGGCTGTTGAAGAGGTTCACTTCTTCCTGACGCTGCTTGAGGAAATTGCGCGCGCGTTCGATTTTCTCGTCGGCATAGACGGTCGCCAGCTCTTTCGAGATGTGGCTCATCTGCGCGGCGACTTCCAGAAGGGCGGGTTCAAGCGTGCTGAGATCAGGGTGATCGCGCAGATAGGCCAGCCGTTCGCGGACCGAGTCGAATTCGGAAGACATGTGAAAAACGTCACCCCGATCCGCCGCATGCACCGCCCCGTAGGCGCGGGTGATGTCATCCATGTTCAGCGCAAATTTGCGGTGCGATGTCTCAAGCTGCATGATGCGGCGGTTGGTGGGGATGAAAAAGCAGATGCCCACGGCCAGAATGGTCAGGCCGATCTGCGCATACATCCCTGCATTCTCAACGGGTTGCCCGTCATAGTTGAGCGGCAGTTCAATCCAGGCCCATTGGCTAAGCGCGGCCATAACGGTACAGACGGTGATCGCCACGGCGGCAACAGCGAAAACCGCGAATGCGAGTCTTTGAAAAAGATACTGAATAAGTGCCGTCAACGCGTTCATCTGTCTCACCTTGTGCTTGAGTTGCTGTTGTAAGCAAGAATATGCCGATGTTGGCAAAAGGCGAAGAAAATCTTGAAATTTCCGTAAATGAATCGAATTTACTTGGGAAATTCCGAGCAATTCTACCCAGGCGGGTGGATTGGTCGCGTGAAAACGCCGGCTTGCTTAGGCGATTTTCTGCGCGCGGTGCCCGATAAACAGGGATGCGAGGATGCAGCCTGTGAACAGGTATAGCCCCCAAGCCGTCTCGATCCGCCCGATGCCTATCCCCTTTGACAGGGTCACATAAAGCGCGATCAGAAACACATCCGCCATCGCCAATTTGCCGATTGTCTGCAAGACGGGAAGGGCGCGTGGGCCGATCAGGTGGAACTGAACCAGCGTCAGGCCGACGGTCTTCACATAGGGTGCGATAAGGGCAAAAAACGCGACGATCATCGCCAGAAACAGGTCGGTGTCCCAAAGGGATTTCAGACCGCTCAGGACAGAGATTTCGGTGAGCCCGAACAGCGGCAGCACGCCCGCCCGCAAAAGGGGCGCGGCCCATGCAACAGGGTAGAGGATCAGCAGAGACAGGTTTGCGACGCGCAGCAGCATATCAAAGCGATCTGCGCGGGGGCGTGCCCCATCACTCCACATAGACCCGGTCATAGCGCGCGCCAAGCGCGGTCAGCACCTCGTAGCCGATGGTGCCCGCAAACCCGGCGACCGTATCAACAGACTGATAGTTCCCGATCAGCTGCAAATGCTCTGGCACCTCTGTCAGGTTGGTCACATCGACGGTGATCAGATCCATAGAGACACGGCCAACAACGGGCAGTTTGCGCCCCTCGTGGGTGAAAGTGGCCCCGTTGCCCAAGGCGCGGATCAACCCGTCGGCATAACCCGCAGCAACCGTCGCGACCAATGTCGGGCGGGGTGCCGTCCAGGCGCAGCCATAGCCGACGGTCTGGCCCGTGGCGACTTCGCGCACCTGAATGACAGGCACATCCAGCGTCACCACCGGCATCGCATCGGCGAAGGGCAATCCGCCGTAGACCCCGATGCCCGGGCGGGTCAGGTCAAAGTGGTAGTCACGGCCAAGCATGATCCCCCCCGTCGCGGCCAAGGATCGTGGCACGTCCAACCCATCCGTCATCTCGCGGAAGGTCTTGAGTTGGCGGGCATTCATCGGGTGGTTCGGTTCATCCGCGCAGGCCAGATGCGACATGATCAAGGTCGGGTTCTGCGCCAGGGCGATGTCGCGCAGCGCGGCCCATTCCGCGGGGTCCATGCCAAGGCGGTTCATGCCGCTGTTCAGCTGCACCCCGAAACGATGGCCGGGCAGGGCTTCGACATGGGCGATCATCTGGTCGACCGAATTGATCATCGGCGTCAGTGCGGCGGACCGGATCATATCGGCGTCACCGGGCATATGCCCCGCAAAGACGTTGATCGCAGGGCCGGGCCCCAACACGCGACGCAGGGCCACGCCCTCTTCCGCGACAGCGACAAAGAACTTGCGCGCGCCTTGGGCGGCGAGAACCGGGGCCACGCGGTCAATGCCCAGACCATAGGCGTTTGCCTTGATCACGGCACCGGTGTCGCAGCCGGTCATTTTGTTCAGCGCCTGCCAATTGGCGGCAATCGCATTGAGGTCGATAGAGAGGGTGGCTGTTGTCATGGGATTTGTTTTGACCGTATGCCCGCCAAGGTCAAGCCACGACCAAGGCCACCGGCCAATAATCCCTCGCCTTGCGGGGACGCGGGCGGAGTGTTTGGTCCATTTCCCTAACGTAACGAAACCTTCGCATGATGCTTGCATGGTGGCGCGAACGCGATAGCTTGGTTCCTGACAAAAGACAGGCTGCGCGCAGTAGCCGGATATAAAACGGGAGAGAGTTCAATGCGAGTTTCAACAATGACAACGGGGCCCGTGCTGGCGGTGGTCACGGCGATGACCGCGCCTATGGCGCTGGCCGAGAACCGGATCGATACCCAGATGCCCACAGCCCCTGATATGGCGGCCTATGGCGACGAAGCGATCGGCGTGCGCCAGCTTGACCTGGTGCATAAGGACCAGATCGATATCCTGTCCATCGATCCCGCAGCGGACAAACCTGAAACCCTGCCGCGCTATGATCGCCCGCTGACGGTCGAGGTCTGGTACCCCGCCGCGGACGGGGCCACCGGCGACACCGCGATCAAGGCGTTCATCCGCGATGGCAAGACTGAGGTCACCTTGCAAGGCAAAGCCATGCGCGACGCGGAACCCGCACAGCCCGACGCGGCCTATCCGCTGGTCATCGTTTCCCACGGCTATCCCGGCAACCGCTTCCTGATGTCCCATCTGGCCGAGAATATCGCGTCGAAGGGCTATGTCGTGGCGTCGATCGATCACCTGGATTCCACCTATCGCACGCAGGCGGCCTTTGGCTCTACGCTGGTGAACCGGTCGCTGGACCAGCTTTTCGTGCTGGATGAAATGGCGCGTCTGTCGCAAGACGAAAGCTCTTTTCTCAATGGGTTGGTGGATGCGGATAACACCGGTTTGATCGGCTATTCCATGGGCGGCTACGGCGCGGTGATCACCGCAGGTGGTGGCGTGACCGAAGCGTCGGTCGGCTATGGCTGGGGCGGGCCGCATGGCACTTTGGGCATCCATCAGGCGGGGTCCGAGACGCATAACAACCTGCCCGACCCAAGGATCAAAACCGCCATCGCGATCGGCCCCTGGGGCATGAACACAGGCTTCTGGGATGCCGAAGGCTTGAAGGGCGTCCAGATCCCCATGCTGTTCATGGCCGGGTCCGAGGATATGGTATCGCTTTACGAAAAAGGCGTGCGCGCCATTTGGGAAAACGCCAGCAGCGTCGACCGCGCCTTGCTGACCTTTGAAAACGGCGGCCATAATGCGGCGGCCCCGATGCCTGCGCCTGCGGAATCCTTTCGCGATGACGCTGATCTGGGGTTCAACGTGTCGGGCCACTATACCGATCCGGTCTGGGACACGGTGCGCATGAACAACATCGCGCAGCATTTCGCCACCGTCTGGATGGCGCAGCACCTCAAGGGCGATGCCGAGATGGGGGCCTATCTTGATCTGGTCGAAAACTCCAACGACGGGGTCTGGTCGATGAACGAGGATGGCACCCCGAAGGAGGATCACAGCTATTGGAAGGGGTTCGACAAGGACACCGCCAAAGGGTTGCGCTATGAAACCCTGTCGCCCGAGTAAGGGGCACCACTGATGATGCGCTTGCGTATCATGTTCTCGCATGCGGCCGTCGTGGTGATGGCGGTCGCCTGTGGGGCGGGGCTGGTGGGATTGGCGCTGTTCGCGCCGCTATGGGTCTGGGCGCTGATCCCCTTGGGGGTCGCCGCGCAGATGCTGAATGAATACAACCTGCACCGCTATGTGTTCCACCTGTCGCCCCCGCGGGCGCAATGGGCATTCAACCTGCTGTATATGGCGCACTACGGTCATCATGATTTCCCGACCAACACCAAACTGTTTTTCGTGCCGATCTGGGTCGCTTTGCCGATGCTACTGGTGAACGGAGGGGTGCTGTGGGGTGTTCTTGCCCTATTGGGTGTGCCGCAGGCGGGCTGGATTGCCGTGGCCATCGTGCCAGTGGGCGGGGTGCTGACCTTTCTGGTCTATGAGTGGTTCCACATGACCGCCCATGTGAACGTGTCAAAAACGCGGGTAGAGCGTTATGTGACCACGCTCCACAACCAGCATCACTTCCGCGATTTCAGCAAGTGGTTCCACGTCAGCCCCGGCGGGGCCGTGATTGACCGCGCGATGGGGACGGCGATTGACCGCGAGGCGCTAAAGCACCAGCAACGGATTGAATTTATTCGTACTTTGGGGATGCGACCCAATGACCCAAGGCTGATCGCAGCGCGGGAGCGCTTTGCCGCGAAATACAACCTGTCAGAGACAGAGATCGCCCGCGCGGCGGTTGTCTGACCTCCGCACAGGGCGTGTATTCATCAAATTAACGGGGTGTGGCGATCAGAACTCCTGATCGCCGCCGCCATTTTCACTCTGCCACGGTTTCACAAGGTTGCCAAAGCGGGTGTAGCGCCCTTCAAAGCTGAGATCGACAGTACCAATCGGGCCGTGACGCTGCTTGCCGATGACCACTTCGGCGCGACCGTGCAGACGCTCCATCTCTTCTTGCCAGATCGCCATTTTATCCAGCTCGTGATCGCCGGGCTTTTCGCGTTCCTTATAGTACTCCTCGCGGAACACGAACATCACGACGTCGGCATCCTGTTCGATCGACCCGGATTCACGCAAGTCCGACAGCTGCGGGCGTTTATCTTCGCGGTTTTCCACCTGACGCGACAGCTGCGACAGGGCGATCACGGGAATGTTGAGCTCTTTCGCGATGGCCTTGAGGCCCATGGTGATTTCCGAGATTTCGTTCACCCGGTTTTCGCCTTTGCCCGTCCCGCGTACCAGCTGGAGGTAGTCGATAATCAACACGTCCAGCCCGTGCGTCCGCTTGAGCCGCCGCGCACGGGCGGCCAGCTGGCTGATCGGCAGGGCGGGCGTGTCGTCGATATAAAGCGGGCAGGCTTCCAGCGCTTTGGCGGCATCGACGAAACGGCGGAATTCGGTCTCTGTCATATCACCCGACCGGATCTGGTGGGACGGGATCTCGGCCGCTTCGGACAGGATACGCGCAGCCAACTGCTCCGCGCTCATCTCGAGGCTGTAGAACCCGACAACGCCACCATCTACAGCGCCTTCGGTGCCGTCATGCAAGGTGCCCCGGCGGTAGGCTTTGGCGACGTTGAAGGCGATGTTCGTCGCAAGCGAGGTTTTCCCCATCGACGGACGACCGGCAAGGATCAAAAGGTCAGAGGGGTGCAAACCGCCCAGCTTTTTATCCATATCAATCAGACCGGTAGAGACACCGGATAGGCCACCGTCGCGCTGGTAGGCCGCATTGGCCACGTTGACCGCGTCGGTCACGGCTTTCAGAAAGCTCTGGAAACCGCTTTCGGTCTGACCCTGCTCGGCGAGCTTATAGAGCTTCTGTTCGGCCTCGACGATCTGTTCGCGCGGCTCTGACGCGACATCGACCTGTGCGGCTTTGGCCGCGATGTCACGGCCTAGCTGGATCAGGTCGCGGCGCACCGCCAGATCATAGATCATCTGCGCATAGTCGCGCACGGCAAAGGCGCTGATCGCGGCACCGGCAAGGCGCACCAGATAGGCGGGGCCACCCAGCTCTTTCAGCCCTTCGTCATCCTCCATAAACGCCTTGAGCGTCACGGGGGAGGCAAGGTTGTTCTTGGCGATCCGCGCGGCGGCGATCTCGAAAATACGGGCGTGAACGGGGTCGTAGAAATGCTTGGGACCGATGACAGACGCCACGCGGTCGTAGATATCGTTGTTGGTCAGGATCGCGCCCAACAACTGCTGTTCCGCTTCGATGGAATGCGGCATTGTCTCGGCCGCTTGAACCGTTAGCTGGTTACCGTCGATGCTTGAAATCTCGTTCATGCTACGTGTTGCCCCACTGATTAATGACCCGAGGCTTATCTACCCGAGCCGCCCGTCATCCCGCAATCTTTATAAGCTGTGGATAACCTGATCTCTGCGCTAGCGTAGCATATGTCGCGTGATTTTACACCACGCGACACAATATCATGTGGATTGCTTAGGTTTTTTTCCGCGCATCCTGCCACGCTTCGGGCGCGTTCAGGAAGGCTTCGACTTCGGTCAGGGTTTCTGTGTCAAACGCGTTCTGCGCTTTGGCCTCTGCCAGCACATCCCACCAGGTGCACAGGCTGTGCAACGTAACCCCGTGATCGCCCAAGGTCTTTTCTGTCTGCGGAAAAATGCCGTAGTAAAAGATCACCGCCGTATGCGCGCAGGTTGCACCGGTATCGCGAATCGCGTCGACAAAGCTGATCTTCGAGCCGCCATCGGTGGTTAGATCCTCGACCAGTAAAACCCGTTGGCCTTCGGTCATTTCACCTTCGATGCGGGCGTTGCGGCCATAGCCTTTGGGCTTCTTGCGCACATAGGTCATGGGCAGCGCCATGCGCTCGGCCACCATCGCGGCAAAGGGGATGCCCGCGGTTTCACCGCCCGCGATATTGTCAAACGCCTCGAACCCCGCTTCGCGCATCACTGTGACGGTCAGGAAGTCCATCAAGGTGGCGCGGATGCGCGGATAGCTGATCAGCTTGCGGCAATCGATATAGGTCGGGCTCGGCAGGCCGGAGGCGAGGGTAAAGGGCTCTGCCGCGTTGAAATGAACGGCCTTGATCTCCAGCAACATCCGCGCGGTCAAGCGCGCCATTTCGGTAGAGTCGGGGTAGCTGGTGGGGATCATGTCATGCGTTCCTTTTGGGGCCTTGGCGTTGAGGGCGGTGGTGGCCGGTCTCATCCTGCTGCGACCGGCAAACTGTCTTTGGTAGGGGGGGGCGTCAGTCGGTGACGGACCAGTTCAGCGGCATCATCGGATCGAACACGGTGACCGGCCCGTCGGGCGTGTCGATGTGATCGGGGTAGGTCGCCGGTGTGCGGGTCAGCGTCATCGTCGCCTCGTTCGGGGCCAGCCCGTAGAAATCCGGCCCGTTCAGCGAGGTAAACCGTTCCAATTGGTCCAGCGCGTCTTCCTGTTCAAAGACCTCGGCCAAGATCGACATCGTATTGGGCGCGGTAAAGCAGCCGGCACAGCCGCAGGGCAGCAGCTTGTTCGCGTCCGTGTGAGGCGCGGAATCCGTGCCCAGAAAGAAGCGCGCGTCGCCCGAAGTCGCGGCAGCGCGCAGGGCCAGACGGTGGCTTTCACGTTTGGCGACGGGCAGGCAATAGTAATGCGGTTTGATCCCACCGGCGAGGATATGGTTGCGGTTGATCACCAGATGGTGCGTGGTGATGGTCGCGCCCAGATTGCCGGTGCTTTCCGTGACATATTGGGCGGCGTCGGCGGTGGTAATATGCTCCATCACGACTTTCAGCCCCGCATGACGGGTGCGGATCGGGTCAAGCACGCGGTCGATGAACACGGCCTCGCGGTCGAAAATGTCGATCTCGGGGTCGGTTACCTCGCCGTGGGTGCACAGGGGCAGGCCGATCTCGGCCATGCGTTCCAGCACGGGCGCAACAGTGTCAAAGTTCGACACGCCGCTGGCTGAATTTGTCGTCGCACCGGCGGGGTAGAGCTTGACCGCGGTGATCAACCCGCTGGCATGGGCGGCGGCCACATCGTCGGGATCGGTATCCTCGGTCAGATACAGGGTCATCAGCGGTTTGAAATCCGCGCCCTCGGGCAGTGCCGCCAGGATACGATCGCGGTAGGCGGCTGCATCGGCACCGCGCACCACCGGGGGCACCAGATTGGGCATGATGATGGCGCGGGCAAAATGCGCGGCGGTATGGGGCAACACGGCGTCCAGCATCGCGCCGTCGCGCAGGTGCAGGTGCCAATCATCGGGGCGTCGAAGCGTGAGGGTCTGTGTCATGGGCTCCCCGCTAGCACAGGGCGTGCGGGCGCGCTAGTCTCGGGTTGGTCAAAGGGACCGCAGCAACCGTCAGCCGGTGGTTTTGGCTGCATCCTGCGATGGCGTATCCTGTTCCTCTGCAGTCCCGTTTTCCTGTGCGACGCGCAGGGCCAGTTCGGCCTCTAACTGCTTTTTGCGCCGGACAAACCGAGGGGCCGACATATGCCCTGTCACGAAATTGCATAGCGTGAGCGTCAACGGATCGCGCTGCTCGCGTTCCAGCGCGGCAAGCAGGCCTTTCAGATAGGGGCGGTGATCGCGGCGCGCCCGGGCGATGCGTGCAAAGCTTTCTATTGTCAGCTCGCCATCGGCTGCAAGGGTCAGCAGGTTTTCGAACTGGTCAAGCTCCAGCAGTTTCGATTGCAACGCCGTGCCCATCCGCCGCATCCGAAGTTTGGTCACATTGGGGCGGGTAAAGAGGCTGGCATGCATCGCGTCCAGCGGCACAGTCGGGTCATAGATCACAAAAGCGGCCTCGGCCGCGTCCAGCATATCGGGGGCATATCCGAACCGGGAGGTGAAATCCGTGCGCCGCATCTCGACAAAGCGATCGTCCCATTCGGTCACGCTGGGGTCCAGCGTCGCTTGCGGCTGGATGGCAACGACCTTCGCCCCCGGTGCCGCGACAGAGAATGCCGCAGCCGCATAGCCGCCCGGACCCGCGCCATAAAAGACCACGCGGTCAAAGCCGTCGAAAAAGCCATCGTCGATCAGCCGGTCGAAAAACGCGTAAACTGGCGCGTCCCGGAACCATGTGTCCCCTTCTGACGCCAGACAAAGATGCGACCAGCCTTCGCTGCGCACCATTTCCCACCCCAAAGGATGCGCCATCGATGACAAGGCGCGCATCCCGTTGATGGTTTCAAAGCTAACCAGCAGGGTAGAGGATTTTTCCAGAAACATCGCGTGGTGTCGTGACCCGAGCGCTTCATAGAACCCGCCATTCTGCGCGACCTGCTTCACAGCATCCATCCACTCGCTTTTGGAATAGTCCTCAAAAGACGTGTCGAGCGTTACGGCGGTATCGATCATGGTAAACTTCCTCAATCGTATCTGGGCACAGGAAACCCCCTGGCTTTTGGTCTGAGGTATCGGCGCATTAAGGCGAAAATGCGGAGATTTGAAGCACATTTATAGCACATTCTGTGGTCGCTCCAAGGCATAGAGTCTGCTGAACCCCGTGCAGACCCCTTGACCGCGCGGGATCAGAATGCACCACTCGTCCCAATCACAACCGGAGAATGCCATGCAACTGCCCCCTTCGATCGACGCCGTGCAAGAGCTGCTTGCGGGGCAGGGATATGTCTGCGGGCGGCCTTTGGCCACGGTGGTGTTCCTGAGCCTGACCTTGGGCCGGCCGCTGTTCCTCGAGGGAGAGGCAGGCGTCGGCAAGACAGAGATCGCCAAAGCATTGGCGCTGGCCTTGGACCGCAAGTTGATCCGGTTGCAATGCTATGAAGGGCTGGATGCCGCCACGGCGGTCTACGAATGGAACTTCCCTGCCCAGATGGTGGCAATCCGCACGGCTGAGGCCACCGGCGATCGCTCGCGACAGCAGCTCACAACAGAACTCTTTAGCGACGACTTTCTGATCGAACGCCCCTTGCTCGAAGCGATGCGTCCTGACGGACGCGGCGCCCCCATCCTGTTGATCGACGAGCTTGACCGCACGGACGCCCCGTTCGAAGCCTTCCTGCTTGAGGCGCTCAGCGATTTTCAGGTCACGATCCCCGAACTCGGCACGATCAAGGCTCCTGAGCCCCCCATTGTGATCCTGACCTCGAACCGCACGCGCGAGGTGCATGACGCGCTCAAACGCCGCTGTCTCTATCACTGGGTCGACTATCCCGATTTCCCCCGCGAGATGGAGATCCTGGCCGCCCGCGCCCCCGAAGCCTCGGCCGCGCTCAGCCGCGAGGTCGTGGCCTTTGTCCAGCACCTTCGGACCGAGGACCTGTTCAAGAAGCCCGGCGTGGCCGAAACCATTGATTGGGCAAAATGTCTGCTGGCGCTGGATGTGATCAACCTCAGCCCCGAAACCATTGCGGATACGCTTGGGGCGATCCTGAAATACCAGGATGATATCGCCAAACTGCAAGGATCAGAGGCGAAACGCATCCTCGATCAAGCCAAAGCCACGCTGGACGCGACCCCTTGACGGATACTGCCGCTTCCAAATGGTCTAAAATCCTCGGGGGTCCGGGGGCCGACAGCCCCCGGCGGCTGGCGACCTGATGGAACATCTGCCCCTGGATTTGCCCGATAACCCCAAACTTGCCGGCAATATCACCCATTTCGCCCGTGCCCTGCGTCGCGCCGGTTTGCCTATTGGCCCCGGTCGCGTGATTGACGCAATCCGCGCGGTAGAGGTGGCGGGGTTCACCGATAAAACCGACTTCTACTGGACCCTGCACGCCTGCTTTGTGAACCGTCCTGAACACCGGACCATCTTTGCGCAGCTCTTCCGGCTTTATTGGCGCGACCCGCGGTATCTGGAACATATGATGGCCGCGATGCTGCCCGCGATCCGTGGCGTGCAGGAAGACCGCCCCGCTCAAGCCGCCGAGAAACGCGCGGCAGAGGCATTGCTGGACGGTGCCGAAGCGCCGGAACGCGACCGCGAAGAACCGCAAGACGAGCGCGAGACAGAGATCGAGGTCGATGCCAGCCTGACCATGTCCTCGCAAGAACGGCTGCGTAGTCTTGATTTCGAATTGATGAGCATCGGGGAGGTGGCGGAGGCCAAAAAGATGCTGGCGCGGTTGCGCCTGCCGGTCAAACCCGTGCCGTCCCGCCGTGCCATGACGTCCCCAAGGGGGCGGATCGACGCGGGGCGCAGCCTGCGGGCCGCGCTGCGCCGGGGCGGAGAGATGGACAAGCTGGTGCTGAAAACCCCGCGCCCACGCTATCCCAATCTGGTGGTGCTGTGCGATATCTCCGGTTCCATGAGCCAATATTCCCGCATGGTGCTGCATTTCCTGCATGCGGTGAGCAATGCCAAGGGCGCGGGGTGGGCGCAAGTGCATGCGTTTACCTTTGGCACGCGGCTGACCAATATCACCCGCCATCTGGCGACGCGCGACGTGGATGCAGCGCTCAAGGCGGCGGGGGCAGAGGCGCAGGATTGGGAGGGCGGCACGCGCATCGGGGCCTGCATAGAGGCGTTCAACCGCGATTGGTCGCGGCGGGTCATGGGGCAGGGTGCGGTTGTGCTGTTGATCACTGATGGGCTGGACCGCGATGCGCCCGATGATCTGGCGCGACAGATGCAGCGGTTGCACCTGTCCGCACGTCGGCTGATCTGGCTAAATCCGCTGCTGCGGTGGGACGGGTTCGCGCCCAAAGCGGCGGGTATCCGTGCGATGTTGCCCTTCACCGACAGCTTTCGGGCCGGTCACTCGATTGCGTCGTTGCAAGAACTGGCAGAGGTGATCTCCCGCCCCGATGACCGGGGCGAGAAACCGCGTTTGATGCAGATGATAGGGGCGACCCCTTAGGCGAAGGTTTCAGCAAAAGCCCCGCGATAGGTCGCTGACAGGTCAGCCAAAGGCGCTTTGACGCCGCCGAAGTTGACTTGATCCCCGCCGAACTTGCCGACGCTTTCCAGATGCAGACCGGCGTTTTGCGCGGCGATCATCAGGGCTTCGGCCTGATCGAAGTTACAGGCGATCAGATAGCGGGCTTGATCCTCGCCAAACAGAACCTGCGTATCGGCAGAATCCAGGGTCACGCCGACGCCGGCCTCGTCCGCCAGTTCAAAGGCTGCCAGTGCCAGACCGCCATCCGACAGGTCGGTGCAGGCTTTGATCAACGCGCGGTTGGCACGGATGAATTCACCGTGGGCCTTCTCCAGCGCCAGATCGACATGGGGGGCGTCGCCATCGCGGCGGTTGAACACTTCAAGCAGCAGGGCGGATTGTCCGATGTGACCTTCGGTGGCCCCCAGAACCAAAGCGACATGGCCCTCGCGGACCTCTTTGCCGATGATCTCGTCCGTGTGCTTCAGCAGGCCGACCGCGCCAATGGTGGGGGTGGGCAGAATGCCTTTGCCGTCGGTTTCGTTATACAGCGACACGTTGCCCGATACGATCGGCATGTCCAGCGCGGCAACCGCTTCGCCGATGCCTTTCAGCGCGCCGACGAACTGGCCCATGATCTCGGGCTTTTCGGGGTTGCCGAAGTTAAGGTTGTCTGTGGTCGCCAGCGGCAGTGCCCCCACGGCACAGAGGTTGCGGTAGGCTTCGGCCACGGCCTGTTTGCCGCCTTCGACAGGGTTCGCCTTGACGTAGCGGGGCGTCACATCCGAGGTAAAGGCGATCGCCTTGTCGGTGCCATGCACGCGTACGATGCCTGATCCCAGACCGGGGGTGCGGGCGCTGTCGCCCATGACCATCGTGTCGTATTGTTCAAACACCCACGCTTTGGACGCGTAGTTCGGGCTGGAGATCAGCGCGCTCAACCCGTCGATGGGGTCGATGCCGGGGACATCCGACAGCGGTTCGGCTGCGGGTGTCTCGACATAGGGGCGGTCGTATTCGGGCGCGTTGCCTGACAGCGCTTTAAGCGGCAGGTCGGCTTTGACCTCGCCATTGTGCACGATCAAGAAACGGTCTTCGGCGATTGTTTCGCCCACGATGGCGAAATCGAGGTCCCATTTGTCGAAGACGGCCTTCGCCTCTGCCTCAAGCTCGGGGCGCAGGACCATCAGCATCCGTTCCTGGGATTCCGACAGCATCATCTCGTAGGCGGTCATGGCGTGTTCGCGGGTCGGGACCTTTTCGAGGTCCAGACGTACACCAAGGTTGCCCTTATCGCCCATTTCCACGGCAGAGCAGGTCAGACCCGCAGCGCCCATATCCTGAATGGAGATCACGGCACCGGTCGCCATCAGTTCGAGCGTGGCTTCCATCAGGCGTTTTTCGGTGAAGGGGTCGCCAACCTGAACCGTGGGACGTTTGTCTTCGATGGTGTCGTCGAACTCGGCCGATGCCATCGTCGCGCCGCCCACACCGTCGCGGCCGGTTTTCGCACCAAGGTAAACGACCGGCATGCCAACGCCGGAAGCGGCGGAATAGAAGATCTTGTCGGTGTCGGCCAAACCTGCCGCAAAGGCGTTCACAAGGCAGTTGCCGTCATAGGCGGTGTCAAAGCGCACTTCGCCGCCCACCGTGGGCACGCCAAAGCAGTTACCATAGCCGCCAACGCCTGCAACCACGCCATGCACCAGCTGACGGGTCTTGCGGTGGTCGGGCGACCCGAAGCTAAGAGAGTTCATCGCCGCGATCGGACGCGCGCCCATCGTAAAGACGTCCCGCAGGATGCCGCCCACGCCAGTCGCCGCACCCTGATAGGGTTCGATGTAGGACGGGTGGTTGTGGCTTTCCATTTTGAAGACCAGCGCTTGCCCGTCGCCGATATCAACGATGCCCGCATTCTCGCCCGGTCCGCAGATCACCTGTGGGCCTTCGGTCGGCAGGGTACGCAGCCATTTCTTCGACGACTTGTAGGAACAGTGTTCGTTCCACATGGCCGAAAAGATGCCCAGTTCGGTAAAGGTGGGTTCGCGCCCGATGATATCCAGAATACGCTGATATTCTTCGGCATTGATGCCGTGGCTGGAAATCAGGTCTTGGGTGATGGCTGGTTCGGTCATGGTGCGCGTTTTCCCCTAGCAATATGCCACACCTCTTAGATCAAGCGCAGCGCGGGGAAAAGACCTAAGGCTCGTGAAGGGCCATAGCCAAAAAAAAGGCCGAGCACGAAGCTCGGCCGAGTCCAACAGGGAGGTATGAAGTAGCGGCGCGGAGCCGCCCGTCTTCATACCGCCCAATTAAGTGGCGTTCGTGCACGGTTCAAGGATGGAATCGTTAATCTATGACATGCCCGTTATGCGGTTTTCGCATAGCTAGTGGGACTCTTTCTCGCGCAGCAGTTTGCGGTGGGTAATGATCTCGTCCTGCACGAAGTCTTTAAAGGCCGCGACCCGCTTGGAGGCGCGCAATTCTTCGGGGTAGGCAAGGAATACGGGCACATCCGCCGACTCGGTCTCTGGCAGAACTTGCACCAGGTCGGGGAAGTCTTGGATGAGGTAGTCGGGCAGAACGCCGATCCCGAGGTTGTTGATCACCGCTTGCAATACGCCAAAGTAGTTGTTCACCGTCAGCATCGACCGCACGTCATGCATCATAAGCTGCTGGATCAGGTTCAGACCCGCATGCACCTGGTTGCTGTCGGTGTTCTGGCAGATCAGGCGGTGGTCCGACATATCCTCAAGCCGCTGGGGCGTGCCGTTCGCCGCAAGATAGGCGGGCGAGGCGTACATGCACATCTTGATCATCATCAGCTTCTTGCGCACCAGATCGGCTTGCGACGGCTCTTTCATGCGGATGGCGACATCGGCTTCGCGCATGGGCAGGTCAAGGACGCGCTCTTCGAGCATCAGGTCGACCTTGAGGTCGGGGTATTTCTCGTAGAGCTTCGGCAGACGCGGGGCCAGCCATAGGGTGCCAAAGCCCGTGGTCGTGGTGACACGCAATTCGCCAAAGACTTCTTCCTCACTGTCGCGGATGCGCGCAGCGGCGGTATCAAGCCGTTTGGACATGGCGACGGTGGCGTCGAACAGCAGCTCGCCTTGTTCGGTCAGGATCAGGCCGCGTGCATGGCGGTGGAAAAGGTTGGTATTCAGCTGCTCTTCCAGTCCGCGGATCTGGCGACTGACGGCAGATTGCGACAAATTCAGCTTGTCGCCCGCATGGGTCAAGCTGCCCGCGTCCGCCACGGCGTGAAATATTCTGAGCTTGTCCCAATCCATGAGGACTACCTTTATAATGAGCGCAGTGTTCGCAAGAACGGTCATCTTTGCGCGTTTTGCAGTTTAAAAACAACCCTCCGACGCGGCGCATCGGTATATGTGCGGTTATCTTATCACGGATAGATCGGGCGAAGGGGCAAAAGATCAAGCCCCGCGTCTTGGCGCTTTATGACCTAGGGTCAGACACAACGCTAGACAGGTCAGCTTTTGTGACCTAGTGTGATGCCATAGCTATTGATTGCACGTAGGGGAGGACGCGCTATGGGTACGCAAAAAATTTCACTAACTGACCGGTATGACCTCGAGAAATCGCCCGTGTTGCTGAACGGCACACAGGCGTTGGTGCGCCTGACGATGATGCAGGCGGCACGGGACAAGGCGGCAGGGTTGAATACCGCCGGATACGTGACCGGATATCGTGGATCGCCACTGGGGGCCGTTGACCTTCAGATGGACCGCGCCGCCAAGACGCTGGCCGCGCATAACGTCGTGTTCGAACCAGGCCTGAACGAAGACCTTGCCGCTACGGCCCTATGGGGCAGCCAGCAGGCAGAATTGCGCGGTGAGGGGAAGTACGACGGTGTGTTTGGCCTGTGGTACGGTAAGGGCCCGGGTGTGGACCGCTCTGGCGATGTGATGCGTCACGCGAATATGGCGGGCTCGTCCGCGAACGGTGGTGTTCTGATGGCCATGGGGGATGACCATACGGGTGAATCCTCTACCGTGTTGCACCAGTCAGAATGGGCGATGGTGGATGCCTATATGCCCGTCGTCAGCCCCGCCGGTGTGCAGGAGATCCTTGATTACGGTATCTACGGCTGGGCGCTAAGCCGTTTCAGCGGACTATGGGTCGGGCTCAAGACGATGAAGGACACCGTAGAGGCGACATCGGTCGTGAATGGTGACCCGAACCGAATGAAGCTGGTCACCCCGCAGTTCGATATGCCGGACGGTGGGCTGAACATTCGTCTGCAAGACACGCCGCATCTGCAAGAAGCGCGGATGATTGACCATAAACGATATGCCGCCGAAGCGTTCAGCCATGCCAACAAAATGGACAAGCGCATGTGGGGCAAGCGCGGGGCCAAGATCGGCATCGCGGCAGCCGGTAAGAACTGGCTGGATGTGATCCACGCCATGAGCTTGCTTAACATCGACGAGAACGAAGCCGAACGTCTGGGGATCACGCTCTATAAGATCGGGCAGACCTTCCCGCTGGATATGAAGGGGTTCCATTCCTGGGCCGAAGGGCTCGATCTGGTGATCGTCGTGGAAGAGAAGCGCAAGCTGATCGAGGTGCAGATCAAAGAGGCGCTGTTCTCGGATACGCATCGCCGCGTCTATGGCTGGCACAAAGGCGGTGGTGCCGGGATGGAGCATGGCGAAGAGCTGTTCCCCACCCGTGGCGCACTGGACCCGATCTGGATTGCCGAAAAGCTGGGCGGTATCTTTATCGAGGAAGGCCGGACGACCGATGGCATCAAGGCGGGTATGGAAGCGCTGGATACCGCGCGTCGTGCCGACAACGCCGAAGACATCGCTGCGCGTGTGCCCTACTTCTGTTCGGGCTGTCCGCATAACTCATCAACCAAGCTACCAGAGGGGAGCCGCGCCTACGCCGGGATCGGTTGCCACTATATGGTGCAGTGGATGGATCGCGAGACAACCGGCTTTACCCATATGGGAGGGGAAGGTGCGAACTGGATCGGTGAATCCAAGTTCTCTACACGCGACCATGTGTTCCAGAACCTCGGGGACGGGACATACAACCATTCGGGTAATCTGGCGATCCGTGCGGCCATCGCGGCCAAGACGAACATCACCTACAAGATCCTTTATAACGATGCCGTTGCCATGACCGGTGGCCAGCACAACGAAGGCGATCTGGACGCGCCGCGTATCGTGGCAGAGGTGAAGGCCATGGGCGTCAAGAATATCGCCGTGGTCTATGACGAGAAAGAAGACGTAGACGAAAAAGCCTTTGGCGACGTGCCGATGTACGAGCGTGCAGACCTTCAGACCGTGCAAGAGAATTTCGCCAAACATAAAGGCGTCAGCGTTATCGTCTATATCCAGACCTGTGCCGCCGAGAAACGTCGCCGTCGCAAACGGGGGCTGTTCCCTGATCCCGACAAGCGCGTGTTCATCAATACCGATGTCTGCGAAGGCTGCGGGGATTGTGGTGTGCAGTCCAACTGCGTCTCGATCGTGCCCGAAGAAACAGAACTGGGGCGCAAACGGGCGATTGATCAATCCTCGTGCAACAAGGATTTCTCGTGCGTCAAAGGGTTCTGCCCGTCCTTCGTGACGCTGGAAGGGGCCAAGATCCGCAAGGACCCCACGACAGAGGTCAAGATTCCCGACCTGCCCATGCCGACCCTGCCTGCGATCAATGGCACGCATAACGTGGTGATCACCGGTGTCGGTGGGACCGGCGTTGTGACCATCGGTGCCGTGCTGGCGCAAGCCGCGCAGATTGACGGCAAGGGCGCTGGGATGATGGAGATGGCAGGCCTTGCCCAAAAGGGCGGTGCCGTACATATCCATTGCCGTATTGCAAACCGTCCCGAAGACATCAGTGCCATTCGCGTGGCAACGGGTGAAGCGGATGCGTTGATCGGGGGTGATCTTGTTGTCTCTGCCGGGACCAAGACGCTTGGCCTGACGCGCGCTGGGCGGACGGGGGCGGTCGTGAACTCGCACCAGATCATCACGGGCGAGTTTACCCGCGATACCGAGTTCCAGATGCCCTACGACCGGCTCACCCTCGCGCTTGAGGCGCGGCTGAAGGATGACGTCGCGCTGTTTGATGCCTCTGATCTGGCGAAGGCGACGCTGGGGGATTCGATCTATTCAAACATGATGATCTTCGGCGCGGCCTGGCAGCAGGAGTTGATCCCGCTGTCGCTGGACAGTTTGCAACAGGCGATCACGTTGAACGGTGCCGCGGTCGCGCGGAACTTGCGTGCGTTTGAACTGGGCCGTTGGGCCGTGCTGCACCCCGAAGATGCCAAGCGCGTGATGACACCCAATGTTGTCGCCCTGCCGAAAACGCTGGATGAACGGATCGCCTTCCGCAAGGACCACCTGATCGCCTATCAGGGCAAGCGGCTGGCGAAGCGTTATGGCACCATGGTGGACAGCATTACCGACGCGCGCCTGAAAGAGGCCGTGGCCTTGGGCTACCACAAGCTCCTGTCCTATAAGGATGAATACGAGGTCGCGCGCCTGTTGAAATCCACCCGCGCCAAAGTGGCAGAGGCCTTTGAGGGGGATCCCAAGCTGACCTTCAACCTTGCGCCACCGATCCTGTCGAAAACTGGCGCGGATGGCCGTCCGATGAAACGGACCTTTGGCGCGTGGATGGAGGGGCCGTTCAACATGCTGGCGCGGATGAAGTTCCTGCGCGGCACGCCGTTCGATCCCTTTGGTCGTACCGACGAACGCCGGATGGAGCGGTCCTTGATCACGCAATACGAGGCCGACATGAAGGATGTTCTGCCCAAGCTGACCGACGCAACCCATGACGCGATTGTCGCCTTGGCAGAGCTTCCCTTGCAGATCCGCGGCTTTGGTCCGGTAAAACAGGCGAATGAAGCCAAGGCCGCAAAGCGGCGCGAAGAGCTGCTGGCCGTGATCCGGTCAGGGGGCGCGCAAACCTCGCGCGCGGCAGAGTAGGCTGAATAGGCAGAGTAGGCAGAATAGGCTGACTGTCACGCGACTGTCATGATCCACTGCTAGAGGGCAAAGCAAAGCCCGTGAAAAGGAACCGACCTTGACCCTCTTGCAGCCCGATCTTCGGCCTCTGACAGCGCGTGACATCAGCTATGCCTATTCCGCCAAGTCGCGGCCCGCGCGTGCCTTCATCCGGCTGATGGAGAATAGCACAGGGCGGTTGGGGCTGATGAAACGCGCAACCGGCTATGAAGACGACATGGCGCGCGGGATGGGGTTCTTTGACGTGATGGTGCAGCGCTATGGGCTGACGCTTGACGTCGTGGGCGGCAGTCTGGCGAATATCCCTGAAACGGGGCCTGTCATCGCGCTGGCGAACCATCCTTACGGTATTCTGGACGGGTTGATGCTGGGGCATATGTTGGCGCGCCGCCGGGACGGGTTCAAGATCATGGCGCATTCGGTCTTTAACCGCGCGCCCGACCTGAACCGCCATTTGCTGCCGATCAGTTTTGACGAGGACAAGGCCGCGCTGGCGCTGAACCTGCGCACGCGCAAGACCGCGCTGGAGTATCTGGGGCAGGGTGGCGCGGTTGGTATCTTTCCGGGGGGCACCGTCAGCACCAGCGCACGGCCGTTTTCGCGCCCTATGGACCCGGGCTGGCGCAGCTTTACCGCCCGCATGATCGCGAAATCGGATGCCACCGTCGTGCCGATCTACTTCGACGGCCACACCAGCCGCCTGTTCCAGATTGCCAGCCATCTGCATCACACCCTGCGCATGGGACTGCTGATCAAGGAATTCCGCAAACGGGTCGACACGCCCGTGCGCGTGGTCATCGGCGACCCCATCGGCAGAAACGTGCTGGACCCCATGGCAAAAGACGCAAAAGCTATGATGGATTTCCTGCGCAAAGCGACGTATGAGTTGTCACCAGACCCGGCAAAATCCTTTGATCTGGGGTTTGAATTTGAAGATCGGCATCGTGCCGACAGGTGACGGCAAGGTGTTATGGCAGTTGGTATTTTCGATTCTGGGCTAGGCGGGCTGACCGTTTGGGATGCCGTGCAGGCACAGCTACCGGATGTGGATTTCGTGTATTTGGCCGATAGCGCCCATGCGCCCTACGGTGTGCGTAATGCGGATGACATTTATAACCTGACCACTGCTGCAACCCAGCGTCTGTTCGATGCAGGCTGCGATCTGGTGATCTTGGCGTGCAACACGGCCTCTGCCGCGGCGCTACGCCGGATGCAGGAAGGGTGGATCCCGTCGGACAAGCGCGTGTTGGGCGTCTTTGTGCCGCTGATCGAGGCGATGACAGAACGCCAATGGGGCGACAATTCCCCCCCGCGCGAGGTGGATCTAAAGCACGTGGCGCTGTTTGCGACGCCCGCAACAGTGGCAAGCCGTGCGTTCCAGCGTGAACTGGCCTTTCGGGCGATCGGCGTCGATGTCGAAGCGCAGGCCTGCGGGGGTGTCGTGGATGCGATCGAGGACGGTGATTTCATCCTCGCCGAAGCGCTGGTGCGCAGCCATGTGGACGCGCTGAAACGCAAGATGCCCGCGCCCGAAGCTGCCATTCTGGGCTGCACCCATTACCCGCTGATGCAGGAAACCTTTCAGGACGCGCTTGGCCCCGATGTCAAAGTGTTCAGCCAAGCCAATCTGGTCGCCCATAGTCTGAGCGACTATCTAAAGCGTCACCCCAATATGCTGGGCACGGGCGAGGCGGCTTTCCTGACCACGGGCGACCCCAAAAAGGTCAGCAGCCGTGCCACGCAATTCTTGCGACGACCGTTGACCTTTCAAGCGGCCTAACACGTATTTTCTAACACTTTCCGAACGGAACCCGACATGACCCATAATATCGCCATTCTTGGTGCCTCCGGCTATACCGGAGCCGAGCTGATCCGGCTGATCGCTGGCCATTCCTTTATGCAGATCAAAGCTTTGGGGGCAAACTCCAAGGCGGGGCAAACCATCGCAGAGGTGTTTCCACACCTGCGTCATCTCGACCTGCCCGCATTGGTCACCATTGAAGAGATCGATTTCTCGGACATTGACCTGTGCTTTTGCGCCTTGCCGCATAAGACCAGCCAAGAGGTCATTGCGAACCTGCCTAAAGACCTGAAAATCGTCGATCTTTCGGCAGATTTCCGGCTGCGCGACCCCGAGGCATACGCCAAGTGGTACGGCAACCCCCATGCCGCGCTGGAGCAGCAGAAAGAGGCGGTCTATGGCCTCACCGAATTCTACCGCGAAGAGATCAAATCCGCGCGTCTTGTGGCCGGTACAGGCTGTAACGCCGCCACCGGCCAGTTCGCCCTGCGCCCCTTGATCGAAAAAGGCGTGATTGATCTGGACGACATCATCCTTGACCTCAAATGCGCCGTGTCCGGTGCGGGGCGGTCGTTGAAGGAAAACCTGCTGCATGCAGAGCTGTCCGAGGGGTACCACGCCTATTCCCTTGGTGGGACGCACCGCCATCTGGGTGAGTTTGATCAGGAGTTTTCCGCCATCGCCGGCCGTCCGGTCAAGGTGCAGTTCACCCCGCATCTGGTGCCCGCCAACCGCGGGATTTTGGCGACCGTCTATGTCAAAGGCGACGCCGAGGTGATCCACAAAACCCTTGCCGCGGCCTATGATGCCGAGCCCTTTATCGAACTGCTGCCCATGGGGGAGGCCCCGAGCACGCGCCATATTCGCGGGTCGAACTTCTGTCACATCGGCGTGGTGGCAGACCGGATCGACGGCCGCGCCATTGTGGTTGCCGCGCTCGATAATCTGACCAAGGGCTCCAGCGGGCAGGCGTTGCAAAACGCCAACCTGATGTTAGGTATTGACGAGGTCGAGGGGCTGATGATGGCTCCGCTATTTCCCTGAGGGCGCATGAAAAGTCTTAAAAAGCAACGGCGTATCCAGATTATCGGCGTCGCGGTCGTGGCGCTTGTGCTGTCCACGGCGCTGATTGGATATGCCATGCGCGACGGGATAAACTTTTTCCGCGCGCCCAGTCAGGTGATCGCCGAACCGCCCGGCCCGGCAGAGGTTTTCCGCATCGGTGGCCTCGTTGAAGAGGGCAGCCTTGTGCGCGGGGATGGTCTGACGATCCGCTTTTCCGTGACCGATGGCGGCGCGGCTGTGCCTGTGACCTACAGCGGTGTATTGCCCGATCTGTTCGAGGAAAATCAAGGCATGGTGGGGACAGGGCGTTACATCAACGGCACCTTCGAAGCGACGGAAATCCTTGCTAAACATGACGAGACCTACATGCCGAAAGAGGTCGTCGACGCCCTGAAAGAGCAAGGCGTTTATGTTGCCCCCGAGGGGTGATGCGTACGGGCCTGCCGGGTTTCGTTAACATCTGAGACGTCATTCTTGCAGCAGTGCAACCTGCAGGAAGGGCCAATTTGATGCAAACTGTTGAGGAAATTGCAAAGTCCATCGTCGCGCGTGAGGGGGGCTTTGTGAATGACCCCGATGATCCGGGCGGGGCAACGAACCACGGCGTCACCATCCACACACTGCGTCGGCTGGGGCTGGATGTGAACCGTGACGGCGCGGTAAATCTCGCCGATGTTCAAGAGCTTACTCAAGATCAAGCGACCGAGATATTCATCACCCATTACTTCCACAAACCCAAGATCGCGCAGCTGCCCCGTCCGCTCCAGCCCTCCGTTTTCGACATGTACGTGAATGCGGGGGCGAATGCGGTGAAGATTCTTCAGCGATTGTTAAGAGATATGGGGTTTGATGTGGCCGTGGACGGGGTGCTTGGACCGCAAACGCTTGGCGCTACGGGGCGCGCCTATGCCGCTGCACCTGCGCAGATGGTGGACGCCTACGCCGTGGCGCGGCGTAACTATTACTTTGGGCTGGCGGATCAGCGCCCCGCAAGTCGCAAATACGCCCGCACAAGGGCAGGAAAGAAGGGAGGATGGATCAAACGGGCAGAGGAATTCATGTCGCCGCGGTACCATCTGAGCATCCGTGACTTTAACGAAAGGGTCGCGGCATGGGGATGATTGATACCGCGCTTGCGTTGGTCTTTGGTGACGGCCGCAATGTGGTGCGCGACACGGTCGAGGTATTTCGCGCCAATGCGGAAAAGACGGCCGGCCGTGATGCGACCGCGCGGGAACAGGCTATGGTGCAATTTGGGGCGGAATTCGCTGTGCCTCGCAAGGGACGGTTTGACCGTTTCATGGACGGGCTGAACCGGCTTCCGCGTCCAGCGCTGGCGCTTGGTACCTTGGGCTTGTTCATCGCGGCGATGGTTGATCCGGTCTGGTTTGCCAGCCGGATGCAGGGCGTGTCGCTGGTGCCAGAGCCGTTGTGGTGGCTTCTGGGGGTTGTCGTGTCCTTCTACTTTGGCGCGCGGTATCAGGTGAAAACACAAGAGTTCCAACGCTCTATCGCGCGCACCATCGCGCAGACACCAACGGTGATGCGACATATCGAAGAGCTGGAAACGCTACGTGTTAATGGTGTTGAAGAAGGGGCCGTGCGGGATCTGGAAGGCGTATCTAGCGCAGTGCGCGACAGATCGGACAACGCGGCGCTTGCGGACTGGCGCAGGGCTGCGGGGTAACTGGCGCAGAGTTGCTGGGTAAGGGGGGACCCTGCGACGCTTTGCTGCGCACAGTCGTGTGATTTCGCGGTGAATCGGCATGGTATGGGGCGGTGCTCCGCTCTATGATCGGGGTATGATTACAGAGCTCGGACATTTCGCCCTTATCCTCGCCTTCGGCGTTGCCATCGTTCAGATGGTCGTGCCCCTGATCGGTGCCCATAAACGCTGGCCCGGGTGGATGGCTGTGGCAGAGCCCGCCGCCGGGGCGCAATTCGCCCTGACATTGCTGGCGTTTGGGGCGTTGATGTGGGCCTTTGTCACCTCTGATTTCTCGCTGCGATTGGTGGTGTTGAACAGCCACTCGATGAAGCCGCTTTTGTATAAAATCAGCGGTACTTGGGGCAATCATGAAGGCTCAATGCTGCTGTGGGTGCTCATTGTCTCGCTATTCGGGGCGATGGCCGCGTGGTTCGGGGGGAATCTGCCGCCGACTTTGCGGGCGCGGGTTCTTTCTGTGCAAGCCGCAATCGGTGTGGCGTTTTTTGCCTTCATCCTTTTCACATCCAACCCGTTCTTGCGGCTGGCGACGCCACCTTTTGACGGGCAGGATCTGAACCCGCTTCTGCAGGACCCCGGGCTCGCCTTCCACCCGCCGTTTTTGTATTTGGGGTATGTCGGCCTTTCGATGACCTTCAGCTTTGCCGTTGCCGCCTTGATCGAAGGGCGGATCGATGCTGCTTGGGGCCGGTGGGTGCGCCCTTGGACCCTGGCGGCGTGGGTGTTTTTGACGATCGGCATCGCGCTCGGGTCCTGGTGGGCCTATTACGAACTTGGCTGGGGCGGGTTCTGGTTCTGGGATCCCGTTGAAAACGCAAGCTTTATGCCCTGGCTTCTGGCGGCAGCGCTGCTTCATTCCGCCATCGTTGTGGAAAAACGCGAAAGCCTGAAAAGCTGGACGATCCTGCTTGCGATCCTGGCTTTTGGCTTCTCGCTGATCGGGACGTTTATCGTCAGGTCCGGGTTGCTAACCTCGGTCCACGCCTTTGCGAATGACCCCGAACGCGGCGTGTTTATCCTGATGATCATGGCGTTTTTCATGGGCGGTGCGCTGGTTCTGTTCGCGGCGCGCGCCAGCGCGCTAGAGGCGAAAGGCGTGTTCAGCATGGTCAGCCGAGAGTCGGCTTTGCTGGTAAACAACGTAGTGCTCGCCGTTGCGTGTTTCGTCGTGTTCATTGGCACGATGTGGCCCTTGCTGGCCGAAATGTTCTTCGACAGAAAATTGAGCGTTGGCCCCCCGTTTTTTAACGCCGCCTTTACACCTTTCATGATTATGCTGGGGCTGATCCTGCCGATCGGGTCGGCGATGCCTTGGAAGCGTGCGGTGATTTCGCGGGCGCTAAAGCCGCTACGCTACGCCTTCGTATTGGCGATTGCGATTGGAGGATTGGCCTACGCGATGCAGTCGGGGCGTAGCTTACTGGGTCCGCTCGGGTTGTTCTTGGGTGCGTGGATCGTGATGGGCACCGTTGTTGACCTGTGGGGGCGCACGGGGCGCGGTAGTAACCGGCTGCGCCGACTTGGGCGGTTGCCGCGTGCGGATTGGGGCAAGATGGTGGCCCACGCCGGCCTTGGGGTGACCATGGCGGGGGTGGCTGGCCTGACGGCGTGGTCGATTGATGACATCCGCGCCGTTCCGCTGGGGGACTCCTACGATGTGGGGCGCTACACCGTGCAGCTGGACGATGTCACCCAGGGCCAGGGGCCGAACTATACGGCGACGACCGGCAGCGTGACACTGTTCCACGACGGGGAAGAGATTGCGCAGTTGCGACCGGAGAAACGCTTCTATCCCGTTGCGCAGATGCCCACGACCGAAGCGGCGATCGACTATAATCTGCTGCGCGATGTCTATGTTGTGATCGGGGATGAACAGGCAAATGGCGGCTGGGTGGTGCGCACTTATGTCAAGCCGCTAACCAACTGGATTTGGATCGGCTGCGCGCTAATGGCCCTTGGTGGCGTGTTAAGCCTTTCGGACCGGCGCTACCGCGTTGCGGCAGGGGCGGCGAAATCAAAACCGGTGGCTGCACAATGAGAGCGCTGATCCTCGCCCTGATGTTGCTTGTAGCACCTGTGCTATCGGTTGCACCGACCTGGGCCGTGCAGCCGGACGAGGTGCTCTCGGATCCTGCACTTGAGCAACGCGCGCGCAGCTTGTCGAAAGGGTTGCGTTGCCTTGTGTGCCGCAACGAAAGCATCGACGAAAGCAACGCCAGCCTTGCGCGCGACCTGCGTATCCTGCTGCGCGAACGTCTGGTGGCCGGCGATAGCGACGAAGAGGCGGTCGCTTATATCGTCGACCGCTATGGTGAATATGTCCTGCTGAACCCGCCTGCGCGGGGATCGACCTGGGTGTTATGGGCGGCAGGACCGCTCATGCTGTTGATTGCGGCAGGGGTCGGGTTTGGCTACCTGCGCGGTCGTGCGAAGGCACCGTCCGTCGAACAGGCCCCGCTCAGCGCACAAGAACAGGCGCGGCTGGACGACATTCTGAAGCGATAACGCGGGGTTTCACTGGCGGTGGCCTGTCGTATGGGTAAGGTGCGGGGGAAATCTAGATGAGGAACCCGCGCCATGGACTATCAAACCCTGACCTATGAACTGACCGACGGGCTGGCCGTGGTCACCATGAACCGCCCCGACAAGATGAACGCGCTGACCACGCAAATGCGGGCAGAGATCGAGCACGCGTTTACCCAAGCGGGCAAGGACGCGCGTTGTGTGGTCATCACCGGTGCCGGTCGTGCGTTTTGCACCGGTCAGGATCTGAGCGACAGCAGCAGCAAGGGCTCGCTGGATCTGGAACGCACCCTGCGCGAGGAATACGGCCCCATGCTGCGGGCGATCACCAATTGTCCTGTGCCAACGATCGCCGCGGTCAATGGTCCTGCGGCGGGGGCAGGGGCGAACCTTGCACTGGCTGCGGATGTGGTCTTTGCGACGGAATCTTCCTATTTCCTGCAAGCATTTACGCGCATTGGACTGATGCCCGATGCGGGCGGCACCTACACGTTGCCCCGCCAGATGGGCACGGCCAAGGCTATGGGCGCGGCCTTGTTCGCGGATAAAATCTCTGCCCGTCAGGCGGATGACTGGGGGATGATTTGGGAAGCCGTGGCTGATGCCGCGTTTGACAACCATTGGCGTGCCAAGGCGGCGCATCTGGCGCAAGGACCGACCGCAGCCTATGCCGCTGCCAAGAACGCCATTCGCGCCAGCTGGGACAATACGCTGGAGGATCAGCTGTCGCTAGAGGCGCAGGAACAAGGCAAATGCGGGCAATCACGTGATTTCAAAGAGGGCGTGATGGCCTTTATGCAGAAACGTCCCGCGAGCTTCGAGGGCCGCTAATCCCGCTAGACCGAGCGTTCGACCAGCAACACGTCATCGGGGTTGAGGGTCGGACGCGAGGCGCTGGCAACCACGGCCACCGCTATCCCGTCTGCGAGCACCGTGTGAACGCTGCCTGACACTTGCTTTACCGTGATCCGCGGCGGCGTCTGGCCCTTGTCATAGACCACCGCGATCTGGTCACATTTCTGTTCGATATCATGCACGAACGATCCCTGCGGCGCGGGATGATGTCGTGCGGTCTTGCAGCTTAGACTGGTCGCGTTATCCCATTGCAGGCGAGGCCGAGGGTCGTTCATCCGGTCATCCTTTCCGCGGGGGGCAGCGGGCGTATTGGGGTCTGCTGTGCATCGCACAGGGTAAACCTGCGCTGAATTGACGATGAATCTGGGATGATCGGGGCGGTTGGTCAATCAATTTTGGCCATTATGCCCAGCTTGGAAACAACAACACAAAACTGCCATATTTCGGACCCTATGGTTTCGAAATGGGGAAAAGTGAGTTGAAACAGTGGGCTGGAAAGAGGCGCTTTGATCACGGGGCGCTTTCTGGCGAGCTTTCAGGTGATTCTCTTTGTCCTGGGTTTCAGGCAGCGGTAGCACACCGTGAAACGCAAAACGCCCCGCCGTGAGGGCGGGGCGTTTTGACTAATGTACTGACATTCAGCGCTTTTCGATATCCACATAGTCGCGTGGTGTTTCGCCAAGATACAGCTGACGGGGACGCCCGATTTTCAGCTGAGGATCGCTGATCTGCTCTTTCCACTGCGAGATCCAGCCAACGGTCCGTGCCAGCGCAAAGATCGGCGTGAACATCGACGTGGGGAAACCCATCGCTTCGAGGATGATGCCCGAGTAGAAATCGACGTTCGGGAACAGCTTCTTCTCTGCGAAATACGGATCTTCCAGCGCCTGTTTTTCAAGCTCTTTCGCGACCTGCAGGATCGGGTTGTTTTCGACACCCAGCAGCTCAAGCACTTCGTCCGCGCTTTCTTTCATCACGGTCGCGCGTGGGTCGTGGTTCTTGTAGACGCGGTGACCAAAGCCCATCAGGCGGAACGGGTCGTTCTTGTCCTTGGCGCGGGCGATGAATTCAGGGATGCGGTCCGGTGTGCCGATCTCTTTCAGCATTTCAAGACATGCCTGGTTCGCCCCACCATGCGCGGGCCCCCAAAGGCAGGCGATGCCAGCAGCGATACAGGCAAAGGGGTTCGCCCCAGAAGAGGACGCCAGACGCACGGTCGATGTCGATGCGTTCTGTTCGTGGTCCGCGTGCAGCGTAAAGATGCGGTCCATCGCACGGGCAAGGATCGGGTCGACGACATAATCCTCGGCAGGGACGGCGAAACACATGCGCAGGAAGTTACCGGCATAGTCTACGTCGTTGCGCGGATAGATGAACGGCTGACCGATGGTGTACTTATAGGCCATCGCGGCAATCGTCGGCATCTTGGCGATCAGACGGATCGTTGCCACTTCGCGCTGGTGCGCGTCGTTGATGTCGGTGCTGTCGTGGTAGAAGGCAGACATCGCGCCCACAACGCCGACCATGATCGCCATCGGGTGTGCATCACGGCGGAAACCACGGAAGAAGTTGATCATCTGCTCGTGGATCATGGTGTGGTTGGTCACCAGATTTTCGAACTCTTCCAGCTGCGCGGCAGAGGGCAGTTCGCCATACAGCAGCAGGTAGCACACTTCGAGGTAGTGGGATTCGCTGGCCAGTTGGTCGATCGGATACCCGCGGTGCAGCAACACGCCTTCGTCACCGTCAATGAAGGTGATCGTGCTGTCACAGGCCGCTGTCGAGGTGAAGCCAGGGTCATATGTGAACACATTCGCCTGAGAGAACAGCTTGCGGATGTCCATGACATCCGGGCCCGCCGACGGGGAATAGATCGGCAGTTCAAAGCTGTTCCCGTCGATGGTCAACGTTGCGGATTTTGTACTTTCGGCCATGAAGTCCCTTCCTATCGTTTTATCGACGTGCGTTATGCCGTCGACTGGGGAGATACCGAAACGGTCCGCCCCTCAGTTATTGTTGAGCATATCAGGAATATGCTTTTGCATATCTTAGATAGCCGCATCGTTTAAACGGGCAAGGCTTTCGTCACGCCCAAGTACCAGCATCATATCGAAAACTGATGGGGTTGCTGCCCGCCCGGCGAGTGCTGCGCGCAGCGGCCCCGCCAGTTTGCCGAATTTGGTGTCCCGAGCGGCGGCAAAGCCGTTCAGCGCCTCCTCCAGCGTTTCTCTGTCCCAAGTAACATTCTGCAACTGCGGCGTCAATTCAGTCAGCATACCACGGGATACATTGTCCAAGTGCTTGTCTGCCTTCTCGTCCGGTTGGATGGGGCGTTCGGCGAGGATAAACTCAGCTTTTTCAAGGAGATCAGGAAATTTCTTCGCGCGATCCTTTAAGCAATACATCGCCCGCTCCAACCCGTCAGCTTGCGCATTTGTGAGCGCGGGCAGACCGGCAGCAGTCAAATAGGCCTCGATCTCGTGCCGCAATGCAGCATCATCCGCCGCGGCGATGTGCTGCCCGCAGATGTTTTCCAGCTTCTTGAGGTCAAATTGCGCGGGGCTTTTGCGGATACCGTCCAGATCGAACCATTCTTGCGCTTGGGCGTCGGTGAAGAATTCGTCGTCCCCATGGCTCCACCCCAGACGGGCGAGGTAGTTGCGCATACCGGCCGCGGGAAAGCCCATGGCCTGATACTCCTGCGCGCCCAAAGCGCCGTGACGTTTAGACAGTTTCTTGCCGTCCGCGCCGTGGATCAGCGGGATATGCGCCCAGACCGGTACGTCCCAGCCCATGGCGTTGTAAATCATCATCTGCCGCGCGGCATTGTTGAGGTGATCATCCCCGCGGATCACATGGGTCACGCCCATGTCATGGTCATCAACAACAACGGCCAGCATATAGACGGGCGTACCATCGGAACGTAACAGTACCATGTCATCAAGCTGGTCGTTCCCGATCACCACGTCGCCCTGCACCGCGTCGTGGATGACCGTTTCGCCCGTCAACGGAGCCTTGATCCGTACGACATAGGGGGCGTCGGGATGCGTTTCGGGCGCGGCGTCACGCCAGGGTGATTGGTACAGGGTGCTGCGCCCCTCGGCCTTGGCCTGATCCCGGAACGCGGCGATTTCTTCTTGCGAGGCAAAGCACTTATAGGCCTTTCCTTCGGCAAGAAGTTGCAGCGCCACCTCGGCGTGGCGGGGCGCGTTTTCGAACTGGCTGACCACGTCACCGTCGTGATCCAGTCCCAGCCACGCCATGCCCTGCAGAATCGCTTCGGTTGCCTCGGGGGTGTGGCGCTGGCGGTCGGTGTCTTCGATACGCAGCAGGAATTTACCGCCCCGACCGCGTGCATAAAGCCAGCTGAACAGCGCCGTCCGCGCGCCGCCGATGTGCAGATAACCGGTAGGAGACGGGGCGAAACGGGTAACGACAGGCGTTGTCATGAGCGGAGGATCCTTTGCAGCAGAAGTTCACGGAAAACGCCCGTTCGGGGTGCCGTTTATCATTTGCTAACTCCTTTGGAGATAGCGTCCCCGACTATCTACCCAGTGCAGAGAACGGGGGCAAGTATGGGGCTGTTGTCCTATATGGCGCAGAGCATGCGCGCACAGCGGGGGCATCTGATCGGCTGGGTGCCGGTGTGTCTGGCCGTGGGGATCGGCTGCTATTTTGCGCTGCGGGTTGAGCCTTCGCTGACCGTCCTGCTTTGGGTCGCGGGCGGGGCGGCGCTGCTGGGGGCTGCGGCCTTTCTGGCGGGCGAGATCTCGGGGCCTGTGGTGTTGGGCGCGGCCTTTGCATTGGTCGGTTTTGATCTGGCGGCGTGGCGGGCCCATGCTGTCGGCGGGCCGGTGCTGGGGTGGCGCTATTACGGCCCGATCGCGGGGCGCGTCGTGGCGGTGGATCGCAGCCAGTCCGACGCCTTGCGGCTGACGCTGGATCGGGTCGTGCTAGAACGGGTGTCTGCGGCGCGCACGCCGCTGCATGTGCGCGTGTCCTTGCACGGCGACAGACGCTTTGACGCGGATATCACGCCGGGGTTGGGGGTGATGACCACGGGGCATCTGTCGCCGCCAAGCGGCCCGGTCGAGCCTGAGGGCTTTGATTTCCAGCGGCATGCATGGTTCGCGGGCTTGGGCGCTGTGGGGTACAGTCGCACCCCCTTACTGGCGGCGACACCGGCTGAGGCGGGGCATGGCGGGCTGGCGGTCTTTCGGGCGCGCATGGCGGCCTCGGCCCGGATTCAGCGGATCTTGCCGGGTGATATAGGCGGGTTTGCCACGGCGATCACCACCGGCGACCGCAGCGCCATCAGCCAGGACGCGCTGCAGGATCTGCGCGCCAGCAACCTTGCGCATCTATTGGCGATCTCGGGCTTGCACATGGGGTTGCTGAGCGCGGTGGTCTTTGGCGCGTTGCGGATCGTGCTGACGTTGGTGCCATGGATCGCGCTGCGCTGGCCCACGCGCAGCATCGCAGCCGCTGGGGCGCTGGTGGCGGCCAGCGGCTATCTGTTGTTGTCGGGGGGCAATGTCGCAACCGAACGCGCGTTCATCATGGTCGCCGTGGCCCTTGGCGCGTTGATCATCGGGCGACGGGCGCTGACCCTGCGGGCCGTGGCGATTGCGGCCACGATCGTATTGGTCCTTCGGCCAGAGGCATTGACGGGCCCGGGGTTCCAGATGTCCTTTGCGGCCACCACGGGGTTGGTTGCGATCTTTGGCTGGTTGCGCAACGCCGAGGTCTCGCTTGGTCCTAAGTGGCTGGCACCGGCTGTGGCGACGGTGATTTCCTCGGCTGTGGCGGGGGGCTTTACCGCGCCCATCGGGGCGGCCCATTTCAACACGATTGCGCAGTATGGCTTGGTCGCGAACCTGCTGTCGGTCCCGCTGATGGGTGTCTTGGTGATGCCGGCCGCCGTTGCGGCCTTGGTCATGGCTCCGCTGGGGCTAGAGTGGATCCCCCTGCAGGTCATGGGCGCAGGGTTGCGCTGGATCTTGCTGGTCGCGCAAGGCGTGGCAGAGATCGACGGGGCGCAGGGCCATGTGGCCGCCCCCGGCCCTTGGGTGCTGCCGCTGCTGGCGCTCGGGTTTTTGTGGCTATTGCTGTGGCAGGGTTGGTTGCGATTTGCCGGTTTGGGGGCCGTGATTGCAGCGGGGGTATTGTGGCACGGGGCAGAGCGTCCGACGGTGCTGATCTCGGACACCGGCAGTCTGGTGGGGGTGATGACCCCCACGGGCCGTGCGCTGAGCAAGACAAAAGGCGCAGGCTTTGTTGCGCTCAACTGGCTGGAGAATGATGGCGACGGCGCCGATCAGGCCCGGGCCGCAGCGCGTTGGCCCACAAGGTCAAAGATCGGGGAACGAGAGGTGATCCACCTGTCCGGCAAACGCGCGCGGGCGGCGTTCGGGGCGTGCCGTGCGGATCAGATCATCGTGCTGTCAGTTGTGCCCGATCCGCCGCTGACGGGCGGCTGCGATGTGTTTGACCCCGACCGGTTACGCTCCACGGGGGCAATTGCACTCACCCTCGACAAGGGGCGGGTCACTATGCAAACGGCCCGCCAAAAGGCGGGCACGCGGTTGTGGACGGCATGGCCCAAGGACAGGCCGCCGCGGTAGCAAGCGTCAGTAGGTGCGGATCAACCCGACCAGACGTCCCTGCACCTTGACCTTATCCGACGGCAGAACCCGCGTTTCATAGGCGGGGTTAGCGGCTTCCAGCGCGACAGAGCTGCCGTGACGGCGGAATTTCTTGAGCGTCGCCTCGTGGTCTTCGACCAGCGCAACCACGATATCCCCATCATCCGCGACAGAGGTTTCGCGGATGATCACCACGTCGCCATCGTTGATCCCTGCGTCGATCATGGAATCACCCTGCACCTCCAGCGCATAGTGTTCGCCGCTGCCGCTGATCATCCCGCCGGGGACGGCGACGGATTGGGTCATAGTGCTGATCGCCTCGATCGGGACACCGGCGGCGATCCGGCCCATCATCGGCACATCAAAGGACGACGCGCTGACCGGCTGCGCTGCAGAAGGGGGCGGCCCATCGGGGCGGTCGCCGTCAATCACGCGCGGGGTAAAGCCCGCACCGGACAGGCTGCCCAAGCTATCGGGCAGTTTCACCACCTCTATCGCGCGGGCGCGGTGCGCCAGGCGGCGGATGAATCCGCGTTCCTCAAGCGCTGTGATCAGACGGTGGATGCCGGATTTGGACCGCAGATCAAGCGCTTCTTTCATCTCGTCAAAGCTGGGCGGCACGCCGTCGCGCTGCACACGTTTATGAATAAAGGCCAGCAGATCGAGTTGTTTCTTGGTCAGCATCCGGACATTCCCCGTTTCTATTTGGGGTTTGTTCTAGGGATGTTCCTGTTTTGTGTCAACCGTCAGAGGGGAATACAGCCTATGATCTCTCCGGCAGTGCGGGCCCCATCGTGGGGCGGGCGGACCATCAGGACATCGGCGCGCGACAGGATACCCAGCAGCGAACTGTCCTGATTATCTTCGGGCAGGACGGCACCGTCACGGACCATCGCACGCATATAATGTTCGCGTGGCCCATTGGCGGGCAGATCGACGCCAAGCGGCAGATCGACCCGTGCGGCGGGCGCGGCGGGCAGGCCCAGCATCTTGCGCAGCACCGGCACGACAAAGACCGTCCCGCAGACCATCGCCGACACCGGATTGCCTGGCAGGCCGATCATCGGGACATCACGCAGCCGCCCCGCCATAAGAGGTTTGCCGGGGCGCATCGCGACTTTGTAGAAAGACTGGTCCATCCCCATTTGGGCAGCGACGGGGGCGACCAGATCGTGGTCTCCGACAGAGGCACCGCCGATGGTGATGATCAGATCGGCATCCTGCGCCATGGTGAAGGCTTGGGTCAGCGAGGGCACCGTGTCGCGGGCAATCGGGATCATGCGGCACTGCGCACCATGCTGTTCGAGCAGCGCGGCCAGACCATAGGTATTGGAGGCGATGATCTGGTCGGGGTTCGGCTCCTCGCCGGGTTGCACCAGCTCGTCCCCCGTGGCGATGATCGCGACACGTGGTTTGGCATAGACCGGCACCATCGCCACATTCATCGACGCCAGCAGCGCGATATCGGCAGGGCGCAGCAGGCGCGGCGCATCCATCGTGTCGCCTGCATGGAAATCCCCACCGGCGGGGCGGATATTGGTCTTGGGGCCGATGTCATGGCCCAGCATGATCAGATCACCACGCCGGGTCGTATCCTCTTGGATCACAACAAAATCAGCGCCTTCGGGGACTGGGGCACCGGTAAAGATGCGCACGGCCTGACCGGCCTTGACCACACCGTCAAACCGATGGCCCGCCGCCGCTTCGCCGATGACCTTGAACATCGCGTCGGGCTCGACCTCTGTCTGGCGCAGGGCATAGCCATCCATAGAGGAGGCCGCGAAAGGCGGCTGGGTGCGGGTGGCAACAACATCGCGCGCCAGCACACGGCCCGCGGCCTGACGCAGCGGGACCGCTTCCACTTCGGTGGCGGTTACGAGATCAAAGAGATGCGACAGGGCGTCGCTGACAGAGATCATTCTGCCTCGTATCGGCCCGATTTGCCGCCGTCTTTCAGCACGACCCGCAGGCCGCCGATTTCCATGCCTTTGTCCACGGCCTTGGCCATGTCATAGACGGTCAGCGCGGTGACAGAGGCGGCGGTCAGCGCCTCCATCTCGACGCCGGTCTGTCCGGTGGTCTTGACGGTCGCGGCGATGCGCAGGCCGGGCAGGTCGGCATCGGGTGTCAGTTCAACCGACACTTTGGTGATCGGCAAAGGGTGGCACAGCGGAATCAGATCGGCGGTGCGTTTTGCAGCCATGATCCCCGCCAGACGGGCCACACCCATGACGTCACCCTTTTTAGCGCGTCCTTCGGTAATGATATCAAAGGTTTCGCGCAACATCTTGATGTGGGTTTTAGCAACGGCCACCCGCGACGTCACGGGCTTGTCCGACACGTCGACCATATGCGCGTCACCCTTGCCGTCAAAATGCGTGAGCGCCATTACATGCCCCCCGGCCGCAGCGGTGTGGCCAGCAGATTGCGGGTTGCGACCTCTACATCGTCCTGACGCATCAGGCTTTCCCCGATCAGGAACACCCGCGATCCGTATTTCGCCATATCGGCCAGATCGTCGGGCGTGTTCAGCCCGCTTTCCGATACGATCATCTTTTCCACATCCACATGTTTCGACAGGCGGCGCGTGGTATCAAGCGTCGTCTCGAAGGTTTTGAGGTTGCGGTTGTTGATCCCCATCATGCGGCTTTTCAGCACGGCGGCGCGGTCCAGCTCTTCCTTGTCGTGTACCTCGATCAGCGCGTCCATGCCCCATTGGGCGGCGGCGTCCTCAAGCTCGATCGCTTGGGCATCGCTGACAGAGGCCATGATGATCAGGATACAATCCGCCCCAAGCGCGCGGGCTTCGGCGACCTGATAGGGGTCGTACATGAAATCCTTGCGCAGCACGGGCAGGGTGCAGGCCTCGCGGGCGGCGACAAGATATTCCTTGGCCCCCTGAAAGCTGGGCGTGTCCGTCAGCACCGACAGGCAGGTCGCACCACCCGCGGCATAGGCAGCGGCCAGTGTAGCGGGGTCGAAATCGGCGCGGATCAACCCTTTTGACGGGCTTGCTTTTTTGACCTCGGCGATCAGCCCGTACCCCTCGCGCGAGGCGTCGAACAACGCGTCGGCAAAGGGGCGCACGGGCGAGGCGGCGCGCGCCTCTGCCTCTACGGCCTCAAGCGGTTTGGCGGCCTTGTCGGCGGCGATCTCTTCCAGCTTGTAGGCTTTGATCTTGTCTAGGATGGTGCCAGTGTTGGTATCGGTCATGATGTCTCCGGTGTTGCCCAGTTTATGGCCGCTTGGCCTTGGGCGTGCAACCAGTCATTGCAGCGCGAGAAGGGACGTGACCCGAAAAACCCGCGCCGTGCGGACAGGGGCGACGGGTGCGGGGTTTCAAGTTTGAAGTTCGCTCCCCCGTCCACATCCCGCGCGACCTTTTGCGCATGCGCGCCCCACAGCAAATAGGCGCGGGGACGGTCGGCCAAGCGGCCAAGAATTTGCGTGGTCAGCTGCTGCCAGCCCAGTTTCCCATGGCCGCCTGCGTCCCGCGCAGGCACGGTCAATGTGGTGTTCAACAACAGCACGCCCTGATCCGCCCAGAACCGCAGATCGGCATCCGGTGGGCAGGCGCCGATGTCATCCACCATTTCCTTATAGATATTGGACAGCGAACGGGGCAGCGGTTTGGTATCGGCGCTGGCGGAGAAGGCAAAGCCGTGGGCGTGGCCGGGGGTGGGATAGGGATCCTGCCCCAGGATCACCACGCGCACCGCGTCGGGCTGGGTATGTTCCAGCGCGGCGAAAACCTGCGGTCGGGGCGGCAGCGTCTCGCGGGGGTCCGCGGCCAGCGCTGCGGCGATGCCGGGCAGGGTATCGTCAAAGAACGCAAGGTCGCGCCAGGCCCCGAGGCGCGACAGGTCAAAACGGCTCATGCGGTCTGGGTGATCCGCGCGACTTGGGTGATCTTGTCACGGGCCGCACCGCTGTCGATGCTGTGGCGCGCCATCTCTACCCCCGCTTTCAGATCGGGCGCGGCATCGGCCACGACCAGCGCCGCCGCCGAATTGAGCAAGACCGCATCGCGGTAGGCCGAGGGGGTTCCGTCCAGCAGCGCGTTGAAATCACGTGCGTTTTCTTCGGGTGTGCCGCCGACGATATCCTCGAAGGGATGGACCGGAAGGCCCGCGTCTTCGGGCGTGATCTCGAATTCGGAAATGGTGCCATCAGGGTTCAGCGCGGCGATCCAGCTGGTGCCGGTGATCGTCAGCTCGTCCGTCCCGTCGGAGCCATGCACAAGCCACGCTTTTTCAGAGCCAAGCGCGCCAAGTGTTTCGGCCATCGGGCGGATCAGATCGCGGCGATAGGCCCCGGTCAGCTGCCGTTTGACGCCCGCAGGGTTGGTCAGCGGGCCGAGGATGTTGAAGATCGTGCGTGTGCCCAATTCGGACCGTGTGGGCATGACATGGGCAATCGCGGGATGGTGCATCGGGGCCATCATAAAGCCGATGCCGGCATCGTGCAGGGCGGCCTCGACCACCTTTGGTCCGACCATCACCTTGAGCCCCATCTGCGTCAGCGCATCCGCCGCGCCGGATTTGGACGACAGGTTGCGGTTGCCATGTTTCGCCACCACGACGCCCGCGCCGGCCACGACGAAGGCCGTCGCGGTAGAGATATTCAGCGTGCCCTTGCCATCGCCGCCGGTGCCCACGATGTCCATCGCGCCCTCGGGGGCGGTGACAGGATTACATTTGGCGCGCATGACATGGGCGGCGGCAGCATATTCATCCACCGTCTCGCCACGGGTGCGCAGGGCCATCAGGAAACCACCGATCTGGCTGGGGGTCGCTTCGCCCTCAAACAGGATCTGGAACGCGGTCTCGGCCTGATCCCGGGTCAGCGGGCCATTGGCGGCCGCATCGATCAGAGGTTTCAGAGCATCGCTCATGCGGGCACCTTTACGTTGTTCAGAAAGTTTTGCAGCATCTGGTGACCGTGATCCGAACGGATCGATTCCGGGTGGAACTGCACGCCGTGCAGCGGCAGGTCGCGGTGCTGCAGGCCCATGATCGTGCCGTCCTCAAGCTCTGCCGTGATCTCAAGACAGTCGGGCAGGGTGGCGCGGTCAACGATCAGCGAATGATAGCGTGTCGCGGCAAAGGGCGATGGCAGCCCCGCAAAGACGCCCTGACCCTTGTGGTGCATCATGCCCATCTTGCCGTGCACGATCTCGCCCGCGCGCACGACCTTGCCGCCGAACGCCTGACCCAGCGTCTGATGGCCAAGGCACACACCCAAAAGCGGCGTGCTTGTTTCGGCGGCGGCTGCCGTCAGCGCAAGGCAGATGCCCGCTTGATCCGGGTCGCAGGGGCCGGGCGACAGGATGATCCCCGCGGGGTTCATCGCCATCGCGGCCTGCACGTCGATCTGGTCGTTGCGGCGGATTTCGACTTCGGCCCCGAGGTCACCCAGATAGTGTACGAGGTTGTAGGTGAAGCTATCGTAGTTATCTATCAAGAGCAGCATGCGGCAATTCTTTGTATTGGGGCAGGGTTTAGGGCTAGAGGAACCGCGCAAAACCACGGTATAATGTCCGCTGATACATGTTCAGGGTTAAGACCTATCGTCAAGGGCAGCAGGCCGGAGAGCCGCGCGAACCGGAACAAAAACAGGAGCGATCATCTATGTCACGCGGGTTTATTGGCGGCATCCTTATTGGTGCGGTATTCAGTGTCGGCGTCGCCGGTGTCGCGTCCTTCATGGTGCCTATGGGGCCCGCGCCCTTGCAAGACACGCCTGTGCCAAGTGACGCGCCTGACGCAGAGCGCGCGACCAACGCGCCCGATATTGCGGAACCCCCGGTAGTAGCGGCTGATGAAACGCCCCTGACGGCGGCTGAGGACACTAACGAGGATGTGATCACGCCAGAGCCGGAGCCAGTTGTCGAAGAGCCTGTCGTCGAAGAGCCTGTCGTCGAAGAGCCCATCGTTGAACCAGAGCCCGAGATTGTACCTAAAGCCGAGGTCACACCAGAAGTAGAAGCACCGGTCGCGCAAGAGGCTGTGCAAGACACACCTTTAGAGGACGCGCCGGACGTCGCGGCATCGCCTGAGACGGTAGAGCCTGAACCACAGCTTGAACCACAGCCCGAGCCAGAGGTCGCCCCAACGCCGCAGCCCGCGCCGCAGATCGCGCAGGATATCGACGCGACAGCCCCCGTGACCGTGCCCGATGCGGCTGCACCGAAGATCACGCTTGATGATCCTGTCTTGCCCAATCCGATGGCGCTCGCGCCGATGGAACCGACCGAGCCGGATGCGCTTGGCATCGAGACCCGGACAGCACCGCCCGTCACCGCCGACGAAAGCGTCGACACCCCCGTGTCGCCCACGCCGGACACCACCCCCGTGTCGCCCACGCCGGACACCGATGTCGCCACCGCGCCAAGCGCGCCCGACGCGCAACCCGAAGAAGCCCCTGCCGATGTTGTCTTTGGCGCGCCCGAGCAACGCACAGACGGGCGGCCTACAATCGGCACCCCTGCGGCGATCACCTCTGAACGGGATACGGGCGTGACGATCAACCGCCTGCCGACCGCCCAATCGGGCGAACAGACCGCCCCCGAGGCGCAAGCCACCGCAGAAAGCCCCGCCATCATCCGTTATGGCCAGCCTTTCGCGAACCCCGAGGGCAAACCGCTGATGAGCGTCCTGTTGATGGACGTGGGCAGTGATTTGCAAGGGGGCGAGGTCGGTATCGCCGCGCTGCGCAGCTTTCCCTATCCGCTGAGCTTTGCCGTCGACGTCAGCCTGCCCGACGCCGCAGAGCGCATGCAGACCTACCGCAACGAAGGGTTCGAGGTGCTGGCGATGGTCGACCTGCCTCAGGGCGCGCAGCCAAGCGATGCAGAGACCACGCTGGCGGTCGCCTTCTCGCGCATGCCCGAAGTGATCGGCGTGCTGGAAGGGCTGGGTGCCGGGCTGCAACCCGACCGCGCGACAGCAGATCAGGTGACTGCGATCCTTGGGCAGGGGGGCTATGGCCTTGTGACCCAGGACAAGGGGCTGAACACGATGCCCAAGCTTGCAGTGAAAGAGGGCGTGCCCGCTGCACCCGTGTTCCGCGACTTTGACAGCAAGGGGCAGACGCCCACCGTGATCCGGCGGTTCCTTGATCAGGCCGCGTTCAAGGCGGGGATCGAAGGGTCGGTGATCATGATGGGGCGGATGCGGCCCGAGACGATCTCGGCGCTGTTGGTCTGGGGGTTGCAGGACCGTGCCAGCCAAGTTGCACTCGCTCCTGTTTCCGCCGTGCTGAAAAACGCCACGCCTGAATGATCTACCGGTAAAGCCATCGAAACCTGCGCGTTGCGCGGGCTTCGACGTGCTTGGATGTGATCTGCCTAGATAATCTCGTCTTCGTCGAACAGTGGGTCGCTTTCGAGCTGCGTGATCATATCCTCGACCGTGTCTGCCACCGCCTTGGGCAGCAGCTTTGCCAAGTGGAAGACCGCGTCGCCCTCGTTCACCACGGGTAGGATCGCGCGGCCGATCAGGATACCGTCATGGGGGGCGATAATATCCTCTTCGGTCTTGCCGAACGGGTCAGAGACTGTCGCCAGTGCGTCGCCCTGTTTCACGGTCTCCCCCTCGGCCCTAAAGGTACGCAGCAGCCCACCTACAGGCGCGCGCAGCCAGGTCGAGCTTGAGCAGACATGGGATTGCCTGCGCGAAGGGGCGATGCCCTTGGCCGGCAGCATGTCTTCGGCATGCATGACCCGCAAGATACCCGCAACGCCCGCGCGCACGGCCATTTCGTCAAAGCGCAGCCCTTCGCCCGCCTCATACAGCAGCACCGGCGTGCCCTTGGCGGCGGCGACCGCGCGCAGCGATCCGTCGCGCAGGGGCGAGGTCAGCACCACCGGTGCGGCAAAGCTGGCGGCCATGCGCCGCGTCACCGCATCTGATGGAGAGATCCGCACCTGCGGCAGGTTGGTCCGGTGGATCGCGGCCGAATGTAGATCGATTCCGAAATCACAGCGCAGCACCACGTCGTTCAAAAAGATATGCGCCAGCCGTGACCCCAAAGACCCAGACGGGTGCCCCGGAAAACAACGGTTCAGATCGCGCCGGTCCGGCAGGTAACGCGACCGGTTTAGGAAGCCGAAAGAGTTCACCACCGGGATCACCAGCAGCGTCCCCCGCAGGGATTTCAACTGCGGTGCGCGCAGCAGACGGCGCACGATCTCGACCCCGATCAGCTCGTCCCCGTGAACAGCGGCGCTGACAAACATGGTGGGGCCGGGGCGCTTGCCGTGGATCACTTCAAGCGAGAGCCCGACAGGCGTGTGGTCCGGCAGGATCGAGATCGGCAAGTCGATCTGTGCCCGAGAGCCGGGTGCCACTTTGTGACCCGCAATCTCGAACGGGGCTTGGGTCGGCATCCTCAGCTGTTCCCTTGACCTGCGAAGCGTGCTGCATCGGCCGCCGCACGGCGGATCGCGTCGGATTTATGCACCGTCTCCATATACTCCGCCTCTGCGTCGCTGTCATAGACGACGCCGCCACCGGCCTGAATATACAGGGTTTTATCCTTGATGACGGCAGTGCGCAGGGCGATGCACATGTCCATGTCGCCGCCCGCGCTAAAGTAGCCAACACCGCCGCCGTAGAGCCCGCGTTTCTCGGGCTCCAGCTCGTCGATAATCTCCATCGCGCGGACCTTGGGTGCACCTGACACTGTGCCCGCAGGCATCCCGGCAAAGAAGGCATCCAGCGCATCGCGGTCTTCGCGCAGCTCGCCCACGACATTGGACACGATATGCATCACGTGGCTGTAGCGTTCGACGATGAATTCCTCGGTCGGGCGCACGGTGCCGATCTTGGCGACCCGGCCCACGTCATTGCGGCCCAGATCAAGCAGCATCAGATGCTCAGCCAGCTCTTTCTGGTCGGCCAGCAGATCAGCCTCCAGCGCGCGGTCTTCTTCCGGCGTGGCCCCGCGACGACGGGTGCCTGCAACGGGGCGGATCGTGATCTCGTTGCCGAAGACGCGCACCAGGATCTCGGGCGAGGCCCCGACGACATGGAAATCACCAAAGTTGAAATAGAACATGAAGGGCGACGGGTTGGTCCGGCGCAAACTGCGATACAGCGCGAACGGCGGCTGCGAGAAACCCTGCGCCCACCGTTGCGACGGCACCACCTGAAAGATGTCGCCCGCCACGATATATTCCCGCGCTTTTTCAACGGCGGATTTATAGCCTTCGCGGGTGAAATTGCTGACGGGGGCGGATTCTTCGTGGGCGTCGCCCAGATCACGGCTGGTGCCGGGCATCGACCGTTCCAGATCACGCACCGCATCCATCACGCGTTCGGCGGCTTGGGCATAAGCGGCCTTGGCCGATTGCCCGTCAGACACCCAAGCTGGCGATACGATCGTGACCTCGCCCTTGACCCCGTCAAGCACGGCAATCACCGAGGGGCGCACCATCATCGCATCGGGCAGCCCCATGGGATCGGGGTTCACATTCGGCAGATGTTCCACCAGCCGGATCATGTCATACCCCAGATAGCCGAACAGCCCGGCGGCGGCTTGCGGCAGGTCATCAGGCAGGTCGATCTTCGACTCCGCGATCACCGCACGCAAAGTATCCAGCGGATCCCCCGCGACATCGTCGAAGGCATCCACGTCATAGCGGGCCGAACGGTTGATGGCCGACGTGGTGCCCTGACAGCGCCAGATCAGATCGGGCTTCATCCCGATAATCGAATAGCGCCCGCGGACCTCGCCGCCGGTCACAGATTCCAGCACAAAGGCGTTCTGTGCCGCACCGGTGAGCTTGAGCATCAGCGAAACAGGCGTGTCCAGATCGGCAGCCAGACGGGTGTAAACGATCTGGTTCTTGCCCGCCGCATAGCCTGCGGCAAAGCTGTCATAATCGGGTGTCAACGACATGGGAGACCTACCTTAGGGGAAGTTCACGTGGACGGCGTTGATCGCCTGCTGATCGACACGCGGTGCCGTGCGGCGGATCACGTCGTCAGAGAAAGCGGCGAAAAGCGCTTGCGACAGCTGGTCATCCAGCTGGGTCGCGATCTGGGTTTTGACCTGCGTCATCCGGTCATTCTCGCCCGCGTCCTTGATGCTATCAAGACGGACAAGCGCGACCTCATCGGCACCTTCCAGCAGTTCGACCTCGCCGGGGGCTGCGTCAAACACAGCGGCGATGAACCCCTGCGGTGCGGCGCTGACCACGGCGTCGCGGGTCTGGTCGGTCCCGGTCTTGGGCTCCAGTCCCAGCTCGGCAAAATCAGCGCCATCGGCAAGCTCGGCCTGCAGGGTCTCGGCCTTGGCACGCAGGGCGGTGATCAATTGTTCGTTCTGCCACGCCTCGGCCACGTCTGCACGGGCGGCGTCAAACGGGTTGGGGCGTTCCTCTTTGGTGCCATCAAGACGCATGGCAAAAACGCTGCCGTCATCCAGCTGCTGGATCTGGGGGAAGTCGCCTTCGGTCAGACGTGTCGCGGCCTCGCGGAAACCGGCATAGGCGGCGATGCTTTCGCTGCTGTCCTGCGTCCATTCGATGGTGCTGAGGGTCATTTTGCTTTCCTCGGCGATCTGTTCCAGCGTGGCACCACCGGCCAATTGGTCATCCAGATCCTGGGCGCGAACCTCTACCAGACGGGCCGCGCGGTCCGCGGCAAGGTCTTGCACCAGCGTCGGACGGGCTTCTTCGAAGGTGGTGTTCAGCGACGGCAGCACACCGTTCACGCGGAACAATGCAGGCCCGAGGTTGCTGGGCAGCGGGCCGACAATATCACCCACTTCGGCAGCAAACACGGCGTCCCCTGCGGCACCCAGCTGTTGCTGGCTCAGATCTCCAAGATCCACATCCGACAGGGAAAGCCCGCGGTCCGCGACCAGCCCCTCAAATGTGTTGCCATCAACCTCGAGCGCGGCGGCAGCCTGATCGGCGGCCTCCTGATCGCGGAAAACCAGACGTTCGACCAAGCGGCGTTCGGGCTGGATGTATTCATCCGCGCGGTCGTCATAGGCGGCCTGCAGCTCTTCGTCGGTCAGCTCTACTTCGTCCAGCAGATCCTGCGGGCCCATGGTGATATAGCTGATGGTCTTGCTGGCGGGCAGAATGAACTGGTCGGCGTTCTCGTCGTAATAGGCCTGCAACTGCGCATCGGTGGCGTCGGGCAGGGGCGCGTCCAGATCATCTTGCGTCAGTTTGGCCCAGGTAAAGCTGCGCTGCTCGCCCACATAGGATACAAGCGTGTCGGCATAGGCGTCGGGCATCGCAACCCCGCCGGTGATCGCTTCCTGCAACAGGGTACGGCCCGCTTCCTCGCGCAGCGATTGTTCGAATTCGTTCTCGTTCAGACCGGCCTGCTGTAGGGCAAAGCGATAGCCCTCGCGGTCAAAATTACCGTCAACGCCCTGGAAAGACGGGATTTCCACAACGCGTTCGCGCAGGTTCGCGTCGCCGATGGACAGGCCCATCTCGTCGGCCTCATTGTCGAGCGCGCGCAAACGGACCAGACGTTGCAGCACGGCACGGTCCAGCCCGATGGCTTGGGCTTCTTGAAAGCTAAGCTGTTCGCCGGACTGGCTTTCGATGGCGCGGATCTGCTGCTGCAGCTCGCGGGCGTAATCGTCAACCGAGATAGACTTGTCGCCCACTTCGCCGACGGTGCGTGCGCTGCCGTTCAGATTGACCGCGCCAAAACCGCCCAGACCCAGGATCAACAGACCCATCAGCCCCCATACTGCGGTTTTCGTAAAGCTGTTGCCTTTGGCTTTCATGGTGTCATCCCTTAAACGCACGTTTTGCCCTGTCTATGCGGTGCGCGGCAGGGGGGCAAGAGCCGCGTTAGACCTGTGTCAGACGGTCAAACAGCACCTCGATGCCTGCGACATCCAGATTGGCAAAAGCGATGCGCAGATGCCGCCCGCCGGTGATATCCTCTGCCGGATGGAACATGGTGCCGGGCAGGGTCAGCACGGCCGCCTCGCGCACCAGCCGCGGGGCCAATGTGGCAGAGCTTTCGTCAAAGGGATGCGAGAGATAGGCGAAATAGCCGCCAAGCCCCAAAAGCTTCCAGCCTTTCGCGTCCAAACGATGCATACTGTCGGCAATCGCCTGTCGCCGGGCCAGGATCTCGCGCCGCTCGCCGGCCAGCCATGTGTCAAGGTTCTGCATCCCCCAAAGGGCGGCATGCTGACCGATCTGGCCGGGGCAAATGGCGACGGTATCCAGGAACTTCTCAACCTCGGCGAGACGTGCCTGAGAGGCGACAATCGCGCCCACTCGGTGACCAGTCAGACGGTAGGCCTTTGAAAAAGAATATAAATGGATCAACGTATCGTGCCAGTCGGGGTCCTGAAACAGACGGTGCGGCGGACCGGATCGACTGTCAAAGTCGCGATAGGTCTCGTCCAGGATCAGGGCGATCCCGCGCGCACGGGCCAGATCGAAAAACGCCTGCACCAACTCTTCGGGGTATTCAACGCCGCCGGGGTTGTTGGGCGTGACCAAGGCGATGGCACGGGTGCGGTCGGTGATCAGGGCAGCAGCCTGTTCCGGGTCGGGCAAAAGTGCATCCCCCACCGGCAGCGGCACGGCGGCGACACCCGACATATCCAGCCACATCTTGTGGTTAAAGTACCACGGCACCGGCAGGATCACCTCGTCCCCCTCGGCACAGAGCGTGGCAATCGCAGCGGCAAAGGCCTGATTGCAGCCCGATGTAATCGCCGCTTGCGCGGGCTCTACCGCGCCAGCGTAATGGGCGCTGACCTGCGCGGCCAGCTCGTCGCGCAATTCGGGCAGACCAAGCACCGGCCCGTAAAGATGCGCATCATCGTTGTTCAGCGCGACATCAGCCATGGCCTGACGCATCGCCTGCGGTGGCGGATCGACAGGGGCGGCTTGGCTCACGTTGATCAGGGGCCGGTCGGCGTCAAAGTGGACGCCCGTCAACCAGCGGCGCGCCTCCATCACCGGAGGAGAGAAAGTCGCAGCGGTACGCGGGGTCATGGGAAAAAGCTCCTGGCTGGGCGAGGGAGGGGGCGCTTCGGCGAGCGGACCAGCGCAAAGTCTAACACGGCGCGGGGCCGCTGCTTCCAAATGGTCCTAAATCCTCGCCGAAGGCAGGTATCTGCGGGGGTGCCGTTTAGTCTTTGCCGCGGTAGGGCTCTACATATTGCAGCGCCATATCCCAGGGGAAGAAAATCCACGTATCCTGGCTGACTTCGGTAATGAAGGTATCCACCTGCGGGCGGCCCTTGGGCTTGGCATAGACGGTGGCCAGATGCGCATTGGGGTAAAGCTGGCGCACGACTTCAAGGGTTTTACCGGAATCCACCAGATCGTCGATGATCAGGATACCGGTGCCGTCGCCCATCAGCTCTGCATCGGGGGCCTTGAGCACGACCGCGTCCGATTGATCCTGATGGTCATAGGACTTGATCGAAATCGTGTCGACGGTGCGGATATCCAGCTCGCGGGCGGCGATCATCGCGGGGGCCATACCGCCACGGGTGATCGCAACCACAGCACGCCAGCCGCCGTCATCGGGGCCCATGCCGTCCAGACGCCACGCCAGCGCACGGCTGTCACGGTGGATCTGGTCCCAGCTGATATGAAACCCTTTTTCATGGGGCAGGCGCGAGGCATCCTTGCTCATGTCGTTATTCCTTTGCCATGTCTGGGGCGTCGACGGCTTTCATGCCCACCACGTGATAGCCCGCGTCCACATGCAGGTTCTCGCCCGTCGTGCCCGAGCCAAGATCGCTCAGCAGGAACAGCGCGGATTTACCCACATCGTCGATGGTCACGTTGCGACGCAGGGGCGAGTTATACTCGTTCCACTTCATGATATAGCGGAAGTCGCCGATGCCGGATGCGGCCAATGTCTTGATCGGGCCGGCGCTGATCGCGTTGACGCGGATGCCGTCCTTGCCCAGATCCTCGGCCAGATATTTGACCGATGCTTCCAGAGCGGCCTTGGCGACGCCCATCACATTATAATGCGGCATCACTTTTTCGGCACCATAATAGGTGAGCGTGACCGCGCTGCCGCCGGACTTCATCATCTTTTCCGCGCGCTGCATCACAGCGGTGAAGGAGTAGACAGAGATATCCATCGACATCGCGAAATTGGCGCGGCTGGTGTCGACATAGCGCCCGCGCAATTCGTTTTTGTCAGAGAACCCGATCGCGTGGACGATAAAGTCGATCCCGTCCCAGCGTTCGCCCAAAGCGGTAAACAGCGCGTCAATCGACTCTTCCGACCCGACATCGCAGGGCAGGACCAGATCGCTACCCAGTTGTGCTGCCAGCGGATCGACCCGCTTTTTCAGCGCCTCGCCTTGATACGAGAATGCCAGCTCTGCACCGGCATCCGCGAGGGTGCGTGCGATGCCCCAGGCAATCGACTTGTCATTGGCGAGGCCCATGATAAGCCCACGTTTGCCTGCCATCAGGTCATTTGCCATTGTACTTCCTTCGACTATGTCACTGAACTTTTATCCGGTTTATGCTATTGATAGTTTGGCATCAAGGCTGCACGGTGATCGCGGCACTTGAGAGGACGCCGTGATAGACCGCCCTGGCGGTTTTTAGGCGCGACAGTGTGTTTAGTTGTTCTAGTATGTCATTTGATGTAAGGCATTGTCGCAAGTTTGCGTCGATGCGCAAGGAAGGGGATCATGATCATGGAAGTGCGCAAAGGCATTTTTGCCGGTGACGATCCCTTTGTGATTGCGCGCCGCTGGCTGGATGAGGCAACGCAGACAGAGGTTAACGACCCAAATGCCATCGCGCTATCGACCGTGGATGCCGATGGTCTGCCCAATGCGCGCATGGTGTTGCTAAAAGAAATCGAAGACGCGGCATTCGTCTTTTACACAAACTACACCAGCGCCAAGGCGCAAGAACTGGATCACGCGGGCAAGGCTGCTTTCGTGATGCATTGGAAATCCCTGCGCCGCCAGATACGGGTGCGCGGCGTGGTTTCCAAAGAAGAAGGCCCGCAGGCGGACGCATATTACAAGTCGCGTTCGCTCAAAAGCCGGTTGGGGGCCTGGGCCTCTGATCAATCGTCCCCTTTAGCCAGCCGTGCGTCATTGGTCGCCGAAGTGGCAAAAGTCACCGCCAAAAAGGGGCCAAACCCAGACCGTCCACCTTTTTGGGGGGGCTACCGGATCACCCCGGTCGAAATCGAGTTCTGGGCCGACGGAGAGTATAGATTGCATGACCGTTTTGTCTGGCGACGTGCCGAACAAAACGGTGATTGGAGCGTAACGAGATTGAACCCATAAGGCGGCTTTTGCCGCTGATATTTTGTACGCGGGCACGCTGTTGCCTGACCTAGAGAAGACCAAAGGACATTTGTGTCAGAAGTATCCAGCAATAGCTCTGCCATTTCCGGCGTGGTGAAATGGTTTGACCCCGCAAAGGGGTTCGGTTTCGTTGTCTCAGACGCTGGCGGGCCTGATATCCTGTTGCACGTCAATGTGTTACGTAATTACGGACAAAGCTCTGTCGCGGACGGTGCGCGCATTGATCTGACGGTGCAAAAGACCGAACGCGGGGTGCAGGCGACCCAAGTGCATGCGGTACACCCGCCCGCTGCTGCTCAGGCGATGGCGTTGTCGGATATTGTGGGCATTGATCCCGCGCTGGTGGCCGCCGCACCGCTGGAACCTGCGCGGGTCAAATGGTTCGATAAATCCAAAGGCTTTGGTTTCGCGAATGTGTTTGGCAAAAGCGATGACATCTTTCTACATATAGAAGTGTTGCGCCAGTCGGGCCTGTCGGATTTGCAACCGGGCGAGGCATTGGCGCTGCGGGTCATTAACGGGGAACGCGGCCAGATGGCGGCAGAGGTACATGCATGGGAAACGGTACGACTCGATTCATCTGGCACCGCGCAAAGCTGATCCGCGCGGGTCTTATGGCCTTTGCCACTCTGGCGATGGCGGGGGCGGCCGCTGCCAAATGCAGCGACACCAGCGTGACGTTGCGCGGCGACTGGGGGCAGGCGCGCTTTAGCGTAGAGATTGCCGATGATGCCGGTGAGCGTGCCCAAGGATTGATGCATCGCACCTCACTGGCGGGCAGCGCAGGTATGCTCTTTATATATGAAGAACCGCAGCCGCTTAGCTTTTGGATGCGTAACACTTTGATTCCCCTCGACCTATTGTTCATCGATTCCCACGGTGTGGTGCAGCACATCCACCATAATGCGGTTCCGCTCGACGAATCTCCGCTTGAGGGGGGCAGTGATGCGCTGCTGGCGGTGTTGGAAATTAACGGCGGGTTAAGCGCGCGGATGGGCATTACACCGGGGACAGAGCTGCGCCATCCCGCGTTTGCAGGGCGCAATCCGGCATGGCCCTGTTAGTTCGTCAGAAACTATCATTTTCTGTGAACTTAGGGCTTTTCAATCCGATTGCTTGGGGCTAAGTAGGCCGCAGTCGGGGCGTGGCGCAGCCTGGTAGCGCACCTGTTTTGGGTACAGGGGGTCGGAAGTTCGAATCTTCTCGCCCCGACCACTTTAAGAACCACCACATATAGTGTTCCTGATCTGCTTCATGCAGATCAGAACGCTGTATTTGTGTGCAGTCGTTCTTTTTTACCACAGAAGCACGCTCTAAATCTGGTGAGATGGCCGGGTTTGCGAACCTATATCTGGTGGCTGCATAAATTTTTATCATCCACAGTTCCGCCATGTTTATCCCCAGCCCGCTGTCGGGGATTTTGTGGATAACTCAAGCGATACATGAGCCATCCGCGCTAAACCTTAGCGTTTATTAACTTTATCCGCGGTGTGAAAAAGCCCCCTCGTGATCCGCTGTCTGTGCATATCATTTCGCTGAATCACCGCGCTGACCGAAGCTTCAAAAAATGCCGATCCGGTCAAGACGCAACTTCCCCTATTTCGATAATAAAGCCGTTGACCCAATAGGGCTGCATACGTCAGTTTGTGTAAATCGACGGGCGGGCCACTACATCTGGTGATTATCGGGGTGGCGCGCTGATCGGGTGAAATTGGGTTTCGCACTTTTGCGCCGGTTAAACGGCTTGATCCAAGACCAACCTGATGCGGGTGCGGGGGACGATGCACACCGGCGATAGGTTTGGCGGCCCGATCATGCCGCTGGTTGAGAGTTTGAAAATTTGGGGCAGCACTTATGAAAATCGAGAGAAAATTCACGCGATCCGGTCAGGATGCCTACGCAGAACTGGACTTTGTGAGCACGGCCTCCGAAATCCGCAATCCTGACGGATCGGTGGTCTTTCGCCTCGATAACGTCGAAGTGCCCTCCAGCTGGAGCCAGGTCGCCTCTGATGTGATCGCCCAGAAATATTTCCGCAAGGCAGGCGTCCCGTCCGAGACCAAGAAGGTCAAGGAAAAGGGCGTGCCAGAATTCCTCTGGCGCTCGGTGCCGACCGATGATGCGACCATGGGCGGCGAGACGTCGTCGAAGCAAGTGTTCGACCGTCTGGCCGGCGCTTGGGCCTATTGGGGTTGGAAAGGTGGCTATTTCACCACTGAAGAAGACGCCCAAGCCTATTATGACGAGATGCGCCACATCCTGGCCAGCCAGCGCGGCGCACCCAACAGCCCGCAATGGTTCAACACCGGTCTGCATTGGGCCTACGGCATCGATGGTCCCGCGCAGGGGCATTACTATGTCGATTACAAATCCGGCAAGCTGACGCGGTCGACATCGTCTTACGAGCATCCGCAGCCCCACGCTTGTTTCATCCAGTCTGTCGCTGACGATCTGGTAGGCGACGGCGGCATTATGGACCTGTGGGTCCGCGAGGCGCGTCTGTTCAAATACGGTTCCGGCACCGGCACCAACTTCTCGAGCCTGCGGGCGGCGGGCGAGAAACTGTCGGGCGGGGGGAAATCCTCTGGCTTGATGGGCTTTCTGAAAATCGGTGACCGCGCGGCAGGCGCGATCAAATCGGGCGGCACCACACGCCGCGCGGCCAAGATGGTGATCGTTGATGCGGACCACCCCGATATCGAGGATTTCATCAACTGGAAGGTCATCGAAGAGCAAAAGGTGGCGAGCATCGTCGCTGGCTCGAAGATGCATGAACGCGAGCTGAACAAGCTGTTTGCCGCGATCAAAGCATGGGACGGCGCAGAGGCCGACGCCTATGACCCCGCCAAGAACGACCAGCTGAAGGCCGCGATCCGCAGCGCGAAAAAATGCGCGATACCAGAGACATACGTCAAGCGCGTGCTGGATTATGCCAAGCAGGGTCATACCTCGATCGAATTCCCGACCTATGACACCGACTGGGATTCCGAAGCCTATTCCTCGGTCTCGGGCCAGAACTCCAACAACTCGATCCGGGTGACCAACGCCTTCCTGCACGCCGTCGAAAAAGACGCCGATTGGGAGCTGCTGGACCGCACCACCGGGCGCGTGTCGAAAACCATCCGCGCCCGTGACCTGTGGGAGCAAGTCGGCCACGCCGCATGGGCCTGCGCCGATCCCGGTATCCAGTATCACGACACGGTAAACGACTGGCACACATGCCCCGAAGACGGCGCGATCCGCGGGTCGAACCCGTGCTCCGAATATATGTTCCTGGATGACACGGCTTGTAACCTTGCGTCGATGAACCTGCTGACCTTCCTGCAAGACGGGGAGTTCATGGTCGAAGACTATATGCACGCCTCCCGTCTGTGGACCGTTACGCTCGAAATCTCGGTGATGATGGCGCAGTTCCCGTCCAAGGAAATCGCGCAGCGGTCCTATGATTTCCGCACGCTGGGTCTGGGCTACGCCAACATCGGCGGTCTGCTGATGAACATGGGCTTTAGCTACGACAGCGATGAGGGCCGTGCGCTTTGCGGGGCGCTGACCGCGATCATGACTGGCGTTTCCTATGCTACCTCCGCCGAGATGGCGGGCGAGCTGGGGGCCTTCCCCGGTCACGCCAAGAACGCCGACCATATGCTGCGCGTCATCCGCAACCACCGCAATGCGGCCCACGGCAAGACCGACGGCTACGAGGCGCTATCGGTCAAGCCCGTGCCACTGGATCACGCAAACTGCCCGCAAGCCAACCTGATCGACATCGCCACCGCGACCTGGGACGAAGCCCTGCGGCTTGGCGAAAAGCACGGGTACCGCAACGCGCAAACCTCTGTGATTGCGCCGACGGGCACCATCGGTCTGGTGATGGATTGCGATACCACCGGGATCGAGCCTGACTTTGCGCTGGTGAAATTCAAGAAGCTCGCGGGCGGTGGCTATTTCAAGATCATCAACCAGTCGGTGCCTGCAGCGCTTGAAAAGCTTGGCTACGGCTCGGCCCAGATCGAAGAGATCGTCGGCTATGCCGTCGGTCACGGCACCATCGGCAACGCGCCTGCGATCAACCACACCACGCTGGTCGGCCACGGTTTTGGCCCTAACGAGCTGACCAAGATCGACGCGGCGCTGGCACAGGCCTTCGACATCCGCTTTGTCTTCAACCAATGGACATTGGGCGAGGAGTTCTGCACGCAAGTCCTTGGCATCCCTGCCGAAAAGCTGAACGACCCGACGTTTGACCTGCTGAAATCCCTGGGCTTTTCCAAGAAAGACATCGAAGCGGCCAACGACCATGTTTGCGGCACGATGACGCTGGAAGGCGCGCCGCACCTCAAGCCCGAACACTACGGCATCTTCGACTGCGCCAACCCCTGCGGCAAGAAGGGCAAGCGCTACCTGTCCGTCAACAGCCACATCTACATGATGGCGGCGGCGCAAAGCTTCATCTCTGGCGCGATCTCGAAGACGATCAACATGCCAAATGACGCCACCATCGAGGATTGCCAGAACGCATACGAGCTGTCGTGGTCACTTGGCGTCAAAGCCAACGCGCTGTACCGCGACGGATCGAAACTGTCGCAGCCTCTGGCTTCCGCGCTGGTCGAGGATGATGACGAGGCCGCCGAAACGCTGGAAAGCGGCACCACCCACGAGAAAGCCACCGTGCTGGCTGAAAAGATCGTCGAGAAGGTCATCGTCAAAGAGATCATCAAATCGCACCGCGAAAAGATGCCTCAGCGCCGCAAGGGTTATACCCAAAAGGCCAATGTGGGCGGGCACAAGGTCTATTTGCGCACCGGTGAATACGAAGACGGCTCCTTGGGCGAGATCTTTATCGACATGCACAAGGAAGGCGCGGGCTTCCGTGCGATGATGAACAACTTTGCCATCGCCGTGTCCGTGGGTCTGCAATACGGCGTCCCGCTGGAGGAATTCGTCGACGCCTTCACCTTCACCAAGTTCGAACCCGCTGGCATGGTGCAGGGCAACGACAGCATCAAGAACGCGACCTCGATCCTTGACTATGTGTTCCGCGAGCTCGCCGTGTCCTATCTGGACCGTACCGATCTGGCACATGTGCAACCCGAAGGGGCCAGCTTTGACAGCCTCGGCCGCGGCGATCAGGAAAGCGTCGCCAATGTGGCGGAGATCTCTGAAACCGCCGCCAACCGCTCGCTCGAGGTGCTCAAGCAGATCAGCTCCACCGGGTATCTGCGCAACCGTCTGCCGCAGGATCTGGTGCTGCTGCAAGGCGGGCATGGGCAGGGCGACACGCAGACGCTTGACCGTGTGATGCCGCAGGCAGGCCAAGCATCCGTCGCGGCCAGCATGGGGTCGACCACAGCGGTGTCCAGCGGCGCGGTCAGCATGGACGCCCGTACCAAGGCAAAGATGCAGGGCTACGAGGGCGAAGCCTGCGGGGAATGCGGCAACTACACGCTGGTCCGCAACGGCACCTGCATGAAGTGCAACACCTGCGGCGGAACGTCGGGCTGCAGCTAAGACAAACGCCCCGGCCTTGCTGAAAAGCCAAGCATATGAAGCCCATTTCGAGTGTTTTGGCGGCCATTTACAGGGTGATTAACGCCCAGCTCGCGTAAGTTGTTGATTATATTGACGCGGGCTGGGGCCAGATCCTTTATGAAGTTTGATGGTCTAGTTCGGCAATAACGGAGAAGAAACGAGGCAACTATCGGACGTGAGCTACCAAAAGGTATGACGTTACATCTCATTACGGTGTCAAATTGCTAGCAGTTTCGGAATGAGAAAGGAGATAGTTTTTTTCTCATTCCATTTAACAGGGGGCCGGTGCGCTAGCCCCTAACGATGGCCAAGCCGCAGGCAAAAATCAAACGAGCGGTGAACGATGAGCTTGGCTATGCGAAACTTAGGGTGCCTTCCGGGCACCCTTTTTTCGGTGCATATCGGTTAGAGAGTTCGCTGTATGCGCACGCTGGGCTCTTGCCTTGATGAAAGTTACTTAGTTACCTGCGTGCAAGCCAAAGAGATTTTAGCTCGGTTTATAAGTTATAGAACGAGTCTAAGTGGTGGTGGGGAACTTCTGGGCCGCGGGCAAATGATATGGGCGGTTAGTGTCAGAATTTAGCTTGGGTATAAATTCGTCCAAATTCCAATAGCTGATAAATTGTAGTGTGGGGTGTCCGACCTACTCTACTTTGAACAAGTGTCGTTTGTACCGCCTTTAGGCATTTATCAGAAGATGATCTCAATACGCTTACGGCCCAAAGCCAACATCTGTCGCGCGCCTCTCCGCTGCAGTGCAGTTTCACCAAAGCCGACGTTGGTGGGGTGTGCCGCATCTGGGTTCTTCGAACGGCTGCGTCGGGCAAAAACGGAGCTTGGGGCGGCCACGAGGTGTGCATATAGTAAAGCGACTAGGAGGCCGGGATGATTGAACCAGATATTCAGTTGCTAGATTCGAAACTGTCAGAGCTTCAAAAAGCTGTCAGTGCAGGGCGCTCTCGATCCTATTGCCTTTCCAAATGGAGTGAGTTCGTGCGCTCTCGTGACGGTCAAAGATGTGTTGACTGTTATGAAACGAATGGATTGTCAGCGCATCACGTTTTCAGAAAAGTGCTAGCTAGTTCGGCACAGTTTGATCCGGGCAATGGGATCACACTATGTAGGCGGTGCCACAAAGACTGTCACAAAGTTTTCAATCGCCGCCCGAATCTATCTCTTCCAGTGGATGCAGAAGGCGGTGAAAAGCTGCAAGTCATGGAGAGGTTATATTGTATTTTGTATCAAGACTCCGTGGAACGTGACTTGGACTATGAGCCATTTTATTCGCTGAGCGCCATAGTCATTTTAACGCTGAAGAAAATGCAGGGCTACTCAGTTGATTCATATTTCCCAGGCTCGTCGCTTCAGCAGGCTTTTACGATCCTAGCGACATGCGAGAGGCAACCAAGGGATGCACTTCTGGCAGCTAACGGGTTTTCAGTTGGAGCCGAGCCAATCC